>NZ_JAGSOY010000114.1 GCF_018837975.1 Zooshikella harenae | reverse complement strand
CGATCGCGGGGCGGTAAATTTTCGTTCCATCTGCTGACATCCATTTGTTGTCTTCTGCCCATAATTCCCCATCATCTGTGAGTTTTACAGTAAATCCTTCATTTTTACCGATTTCAGACAGTTCCTCTGCTACAGCTTTAGACTCGTTTAAGGATGAGAGGAAGACAGCACTCATTGTATTATTGATATCGTCAATACTTAATGGTAAAGGACTAACAACGGGCAAGCCATTTGTTTGGTTATCTGGTAGTTGACTAAGGATAGGATCGTCTGGAAATAAAATTGGTCCATCATTGGGAAAAACAATATCTGAGGCGTAGGCTTGCCCGGCAACTAACAAAGCAATAACAGAAGCGAGTCTGTTCACATATAACTCCTTACTCATAACAAAATAGCAATAATATGTTTATTGATAGGATTATTAATTAGTAGGTGATAGCTAAGTTGGATACACAAGTTGCTGTGTATCACCTGATATATCCTTAGTTATCCCAGTAGTAATCTTGGAGCAAAGCAATAATGTATTTGGTGGATAAGTATCAGGCCTCGAATATGATTAATTGCCACGATATACACTATAAGTATATATACCACATATGATGTCTGTAGCTTTTTAAGAACAGACCATGAATAACCTTGTGTGTAAAGTGAGTATAATAGATGAGAAGATAAATAATTCTTTGAAAGACTGCATATTGTTTGATTAAAAATAGTAATAGTTGCTATTAGCTATATTAATTATGCGAAGTTGATTGGATATATTAAACTAAATGAAAAAAATATTAATAGAATGGGTTTATTGTAATTCTTTGTGAGTTTGTCTGCTTAATGGTGCTTAAAGGCGACTTTTTTATATGGAGGTAAGGTGATATAGCGCTTTTTAAAAAGCATTTTTAGTTTTTGTTAAGTTGGTCTGGCTGCTTTTCCATCATGTTTGCAATTCGTTGTAATGCGGAAATAATTAAGTTTTTTTCCCAATCTTCTAGGCTATTGAAATGATAGATAAAATACTTATGAAATAGTGCGGGTGACATTTCTATAGTACTTAACCCTTTTGCAGTAAGGTGGCAGTGAACTTTACGTTTGTCCTGGGCGGACCTTTTTCGTATTAGTAATTTTTTTTTCTCCAATCTGTCGATAATAGTTGTTACAGTTGCCTGGCTCAAACTTATTTCCTTTGCCAGTTCTTTAATAGTTACTTCACCTTTAGTTTGAATAGCGCTTAATAAAACTATTTGTGGTGTGGTTAACCCGGTAGTTTTAACTAAATGGTGTGACTGGAGATGGTTTGCTCTTATAACCCGCCGTAATGCTACTGAAAGATTTTCTATTTCGTCCAAAGTAAAAATTCCTTCGCTAAATAATAAGAAATAATATTTTTTTAGCTATGTATAGTTTGTAAACGAAGGATAAGCACATTTTATTGTTACGATGCAAGTTAGTCAGTGCTTAGTGTATTGCGCTCAATTTCTATGAGATTAGATAAATCAACAAGAATTAGTAGGCCTTTTGCATGTTTGACTGTTCCCTTAATAAATTGAGACTCAGAAAGTTCCTCTTCAGCACTGGATACATTCATTTCACTGGGGTTGAGCGTGACTATTTCGTCAACAGAATCAACAGAAATGCCATATTGGTTTGAAATAGTATCGAAGATGATAATGCATGAGTCTTTGGTAGGTTGGTTCTCGGGTAATTTGAACAACCTTCGAGCAGAGATAATGGACACAACATTGCCACGTACATTTAACACACCCTCAATGATATCAGGTGAGCCTGGTACGGGGGTTGGCTCGATATAAGGCATAACCTCTCTAACAGTGCTTACCTGATGTACAAAGAGTTCGTTATTTAGCTTAAAGCACAAGTACTGTTTATCCATAAACTAGTAAGATATCTAAATTTTTAGTTTGTATATGTGACATTATTGTAAACATGTATTTAGTGTACTATATATATTTGCAAGTGTGAAATGTGAATTTTGGCAAGTTATGGTCGATAATTATCGATAAGGTTGATTTTTTTGCGTAAATTTGTTTGAATTTTTAGCGTGTAAATATATAGAGTTCTAATAATTAGATATGTATGAATATGATGCAGACAATGTAAAGCTACGGTTACCAAGGTCTAGCGACGGATTTGCCGTTTTTGAACTGATTGGTCTGTGCCCTCCGCTTGATGTCAACTCTACGTATTGTAACTTGTTACAGTGCACACACTTTTCGAGAACATCAGTTGTTGCTGAACTAAGAGGCAACATTGTTGGTTTTATATCCGGCTATGTGGTTCCTGATCGACCTGATTGTCTATTTGTCTGGCAGGTAGCAGTTGACAAGCAGGCTAGAGGTGTTGGTTTAGCGTTACGAATGTTGAAAAGTATTTTAGCCAGAACGCGTAATAGCCAGATACAGACTCTGGAAACCACAATAACCGCGACAAACAGAGCATCCTGGGCTCTATTTGAGCGTTTAGCGCAAGAATTAAAAGCACCATTCAGCAAGTCTGACTTTTTTGATAGCGAAAAGCATTTTGCTGGAAATCATGAGTCAGAGCTTTTAATGCAAATAGGTCCATTTAATGCGCACCTTGAAGTCTAAAATTTGAGACTTCATTGGCTTACCAAGTATGCCCTAGCAAGGGCAGTAAAGAATAATAATTATATGAATATATAGTCGTTATTGTAGTTAACCTTTCTGAGGAAAGGCATAAGGATTGAGCACCTTTAGAGTATATATAGAGCTTTAGGAATAAAGCTAAATAAATTGGGAGAAATAGTGTGAAAATTTTTGATGAGATTGAGTCTGAAGTGCAAAGCTATGCGCGTTCTTTTCCGCGTATATTTAATAAAGCTAAAGGCGATTTCCTTTACGATGAAGAAGGTAACAAATACTTAGACTTTTTAGCAGGCGCTGGCACTTTAAACTACGGCCATAACAATCCCATCTTTAAAGAAGCTTTGCTTCACTACATAAGTAATGATGGCATCACTCATGGGCTTGATATGCATACCCGGGCCAAAGGTGAATTTCTCGAGGTATTTAATGAAATAATATTAAAACCAAGGGGATATGAGTATGTTATGCAGTTTACAGGACCGACAGGGACTAATGCAGTAGAAGCAGCGATCAAATTAGCAAGAAATGTAACAGGACGAGAGACAATAGTTTCTTTTACTAATGGTTTTCATGGCGTCACCTTAGGATCATTAGCGTTAACAGGTAATTCTCACCATCGGGGGGCTGCAGGTGTCAGTCTAAACGGAAGTATTCGAATGCCTTATGATGGTTATTTAGGTGAGGGCATAGACACAACAGCCTACCTGGATAAAGTGCTGTCTGATTCAAGCAGTGGTGTGGATAAACCTGCAGGTGTCATTGTGGAAACGGTACAAGGTGAGGGTGGAATTAATGCGGCATCTCTGGAGTGGCTGCGTAACCTTGAAGCAGTATGCCGTAAACATGAGATATTATTAATCGTTGATGATATTCAAACAGGATGTGGGCGGACTGGTGGTTATTTTAGTTTTGAAAAGGCAGGTATCAGGCCAGATATTGTAACTTTATCCAAATCGCTAAGTGGTTATGGTTTACCTTTTGCCGTCGTGTTATTTCGACCTGAGTTAGATCGTTGGAAACCAGGCGAACATAATGGGACATTTCGTGGGAATAACTTAGCTTTTGTTACAGCTAAAATTGCTATAGAGCATTATTGGACAGATCACCAATTCGCTAATGATATTAAACGAAAAGGTGAGTATATTTCGAAAAGTTTAAAATCAATTGTAGCGAAGTATGGGGAAGGTAACTTTACACCATGCGGTCGAGGCATGATGCAAGGCATCAATTGTGTGAATGGCGACTTAGCTAATAAAATTACGCGTAAAGCATTTCACAATGGTTTGATTATTGAAACCAGTGGTGCTGATGACCATGTAGTTAAGTTTCTATGTCCGCTTACCATTACTGATGTTAACTTGAAAAAAGGCATCAATATTGTTGAGCAGGCTATTAAAGATGTATGTGCCGAGGAAAAAATAATTCCAGGTCAGGTTGACTATTTTGAACCTCAAAAGCTGGCAAGTTAGTAGTTATCTATTGAATGTAAAATAGTTTTAATATTGTTAACTTGGTAGATAATGATCGATTGACACAGAAAGTTATAGATCTTAACAAGAGCTAGTTAAATAAAGTATCAAAAAGATTCAATAATTTGGTGATTAAATGATTGTAAGAACATTACAAGAAAGCGAATCGTGTGGACGTAAAATTATCTCGCCTGATGGAAACTGGGACAGTACTCGGTTATTACTAAAAAATGACAAAATGGGATTTTCCTTCCATATAACAACAATTTATGAAGGCGCTGACTTTCAAATGCATTATAAAAATCATTTGGAGTCAGTTTACTGTATTTCTGGTGAAGGTGAAGTTGAAACGCTGGATGATGGTAAAAAGTATCCAATAAAACCAGGTACTATTTATATCCTAGATAAAAATGATAAGCATATTCTTCGTGCATTTTCGGAAATGAAAATGGCATGTGTCTTCAATCCTCCTCTAAATGGTACAGAAGTTCACAATAAAGATGGGGCATATGAAGTAGAAGCTGATCCACTTGCTGTAGCATCTTAATACGTTATTTTTATTGGAAGCTGTTTATACAAACTTGTAAACCGTGCTCCCTTCGTTATGGGTAAAGATATTAGCCTTTTCAAAAGGTGGACTTACCCATAACGAAGGGATTTTAATCAGGCTAGTCTGGACTGTTAAAACTAACAGTATCCACTTTAATATATATAGAAGCGCTGTTGGGCTGTAATATTAATAAGTGGTTAATCCTCGGTTTATATAAGGTTTGTCATGCTGATTAAATAAATGAAATTAAAATGTAGTAATATTTTGAGGATTATTTCAAAAGGAATTTATGAGGATAGTAAATGAAGATGCATAGTGTAGAAAAAATTGGTGGAACGTCTATGAATGACTTTTCCGCTATCAGGGATAATATCATATTTAAGCCAACGCAAAGTAATACCTTATATCAACGTATTTTTGTTGTATCCGCTTATGGGGGTATTACAGATCAACTATTAGAATACAAAAAATCAGGAAAACCAGGGGTTTTTGCTTTATTTGCGAATGGTGTCAAAGATGAAAGTTGGCAGGATGCGCTAGAAAGTTTAAGAGCTCGCATATTCTCTATAAATAAAAATCTATTTTCAGATGAAATCCTACTAGAAAAAGCAAATAAATTTATAGGGCAACGTTTAAATGATGCTGAACGTTGTTTGAAAGATTTGCAAAGGTTATGTCGTCATGGTCATTTTGCGTTGGATACACATTTAGCGACTGTCCGGGAGATGCTGGCAAGTATTGGGGAGGCACACAGTGCCTGGAATATGACGCATTTACTTAAACAGGAAGGTATTGACACCTGTTTTGTTGATCTAACGGGTTGGCAATCGCCTTGTCATCTTGCGTTAGATGATAGAATAACTCAAGCATTCAATACAGTGGATTTGAGTAAACAGTTAGCAATTGTGACTGGCTATGCTCATTGTGAAAAAGGTTTAATGTCTTCATATGATAGAGGATACAGTGAAATTACATTTAGTAGAATAGCGGTGTTAACAGAAGCTAAAGAAGCAATAATTCATAAGGAATTTCATTTGAGTAGCGCTGATCCAAAACTGGTTGGCGAGGCGAATGCAGTACCAATTGGACGAACTAATTATGATGTTGCAGATCAATTAGCTAATCTTGGTATGGAAGCTATTCATCCCAAAGCAGCAAAGGGATTGAGAAAAAATGAAATACCATTAAGGGTTAAAAATACCTTTGAGCCAGACCATACTGGTACATTAATCACGGGGAGTTATGTGAGTGATAAGCCTTGTGTTGAGATAATTGCAGGTTGCAAAGGTATTTATGCCGTTGAACTTTTTGATCAGAATATGGCAGGTAATATAGATTTTTATGATAAAGAAGTATTAGCAATACTTCATCGTTTTAAAAGTCATCCAATTGGAAAAGATACCAATGCAAATACAATTACCCACTATCTTTCCACTAATTTAAAAACAGTCAAGCGTATACGTCAGGCATTAGAAGACAGATTTTGTGAAGCACATATTAACCAACAAAAAGTTGCGATTGTATCTGTAGTTGGTAGTGATATGCAGGTACCAGGCATGTTAGCCAAAGCGGTACTTGCTTTAGCTGAGCAAAAGATTAGTGTTTTAGCGGTACATCAAACGATGAGGCAGGTGGAAATGAGATTTATTGTCAGTGAAGATGACTATGAAAAAGCAGTTAAGGGCTTACATCGTTGTCTTGTAGAAGTTCATGAGCATGGACAAGCAATTTGTTTAGCATCTTAATCAAGAATATTTAAAGCGACAAGTAGTGTTATTTGAATTATTATCTTGATTTATACAGCACCTTGGAGCTTTGGAAAGACTAAGTACAAATTATCACAAATAAATCTGTTTGAATTAATATAAAGAACTTGAGTAATTTCTCAAAGTCGAAAAGGGTATTTCTATTTAAGCTCTTGTTCAGGACTTGTCATTCTTAGCATCGTTAAAAAACACTATGAATAAAGAATGTATGTAAGCACTATGAGAAATAGTGCTTACGAAAACTGCCTGTAGAGGTTAGTAACGTGCTCTGCGTTGAGGACGCTCTCCACGAGGACGTGCTTGGTTGACTTTTATATTTCTGCCTTTAAACATACTGTCATTAAAGGCCTTAATAGCGGCATCTGCCTCAGAGTTATCAGGCATTTCAACAAAACCAAATCCTTTAGACTGCCCTGAGAATTTGTCAGATATAAGATTCACTGCAGAAACTTCACCAAACTCAGAAAATGCGTCTCTCAAGTCATCTTCGGTAACACTGTAAGCCAGATTGCCAACATAAAGATTCATATTTTTTCCTAGTATTTAGTGTGTTGATTGAGATTACGCTATAGAAAACCAAACACACAAATTATTCGATAGCGAAAGCCGACTTTCGACTTATTCATTATTGCACACACTATGCTTTAGCGACATTAGACTGGCTAGTTTTAGGTATGCTTTCTGCTATTCATGGCCTAAGTATCATTTGAGCTGCGTTTAAGGGTGCTTATCTTACACTTGTTACTCTTATTACAGCCCGATGTACTGTTATCAGGAAGTACTTGAAAATAAAGTCTGCCTGAATTACAGCAATGGTAAGTATGATATATTCAGAATAGCTTATATTCTAATTCTTTTAGTTAACAGTAGAATCCTTTGTATACTGTAAATCTATCTGCCGCCACAATACCAACTTACAGAGCAAAAGAATATTAATTTATGCTAAGTAGACATTATTTTTTTAAGCAAAAGGACAGGTTACTATAATTATAGTTTGTAGATCGATGTTTTTAAGAGATTTTGGGTGTAGATAATGAAAAATAACAACTTACTTTGACTAGGTTGGTGAGGTGAACTGAAATCTTATGATACATTCTTACCTAGTAAGCAGAGGGGGACATTTATCCCCGTTTACTACTAAGCGAGAAGGTAACCACACCTAAAATACGGATGCCATCTTCTTTTACTGCAAGGTCGGCGGTCGTATTTCCTCCTGTGCATAACCAGGCACTTAATTCTTTAACTACAAGCTGGCGGATAAGCAATTGGTTATGGTGGCTTGCGACAACGATATCACCATGGGCAGGTTTAAGTGAGCGATCAATAATGAGTAAGTCACCGGCCTTGATGTGATGAGCATGCATATAGTCATCACCAGCTTCAATGATGAATGTTGCTTCAGGGTGTTTGACAACATAGTTGTGTAAGTTGACACGCTCTTCGATAAACTGCTGTTTTAATTGTGGAAAACGGGTTGCTATAGAGTGATCAAAGCGCGGAGTTGTTGCTTGTTGAATCATAGCCTTACCATTGAAACTATTAGTATTGTATATATATACAGTATTATGAGGAATCAATGAACACCAATTGGAATTACCTATAAACAGCAACAGTTGCTATCAAAATAAATGATAATGGAGTGTTTATAGGCCTTGAGCTTGGTATCTATGAAAAAAGGCAGTAGCCGTATAACCTTAGGTGTATTATAAGACTACCTGTCTGCAGGG
>NZ_JAGSOY010000113.1 GCF_018837975.1 Zooshikella harenae | reverse complement strand
GGGGGGGCATTAACTTAGGCTAAACAGCATTCTTGTAAATAGATAATCTGATGACGCTTTTACCTTCAATCCTTAAATCTCGTATTTTATACTTCAATAAAAGAACTTTTTTTGTGTTATTCACCTTGATTTGAATGAAAATTGGGTATTCATCAAGTATAATTCCGTGACTTTTAAATTATCTTATAGATCCATTGGCTGTTTAATGAGTCAATGGTAGGGTATTACTGACATGAAAAAAATAATTATTGCTGTTTTAGTCGGACTATTTTCTACAAACGTTCTTTCTGATGATCCTTGGGATGGTGTTGTTAAAGGCCAAATCGAACAAATTGATGTGACCAGTACTGATGATATGACTTTTAGAGTTTTACTAAAAGGTGTCCCTTCAATGTGTAAAAATGATCATAGATTTGCTTACTTGAAGAAAGTTGATAATAGCCCAGTATATGATACATACGTAAGTGCATTATTAGCGGCAAAATTTTCAAAGGCAGAGGTAACGATATATAGCACAAAAGATGAGCGTGGATATTGTCGTATTGGCTATGTTGCTATTCGTTGATTGCGCTCGTTTTTGTTTGCTATGTTAAATTAGGACGCCAATATGTAAGTCACCAATAGGTGGTGTATTTCTTCTACTGATGACTTACATGATAAAAATATTAGAGAAAAAACTCAAATACTCACTTCCCTATGTAAAATAGAAAGCACTCGTTTCCAAGCAAGAACGGCTAGACTCACTGGTTTGCTTTCGGCAATAATTGTGCCTTTTAAGCGCATAATAGGGTATTCAGGGGATTTATTTAGTGATATTTGCAGTGGATAAATACTGGTCACAGGGGTGTTTTTTTGCTGTTGATCTTGGTTTATAGGGATATCTCCACCATGTGTTGATTGAAGCAAGGGCTCATCAATAGAACGTAAATTGACTGATCCTACTTCCGTGACTGTTACAGCTAGTGGCGTTAATTCAGGACTGTCAGGGTAGAATATTGCTGAAGAGGGCTGGAATAGCTGCAAATCTTCAGCGTGAATAAAGGCATTGAGCTGACCTGTTTTTTCACTGGATAAACGGGCATAAGGGTAGTTGTTGTTTATCCACATATTTTTTGCTAGCGCAGGGTCTACCCATGATAATTTCCCTGAAAAGGGAGCATGAACAGTAAGTAGTGCTTTACTTTTTACTAATCCTGATAGTTTGGTTTCTGCTTCGAGTTTACGCCTGAGTAAAATTTCATAATGAATAAGGTGCTCTTTTGATCCCATTATTTGGCGAATTTGTTCATTAATGGCAGCTAGTGTAACTCGAGTGGATTCAATGCTTATATTTAAATCAGGGTTATTAAATCGAATTAGTACTTCACCTTGTTGAATTCGCTTTCCTTCATGAATATTTATTTCATTAACCTGGGCTGGCATAACAGGGTATAGTTTGATTGACTCAGAGGGTACATAAACTGCTGGATATTTTATAGACCATTGCTGAGGTATACCAAACAACAATAGGAGTATAGCTAATAGACTGCTAATGCATATTTTGCGGCGCATTGAGCTATTGGGAAAGTAATGAGTTAACCATAACTTTATTTCTTTAAAAATAGGCATAAGCAATAATTTAAATGTTAAAACAATAAAAAGTATGATCCCTAGTGCTTTGAATACAAAGTTATAGACTACATAAATTATACTTAGAAAGTAAACCAAGCGTACAATCCAGGTAAGCCAGGCATAGCTGATAAGAAATATTCTATGTGCATGGAAGTGGTGAATATGTTCAGGGTAGTGGGCACCGAATATTAAATGGCGTAGTTGCCAGCGGGCGAGGGCAAATGACTTGCTTTGCAGGTTATCGATATTAATTGCATCGGCAAGTAAGTAGTACCCATCAAATTTTAAACATGGATTAAGGTTGACTAGAAGCGTCATAGCAATGCTGGTTGTTATAATAAATGTAAGACAAGTTTGAAAAGAGCCTGCGGGTAAAAACGACCAGATAAATAATGCCAAACCCGCAATGATTAACTCTACCATTACACCTGCACAAGAAATTGCCAGTCGCTGTTGTCGAGATGCAAGTGACCAAGATGCAGTCGTATCAGTAAAAAAACGGGGCCAAAATACTATAAATGCGATGCCAATTGAGGTTATGGGTACCTGAAAGCGAGTAGCCATTAATGCATGACCGAGTTCGTGACAAAACTTAAGAAAAATAAGGCAAATACTGAGTAATAGCCATCCTGATGGTTGGTATAAATAGTTAAATGTATGTGTAAATTGGTCCCACTGGTGGCTTACTAAGAATAAACCTAGGCTGGTTAAAATAAACCATGTAATTATGAAATATTTACTTAAAATAAAGTTGAAGTAGGGTAGCCAGGCACGTAACGCATTCTGTGGTTGAAATAATGAAACATTAAAAAAGCATAATTTTAGTAATGCATCGTGCCAGGTTAGTTTGCGCTTTGGTGGATTTTTTGCGTACTTAATAAGTTGATGTGTGTCTAAAAATTGCTCAACGGATGAAAGTTGTTGTTCATTGATAGCGTGATGTTTTAACTTTTTAAGCAATGTTTCTTTTGTTTGAGAGGTACTCCATTGCGCTAAAATGGTAAATACCGTTTCATCTAAACGAAAGTATTTATGCTGTACGGGATCATATAGTGTCCAGCTGGGTAAGCCTTGTGCTGTTGCCGGACCTGTTTGAATCTGCAGCTCTTGGCGTAATGCAGGTAGCTCATTCATAAGCCTAACCACTGACGAGCAGCAGTAAGAGGGCGTCGGAACAGGTAATAAAAGAGTGTTACTTGTTCACCGTACACTTTGGCTGTGCCTTGTAGGCCTATGCGAACTTGCTCATTTTTAAATTCATTATTGTTAATGGTTAATTGTGCTCGAAGTGGGTAATTTAAACCTACTCCTGGTTTTACATCGGGGAAATAGCTGATTGAGGTCAATTTTGCAGAAATGGGCGTTGTTGCTTCTGCATTACGAAAGAAAAGTACTTCGTTGCCTTTTTTTAACGGAGTAAAGTTTTGTACGCCGAGTGATATAGAAAGCTCAGTGTCATTTGGGTCACTTAAATACATAATGCGTTCACCCATAGTCACTGGTTTGCCAATAAGTGCTTGAGTATCTCCAAAGAGTATGACTCCATCTTTAGGTGCTGTAACATGGGTAAATGCCAGCTGCTCTTTGGCTAGGTTTAATTGAGCTTTTGCTAATTCATATTCAGCCTGCTGTTGTGCAAAAGCTTGGTTATTATATTGCACAAGGGTATTTTGTAATGCTGTTTTATAGCGTGATTCTGCAACTTGTAGTTGTTCTAATTTTATTTGATAGTTATTTTTTAATTCAACGGGTTCATATTGATAAAGAATATCACCTTGCGTAACTAGTTGGTTTGGTTTTACTAAGACTTTACTAATTATTCCTGTTAAGGGGGAGGTAATGGGGATTGGTGTTTGTGGAACAATCTCAGCTGGGGCTAACACTGATAAACGAATAGGCAATATCATAAGTAATATGAGTGTTGTACATATACTGAGATATTTTATAGTTCTTTTTTTGCTAGTGTCAGAGGTTTTTAAACTACCAAAATGATGTTGCTCTACAAGAAAAAGATAGTGGTAGTTTAATAGCTGAATCATTTCCTCATCTGAGCGACACCAGGGTGAGTTCCGGCAATAAAGTAGACCTCCATAACACTTGTTCTGGCTATTAAAAGGAGACCAATAAAATTGGTTTAAGCCGGATTTTTTAAATGTTGCTTGTAATGACTGATCTGAAACTTGGTCAATTGAGTATGTTGAATGCTTATTACTCATTAATTCAGCTTGTATTAATTTTCTTGCAGCGTGTATGAGTGGTGCTTTTTGATTAATATGGTGACTATGACTTACACCATAGACAAAAACTTGTTTATTTTTATAACCGATAAATAAGATAAGGTCATAGTTTAACAATTGATTTGGTGGGCAGGTAACTTGAGAAGCTATAGTTTCTTTGGACTGTTGTTCATAGAGTGTGCTTATAAATTGGTGATAACACGAAATAACAGGTAGTGTACGAGGGGGCGGGGTATCTTTTAGGTGTGCGTGTATTGAAGCATTCATTGCTATGGCTGTAATTGAGAGGTCGTTGTATGAGGTTTATTGTTCAATATTATGATCCCTGTCATACCTGGAGAAACAGGCTGGGATGCCGGTAAATTAGTAAAGTCAGCATAAGCACGGAAAGTATTACTGACGGTGTCAATGACGGGGGCGAGTCGGGTGATTGTTAATGAGGTTGTATTGGGTTGTCCATCAATAATAAAGTTAATCTTATCACCAGGGTGAGTAGCAAAATAATGTTGATAAGGTAGGATCATCTCAACAGATAAATTTTTATTATCAATAATTTCTATGACTGGGTCACCTACATTAATCGTCTGATAAGGTTGGGTAAATGTTTTTACAACCGTACCTGCATAAGGTGCTTTAATTTTACAGCCTTCAACTGTAATTTTGGTTTGTGTCGCTTTGCTTTCGGCTACATCTCTTTCACTGCGTGCAAGCTCAACCTCAAGCTTTCCAATGGCATTGTACTGTTGAAGTGATTGGTTATTAGTAAAGGCTTTTTGTTTGACGCGCCATTCAGCATTAGCCCCTTTATGAGCCGCTTGGTAATGACGGCAGTCCAGTGCCATTAGTAAGTCACCTTGTTTAAACGTTTGGCCTGCTTGAAGAGGTAATTGGGTTATTTTTCCTGCAACTAGCGCTGATAAAATAGAACGCTGCTTAGCCTGAACTATGCCGCGCAGTGAGCTATCAGCTGCATAGCTGGCCGTAGTGATTACACTCATTAATAACGTAAATATTGATTTATTAATAAGTGGCTTTAATATATCAACTTTCATTTCCATTTTTTGTTTTAACACCAACATTCTGCTCGATAAAGTTAAGTCAGTAATAAATTTGTGTAATAAGCTGGTCGCTTTGCTTGTTAATGCTGGCTTTGGTTAATTCTGGCGTGTTTTCAAGTGGTTCCATTCCTGCAGCAAGTAATAATTGGCCATAAGCATACTGGACATCGGCATAACTCAGGTCGCGTCTTAGTTGTCCAAGTAGGTAATTAAGTTCTGCACGGAGTACTTCATTATCACCAATTTTAGCCTTTTGAGCATTGGCTCGTAAATGTTTTACAATGCGTAGTTCAACATGGTCGAATTGTTGTGCATTTTCAAATTCTTTAATGGCTTGTTGATAGCTTTGCCAAGACACATGAACTTGTGCCAGAACTGACATATGCATTGCGAGTCTTCTAACTTTACTCACTTCAACTGCGAGTTCTGCAGACTCTTTGCGTTTATTACCGGCAAATAAACCCATGAGATTATAGCTTAAATCGAGACCAAGATTCCCCCAGTTTTGATTGACCAGAAAATCATTACTATTGTAATAACCTCCTGCTCTTAATTTAAGAGAAGGAAGTAATTCAAGTAAAGCGGCTTTGGCTTCATCGGCAGATATGCGTTCTTTATATGCCTCACCAATTAGCTCTGGACGGTAACGAATACCATGTTGCTCCAGTTGTTCAATTGACATTGCCATGGCAGGGATAGAAAGATCTTCAGGGTTTGGCGCCGCTACGCGAAATTTAGCGCTTGGCGAAACATTAATAAGTTTGGCCAGTTCTGCTTTTGCATGGAGAATATTTTTTCTGAGAATATGTAATTCACGAATAATTGTTAATAAATCACGTTGGTAGACAAGTGTTTTATAAGGTGATTGCAAACGTTTTTTACGAATTTGTTCAGTATTGTCGTAGGCTTTTTCTGCTTTTGCTAAAATAGGCTCTATATAATCCATAATGCG
Source organism: Zooshikella harenae (assembly GCF_018837975.1). Lineage (GTDB taxonomy): Bacteria > Pseudomonadota > Gammaproteobacteria > Pseudomonadales > Zooshikellaceae > Zooshikella > Zooshikella harenae. The sequence goes on along the minus strand of NZ_JAGSOY010000113.1, from coordinate 2,470 downwards.
TTGTTGGGCGACTGCACGCCAATAAGCTGCGCGCACATCCAGCAAGATTTGCTGAGACATTTTACGAATTTGTTCTTTGGCCAGTAAATAACGGTCAGCCTGTTGTTTGGCACGGATGTAGGATAAACCAAAGTCCAACACATTCCAGCTTAGCTCTAGGCTGGCTTCTCCTACATCACGTTGTGTGGATGTTGAAGGCTCTAGAGTTTCCTGCCCGGTATCAATTGATCGACTAGAAGACCCATCAATGTTAGTGCGATGATTAAATCCAGCTTTGGTCAGTAAATCTGGTAGCATTTCGTATTTAGCGGCTTCCATTTCTTTGGACGCAAGCATTCCTTCCATCATAGCAACACGCTTATCAAGGTTATATTTTAACGCTCGCTGAAGGGCATCTTCTAGCGTTAACACGCCATTAATTTCAATTTGTTGAATGGCGAGGGCATGTTGATCTTTTTTAATCCGTGCAGAATGTTCCTGTTCGGTAAATGGTACGGGCTGAATACTGCAGCCTGCTATGGCAATAAATAAACTTGAAAGCTGCAATCGAACTATTTTCTTGCTTTTCAACATGCTGTTCCACTCCAGTTCATAGCCCCTTGGTGATGGGCTAAAGTAACAAATAGTTTAATTTTTTTGTAAACAGAGATATTTATTTTGTTATCTTTAATAAATGGTATAAAGGGCACCCTTAAAGTTGTTTTATTAATGCTCATAATGCATCGAAACTAGTCTGTTTAACTGGTTATTAAAAGCACTGTGATTAATAAATGGGTCGATAGCCGCTTGTGCATTAGGCTTACAATTAATTGAACTTGACTCTGTTGAAGAAACTGAACCCGTCGAACCATCGATAAGAACATTTTGCTCAATGGTTTCCCCATTAGCTAAATAAACTTCGAGATGAACTTTTGCGGATTCGCCACTGGAAAGATTCAGGTTAAAAACACCACGTTGAGCATCCAGAGTGAAATTTGCATGGCTTGGAGCTTCCATAACGCAACCACCGTAACCTGTTACGGCTTGTCCATTTATTTGCACAGAGTGGTCAATATAACCTGCCCAGCTGTCGTGTACTTTTTCCACTTCTACAAAAATTAAATCAAGGATATTGGCTTCTGGTTCGCCAAGTACTTTAGTTGTCATGGCATTGGCAACATCACCGCGGTCATGATTGGTGAGGCCAAAAATCATATGTTGAATTCGCTCAGCATCATAATTATGGTGAGGTAACGGATGGTAAATCGCTTTTCCATCAATCGATACCGTAGATGCTGGTTTTAATGATTCAGGTAATGGACTGGATAATAAACTGGGTGGTGTGAGTTCTGGCGATAATGTTGATGTAATTGGAGATGATGTTGGGTGAGGTTTTAACCTGGGTTTAGCTTCAGGTTCTTCTCCACTACTTTCACCATTCACACCAGGTGTTGTAGGATGAGTCGGTATAGTGGGTGTGGCTCCATTTATATCAATGCGAATTTCTGCAACATTACTGGTTCCGCCATCTCCATCTGTAGCAACTACATGAATGATTCGAGTACCTACAGTGGGGTTATCTGGGTTTTGATTAACATAGGTAATTTGTTGGAGTAATGCTGAGACATTTGTTGGGTTCGCATTGCTATTAAAATTAAATTGTAGAGGCACGCCATTTGTGCCACCTGTAAAGGTTCCAATAGGCGTTCCACCATAGCTAACGGTGGAGCCGCTTACTCCTATTTCACCAGGACCATTGCCTTGGTTATTCACTGTTACATCATCTTCTCCAGGTACTAATCCACTGACAAACGTTGCGGTCAGTGTACCTGTGTTAAAATCAGTGCTGGTTGGGTCAACAATAGTAGCTGGTGTACCACCATCGAGAGGAAATGTAGTTGGGTCACCAGGATTCACATTAATAACTTCAGTTAAATTATTAATAGTAGGGTTGATGTTATTGACTGTAATGGTGACAGTTGAAGTGTTACTTGTTGTGCCTTGATTATCAGTAACACTAATATCGATACTTCTTGTGCCAGCCGTTGGATCCGTTGTGTCTGTATTGGTGTACTGTAATTGTTGTGTAAGTGCGGTAACGGCAGCAGGGGTAGCATTTGCATTAAATGTAATAACTAAAGGGGTATTATTGGTACCGCCTGTAAATGTACCAATTGTGGTACCACCATAGGTGACATTGCTACCTGTGACGCCAATCTGACCTGCTCCCGAGCCTTGATTATTTATACTTAAAACATCTTCAGTACTGTCACTACCTGCAGTAAAGGTTGCTGTGAGACTACCGGTATTAAAATTAGGTGCATCATCTGTGACCGTAGCTGCAGTGCCTTGATCTAGAAACGTAGTATTTGAAATGTTTGGCGTAATGCTTTGGCTGTCGCCATCTAAATTACTTACGACAGGTGCTGCATTGGCTAGGTTGAGAGTAACAGTAGCCGTATTACTGGTAGCACCATCTCCATCAGTGGCC
>NZ_JAGSOY010000112.1 GCF_018837975.1 Zooshikella harenae | reverse complement strand
AAGCAAACCTAAACCAATTTGGCCTGAAGATTACTATGGTTTAAATATTGGGCGAAATTCTGGCTTTGAAATTGGTGGTGATAAATTTAAGCAAGCTGTTTATGAAGGTAAAATCAAGCTCAGTGAAACTAAAGGCAATTCAAAAAACCTGCTTAAGCTTATTAATAAACGTATTGATTGTTATATCAATGATGCATTATCTGTTGAGTGGGAGTTGGGCAATCTGAAAAAAGCAGGAAAATACTCAGGTAGTGGTGTTAAACGAGGAGCCACAGTAAGTGGAAACTTTGGCTATCTTGGTTTTACTAAAAATTCAGAAAAGTTTAAATTTCTAAACGATTTTAAAGGGAAATATCATACACAACTTGAAAAACTAAAAAAAGATGGAAAAATAGACGAAATAATTAAAACCTTTACTAAGTAACCTTTAATTCCTTCTCTCGTTTTTCATTTTATTTTCTAACCCCAGTCACTCGTTCAATAGAGACTGGGGTGGAGACAGTTAAATACACCTTCATTAATAAGCGGCGTTCCCACCTTCCATGGTGGTCAAACGCCGACAATCCCCCCCCTTGTGCTCTAGGGGTATAAAATGATTCGTGAGAGTATATTTTAGTGTTCTCTTGTCGTTCTAAAACGCACGTCAGGCCAACGCTCTTCCGTTAAAGATAAATTAACGCGTGTTGGCGCTAAATACGTTAAGAAACCACCGCCATCAATCGATAAGTTATCTGCTGCTTTCCGTTTAAACTCTTCCAGTTTTTTCGGATCATCACATTCTACCCAACGTGCTGTATTTACATTAACGGGCTCATAAATACATTCTACTTTGTATTCTTCCCGAAGACGATGGGCAACAACTTCAAACTGCAAAACACCTACCGCCCCAAGAATAAGATCATTATTATTCAGAGGCATAAAAAGTTGTGTAGCACCTTCCTCTGATAGCTGTTGTAAACCTTTTTGTAACTGTTTCAACTTAAGTGGATCTTTAAGTCGAACTCGTTTAAACAACTCAGGTGCAAAGTGTGGTATGCCAGTATATTTGCAATGATCACCTACAGTAAACGTATCACCAATCTGAATAGTCCCATGATTGTGCAATCCAATAATATCACCTGAAATTGCTTCTTCTACGTTCTCACGATCACCCGCCAAAAATGTCACCGCATCGGAGATTTTTATGTCTTTACCAATACGCACATGGCGCATCTTCATCCCTTTCGTGTATTTACCAGCGCAAACCCGCATAAAAGCAATTCTGTCGCGATGCTTAGGGTCCATATTGGCCTGGATTTTAAAAACAAAGCCAGAAAACGTATCAGAGTATGGATCAACTTCTTCCACATTTGTTGACCGTGGTTGTGGCGCAGGTGCCCACTCAACAAAGTCATCGAGCATTTCTCTTACACCAAAGTTCGCCAATGCCGTACCAAAAAACACTGGCGTCAGTTTTCCTGCTAAATATGCATCCAAGTCAAACTCATGGCTTGCACCCTTAACCAGCTCAATTTCATCAATCAGATCATCCAACAGGTCTCCTAGCACAACTTTTGCTTCATCACTTTCCAAACCTTTGATTTGGATATCATCTGGAATTCGATGCCCCTGTCCAGACGTATATACGTGGATTGTATCTGTATACAGGTTGTACACACCTTTGAAGTTTTTCCCCATGCCTATTGGCCAGGTTATCGGAGCACATTGAATCTTCAGTACGCTTTCAATTTCATCAAGCACCTCAATTTGCTCACGTACTTCACGATCCATTTTATTGATGAAGGTAAAAATAGGGGTATCACGTAACCGACAGACATCCATCAGCTTTATGGTTCTATCCTCAACCCCTTTGGCGCCATCAATAACCATCAACACGGAGTCTACTGCAGTCAACGTGCGATAGGTATCTTCCGAGAAGTCTTCGTGTCCAGGGGTATCTAGTAGGTTTACAACTCGATCATGGTATGGGAACTGCATAACCGATGTGGTAATAGAGATTCCCCGCTGCTGCTCCATACTCATCCAGTCAGAGGTTGCCATTCGGGAGCCTTTCTTACCTTTCACCGTCCCTGCCAGCTGGATTGCATTTCCAAACAGCAGTAGTTTTTCTGTAATGGTTGTTTTACCGGCATCAGGGTGAGAAATAATTGCAAAAGTTCTTCTGCGCTTTACTTCATCAACAAACTGTGTGTTCGACATAATTAAATCTTCACGTTGGACGCTGTTTGGTACTCAGCCGCTCTTAAGTCAAGATGCAAGAGCATCATAAAGCCGACCATTATAACGGTCTTTCATTCAAGTGCCTATGGGAAACAGTAACCATCCTATTTATTGTTCCTATTACATAATACCCTGAAGTACAGCTATACAAATGCCACAAAAATAAAATGGGCTATGAATACCCAATTTCAAACAAGAATCCTTTCTATCTGGCACCTAACATATAACTTACTCCCTTGATTAATATACTCTAAACTAAACCACTAATTCTTCATAATAATTGTCAAAAATCTCTGTAATAATTTAAACCATCTCAAACCTGCCCCATAAAATAACATGCCATAATAATCAGCAACTATTAACTAAAAACAAATAGTTAAATACAAAAACACGCCAACCCGATAAACTCAAAATTTTATTTACATAGTTAATAATCAGTATATTTCTTAGAGTAAAATTCTACATAATCAATCTAATATCTCGTGTTATTATTTAGCCAGTAGTTCAGCTGTTAAAAAGAAGACTACTTTTGTGGTTATTAACTACGTATACCTCGCGAATCAATTTTATATCGCTAGGACACAAAGGGTTTCTTGTCTGCGTTCTTGACCAACAACGGTGTTGGAATTGCAGTTAATGCGGGAGCATTTAACTTCCGCCACAGTCACCTATTAATAAAATATTTCGCTATAGGTATATATTTACAATGAAATTTACTGTTAAGGATAACAAATGAAAATTTTATCACTCTATATACCGCAAATTGTTTTACTTATTTTTTTAACAATTCCTCTCTCATGGGCTCAAACGAACACATTATCTTTATTAGATAAACCAGCCCCCCAGATGACTTCTTGTTGACTGATGTAAATGGTGATACTGCTAATGATTTAGTTACAATCAAAAAAAAGGTATATCAGTTACCTACTTAGGTACAGGCACAGGTTATTTTGCCAAAGAAGGCATCACTCATATTCCTAAAGTTACTGGGTTTAACGTAGCTAATAGCCACCAATCATTTGCAGATGTAACAAGCGATGGACTTGCAGATAAGGTACTTATTTTACTCTCACCAAGAGGCAGTAAGTTAATTCTTGTCTATACGGGTCAGGCTGATGGTAGCTTTTCATCAGAGCCACTACCTTCTGACCCATCTCCCGACCCACTTTGCCCTACGACGCTTAATAATGATGAACACTGGTTTACAACTGATGTATTTAAGGATGTAGAAAGGATCTCTGTGCAAATAATTTTTACTAACATATCAGGCAGTAATCTGGTTTTTTCGAATGACATAAAACCTAATATATGGTCAATCCCAGATAGAGAAAAACCGCCTTTTGACTTCCAGTATGGACCCATTGATATCGAAATAGAGCCAAATGCTACATTTGCTTTTGTAGCTAGGATTGATGTTTCAATGCTTAATGATGTAAATGATAAATTAGCTTTTCAGGTAATAACAAAAAATCACAAACAACTAACACCTGATTATATTTCAGTAAGCAGAATTAACTTTAGATGCAATTAATACCGTTCATTATCAAAACACCTTGGGCTTTATCAGCTCAAGGTATCTGAGTTACTTCAGTTAATAAATATCACCTTATTAAGCATATCGTTGTTTAAGCACACAATTAGACCTATAACCACACTTTTACGGCGACTATTACACTATTACAATTTGACACAAATCAAATTATAATAAAACATATGTCGTATAGTTATGCGGCGACCATAAATAATGGATTACAATTTGGGGGATATAATGATTAAATCAATCAGACTAACGCCTATTATTCTTGCTACTCTCTTAACACCTGCTTTAAGCCAAGCAGATAATTATCTACCTGCTTTTGCTGGTAAAAAAATGGAATATGTTGATTTATCCTATACAGGACAGCATTCTAGCGCTTCTATAGAGCGTGAAGCTGATGGTTGGTATCTATATAATGGTTTTCCAGGATTAGGAAAAGTCTGGCTTCGTCCTGAACAAGATGGCAAGCTTTATGTCTGGGATGAAGAAAACCAAAAAGCTAAACTTTATGTGGACTTTTCACAAGAAGTTGGTTCAACCAACAGTTATAGTGGATCACTCTGTGCTGCAGGAACCGTCATAAAGCAACACCATAAGAAAATGTCTACCGCAGCAGGCACATTTACTGATGTGACAGAAATTAGCTTTTTCTCTGGTCCACACCGTTGCTATGATGCGGGATTAGGCAGCATTTACTTTGCTAAAAATGCGGGCATCATTAAGTGGACTGATATAACTATCATGGGACCTCGTAGCTTTGAGTTAGTGAACACTCCCATGTAATCCTTAATTGAGTGAGAATGCAAAGTTAACTGGCAATACATTCGATAATGCTAGGCGCTTTTCTCCACTATCACTATAAGACGTTAATTGTGTGCCTTCTTCAACTGAAGGTACATGACTATTTAATAATTCATGTGCTACTAGAAAATCAGTCTGCAAACTCGTACTGCTGAATCTTGTATTCTTCATGCTCCACTGCGAATGTAAAATCCACTTCAAGCATTTCAATACTACGTTTTCGGATCCCAACTTCATGAGCAATTAGCAACGCTATTAATCGCTCACCATCTATAAGTGTGATTGGTGAAGCGCCAGGAAACAGTGCAGCTTCAGCACAGCTTTTTGCAAACCGACCAAGGGTGATTAGTGTGCCTCGTATTGCCTTATGGTAAGGCAATGCACCTCGTAGCTGATCTATAAATGGCCGAGTCAGTGTTGTATGTGCCATACGCTTCACTTGAACTACTTCTCGGACTGTTGTAATACCCACTTGTACATTAGCAACAACATCAACACCTAAATCACCAGAAGGTTTTGTTACTTCAACGTCCTGATAACCCATTACCTCCAGCAGCTCTGCAATTAACCGTTCAAATTGCAGAGGGGTCATCTGGCACAGTGCATGATGCAATGCTTCTTTTTGTTTTACATTATATGCATTTAAAGCGGCAAGCACTTCACGAGTCGGCTCATCCTGTTGTGCAGGCAGACTGTTAGATAACCAATCACGCCCCTGCTTTACAATATGATAATAATTACCTGCTCGGCCAATTAGTTTTCGTTCAACTAAATTTTGCAACCGACGCCGTAGTGCATCTTTTGCTGTACTTTGAGTGTTATTTTTCGACACTTGCTGTAAATAGATATGCCAGTCTGTCAGTAACTCACTGGTTTTAGCTTTTTCTTTAACAGATAATAACTCAAGAATATACAACAGCCCTTCAGCACTATCTAATTCCTGAAGAATATCTGGCTGCTCTGCTAAAAAAGCGTCCCCTTTGGCTGTTATTTGATATTTACCATCCAGATCAGGTTTGAGTAATCCATAATTATTGATAAATAGATAAGCACCATACATATGTCTTGGATTTAAGGGTGGATCGCCAAAATGCCAAACCCTCAGAGCTAGCCCTGCCGCATCACCTGTTAATAGATCGACAATCCAACTATCCGGATCCCCCCAATCAACAGTACGTTGTGGGCTTCCTGTTTGTTCTTTAATCGCGTTATTAAGCTGTACGACGCGTCTTTTTTCTACACCAATAATCGCTCCCATTAGCGAGCGCACATTGTGATAAAGCGGAAATAAAGGTGTGCGAACTTTATACGTCATTTACAGTCGTCACTATGGGTATATGCATGTTAAAAAAAACAAATGTTACAATAAAAACTGCAATGAAACATCTGCCCCCTCATAAGAAGAGGCAAGCACATATTTTTTCTTTAAGAACGGGTGACTAAGAGTAAAATAAAGATAGAAAAACAGGCAGAGCTAAAGAACGCAGACAACATAATAACCTGCTATTACTACTGGCTATAGCATCATTCACAAACATGGTTGCTTATGTTGCCTGCCTATTTAGGTTAGATCATAAATGTTTGTCTGTATATTTCTTCAACAGCAGCACCAATTTTGCTGATGAGTCTTCTTCAGCGCACTACTCTCGCTAGCCAAACAACATGCTTAATAATGCTTCAGAGCAACCCACAAACTAGCCATTCTTTGGTGCGACACTGTGTCGCATACACATTGTTGCTTCAGCCATGTAACATTAGCCTCGTTCACATGTTGTTAAACCCTCACAACTCTGTGCTAGGCGATTTATATAGGGTTGTGATCAGTGAGCGGTTTTGGCGATAATCGTTCACCCCTGGTTTACATGCTCATAAGGTTCTATTGGCAGGCAAATTAAATTAGCCTGCCTTTTTTTTTTGCCGCACAATAATCAAACAAACTCAACTTACAATACTGATGAGCCTATGTTTGATAAGCCTTTCTCATTTTCACCATCCAGACAAAACCTTCGTCGTCTCTGCTTTATCCGATTTCTGGCGCTGTGTGGTCAAAGTATTTCTTTAGCATATATGCTCTGGGCCAAAGTCATTCTCGATGGGGGGACGTTAGGCTCAACAATGCTGATTGTATCCATTGTCACATTGCTCACGTGGGTTCGTACTTACCAGCAACTACCTGTTACTGAGCGAGAATTTTTTGCTCAACTACTCTTTGACGTCATCAGCTTTTCTATTCTGCTGTACTTTAGCGGTGGAGCCAGTAACCCTTTTGTTTTTTATTATTTGATACCCATTATTATTTCATCAGCCATTTTACCTTGGCTCTATACATGGACAGTTACAATCATCAGCATTGCTGCTTATAGTGGGCTCTTATTCTTTTACCAACCATTGCCTATAGCTATTCCTGTTCCTTTTATGGAAAAAGGTCAGGTCAGTATGGTCAATCTTCACATTGCCGGTATGTGGATAAATTTTATGTTTAGTGCCTTACTTGTCACATACTTCATTGTAAAAATGTCAAAGACAGTAGTGCTCCAGCATGAAATGCTTAGCCAGAAGAGAGAAGAAGACCTACATAATGAACAGCTAATGACTGTAGCCACATTTGCAGCAGGAACAGCTCATGAGTTTGGTACACCACTATCGACAATATCTGTACTTCTTCATGAGTTACTGAATGAACATACACAAAACACAGAGCTTCATCATGACCTACTGTGCTTAGAGCAGCAAGTAGGCCATTGTCGAAGCCTACTTAAAAACCTTGTAAATGCTGCTGAAGCAAGCCAACAAAAAAACATCGTTAGCCTTTCGGATTTTTGTCAGCATCTCATTGATCAATACCAGCTGCTAAAACCCTCATTCCCAATTTCCGTACAATTCATTAATGCCATAGAAGAAAACCAAATAGAATGTGACCTAGCGCTATACCAAGCTTTTTTGAATTTGATAGATAATGCACAACAAGCAGGTGCATCTAAAGTCAACATTCAAATATGCAAAACTGAGCAAATGGTTAGCATCCAGCTTTTCGATAATGGACCAGGAATATCGCTAGAAATTGCTGAACAGCTGGGCAAGCCATTTATCTCGACAAAATCAACAGGGTTGGGTTTAGGCTTATCCCTGAGTAAAGCTACAATTAGCCGCTTAGGAGGGACTGTTCATTTATTTAATGTCCCAAGTGGTGGCACATTGACTGATATACGCCTACCACTAATTCCTGATAATTAGTCAATACCCTATAAAATAAAGAAGTGAACAATGAGCATACTCCCTTGCAAAAGAGGGAGATAAGCCAGAGTGATTTTGAGGTCAACATGTTAACAAATGAAACCCCACCTAAGATGTTATTAGTTGACGATGATTTTACATTTTTACAGGTACTTGCTCGTGCTATGCGTAAACGAGGGTTTGATGTTTTAACTGCTAACAATGTACCTAAAGCAGAATCATTACTGCTCAAACACAGGCCTGATTTTGCTGTCGTTGACTTAAAAATGGAGGGACCTTCAGGGCTTACCCTCATTGAATCTCTAAGAGTATGTAATCCAGAAATGAAGATCGTCATTTTGACTGGTTACGCAAGTATTGCAACAGCTGTTGAGGCCATAAAGCTTGGTGCTAGCAACTATCTTTGCAAGCCAGCAAATGCTGATGAAATCATATCGGCATTATTGTGCAAAGCAGCCAATCCAGAACAATCCGTACAAGAGCGCCCGATGTCTGTAGACCGACTTGAGTGGGAGCACATTCAACAGGTACTTACAACTAATCAAGGTAATATTTCGGCCACTGCTCGCCAGTTAGGTATGCACCGCCGAACTTTACAACGTAAACTCCAAAAACGTCCTGTTCCCGAGTAATTTTAGAGCGGTTTATTATAGCGTTATTGGTGATAATAACGCTTTTCATTAAATGTTATTACCCATTGCGGATAATACACGACCAATCCAGAAATTATCATGCCATTAATAAACGCTTCAGGTAACATAACTAATGGTGCAAAAGCTAAAAGCTCCCAACCAACACCAAAAGGTAACTGATTACCCGCCCAAATCATCAAAAGTAGTGCTAAAACTAACACAACAAACGTTGATAATAACGCAGGGATAAATGACACAATAAATATAAAAACAAAAACATTTCGAGGCTTACGTGCCTCTACCCATTGCAGTATTAGTTGTGTTATCAAAACGGGAATTCCCGCCATTAATAAGCTGTTTATACCAGTACTCGCTACATCAGTTATTCCAACAGTAATAAGTAAAAACTGTATAACTGCAGCTCCTATCAATGCTAATGGCCATCCAAC
>NZ_JAGSOY010000111.1 GCF_018837975.1 Zooshikella harenae | reverse complement strand
ACCAGAACCACCAACCCCACCAGATGATGGTGACCAACCCACACCACCTAGCGATGGTGATGATGATCTTCCACCCCCGCCCCCACCTCCAGGTGATCCTGGTGACGGTGATATCCCACCTCCACCACCTCCTGGGGATGATGGCGACCAACCTGTCCCTCCAGCAAATACCTGGCAAGCTGATCAAGTCTATACCAAAGGTAATCGGATAACCTACCAAAGCAAAACCTATGAAGCCAAGTGGTGGACCCGCGGTGATGAGCCCGGTAAAGATCAATGGGGACCATGGAAACAGGTACAAGGTAACGATAACCCTACCCCTCCTTCAAAACCTGGTGATGGTGACAAACCTGATACGGATAAACCTGGCAATGGTGATAAGCCAGGCGATAATGGCAAACCTGGTGACGACAAGCCTGGAAACGCTCAATCTTGGCAAGCTGACAAAGTATATGTCAAAGGCGACCAGGCCAGTTACCAGAATGTACTTTATCAAGCTAAGTGGTGGACACGTGGGGATGAACCAGGCAAAGACCAGTGGGGACCTTGGGAGCGACTAAACGACACCCCGGATGATCCAGATGATGGTGACGATGGTCAAGAGCCGCCAATCCCTCCTGGTGATGGCGATGATGATGGTGATAACTCCAATCCACCCACGCCCGGTGATGGTAGCCAATATAAGGTTGTTGGTTATTATATGTTAGGGCCTGATGAGATTAACAAGTACCCCAGTGTTGATTTCCCTATCAGTAATATTTCCCCTGAAAAAGCACGTATGTTGACGCATATAAACTTTGCTTTTATTGGGATTAATCAGCAAGGCCAGTGCGATTTATTGGCTGGAACTGATAAAGATAAGGCGGCAGAAGTATTTAAGCAGTTAAATACCTTAAAACAATATAATCCAAAGTTAAAGCTGATGTTTTCCGTCGGTGGTTGGGCATTTTCCAATGATGCGAGTCCAACCGCAAACCGTTTCAGAGATGCAGCAGCAACAGATGCTGCACGGAAAACCATGACGAGTTCTTGCATCAAGTTGATGAAACAACATCAATTTGATGGTATTGACTTAGACTGGGAGTATCCCCGTAAATCTGATGCCAATAATTTTATTTCACTACTCAGTGAGTTTCGTAAACAAATAAACGTTCAAGAGCAACAAGACTCCGCAGATTATCACCTGACGATTGCGGGTGCAGGTGGGGCATTCTTCTTGTCACGTTACTACGCTCAGCTTGATAAAGTCGTTGCCCCATTAGATTTTATGAATTTAATGACCTACGACTTCAATGGCCCTTGGCAAGGTGTAACCAAAACTAACTTCCATGCCCATTTATACGGAAGTCAAGATGAGCCCAAGTATTACAATGCATTGCGTGAAGTTCAGTTTAACCCTCCAAAAACCTGGGAAGAAATCAAGAAGCTGTTCCCCAGCCCCTTTGCGCTAACAGCTGATGCCGCAGTAAAACAACACCTGATTATGAATGTTCCTCGCGAAAAAATCGTAATGGGTGTGCCTTTCTATGGTCGAGCCTTTAAAGAAGTAGGTAAAGCCAACCACGGCCTTTATCAGTCATTTAATACACCTGGTGGTGATCCCTACCAAGGTGATCCTACCTGGCTTGTAGGCTGCGATAAATGTGTCGAGAGGAAAGAACCACGGATCGCTACCTATGCCGATATCAAAAAGATGCTTGCAGGAGACTATGGATACCAGCGTTTCTACCACCCTGAAGCTAAAGCACCTTGGCTGTACAATGCAAAACATGATCTATTTGTGACCTATGATGATGCTGAGTCATTAACTGTTAAAACCCAATACATTAAGCAGGAAAAACTAGGTGGTGTGATGTTTTGGCATCTGGGGCAAGATGATCAGGAAGGGACTCTACTCCGTAGTTTGCATAATGGCCTAAACAGCAAAACGACACCAGGTGATGGCGATATCCCCACCCCTCCTCAACCACCTGTACCACCCGATGGTGATACGCCTGACGATGGGAATGATATTCCAACACCACCCACGCCACCAGGAGATGATGGTGATACTCCAAAACCACCCCAACCTCCCGTACCACCTGGTGACGGTGATACACCTCAACCACCAAAACCACCATTACCCCCAGGTGATGGCGATAAACCAGGCGATGGAGACAAGCCAGGTGATGGAAAGCCTTTGACAGGTAATGTGTTTGTGGGTTACTGGGAAAATTGGAACAGCAATAAGTATGTACCCATGAGCCAAGTAAATGATAAATACAATGTACTAATTGTTGCATTTCCAAGTATCAGCAGTGATGGCTCAGTGGTGTTAAGTGATAAACCCACTCCTGCCGATATCAAAGCAGCACAGGCCAAAGGCAAAAAAGTTCTGCTCTCCATTGGTGGCCAAAATGCCTTACTGCACTTGGATAACCAACAGCAGGAAGATAATTTTGTAAATTCATTAATCACTATTTTTGACCGCTATGGCTTTAACGGTATAGACATAGATACTGAACATGGGCTGCTAGCATCTGGTAAGCCTGATAAGCCAACGGGTAGCGTATTAAGAATGATTAATGCCCTAAAGCGTTTGAAAAAACACTATGGGGACTCATTTTTAATGACCTTTGCGCCAGAAACGGCCAATGTGGTGGGTGGGCTGTCCGCGTGGGGTAATGCCTTTGGTAACTATCTACCTATTTTCAATGCGTTGAAAAACGACATTAGCTGGGTACATATGCAGTATTACAACTCCGGTTCAATGTTAGGGTTAGATAAAAAGCCTTATCAGCAAGGTACGCAAGACTTTTTAGTTGCGCTTTCTGAAGCAGTGATTAAAGGCTTTGAAATTGGTAGTACTGGCGTAAACTATACGGGACTTAAAGCCAGTCAGGTTGTTATTGGTTTGCCATCAACCCAAAGTGCCGCGCCTGCTGGGGGGTATACCGCACCCGCTACAGTTAAAGCCGCCCTTCGCTGCTTACGTACGGGCCAGTCTTGTGGCAATTACAAACCCCAACAAACCCACCCCGGCTTTCGTGGTCTGATGACCTGGGATGTTAACTGGGATTCCACCAATAATTACAATTTTGTGAATACTTTACACGGTTGTGCTGTAAATAATCAGTGTCAATAATATTACATTTATTATATTTTTTTATTGCCCGGCTTTTGCCGGGTTTTTTATTCGAACAGAAAAAAATGAAATGCTATATTATTAAATATCAATAAAAAAGCGTGGCGTATAAAAGGACTTTACTCATGCCATTGCAACCTAGAGTTCTTCATTCCTATCATAACCACCTCCTTGATAGCTCACGTTGGGAGTTTTACACGCCTAAAGACGACGATATTATCGTCTGTTCATCTTACAAATCAGGAAGTATATGGTTGCAATATATCCTTAAAAATCTTGTTAATTACCATCAAAACAATAACTTAAAAAGTCCACTATTCCTGTCCTGGATTGACTATCGAGGTAATGCACCAGATTCGCTAAAAAATTACTTAGCAAAGCCTGAACGCCGTGTTCTTAAATCTCACCTTCCGCTTGATGGTATTCCTTATTTTCCTCAAGTTAAATACATTGTACTTGCACGAGATCCAAGAGATGTATGCTTGTCACTGTGGGATTATTACACAACAATTAGCCCAAGCTTTTTACAGCTGATTAACGAATCCATACCTTCAACTTATCAACCCCTACCCTCTCCACCGGCCAGCCTGAGTACCTTTTGGCAACAATGGCTAACAAAAGGTGCTTTTCCCTGGCAGCACGAGGGCTATCCCTTTTGGGGAAATATGTATCATACGCAAAGTTGGTGGAATTACCGTCATTTAGAGAATATTCTTTTCGTCCATTATAACGATTTACTGGCTAATTTAGCGCAAGAAATTAATGTCCTTGCACGCTTTATTGATACTGACCTTAAAAAAGTTGCTCATGTCGCCCAACGATGTACTTTCAGTGTTATGAAAAAAAATGCGCGATTCATTATCCCCGAAGCAGAACATATTTTTGCCAATGGTGCTGAAAGTTTAATTAATAAAGGACGAAATGGCCGCTGGTTAGGCCGTTTAAGTGAGGACGACTTAGCGCTGGTAGAGATAGCAACAGTGGCTAATTTAAACCAAGAATGTGGTCTGTGGATCGAAAAAGGTCGAGCAGCACTGACACCCCAGCAACATCGCAAGCCTCGGGTGCCTGTCACTTAATCTTTTATAATCCCCTTTTATTTTGTAGCACACACTCACAACAATGATTGATCATTAACTTTATCGATCGTCAGATGAATAGCAAGCCATAAGGTTTCAGTCGTTTGAGATGTCCACTCTACCCGATGTTTGACCCCTGCAGGAATATACAGGTAGTCACCAATGGCCAGTGCATATGGCTCACTTTCCCCATGAAACATGACACGTGCCTCTCCCTGCAAAAGCAAAACCCACTCATCATAATCTTGATCGTACCATGATCCCTTCGGTGTCGTATGCCCCTTGGAAATAATCCGCTCAATAGAAACCCCGGGTTTATCAAGAATAACTTCAAAAAGTTCCTGAGGAATATCATGGGGTATTTCCTGAAAAATGTTTCCTGGCAGCATCTTACCCTCCTCCTTAATGGTGCTTTTCGGTATTACTGCTAGCGTCTTAACACTATTGTTAATTATCAAAGCGCAAAAGTGTGATTGCAGCCAAGCAGCCTCCCTTACAAGCCTCTTATAATTGCCATAGTAGTATTGCTGATATTTTACCTAGTCAAAGGGCAATTCAGTTCAGCTTTATAATTTAGACCTTCGTCCAGTTAACATAGGTTTGTATGAGTCAACCTTTACGTCATGTTTTTTATATCGATGTGCTTCGTTGTCTTGCTGCACTTGCGGTTGTTGCCATTCACGTCTTAGGCCCGTTACGTGAACTTTACAATACCATTCCTTTACATCAGTGGCTTGCTGCTGTGGAAATAAATGCACTTACTCGATGGGCTGTCCCTGTTTTTATCATGATTAGTGGTGCTTTACTTTTACAAGAACAACGTCCTTTTCATCTTCATCATTACTTAACTCGTCGTGTTGTCAAAGTTGTCATTCCCTTCCTGGCTTGGTCTGTGATTTATGCCTTGATTGGTGGCTATTCAGAACAGAATGGCTCGTTCGCTAGTGTCATCACGATCATTCAAAATGCTAATAGTAAACCAACTTGGTATCACTTGTGGTTTTTTTATGACTTTATTCCGTTATACTTTGTTATCCCATTTCTAGTCCCTCTTATTCACAAACTAGGCCATGAACGAATTAAACTTCTATTAGTTGGTTGGTTCCTACTTACGCTGATTAATTGGCTTAATATTGAAACACCGCTACGCGTCAATATTGTCCTTTATTCAGGTTATTTATTCTTTGGTTGGTACCTTGCAGAACATACACCAACACACAAACGCTGGCTTATATGGGGTGGGCTATTGGCTATAATTGCTAATCTATTAGGTAGCTGGTACTGGTCGACATTAAAAGATAGTTATAGTTCATTCTTTATGGGCTATAAAACACTCAATACTGTGTTAATTGCAGGGATGATATTTATTCTGTGCAAACAATACAGTGAACAACTGCCTTCTACCTATAAAGCGGTCATTGCTCATGTTGCACGTTACAGTTTGGGTATATACTTATTACACCCCATTATTTTGATCCCCATTAGGGACTTAAATAATGGGGTTTATGATTGGTTTGGCCATAATGTATTAGCCATTCCTTTACTAACATGCATAGTATTCATACTTTCTTACTACGCCACACGTTTATTAGCCGCTTGGAAAGTAACCCGCTGGCTTGTGCCATGACAGACTGGCTTGCCCATAGTCGATCTACTTTATTCGCTTTGTACACTGATTTGAAGAAATCACAGCCCATGGCGCTACATAAGTGGGCTGCTGAGCTGCCAAACGCTCCTTATTACGTTTAAGAAATTGTTTAATCGTGTTACTTAGCTTTATACCATAAGAACCGCACGGCAACTCTCGAGCGATAATGTATGGTTGCCCCGAAGCATCAAGGTCTATTTTTTTTAAGTCTATAAGTCTTATTCGTTGTAAGTTTTTTCGTTCGTCAAGTAATAGTAATACATAAGGTTTTAAACGGGTTAACGGTTCACTGAAAGCTACTACGCCTACTTCACCATTTGTCATTTCCACTAACACACCAGGCGGATAAACACCAATACACTGAATAAACTCATCGACTAACTCTGTATCAAAGTGACTTCCCTTTTCTTTATTTAAGATATGTAAAGCCGTAATAGAAGATTGACTTGATTTGTAACAGCGCGTACTTGTTATCGCATCATAAGCATCGGTAATCGCTACAATTTTCGCATAAAATGGAATTTGATGGGCTTGTAAGCTGCGAGGATAGCCTTTTCCATTGAGTCGCTCATGATGAGCAAAAGCAACATCAATAGCAATGGCTTCCTCAATACCAGCAGTCATCAGTAACTTTTTACCCAAGGTTGGGTGAGATTGCATCACGCGTAATTCTTCTCCATTAAATTTACCTGGCTTATTAAGAATATGATCAGGTATTTTTGCCTTACCAACATCATGTAATAACCCGCATAATGCTATCTTTTCGATTTCATGTTTAGGAAACCCCAAATGGCGTGCAAATGCTGCAGATAAAATACACACATTCATACTATGCTCTGCAGTATAATCATCTTTTCTTTTAATGTGCGTTAGCCATTTAAGCGCATCATCATTTCTTAATATACTTTCAACACATTCATTTACAACATATTTTGCCTCCTTAATATTAATGGCCCGCCCAATCCGTACACTTTCCATGATATCCTTGGCAGTACTACGAATATGTTGAAATTGTTTTTCGGCAATTTGTAATTCAGAGTTAAATGATACCTTATTAATATACTGAACACGATTTTTAGGAATACCTGTTAAAGCTTTATTAACGGGAGCCGTTCGACCTTCAATATAAACATGTTGACAATACGAAGACAATAAATGTATATCTTCCTGGGTTTTAATGGTAAACCCCTGCAATAAAAAAGGTGTTTCTAGCCAAGGACGATCAAGACGTACAACATACATGCCTACTTCTAACTGATCGACTGAAACTTTTTTTTCGGTACGTTCCAGCATATTAATGAAATAAGTACATTCTATCTATAAAGTGGTAGTAACTAGGGAGAATACTTATCAATTGTATTATAGTCGCAGATAGTATAAACAACTCGCAAAAGTTATACTTGCTGAAAATTATGTCCTTTTTCTTACGCACAGATAAATATCATTATACGAGTAATTTAAAGTAAGGTTTTATGACACATAAACCCTCAGAGCAATCGCATATAATTGCACCTTGTTAAAAGCCATTTTCTAAAGCACCTTTGCCCAACGTCTGCATAACGCCCTTTGAACACGCCGCGAATCCTTCTCAGGAGGCCGCTGTCTGTCAAAATAGTTACCGCATCCTTGCGGCAAACAGTTCAACGTGCATTATCCAGCCTTTCTCTACCACTGGCGTACCTCGAAATACCACAAGTGTTCATTTAATAATGACTGAGGTGAAGTTAAATGTGGGTTTGCAGTGCATACAATATCAGCTGCTTAAGTAGGATGGTTGTTATTTACTCCACTCTTGATAAAAAAAGTAATATTTTCAGTAAAGCTGACATCATACAGTTTTAATATTAAAATATATTTCTACAACATACCCCCTAAAATTCAAATACAATTTCACTTATAGTCTGTTATAAAAACAACCAATAAAAATAATATACTAACCTATTCACACATATAACACTTATGATTTATAATCCATCCGACCTATGAGGATTACTATTAACACTTTATTATTCGCTATTTTATATAATAGCGAACGTATTAGAATATATATTAATCCCCCATAGTATGCTCAAACTCATCAACGCGATCTATACCCATAACGAAGGGTTTTTAGGCTTAGTTATCGGCGTTTGACTCACCTTAAAATACTTAAAGCGATCAACCGTAACATAGTATAGGGTGTTTTAGAGGCTGATTGATCAAGGGTATTTAATCATAACAGGGAGGTTATGGTAATGGCTATTAACACATTAAAAACCCGTGTTTCTGCATACTCTGCTGAAGATACTGATGTTTACACTTCAAAAAATGGCTGTTCTTTTCGTAGCAGTAAAGACGATATTATTTTTTCAAAACTACCCTTCTCTTTACCTTATCAACCATTAAACGTTGTCCTCCTCAAACCAGAGCAAACCCATTTGTTACCCCAAAATAAATCATTTGCAATTCATTGTCTTAAAGGGGCTATTAATATTCATGGTACAACAAAATGTCTTTCATTAGCTGAAGGTGACTTTGTTACATGGGAATGTGCGACAACTAAAGCAAGTGTTATCCAGTCAACTCGACAGTATCAGCACGTTGTTGCTATAACGGATCTACATAGTGCTCCCCAAATAACAAAAAAATCCGACGAGTCCTTTAAGCATATTAATATTAATTCGTTTAATTATGCTCAACGACCTAATGGCATCGTTCTGAAATCACTATTAACAGGTACCTGTTACGAACAAACTACAGGTTATGAATACGTAGAAATGCCCCCCAATCAATTGATAACACCCCATGTCCATCCCAAATCAGATACTATTGTCATTGTCACAAAAGGCAGCGGGCGCTTTATTGCTGGACACGAAGCCGTTCAAGTTCAACCGTGGACACACGGCATCATCCCCCAAGGAAAATTGCATGGTGTTGTCGCTGACGCTTGTGGAATGACATTTATTTCTGTTCAAGTGCCCCCCATTGGTGAAAATGGTTATATTTTCTTTCCTGACTTCGCCATACCGACAGAAACGGTAGTACTTTAACAGTATTAACAAAAAAAGGGGATTTTCATAAATCCCCTTCATTTTTTAATATCCAATAAAATCATACCCACAGCGAAGGATATAGTTTAATGATTACTCATTTTATGTCAGTGTAATTATCAAAATTTAATCACTAACCTATTTTTTTCTTATTTACTCCTTAATTTACCTCGACTTTGGCCAT
>NZ_JAGSOY010000110.1 GCF_018837975.1 Zooshikella harenae | reverse complement strand
TCAACAACTGGGACCAGTTACCCTGCAAGAACCCTCTGGTTATGGACAGTATTTGAACACGCAGTTTAAAGTAAATGCTGGTGAAAAATATACTATTAAGCTCGATAAAGGGAGTAATAGCTATAGTCATTATTGGTCGATTTTTATTGATGTGAATGGTGATGGGGATTTTGCCGATGAGGGTGAATTAATAACCGAGTCTAAAAGTAAAGATGATATTAATGTGCAAATGACTATGCCGTTATTACCTGCTCACAGTAGTACACGAATGCGTATTGCTATGAGTTGGGGGACGAAAATTAAGAATCCATGTGATTCACTCAAAGTGGGAGAGTTTGAAGACTACTTGCTGGTAAATGGTAATACGGATACAAGTCCAAAACCGTTAGTCCGTTTTAATTTCAGAAAGATAGAGGATACTGTTTATTTTAAAAATACCTCTTTATATCTACCAGATGAAATGGATTGGCAATGGCAAATTAATGGTGAAACTTTCAGTGGTAAACCTGCATTTAACAGCGAAATTTCGCATCAATTTGACATGCCAGGAGAGGGTGAGCCACCTATTTCTTACCAAGTAAAACTTATCCTGAATGATGTATATAGCAGTAATGTGGCAGAAATTACGTTTGAAAATGTCTCAGGTAGCTCGGGTCTTCCAGAAGGTTACTGTGAAGCAAGGGGAGAATATGTGAGTTTTGCCTATTTAGATAAATTTGGTGTAGGCGCCTTTTTAAATGAGTCTGGTAAAAACGGTGGTTATCTAAATTATGCTGGAACTCAAATTCCCCTTAAAAAAGGTGAGTCATATAACTTTGCAATAACACCTTATTACTTTTGGGGTAGGAAATCGACTTATGCTGGGATTTGGATTGACCTGAATAGAAATGGTGCGTTTGAGGTAAATGAAAAAGTAGCTACTGAAAATGACTTTAAGGATACTGTAGCAAATAGTTTTTATATTCCTTCAGCTGCAAAAAGTGGTTTGACTAAAATGCGAGTTATTTTAAAAACAAATAAAAAACCTAACGCGTGTGATAAGTTTGGGGATCTTTTTGGAGGTGTTGGTGGTGAAGTTGAAGACTATATTGTAGAGATTAAGTAGCTTACTTTAGGAAAGTAAGTATTAATATATTTTATATAAATAACGTACATTTTATATACTATAAACAACATTAAAACACATAATTAAAAGGACTCAGTCGTGAAACTCAATAAGCTCTCACTAGTTATTTCAGCAATAGCTATGTCAAGTGCGCTATGGTTAAGTAATCCAGTCAGTGCTGCTGAACATCGATTATCTATTCCTATTGAGGAGTTGTCATCTTCATTTGATAAGGCACGATTCCATATTGATAATATAACTGGTAAGAAAAGAGGTCCTGTAAAATTAGATCTTTCTGATCAGGAACAATATGATTATATTTTAGAGCACTTACGCTTAACGGGCACAACCAGAGAGAAGTCGCCACAGTTGTATAAAATGCTTGAACAGTCCAAAAAAGAGCATACTCTAAAGCGTGAGTATCATAAGATGCTTAAGTCAGGAATGACAAAAAATAGAGCTATTTCATTATTAAACTTAAATAATAATGAACGTATTAATATTGCAAGAGTATTGGCTAATGATAAGCCGAAAGATATTTTTCATAGAATACAGGATTTAGATGCAGGGAAGAATGTAAAAACAGAAAAGGATGAAATGCTGGCTAAAGCTAGAACCAGTATCACTGGTAAAATGACGTATACTTATACTAGCGCTATTGTTATGGGGCAACACCCAGATGATCCAAATAAGACAATTAAGCTAGGTCATCCCGGGGGTATACATGCTTTTGCTGGTAAAGCAAATAATGTCGTGGCTTATAGCCCTGTATCAGATGAATTTATTAGTGCTGTTTATGATGACTCCGATATTTTGACAGTAGAGTCTATAGTTATATACGAAGATGCTGATGGCAATAAAGGTCATTATCGTATAATCTCAAAAAAAACGGTGAGTGAGTATAGAGCTAAACTAAAAGGTACTAATACTAATGGTGAACTGGATTTAGTTGCGCCTACAGATAAGAATGATGATAATAAAATTCAGGTATGTTTAAATCGTGATCATGGTGATTGTGACTATGATCAAATGTATCCTGCAAATACGCCAAATGATAAGCTATTAATCAAATTACCCTTTAATGGATCAATTACTACCCCCCATAAAATTAAAAAAATTTACAAACCTTCTGAAGTACCACCAGATACATTTATATCCGGAAAAACAAATATTTGGATTTCTACCAATACAGGAGAGCATGCTCAGTTAGTTGATCCTGCCACAGGAGATTCATTTGTTGATTTTATTGAAACCCGTGAAGTTACCATTGATGGACAACCTCATACTATTATTTCTTGGGATATTCCTAAAGAGAAAGCAGTATTTGGCACTGCTACAATGTATAAACGTTTCAAAAATGTGGAGTGGGAAATTCATATAGTCGCTGATGTTAACCCAATGTTTTATGATGAGGTAACGTTTACAGTTGATATTACAGCAGATAATAGTAAAACACCTTCTCACCAATGGGTTGTTGAAGACAAAATGCCCTTTATGTATTTTGAATACAGCTGTATGGCTAAAGGTACTCAGATTACCATGGCGGATGGTTCGCAGAAGCCTATTGAGCAAGTTATGATTGGTGATCAAGTGCAGGCTAATGGTTTAATTATGAAAGTAGAGGATACTTCAATTGGTAATGAAGTATTACCGATGATTCGTATTAATACCAACGATGCTAAGTCTGTTCTCTTAACCGAAACCCATCCAGTATTAACCAAGAACAGAGGTATTATTTGGGCGAAGGAAGTGCGTCAGGGTGATCAGTTAATGACTAAGCAGGGCACTACGCCCGTTATTAAAATAGCAGAAGAAAATTATAATGATACTGTTCATAACCTCAAGTTAGCAAAAATTGAAGGTTCAAAAAACGTATTAACAGCTGATGCTAAAGCGGTATTTGCCAATGGATTGTTAGTGGGAGGGATATCCATGCAAGCGGATTATTCTTTTAAAGACCAACAACAATTAACTGTCGAAGAACAACTTCAGCAAATTCCTGAACGTTGGCATCAGGACTTCTTGAATAACCAATAACAACAATTTAGTCAGTAACTGCAGTATAGTGATTATAGTCGCAGTTACTGGCTTTAACTATAGTATCCTACACTGAGTATCCCTAGTGCGTTGATAGTGACGTAAAAGGAAGAATTTAAGGACATACTTTGATGAAGAAAAAAAGACATAACTTCATCCATGCCATGATACTAACAGCAGGAGTGGCTGTAATTCCTGTGATAGGTTTAGCTTCTGAAATACCTGGCATTGATAATGATAATATTCCTTTAGGTACGGCTTATCACAGTAAAAAAGGCGGTTTTTATGGCTTTCAAGCAGTTAATGGTAGTGTAGATGAGTCCTATGGTAATACAGAATCGGAAATTCGTTTTGCTGTAGATTTAGGGTATAAACAGCTTTTGGATATGGTTAATGGCAGTGTTGATGTGGGTGTTAAAGTCAATGCAGTAAGTGTTGATGCTGGAGGACAATATGCGACAGAAAATTCAGCTGATGAGTATACGGGTACTTATACTTTTTATTTAAATAGCAAACCCAAAAAGCGGTTATTGGTTCCAGCGAATAATCAAGGTTATCAACCTACAACGGCGGCAGTTGAATTAGCGAATGACAGTCCTGGCAATCGTTTTGAAGAATTAGGTGATGAGTTTGTAACGGCTATTGAATATGGCTCATATTTAATGATTAATATGAAGATAGAGTACCGTAGTGCAAAAGATAAAAAAAATATTGGCGGATATTTAAAAGTTGATGCTATGGGGGTTGTTAATGTTAGTGGAGATCTTGATTTATTAGATGAAGCTACCAAAAACTCTGTAAAAATATCGATTACTGCAAAACAGGTTGGAGGTGATCCTTTAAGGTTAGCAAATATTATTCCAGATGGTCTTATGAAGTGTAGTTTGGCTAATCCTACACCTTGCTTTAACTTATTTAGAGAAGCTGTTATTTATTTGAAAAAAGATTATATTAACCAACTAAGTAATTTAGATAAATATAATCCTGTTAAGCTTTATACTCAGCAGTATAAATATTCTGGTCCAAGTTTAAATGTATTATTGCCCCAAGCTGGGTATGAAGATATAGAATACTTAACTAAGCTTTCTGTAAAACGGATGAGTGATCGTTGGGTTAAGTCTATGTTAGACAAACGTCGGGCAGAAAATATTTTAAATTATTACTCTGCAACCTTAAGCTCAGAAGATAAAGCAATTATTAAAGATATTGAAACTAAAGCACGGTTCAACGCCTATAGCTATGCCAGTGCCGTTGCTTATTGCCAAAAAAATCCCCTTGGTAGCTATTGCCGTGAGCGTGAGCAAATAATTAATGCGAGTAGTATTAGGACATATGACGATTCAAAATTGAATTTAAGCTCACTCTAATAAGGAAATAAAGATGATAATATGGCATCGTATTTATTACACTGTGCTGTTTTGCATGGTCGGATTGTTTGCAAATTTAGGCTATGCTAAACAATACCAAAACTATGGTATGTGGAATGATATCCTATCACCCAATCAAGCCGTTGGCCGATTTCAATGGCTTGAAAAATGTTATAGTGGGTTATTGGTTGAAACTTGGGAACGGATGTATGATGCAACTGACTTACAGTCTGAACAGGATAAAATTAATGCGTTAAAAAACGCGTGGCTTTATGATCGAGGTAATTTAAAAACCTTCCCTCAGTATTTAACTTTTGGTAATGAAAGCCATGAAAATCCAGCTAATTGGATAGCAGGTGTTTCCGCTACAGATTCTTGTAAAACGATCCCTGTAGGGTATCGAGTGATTGGGTTAATTACCAGTTTTGACTTTAAAGAGTATTGCAAAATATCAGCAAGAGACTCTTCAAAAGAATATATAAAGCAAGTTGATTTTGGTTCTTTCAGTAATTCCAGTGTTGCCAATAAGTTATCTAATTTTTGGGGGCGTGTTATTCAGGTGAGCCGTGGTAGTAGTTATAATCTTGTGGTTACACCTGGATATACTATTATGGCCTGGCCTGAAACATGGCATGGTTGGATTGACTGGAATAGGGATGGTGATTTTGCTGATAAAGGTGAAGCAATTTTAGTTAATGAAGTGAGTGACGAAGCTATTAGTAAGCTGATTAAAGTGCCTGCCAATGCAAAACCTGGGTTTACCAAAATGCGTATAACCATGGATATGGGAGGAGGAAGTCGTAATCCATGTCAAAATGTGCGTTTTGGTGAAGTCGAAGAATATACGATAAAAATAAATTAAGGCAGGGCAAGGACATGAAACCTATACTATTTTCAGGTCTGTTGGTCAGTACAGCATTAAGTGTTATTAGCAATGCTGTCGCAATGGACAGAGAGTTACCATTTGATCATCAACCCGAAAGATCTTGGTCAATGATGTCGGAAAGGTTTGGAACAAAAATTCCAGGCCTTGTGAATGACCATATTCAATTGGGAACGGCGTATGACAGCACAAAAGAAATATTTTTAAATCATCAACCCGTTGCCGGTGTAGAAAGACAAAACTATGGTGGAGTTAAGTTTACCGTTACTTATGATCAAGACACTAGCTATGATGAAGTCTTAAGTATGCTTAATGGTAGTGTTGATGCTTCAGTCGCCATCAATGTTGTTCAAGTAAATGCGGGGGCTCATATCGCAAAAGAAGCAGCAGAGTCTGAGTATGCTAGCTCTTATACATTTAGTGCAACAGCAACGCCTAAAAAGCGTGTATTGCTACCTGAAAACGCTAATACCGGCTTTGTGCTATCTCCAGTGGGTGATGCTATTGCAACTCAATACCAGAATCAATTAGCTGAGTTAGCAGGTGATGAATTTGTTACTTCCATCGAATATGGTTCTCAGCTGTTTGTAAATATGAAAGTGGAATTTTTAAATAGCCGTGATAAAGATAATATTGGTGGCTATTTAGGTGTTGATGTGGCTGGGGGGATTGTATCGGTTAAAGGTGAACTGGATTTTCTGGATGAGGAGGTTAAAAAGTCCGTTAAAATTACAGTGAGAGCACTACAAAAAGGCGGTAATCCTATAGAACTACTTAAGGTTATTCCAAATAATATTATTACGTGTTCACTGGAAAATCCAAAACCTTGCTTTGATTTATTCGAGGAAGCCATTCAGTATGCAAAAACGGATTTCCAGCTGCAGTTTGATTCTTTGAGTGATTATAATGTAGTCAGTTATGAAACGACACGTTATGATCGTAGTACGCTTGATGTTAAACGTTTAGTTCCTGAGTATCAGGAGGTCAGTTGGCAGCGGGACCAAATTATTTATGAGATGACTGATAATTACAAGCGTGCCATCAAAGATGAGCAGCGAGCTTCTGACTTGTTAGCAAGCTACTATAGTTGGATGCCTAATGAGCAGAGAATAAAAGTAGAGCAAATTAAACAAGCGGCTTATAACAATGCCTGGTTATATTATGACATTGCTAAGTACTGTCAGGAACATCCTTTTGGAACGGAATGTGTTGATTATTGGAATAATGTGAAAGATACATGTGCATCTACAGCAGAAGAAGCTTGTATTGCTGAATATGATCACTCACAGTTAGAAGTTAATAGTGAAGTTAAGTCTGTTCGTCAGTGTGAGGTTGCACGACAAACAGCGACAAATAATGGCTTGGAAACTGAGCAACAATCGATCGCTTATCGGAATCTACGTTGGGCACCTGTTTTTGTTGATAATGCTAACCCAACCGATGGTATATTAGAGTGGACACCATGTGAATTTGCGTTAGCGACTTATGGTGATTATTTCATAAACTAATATCTTTAAACTATACCCTTCTCGAAGGGTATAGTGTCTGCTATTTAGGTACTACTTTGTAGGAACCAATACTGTGAAAAAAATATCCACAATTCTGCTATTTAGGTACAGAGCTTGTTATGCTATTACACTTGATTATGTAAATAAAGGCCGTTTGAAATCTGGTTGGACCTATCTTTTAATGACATTATTAATTTCGTCATCAACACCAGTAACGAGTGCTGAATATATAGCAGATAATGCTCAATTAACATGGCTTGGGCTCGGATTAGATAGCCAGAGTGGTTTTAAAAAGCAGGCTTGTGTTACGGGGCGCTGGAAAAAAACAGGAGATACAAGTGTTGAGCTGAGCTATTTAGGTTCTCGCCAAACAAAAGATACTATGGAACAGGTCTTTGGTAAGGTTAAAGGTGGTGTGAATGTTATCATTTTTTCAGGCTCGGTGAGCGTGTCAATGACATCACGTATTTCAGAAAACAAAACGACGGCAGCTTCAACTGTTAAACTTATGTACAATGGGCCTAATTATACTTTGGAAAACCGTCATTTAACGCCTTTAGGGCAGGCTATGTTAGATGCGGCCCCTAATATTGTGATTAACAAATGTGGTGATGAGTTTATTTACCATATGGATACGGGAGGGGAAGTATATGTAACTGCAAAGTTACATTTTAAATCCAAAGAGGCTTATAAAAAATTTGTCACTAAAGTCAAGGTTCGGGTTTTATTTGTAAAAAAAACTAAAACCTATACTAAAGAGTGGTATGATTACGCGGAAGATGCTGTCTATAGCATTAATGTAGTGACTAACGGCGGTGAAACTCCCAAACTGACACAGTTACTCAATAATAATCCAAAATACTGTAAAATTGAAAATATCAATGAGTGTTTTAACACAGCAAATTTATTATTTGACTATTTATTTGGTGATAATGGCTATCATCAGGACTTAAGCACAGCATCTAGGAAGGTATTATCCTTTGATACGCGTCGATATGATCATTCTGGACATTTTGCATTAAATCCTCCAAATGAACCTTATATTGATCCGGGTTTTAAAATACAGGAAGAAAAAATAAAGATTAAATTACTGGAGCAATATGACTATCAACAGTCGCTTCAAGCATTTTATGCTGTTGAGTCTGATCGTGAAAAAAAAGAAAAATATGCGAAAGCGCTAACTAAAGTCGAACATAATCTTGCTAAATTACACCAAGCAACCGTTGCATGTCAGGCTGCATCTGAATTTGAAGTTTGCCGGATAGCCGTTGATCAGGCAATGCTTGATTTGTATATAATTCAAATTTAATAATTTTTATATATACCAAAAATGTAGGGTTTTTATATCCCTTGGGCTCAGGGGCACAAGAGTGCGATGGTCAATCGATGAAGCCCCCGAAGCTTATATTAATAAGTGACTGGAGTGGCAGTTAAATGCTCCTGCTTAAACTGCATTCCCAACATCCTTGTTGCTCAGGTTGTGCTGACAACAAACCCTAAAAATGATTCGTGAAGGGGGTAGCACCGTCAATAACGCGATAATAATTGACTATAACTACCGTTTATAGAGAAATAACTGGCTATTATTGTTGAATAGAGTGATGGAGTCCATATATGACATGATCGACTATTTGACCATTTAAATTTTCTGCATTAGTTATAATACCCTCTTGATTCATACCTAGTTTTTCACAAACCTTACGACTTGGGTAGTTTTCTGCCGCAACTGATATCTGGACTTTTTCCATACCTAATTCATCAAAAGCGTTGGTAATAAGCGCTTTAACTGCTCTTGTAACAATTCCTTTTCCTTGGTGCTCAGCACTTAGCCAATAACCAATTTCCACTTTCTTAAGCTCTTGGTTAATTGCACTGTAGCATATATTGCCTACTACCTGCTTTTGGAAAATTAAGGCACAGGTTAATGATTTTCCTTCAGCATAATCGTGAAGTGAATGCTTGATGAATGAGATAAAGAATTCTTCAGATTGTGCATGTAGAGGCCAATTTAACCACTGAGCTAAATAATCTCGTTCACTTGATACTATCTTGTAGTAGTCCTTAACAAAAGAAGGTTGAACTAAAGCAAGCTCAAGTTCGTGATCAACTTTAAAGGTGAACAAAACGTGTCTCCTATTTTATAAATTCATATATACCTATCAACGAAGGGTATAAGTCCTGTAAAGATTTTAACGAGAATGCTTCCTTTATGCGAACTGTATGACAGGGGTGTTTGAGCTAATAATAGAAGCAAGAGTAGCCTCTACTGACATAATGCTGTCAGTAGAGTTGTATTATAGTGATTACAAGCTAACAATTTCTAAAAGGTTA
>NZ_JAGSOY010000011.1 GCF_018837975.1 Zooshikella harenae | reverse complement strand
ATAAACTATTGAGCACATGAGGCTCTAAAGTTAGTAAATCAATTCTTCGTGCAATAAGCTTTTTAATATTGAGAAGGTCTGATGTAGACCAAGATGCTTGCACAAACCCGTTTTCTAATGCTTTATCCAATTCTGGGCCATAGGTATAAGAATAAGTAACACCAATAACTAAACCTTTAAGGTCTTTAATTGATGACCATTCATATTTCCGGTCAACTAAGTGATAGAAATAACGGGGTAACGAAAGAATAGGATCCGAAAAATAAAAATATTTTGCTCGCTCTTCACTTTTTATCCATATAACAGAACCTTCCCAATGTCCAATTCGGGCATTCTCATAAGCTCTAGGCCACGGGAAAAAATCATAGCGAACAGTTATTCCTAACCTCGCAAATGCCTCAGTAACAATTTGAGAAGATGGACCAAAGTGTGGTAATTTTTCTGATAAAAAAGGCTCCCATTCACCATTTGTCAGTCGTATCGTTTGTTCTGCACGACTGTTAGATATCTGCAACAAGCAAACGATGAGTACCAGATATTTGACTATAACCATTTCTTGCGTTGTCACCCCCAGCTCAACTCACTTTATAAATACTAGCTGAAAACGACAATATAGACCCACAGGGTAAATGAGTTAACTAACCTCCAATGGTGAAAGCATATGCGGAAGAATGTGCGAATGACAGCAGTTAAATGCTCCTGCGTAATACATTCCCACCTTCCTTGGTGATCAAACGCAGACAACAACCCTTGTCCTAAGAGTATAAAATTGATTTACGAAGGGTATAAACGGGGATCAAAAGGAATATGTTTCATGACGGCTCAACATAACTCAAACTGTTTCTACGTAATGTCAGCTATCCTTAAGCACTTCCTCTTTCATTCGCTTCAAGCCAATATAACGCACATCCTGACCTTTAACTAAATAAATAACATGTTCAGCAATATTGCGTGCATGGTCACCAATACGTTCAAGCGAACGTAAAACCCAAATAATATTTAGCACACGGGTAATACTCCTTGGATCTTCCATCATAAAAGTCACAAGTTCACGCATTGCTGTTTTATATTCCAGGTCTACTGACTTGTCTTCCTGTGCAACACGAAAAGCAAGCTCTGGATCAAAACGTGCAAAGGCAGTCAATGCATCCTGAATCATTCGACGCACTCTCGAGCCAATATGTCGTGTTTCAATATAACCTCGTGGAGCTTCACCTTCCTCAGTAAGCTTGATAGCATGACGTGCAATTTTCGCAGCCTCATCGCCAACTCGCTCAAGATCAGTAGCGGCTTTACTACAGGCTAAAACTAAGCGCAAATCAATTGCTGCAGGCTGCCGTCGAGCCAGAATACGAGTGCACTCTTCATCAATATGCAACTCCATCTGATTGATATCATCATCCTTTCGTCGTACTTCTTTTGCTAAGCCACTATCAGCATCAATTAATGCACGCATTGCATCACTGACCTGCTTTTCGACTAAGCCTCCCATAGACAACAGTTGATTTTTTATCTCTTCCAGTTCATTGTTAAACTGTTGAGAAATATGCTGCGAATACATGTCTGAGTTTTTATCCATGGTAAGCCTCAAAAAGGATGGTATTTCGAAATAGCATACCCTTTAATGTTAACACAAATGAATTTTTTGCATGTCCAAACAATGACATCGAATTAATTACATAGCATTATGTATCATTTGTTTAGGGTGTACGCTTAACTACTTATTACTTCAAACTATTTAAACCATCTGTAAGCACAGAATACTGATATTCGCAAACGCTAAAATTAAAAAATGTATCAAACTTCAACTAACCTTATCCATAGCGTCCAGTAATATAGTCTTCAGTTTGTTTTTCTTTAGGATTTGTGAATAAGCTGTCTGTATCACCAAATTCCACTAATTTACCCATATACATAAAAGCAGTGTAGTCTGATACTCGGGCAGCTTGTTGCATATTATGTGTAACAATGACAATGGTATATTTTGATTTCAATTCATTAATCAATTCTTCAATTTTCAATGTAGATATAGGGTCTAATGCTGAAGCAGGCTCGTCCAATAACAAAACCTCAGGCTCTACAGCAATAGTCCGGGCTATCACCAAACGTTGTTGCTGACCGCCAGACATACCTAATGCACTTTCGTGTAAACGATCTTTCACTTCTTCCCAAAGCGCAGCGCCCTTAAGGGCCCATTCCACAACTTCATCAAGAATACGTTTTTTATTGATACCTTGAATACGCAATCCATAGGCAACATTTTCATAGATACTCTTGGGAAAAGGGTTTGGCTTTTGAAACACCATGCCAACTCGACGACGAAGATCAGCAACATTCACACCTTTTGCATAAATGTCTTGACCATCTAGCAAAATGTTTCCATTAACTCGACACCCATCCACTAAATCATTCATACGATTAAGTGTGCGTAATAAAGTGGACTTACCACAGCCCGATGGGCCAATGAATGATGTGACACGCTTTTGTGGAATGCTCATTGAAACATCATACAGCGCTTGCTTTTCATCATAAAAAAGGTTGAGACCATTGATATCCAAACAGGTTGTTTCAGAACCAATGTCTAAATCTTGTTTTACTCGACCAAGAGACTGCATATTAATTGCATGCGCCTTTTTATCAGCCTGTTGCTGATCAGTACTTAAATCTACCGTTGCCTCAGACATAACTGCACTCTTGCTAACATTATAATGGAAACCCGTTAGTTAGACTTCCAAAGCCTTATATTTCTCTCGTAAATGGTTTCGTATTGCCACAGCGGATAGATTCAATATGGCAATAACAACAACCAGTAATAATGCAGTGGCATAAACCAGTGGCCTGGCAGCCTCTACATTGGGACTCTGGAAGCCAACATCGTAAATATGAAAGCCCAGATGCATGAACTTCTGATCTAAGTGTAAATAGGGATAATTACCGTCCAGTGGCAAAGATGGGGCTAATTTAACTACACCCAC
This sequence comes from Zooshikella harenae, assembly GCF_018837975.1. Taxonomy (GTDB): domain Bacteria; phylum Pseudomonadota; class Gammaproteobacteria; order Pseudomonadales; family Zooshikellaceae; genus Zooshikella; species Zooshikella harenae. The sequence continues at coordinate 101,060 of NZ_JAGSOY010000011.1, read as the reverse complement.
CAACATCAACGGAGCAACCTCCCCTGCTGCTCTAGCCACTGCGAGGATCAAACCTGTCATCATCGCTGGACTGGCCATTGGTAATACCACACGCCATAGCGTTTCAGCCTTAGTAGCACCTAACGCCAAACTACCTTCACGGACAGAACGAGGGATACGCGATAATCCTTCCTCTGTCGCCACAATAACAACGGGTAACGTTAGTAAGGCTAGTGTAATTGAAGCCCATAACAGACCTGGTGTACCCAATGTAGGAGCAGGCAACGCCTCAGGAAAAAATGCCTCATCAACCGCAGATCCCATAAAGTAGACAAAAAATCCTAAGCCAAATACGCCATAAACAATGGAAGGAACACCTGCAAGATTATTCACAGCTATGCGGATCATTCGTGTCACTACGCCTTGGTGTGCGTACTCCCGCAAGTACACAGCAGCAATAACACCAAAAGGCGTCACAATGACGGACATTAGAATGACCATCATCACAGTTCCAAAGATAGCAGGAAAAATTCCCCCTTCAGTATTTGCCTCACGTGGATCATCAGCAACAAACTCCCAGACTTTGTCACCATAATGTGCAATTTTACCAAGCAGTGACATTGCGTTTGGCTGATAAGCTCTTACCACACTGCCAATAGAAAGCGTCACCTGCCGTCCATCAACTGTTTCTGCAACAAAGTGGTCTTGATTAAATTGCTGGTACAATTCACCTAAGCGTTGTTCGAGCTGCTTGTATTCTTGTTGTAACTCAGCACGTTCTAGCTGTAGCTCAGCTTGAGCAGCATTCGTCAACGTAGACTCCAATTCAAGTCGACGTTCTTTAAGCCGTAAACGCTCAAGTGACGCATTAATTCGACCAATTTGATGCTTTTCAATTTCATAAATGGCGTCGTGTATTCCTTCAGCCCTGGCAATGCGTTGTTGAAAAGTATCCCACAACGGTTTATCAACTAAGATAGCCTGGTCGCCCTCTCTGACTTCTTTTAAAAAGCCATAGAAATTTCCCCACTCACGACGCTCTACAACCATAATATTTTTTGGAAGTTCAGGACCTTGTAAGAAAGCAGGCAAAATCCACTGGAAATCACTGCCATACACATCGCGGTTACCCACCTTAATAAGTTGGCGCTCAAGAAATTCACTTTGTTCAGCAGAAACAGGTAAACCCGCATCAAGTAAACGTTGAACAGCAACCTCTTCTGATTCAACGACTTCACCAGCAATCACTTTGCTCTCTTGGCCAGGCACTATGTAGTTTGCCTGAATAACATCAGCAGGCCAAAAGTGTCCTAAACCTCGAATGGCTATTAACGTAAGTAAGCCAACAACCATAATTATGCTAATGGCAACAGCCCCGGCATTTAGCCAAACCCAAGGCTCTCCACTTTTATACCAGTTTTTTAATCCTATGCGCATAAGACACGCTTTCCATCATTAGAGAGTCAATTAATTAGAGAGAGCTGTAACGTTTACGTAATCGATGCCTAATCAGTTCTGCTAAGGTATTCACGATAAACGTAAATAAGAAAAGCACTAAGGCTGCTAAAAACAAAACACGATAATGCGAACTGCCCACTTCAGACTCTGGCATTTCAACTGCAATATTAGCCGCCAAAGTCCTCATTCCCTCAAAAATATTGGCGTCCATGATGGGCGTATTACCCGTAGCCATTAACACAATCATTGTTTCGCCTACTGCTCGCCCTAAACCAATCATGAGTGCCGAGAAAATCCCTGGGCTAGCAGTTAGTAACACCACTCTAGTCAAGGTTTGCCATGGCGTTGCACCAAGTGCCAGTGAGCCATAGGTGAGATGTTTAGGAACACTAAAAATTGCATCTTCAGCAATGGAAAAAATGGTGGGTATTACAGCAAAGCCCATAGCCAAACCAACCACCAGTGCATTACGCTGATCGTAGTCCAGACCTGTGGCTTCATTTATCCAGTGACGAATGTCGCCATCAAACAATAAGTTCTCAATCGGCACACTTAATTGCAAACTAATCCAGCTGATAAACAATACAACTGGAATCAAAATAGCAGCCTGCCAACCATCAGGAACTCTATGACGAATACTGCCAGGTAACTGTGCCCAAATATAAGCAAATAACAGCATACCTATTGGCATAAAGAGTAGCAGTACAAATATACCTGCTAATGTATTTTCAATGAACGGTGCTAACCACAATCCTGCCAGGAAACCTAGAATTACTGTGGGTAGTGCTTCCATTAACTCAATAACAGGTTTAACTTTACGGCGCATTACGGGTGCCATGAAATACGCCGTATAAATAGCTCCACATATCGCTAATGGTGCCGCCAATAGCATTGCATAAAAAGCAGCTTTTAGTGTGCCAAACGATAATGGCATTAAACTGAGCTTGGGTTCAAAGTCATTGGTTGCTGCCGAAGACTGCCAGATATATTTTGGCTCAGAGTAGCTTTCGTACCATACCTTGTCCCAAAGGGCGGACCAAGAAACCTCCGGATGCGTATTATTAACATCCCAGTAACTTACTTCTCCTTGTTGATTTTCCACCAGTAACGCGTTTGCTCTAGGAGAAATAGCAATACCAGCTACTGATTTATCAGTAATAGATTGTTTGATTAACGTACGTTGTGCTGTGGTATAAAAAATCCCTATATTGCCTTGAGCGTCAGCAGCAACAAAACCTTTTCGCCTATGTTCAGGAGCAATACTCACAATCGCACTTTGGCCCAATTGAAAGCCACGAATTTTTTTCAACTGCCATTCATTTGTTTCGCTTCTGACAAAAAACCACTGATTTATGTGGCCTGAAGAGTCTCCCAGTAATAAAGAGATACCACCTAGTAAAAAATGCATAGAAGTCAAACTGGACCCATCTTCAGTCACATCGAGAACAGCATTGATGATAGGCTTATCTTTATCCTTAATGTCTAAAATCGCCAAATGGTCATTTTCTAAGGCTGCAAAAATCCAGCGCTGTTCAGGATCGATTAATAAACCATTAATTTTTCCTGGTAATTTAGGCACAGACAGTAACTGCTCTGTTAAAGTTACTTCGCCAGATAAAAAGTTTTCTTCTTTATTTATAGCTTTTACAACAAAAGCATCTTTTCCTGATCCGGCGATAATTAACGCCTCATCAGTATCCCTTAATGCCAGGTGTGAAAAAGACGCACCTTCTGCTAAAGATATATATTCTTTGCCATAGGGATAACTTATTTTTGGGCTGATTGTCCGCTGATTATCGTCAGCAAACTGAATGTCATACTCATGCTTAAAAACTACAACCTGACCATTAGAAAATGCTAAAGCAAGAACATGTGTTGCAGGATCAGCCTCCGCCAAACTGGTAATAGATGCACCTTCAGGAATAGGAATTGTCTCTGTGTGAATAACACTCCCAGTATTCGTTTTAAAGAACGTTGCCTGTCCATTACTATCCAGTTTCAGACCAATTTCAGCCTGCTCTTCCATAGCAAAATATAGATTTTTTTCTGCTGATGATGCAGGCAAAGAATAAGTCGCAACAGAATCAATACTTGCAGAACGAAACAAAGGTACAACTTCATATAGCAAGTAAAGAAAAATCAGCAAAATTGCTACGATAACACCAACACCACCAACAGCTACACCCCATCTGGCTAGTTTGTCTTTAAAGTGGCGCAGCATATTATGACGCTTAAGCGCTGGACTTGAGAAGTCTACAATTGAGCTATACTTAGATGTATATGGTTTCATGGAGCAGTACCATACCGGTGGTATATGACATATTTGTTACAATTAATTGACCTTAAGTTGAACTGTTACGCGGTTTTCTAAGGCAAATTCAGCTCTCCACTAACCATGCTATAAAACACCAGGATCAAATGAATAAAAAGCTGTGCATGATATTGATTTTTCGCTAGAAAGCATAAAGGCAGTGTTAACTGCCTTTATGCCATTCCCGTAATAACTATCCCCATTACTCTTTGCTATCAGTGAGTTAGTTAAAGAGATATACACTGTATTAATTAATACCAAGCTTTTTAAGCTCTTTCATAACAACCAGTGAAGGCAAGGGAATATATCCATCTTTAACAACAACACCTTGTCCTTTCTTCGATAAAACGAGCTTAATAAACTCTCGTTCCAGAGGTGCTAAAGGCTTATTTGGTGCCTTATTCACATAAACATATAAAAAGCGTGATAAGGGATACGCACCTTTTATGGCATTTTCAGGTGTTGCATCTATAAATTTACCACCATGCTTACGCGCTAATGGTACTGTTCTTACACTTGATGTCTTATAACCAATCCCAGAATATCCTACACCATTCACAGAAGCGCTGACTGCTTGAACAACAGAAGCTGATCCAGGTTGCTCATTCACATTGTTCCTAAAATCGCCCTTGCAAAGTGCTTTTTCTTTAAAGTAACCATAGGTACCTGAAACGGAATTACGACCATAAAGTTGAATACTTTTCTTAGCCCAAGGGCCTTCTAACCCTGCATCTCCCCAGGCTTCTATTGCGCCATTTGCACCACATTTGCGAGTTGAAGAGAAAATGGCATCAACGTCAGCAATCGTCAGACCTTTAATGGGGTTATCTTTATTAACAAAAACAGCTAATGCATCAATAGCAACAGGAATAGCGGTTGGTTTATAACCATATTTTTTCTCAAATGCTTCGAGCTCTTTATCCTTCATTTTGCGGCTCATAGGACCTAAATTTGAAGTCCCTTCAGTTAGCGCAGGTGGTGCAGTTGAAGAGCCAGCGGCTTGTATCTGAATGTTGACGTTTGGATAAGTCTTTTTAAAGTCCTCAGCCCATAATGTCATTAAATTTGCTAATGTATCAGAACCAACACTTGATAAATTTCCTGATACACCACTCGCTTTCTTGTATTCAGGTAAATTAGTATCCACTTGTGAAGCTGCCATAGCATAGTTGCCTGTAATACCCAGGGAGGCAACTGACAGTGCACCCATAAACGCTTTCAGTTTCATTTGAGTCTCCTGAAATTTTTTTAGTAGCGATGATATGCGTTGACTATGCGCAAACTATATGAATGCAATATTACATTTATGTTAAGCTAATTAAACATTCACTTCATTTCGGGCAAAAAGAGAACTGATCCAAATTTGAACACCCCATGATTAGTGAATACCAGACGTATTAAAGGTTTTTGGCATTTTTATAGTTATTTCAAGTATAATTGGTCACAATAATAAGAATTCAAGATCTCTCACAGTACTCGCATTGGAGGTTCTTTACGAAACAAAACAGATAGGTTGTGGCTATTGAACATGATGAGATGAACATTTTTCTATAGTATATGGATCTTAAAACAGAACTAGAAAATAAAAATATTAGTAAATGCTGGAATATTAAATACGAAGAAATTAAATGGATTAACTTCTTTATTTGGCTCTGAGGGTAATTGAGGCCAGGACTGTACTTTTCAACATAACAATGTACCAAGTATTCATAATGTTTAAAGTATAGTGTAAGTAAAGACCTGAAAAAGCATTTTCTAAAGTCATAACCAAAAGGCATATAACGTGTTGTAACCAGGGATAATAATAATGACTAAAGACAACAACCATTCTAATAATACTCCACCAAACCAACCATCGCACAACGTTCAATCTAATCAAATACTCTCTATTATTTTTAAAGCAACTACTAAAATAGACCTTCTCACAGAACACATCGGTCGATTTGTCTCTTGGTTTTCCTTGCTACTTATGTTGTCTATATTTTTAGTTGTTTTGCTTCGATACATCTTTAATATTGGCTCAATCGCATTGCAAGAATCCGCCCACTATATACATTCTTTTATTTTTCTGACGGCAAGCGGTTATGCGCTTAAACATAATGCTCACGTTCGAGTGGACATTTTGTACCGAAAAATGTCCAAAAAACGCCAAGCGCTTATTGATGCCCTAGGCTCACTCTTTTTATTATTACCCGTCTGCTTTTTTATTGCCATAATGAGCTGGGACTATGTCGGAAATTCCTGGCAAGTTTTAGAGGGCTCTAATGAGCCTGGTGGCATCCCTGGCGTTTTTTTATTAAAAAGTTTAATACTTGCAATGTGTTTTGTATTCATTTTACAGGGTTTTGCTGAGTTATTCCGCTCAATTCTAATTTTAGCGGATGCCTGGAATTACCAACATAAAACAGGAGTGAATGTGTAATGGATGCACTCATTCCACTTCTAATGTTCGTAGTCGTTTGCTTGGTATTACTGCTAGGTTACCCAGTAGCATTTTCACTTGCGGGCACTGCCTTACTATTTGTCAGTGGTGGTATATTAATAGGTATATTTGATACCTCTTTTTTAACAGCACTACCAAGCAGACTTTATGGCACAATGACTAATGATACACTCATGGCAGTACCACTTTTTGTACTCATGGGCGTCATGTTGGAAAAATCTAAAATTGCAGAAAATCTCTTAGAAGGAATGGCATTAATATTTGGTCGTTTTCCTGGTGGTTTAAGCATTTCTGTAACAATTGTTGGTATGTTGCTAGCGGCAAGCACAGGAATCGTTGGCGCGACAGTAGTGACTATGGGCTTAATTTCATTACCAACCATGCTTAAACAAGGCTACAGCCCCTCTTTATCAACAGGAACAATTTGTGCCACAGGTACACTCGGTCAAATTATCCCTCCCTCCATTGCGCTAGTGCTCTTAGGCGATGTATTATCAAGTGCATATCAACAGGCGCAATTAAATTTAGGTTTATACTCGTTAAAAACAGTTTCAGTGGGTGATTTATTTGTTGGCGCACTCATACCTGGTCTGTTACTGGTCTTTTTTTACGTAATATTTCAATTTATTTTAGCTTTAATAAAGCCAGAAACATCACCAGCCATTGATCGTCAAGAGCTTTATCGGCGAGCAAATGGCAAAACATCTCTTTTATCTAACTTATTACCCCCATTATTTTTAATTGCTGCAGTACTAGGCTCTATATTGGCAGGAATAGCCACACCAACAGAAGCAGCAGGAGTTGGTGCATTAGGTGCAACACTATTAGCATTTATCAAGAAACAATTAAACATAAAACAGCTTTCTGAAGTTGTACAATCAACAACGAAAGTAACCTGTATGGTTTTCATGATTCTAATTGGTGCATCTATTTTTTCACTTGTCTTTAGAGCATATGGTGGAGACGATGTCATTCATCACTTTTTTCAAACAATGCCAGGAGGCGTTTTCACAGCAACACTCATTGTCATGGTTGTCATTTTTTTACTTGGTTTTATTCTTGATTTCATAGAGATAACATTTGTTGTCGTGCCTATAGTGGGTCCTGTTTTATTGGCGATGGGTCTACACCCTATCTGGTTAGGAGTAATGATTGCAGTAAATTTACAAACTTCCTTTCTCACGCCACCTTTTGGGTTTGCATTATTTTATTTGCGTGGAGTCGCACCTAACCACGTGCGAACAACACAGATATATAAGGGGGTTGTACCTTATATTCTCATTCAGTTACTCGTATTGATTATTTTAGCGTGTTGGCCAAAAATTGTTACATGGCTACCTGAACTAATTTATGGGGTTCAATAAATTTTCTTTTGAATTGAATATTGACATAAGGGCTTCGCTAAAAAAGTGCATTTTTAGCGGTGCCCTAGTGCTTAGGGTCAAGAAACAGTAAGCTTTGTTCCTGATTCATTTCAAATTGGAAAAACTTGAGGAAATTCATTCCTAATAATCCTTGATAAACACTTGATTCAGGCATGTCGACCACTGCAACATCAATATCATTAACTTTTCTTCCTGCAATGGATATGTTTTTAAATCGATAAACAGGTGCAATAACTTGCCCATTGGCGGTATTCATTCTAACTTGGCTTTGATAATGAGCTACATTATTTCCAATAACGTTTTGGAAAAATCCTCTTGAAATAACAGATAAGCTTGCCCCAGTGTCGATCAATAAATTTAGCTTATACTGACCATTCAATTCAACAGGTACGATAAAATGCTCACCATGCCTAGTCAGCAAAATACCTTCTTTAGCTCTCATTTTTTCCAGAATTATATCTTTTAAACGCTTTGCCGCTGCTCCCCATTTTAAGTCACTTTGCAAATAATCTAACAAACTTAGTGCCTGTGTGTAATCTTTTAACTGAGCAAAAAGCTCTGCTCTTCTGAATAAATAACTATAATTACTTTCATCAATAAACGATAGTTCTTCATAAAACTTCAGTAATTGAGTGACTTGATTATCTTCAAGTAACTGTTGATCATAAGCTTGTACTAAAAGTTTTATTCTAGATTTTACCTTCTCAATATCCTCATAATCATCAAGGTTACTCTCAAGCTTATATAGCGTGAAAATTGCTTGGCGTATATCTGCAGACTGTAGATAACTCTCAATAAGAATATTCCAAGTGGTAATATCTTGTGGATAAATCTGTAAAAGATTTTCCAGTAATGGTATAAGATATACAAATCGCTTGGCATCAAGCTCACCTTGAAAATACTCTCGCAAAAGTATGTCAGCATCCTGCTGCATGACTGGGTTACTCTGTACTAATGCATGATATGAGGTAATAATTAACTGATTATCTTTTGCTAATAAAGCATCTTGTAACGCTTGCCAATAGGGTGTCTGGGGAGAAGGAACCTGAATAGGCTCTGACTCAATGACCTGACTTATATCAAATGCAGATATCAACTGTTGTCTATCATATTCATTGAGTTCTTGCCATAAAACATGTCCATACCAACCAATTGTAATACCCGCACTTAGCACAACGAGAAAGTTTAGTATTTTATTCATTATGTTGCTCATACTGATCTACAGCAGTAATTAACGCTATAATGATTACACATACATCCAATTGCAATGTTTCAGTTAAAGTATACTTTCAATAACAGCCACACCTGTAATGCATAAGACAGGCAAATTTATTATGACTACAAGCCACTAGAAAGAGACATTATGCAAGATCATATCAAAAACTACTATGGTAAAGTCTTAAAACGTTCGCAGGACCTTCAAACCGACGCGTGTACTACTACTGATCGACCTACGCCCGATATTCTGCAAGCCATGGCGTTAGTTCATGAATCAGTAAAAAGTCGATATTTTGGCTGTGGCTTTGTGGTACCCGCTTTATTAAATGACTGTCATGTTCTAGATCTTGGCTGCGGGAGTGGGCGTGATTGCTATGTATTAGCTCATCTAGTAGGAGAGGGAGGCCAGGTACATGGTGTTGATATGACAGATGAGCAAATTGCTGTTGCTAACGAATACAAAGACTATCATCAAAAACAATTTGGGTATGACAAAAATAATGTTACATTTTACCAGGGTTATATTGAAGATCTACTTTCGCTAGAACTGAAGCCAAATAGTTTCGATATTATTGTTTCTAACTGTGTAATTAATTTGTCACCCTCTAAAGAGAAGGTATTTGAACAAGCTTATAAGCTGCTTAAAAACGGTGGTGAACTTTACTTCTCCGATGTATACGCTAGTCGTCGAGTACCATCTGAATTACAGAGTGATACTGAGCTTTACGGAGAATGCCTCAGCGGTGCCTTATATTGGCAAGATTTCTTATCTATAGCCAAAAAAACAGGCTTCAAAGACCCTCGTTTAGTGAGTGACCGTCCTATTTTTATTAAAAATCCTGAAATACAACTGAAACTAAACAATCTCGAATTTTACTCAGCAACTCACCGACTTTTCAAATTAGCCAATCTGGACGATAACTGTGAAGATTATGGCCAGGCCATTGTATATAAAGGAACCATCCCTTACTTTGAAAAAGAAATGACACTAGATAAACACCATTCGTTTGAAAAAGGAAAAATATACTCTGTTTGCGGAAACACTTGGCGAATGCTAAACGAAACTCGTTTGAAACCACATTTTGAGTTTATGGGTAACTTTACCCATCACTTTGGTCCATTTTCGGACTGCGGTATTGATATACCTTTCGATAAGATTATAACTACCACCAATAATAGTCATCAAGCATGCTGCTAAATTTCCCTTACGCTCGTGAGAAAAATGGAAAAATCTTTGTCAAAATTGCATTTGATAAACTTTCATTTGGTTTTTATTAAAAAACATTTTAACTATACACAATGAAAATCATTCAATATACTTTAGGGTATATCTAAAAATGCATTTTAGAAAAATGGTGCTCCCTGTACTGAATGGAATCCTTTAAGAAAAATGATCTTTAAACTTATTTACATTAGCTCCGCTACAGCTCCAATGTCAGAGCAAGAGCTCATTACCTTACTAAAAAGTTCTAGAGAAAATAACATTAAACTAAATATAACAGGGTTATTGCTATACTGTGACTGCACCATTATTCAGTATCTAGAGGGTGATAAAAGCATTGTTGAAAAACTATTTGCGACCATAAACCAGGATAAAAGACACTACAGCATTATACTTATTCATACAGAGTTAACCAATCACAGGGATTTTCCTGACTGGAGCATGGGATTTAAACGTATGACTAAGAACACCTTAGAATGTACAATTCCTGGCTTTAATCAGCTCGCTGAGATCGAAAAGTTATCCTCAAGTGAGTTTAAAAATATATCAACAGAAATACAACTTTTCATTAAAAACTTTAGTTTTTCTGCAAGCACCGAAAAAATATAAGCCACAAAATGGCAACAAACACCCTTCATAAAAAACTGGTCATTTTATCTGTTTTTTTCAGGTTTAATATTTTCTATGCGGACTATATTTAAGTTAGCATTACCAATAATAAACCTCCTTATGCCTTTAATCATAAAAGCATACTTTATGACATATTCACTTACATATTTAAAAAATGGAACTATAAAATAAAATTTGTACCAATGTACAATACCTCCATGGATTTTAACCTTCGAAAATCTAAAATAAAGGTATCAGCATTTACTCATGAAAAATTAAAAGATTTATTCAATCAAAACCTATTGGCTATGAAACAATCAGGTATACCCATAACGAAGGGTTTTTAGGGGCAGCCGTCAAGCGAGGAAGCCCCAGGGCAAGTTTACTACTGTGAAACTTGCGGTAGCGACTTTAATTGATATAACAGCGCTGCTGGGCGGTTATAATAATAAGTGACTTGGGTGGCAGTTAAAAGTTCCTGCATGAACTGCATTCCCAACATCCTTATTGGTCAAGAACGCCGACAACAAACCCTAAAAATAATTCATGAAGGGTATATCTATAAATCTATCCTTCAAAACTTCTTACCCACTGACTGATATGTCTCCAGAAATAAATACCCTTTCCCTTAGTAAACCAGCATTGAGTTTTACCAGTGATTAGCGCACTATTGATAATCAGTAGTTTCTCTCAGTAGTTCAAAATTCACACCACTATAGAGCGTACAACCTTGTAAGCCAGCTATAGTACTTAAATGTAACAACGCTACTAATAAAGATAAAACTATGTAAGAAATTTATAGGGAGATTTGTTATGGTTTTTTTAAAGGGATTTATAATTTTAGTTACAGCTGGGTTATCAGCTTTAGCATTTAGCCAAGGATTTACCACTGTCGAAAATAATCAGTTAGTAACGAAAAAGTTGCATGATACGCTACAAACTAACGTTGAAGTTGATTGTGCAACTATATGGACTGTTACCTGTATTTGGCCAAACGGCTGTGATACATCAGCGACTGCAACTGGTTTTGTCGCAAATAACGGCTGCGATATTTTTTGGAATCAAAATGTACCAGATAAAACCAGAGGCTGTGGTTATACTGAATCAATTGATGGCCAACAACATGCAAAGTGGTATGACTTTGATGAACAAGGTTGCCCAGGACGTGTTTTTCTATTTGGTTCTGGAGAAGAATATGAAGTTATTGTTCACTAAGTAAAGAGCCTACTCTTTTAGTGAATCAATTATTTTTTTAGGGTCAATATATTCATTCCTTAAATCTAGGCTACCGTATAAAGGCGGCAGCTTAGATTTAACATTGATGAACCATCACTTATTTTATTTACAATACCTTCACTAAAGTAATAATGATGTGATTTTCAAAACTATACCCTTCACAAATCATTTTTAGGCTTTGTTATGGGTATACTTCATCGCTTACGCTAGAGCTGCTTGCAGTTTAGGATAATCAATATAACCTTTAGCGCCGCCACCATAGAACGTATCTGAATCAGGTTCATTTAATTCAGAATTCGATTTAAAACGTTCTACCAAGTCTGGATTTGCAATATAGGGTCTGCCAAAAGCAACCAAGTCAGCCCAGCCAGCATTGATGACCTGTTCTGCAAGCGCTTTGTCATAGGCTCCGCAAACAATAATTGCACCTTTAAAGCTCTGCCTTACTCTTTCTCTAAAAGTATTTGTATAAGGCTGACCATTCATCCAAGTTGGTTCATTTAAATGAATATACGCAATATTTCGCTTGTTTAGCTCATTAAGTACGTATAAAGCAACTTCCTCCGCTTCATCATCAGCAATGTCATTAAATGATCCAAGTGGTGAAAGTCGAACCCCAATTTTACTTGGGTCAAGCAGATCAATAAGTTTATCCACAGTTTCTAAAAGAAAGCGAGCACGATTTTCGATAGGGCCACCGTACTCATCTGTACGTTGATTACTATTATTTGCTAAGAACTGATCAGGTAAATAACCATTAGCGGCATGAACTTCAATCATATCAAATCCAGCTTTCAACGCATTTTTTGCCGCATTTACATAATCAGTCTGGATGACTTTTATTTCTTCTACAGTTAATGCTTTAGGTAAGTCAGCACTTATGCGCGTCAATTTACCGTTTATAAGATTGTAGCTTCGTGCACCTTCAGCTTTGATTGCAGATGGTGCGACTGGCGCTTGCTTTCCAGGCTGTAATTCGCGGTTAGAAATACGGCCAACATGCCAAAGCTGTAGGGCTATTCTACCTCCTGCCTGATGCACAGCCTCCGTCACAGTTTTCCAACCTTCTACCTGCTCATCAGAATAAATTCCAGGCGTACACGCATACCCCTTACCTTGAGATGATATTTGACTGGCCTCAGTGATAATTAAGCCTGATGATGCCCGTTGACAATAGTATTCAACCATCAACTGATTCGGAACATCTCCTGGTTGTGAGGCTCTCGAACGAGTTAAAGGGGCCATTATGACTCGGTTAGGTAAAGTCATATCAGCTAACTGAAATGGTGTTAGTAAGGTTCTTTCTGTCATCATACACTCCCTTTGCAAACCATTTAGTAGACCAGTCGTCTATAATATATTAAAAAAATGAGGCCATTTTGAGTAAACTAATGGCCTCATTGAGGTCACACATTCAAATAAATCTCTATTTAACGCAAAACCCGTTTTACACTAAGCTTCTTTTTTAAGCATGCAATCAGATGTCAACAATAACTCTGTCATCATCATAGCAGTCTGTATAGCAGAATCATCTCGACGTACTTTAGTCATCAGACTTGCACCCATCCATTGTTGATACAGTACAACTGATGTAAGTCTCGCATCTAACGTAGTGGGTAAAGAACCATCATTTATTCCAAGCTTTACACATTCTTCTATTCGACTAATAATCGCTTCTATACCAGACTTCAGCATTAACCGCATATCATCAGATAAGTCAGATACCTCAGCAGATAACTTCACCGCTAGACATTGCTTATCACAGCACTTATCTGTTTGTTTTTCAAACCAGTACTGCCAATACGACATCAGTTTATCTTTGCCACTTTTAGGCTGATTGAATAGCTCATCGAGAACTTGCTCATAGTGGCAAAAATACCTTCGGAGCAACTCCACGCCAAACAGCTCTTTTGACTTAAAATAATGGTAAAAAGAACCCTTTGGCACTTTTGCCTGCGCTAATATCTGGGCTAACCCCACAGCTGAAAACCCTTTACTGAGAATCAACTGCTCACCTGCACACAGGATGGTTTCTCGGGTATCTTGATGCTCACTACGATTCATGATGTTAATACTAGCAGCTAATTAGACCGGTCGTCTAGTGGTTTATTTGTGGCTTATTATAACAATATTCAACATACTAATTAAGTTTAGCTATATCATAGCGTCGGCACAGCTAGGACCTTTGGCTAAGGCTAATTTAACTGTACCCATAGCGAAGGGTATATAAGGCTAAAGTACCATCATTAGTGGTCAATTGAGGTAGACAACAGTAGTTGTAGTAATATTTAAAGAGGATTGGCTGGCAATTCAACGAAACGCCATCAGTCAAACTTAAAACCAGAAACGATATTTTCTATACTTTTACTTCGTGTATGCACCGAATTGGCATTTTCAGCAACACGTTCAGCACTGGAAACTAAATCAGAGGCTGAGTTATCCACAGAATCTATTCGAGAATTAATATCGCCTGCGGTTGATGCCTGTATATTGGCAGCTTCAGATACTTTCTGAAATGCTTCTGCGACTTGGTTTGTAGCTTCAGTGACTTTTTGTAGCGCTTCTCCTGTACTACGTGTTCTTTCTTCACTGGTTACTGCTTCTCGTGATGATTCTTCCATTACCTTAACGGCTTCTTCTGCTATCTGCTGCAAATTTAATATTGAGTCACTGATTTCATTGGTAGCCTCTTGTGTTCGAGTGGCTAGTGTACGGACTTCATCAGCAACGACTGCAAAGCCTCTTCCCTGCTCTCCAGCTCTTGCCGCTTCGATTGCTGCATTTAATGCCAGCAGATTGGTCTGTTCAGCAACCGCTTTAATAACATCAATCACATTGCTTATATTATTCGCACTCTCAGCTAGTTTTGTAATTTGCTGTGCAGCATCATTAATTTGCTCCGCTAATTGATGACTGGAATCAGCTGTCTTAATCGACTGTTGCGAACTCTCCTGTGCTGAGGTGTATACCTCCTGAACATGCAAAGAGGTCTCTTCAGAAAGCTCAAGCATTGATTGAGCAGAGTCTGTACTATTGCGAACAAGCTCAACAATATGGCTGATCTGTTGTTTTTGATCATTACCAGACTGTTGATTCGTTTTTGACTCACTATCAAGCTCCTGAGCAGTCTGATTAAGTGCAATGGCTTCTTGGGCCAGCATTTTTACTTTTTGTCGAAGCAAATTCATAGCACGACCTGTCGCGTTTATTGCTTCGGATAATTCATCTTGCCCTTTTGTCTCAAGCTGTATATTTAAGTGGCCAGCCTCAAGTGATTGTGCAGCATAAAGTAAACTATTTATCGCCAACCGGGTATTAATCTGATAGCAAACCAATAAATATAACGCCGATAACATAGTTAGCGAAAAAACAGCAACAACAATATTCCGTTTATGTATGGTTTCATTTAAATGTTTTTTTGCCCCCTCAATAAATAGATTTTCAATAAAGTGGTAAAAATCCATTTGGGCATTTATCGCTGTACTCCCTTTTTCAAAAAACTGTTCAGCTGATACGGATAACGTTTGTACCTCCAGTAAATCACGCTTACTTGTTGTGACCAACTCGTTAACCATTTGAGTTAGTTTCTTAGCATAAGGGGCTATTTGACTACGATAATCCACAGAATAATTATTTAATGCAGTAATTTGAGTTTCGACTTTGGCCAGCACCTCTTCAACTATTTCGGTTAATCTGGTCACCTCAATAAATAACTCAGGGGTAAATTGACCCTGGGCTGCAACCAAGCTACCTTTACCACGAAGTTTCCCTGTTGTTTCTGATAATAAAGGTAACTGGTAAACAAACATATTCATTGCTAAGAAAGTATTTAGTTTGGGATCAAGAATTAGCCCAGTGTTAGTCGCGATAGTGTCAACAATTATGGATATACGATTGATCCATTCTGTATGTAATGAAAATGCAGTATTAATTTGAATATCTGTTGATAACTTATCAGTCATTGACTGCCACTCATCAGCCACTGTATGAATTGACTTCGCCACATCTGCAAAGCCCATTTGATTTGCAGTATTAGTCGCTTTACTAAATGCCTGTTCCAGTTTTGCCCTAATCTCTGGGAGATCATTATACGCAGACTGACTTCCACCTAACCACGCAGCTGTTTTACCTCGATGTTGAGCCGCTAGAATTCGAAGCGGATGAACGATAGCAATAAGTTGCTGACCAGCAAGCTCTTTTTCCCAAACATGAATATCCTGATTATGAGTTGTCACAATTTGCCATAACGCATACAAAATAGGCAAAAGTAGTAAACTTAAAATGAGAAGAAATTTTTGTGTCAAACGCAGGTTACCAACGAGCTTCCGTCCAAAATACCAAAAATTAATCATGGGAGGCATCCTTGTCAGTCTGGTATTTAGGTTTTTACATTACTACCAATGTCCACTTACAGTGCACACTTGAAGCATACCTCTCTCTAGAGCTATATAACCAGAACATTAGCAATCCATTTATTATGCGCGCCAACTTATTGTACTTTCGTTTCATAATAGCATAGCGCTACAACTCTTTTGCTAATCATTTCCATGCTCACAGGTGTTTAAAATTTAAATCCATAATAATGTATATTAAGCTCAACACATGATGCTCTTTATTTGTCGTAAGCATACTGGATTATTGAATTAATATGACCGTGAAGTGTCTTAATAAAACACGTTGTTTGTTAATTGCTAGTACTAACCATTAATACATTACGCCTCAATTAATCTTCTTTTGTTCATTTGTCCATGATTACAACATTAGCCATTAATAATTACCGCTCTATTCTACAAATCACGACGCCTCTCGGCGCTTTAAATGTAATTACAGGGCCTAATGGCAGTGGAAAGTCAAACCTGTACAAAGCATTACGTTTATTAGCAGAAACAGCACAAGGAGGCGTCATTAATTCTCTAGCCGCTGAAGGCGGTCTTGACTCCACTTTTTGGGCTGGCCCTGCCAGTATCACGCCTAAAATGCGTAACGGAGAAGTACCTATCCAAGGCACTGTTCGTAAGGAATCAGTCCGTCTACGTTTGGGGTTTTCCACAGAAATATTAAGTTACGCCATTTCACTAGGACTTCCCAAACCATCCAACTCATTTTTTTCACTCGACCCCGAAATCAAACGCGAATGTATTTGGGCAGGACCCACGTACCGCCCTGCTAATTTACTGGTTGATAGACAAGGAGCCGTTGTTAAAGTACGCCCCCGTAGCAAGTGGGAAATTGCGACTCAGACACTCAGTCTTTTCAACAGTATGTTTGATGAGATTATTGATCCCAGCTCAATGCCAGAACTTTATTCCATGCGAGAGTCTATAAGAAGCTGGCGATTTTATGACCATTTTCGGACTGATCAAAACTCACCAATACGCCAACCTCAGCTTGGTACACGAACCCCCGTGTTACACCATGATGGTCGAGACTTGGCAGCAGCACTTCAGACTATTCGTGAGATTGGAGATCATGTTGCACTAGATGAAGCTGTAAGTGATGCTTTTCCTGGCGCACAACTGAGTATAATTCAACATCATGATGGCCGTTTCTCATTGCAGTTCTCACAAGAAGGCCTACTCCGACCTTTGTCAGGCGCAGAACTATCTGATGGCACATTACGATACATTCTTTGGATTGCCGCTCTACTGACTCCACGTCCACCATTACTGATGGTATTAAATGAACCTGAAACCAGTTTACATCCTGATTTACTACCCGCATTGGCAAGATTAATTCTTAAAGCTTCCAATAAAACACAAATTTGGGTGGTAACACACTCGAACCGATTAATTGCTGCGTTAAGTGAACACCCTGACTGCAACCAAATTGCTTTAGAAAAACAGCTTGGTCAAACTGAAATAGTAGGTCAACATTGGTTATCAGTACCTGCCTGGCATTGGCCTGATAAGCGAGGGTAAAGGGTAATATGCTTCATGC
Source organism: Zooshikella harenae (assembly GCF_018837975.1). Taxonomy (GTDB): domain Bacteria; phylum Pseudomonadota; class Gammaproteobacteria; order Pseudomonadales; family Zooshikellaceae; genus Zooshikella; species Zooshikella harenae. Next base: position 83,262 of record NZ_JAGSOY010000011.1, on the reverse strand, counting down.
CAAACTATTGCTTTTCTATTCTTTCAGGAAAATCATAAAAATTATGTTTTTTTCTTAATTCTTTTATCTTATTTTCTTTTTTTAAAAGACTATATCCTTGCTCAAATTCATTATACATAGTCATGCAATACTTTAGTTTTTTTGGAAATCCTAAATGAACTGTTGGCACAGCAAGATCAACATTTCGCTTCAAGTCACTCCAAGCCACTTCGGGGTGATTACGATGTAAAAAATATTTTAACACACGTTCATCAGCCGCTATTAAATCGACTCGTCCACCTAAAAACATCGTTAGGTTTTTTTCTGTACTAACTTCTTCATGCTTTGCAATAAAAGGGGCATCATTAAACTCACTCGAATAATAATAACCTCTGACAACACTCACTTTATAACCCAGCAAATCTTTAATTGTATCTCCATTAATACCTTTTGATTTTATACTAAACAACGCTTGCCTGGAAAATGTAATGGGTGATGAAAACTTAATGTATGCTTCTCTTTCTGGCACATAATAAATGCCAACGACGCCATCATATAACCCATTCTTTGTTCGTTCAAACGCGCGATTCCAGGAAGTATAAAGGATATGCACTTTCTTACCCACTCGAGCATATGATTTATAAATTACTTCAGCCATAAAGCCTTCATCAACCATGGCATGTCCATAGTATGGCGGCCATGATTCTGTAGCAAAAATATAGTCGAACTTTGCCTTATCAACAGCGCTTAATTTAGAATTATCAACGGCACTTAATATAGGAGCATAAATACTTATAGCAGTCATCATCAATAACTGTATAAATACTCTAAATCCTTTTTTTAGCCCTTGCTTAAAAATACACGCTATCATAAAGCCCTATTCACTAAATATTAAATATCTCTTTTCTAGTGAAAGCATAGACTATGCAAGACCGATTAAGAGAAGCCTTCTCCAAACACATGCTTTTAAATTTATCGTCCGTTTTACAGGTAGCAAACCCAGTCAAAAACTCTTATAATCCGCTCCTTTTTTGCCTGATCACAGTAGCGACCTTACTGAGATGGTCAAATCTCCTTTGGGATAATCTGCAAGTGGTGTTAGAGGCAAGTCGTCTTTTTAAAGGTTAACTATAGTTGCCTTTAAGGTTTATTTATCATTATCAGGGTTATTATGCTGTTTTACTCAAAAAAATATGACTGGCTTGGCAATATTAGAGCAGATATGCTTGCTGGACTAGTTGTTGCGCTAGCGCTTATTCCAGAAGCGATTGCTTTTTCGATCATTGCAGGTGTTGACCCTAAAGTGGGTCTTTATGCTTCATTCAGCATCGCTGTTGTCACAGCCTTTGTCGGTGGACGCCCAGGTATGATTTCTGCGGCAACCGGCGCAATGGCATTATTGATGGTCACCTTGGTAAAAGAGCATGGTCTGCAGTACCTACTCGCCGCTACGTTATTAACTGGGGCACTACAAATCATTGCTGGATACTTAAAACTTGGCGAACTGATGCGTTTTGTATCCCAGTCTGTTGTCACAGGGTTTGTTAATGCTTTAGCCATTTTAATTTTTATGGCACAACTTCCCGAGCTCACCAATGTAACCTGGCATGTTTATGCAGTGACTGCAGGTGGCCTGGCCATTATTTACTTATTTCCATTACTGAATAAAACGATTCCTTCCCCTCTGGTATGCATACTGACCTTAACAGCACTTTCACTATGGTTAGGACTCGATATTCGAACTGTGGGTGATATGGGTGAACTACCAGATACCCTACCTCTATTTTTGTGGCCTGATGTCCCCTTAAACCTTGAAACCCTTTCAATCATCTTTCCTTACTCAGCAGCCTTAGCTGTTGTTGGCTTACTTGAATCACTCATGACGGCTACAATCGTAGATGATTTAACTGATACACCCAGCGACAAAAATCGCGAATGTAAAGGTCAGGGTATCGCTAACATTGTAACAGGCTGTATTGGTGGCATGGCAGGCTGTGCAATGATTGGTCAATCAGTCATTAACGTAAAGTCCGGAGGCAGAGGCCGCTTATCAACCCTGGTTGCGGGTGTAATGTTGCTAATCTTAGTCGTTTTCTTTAGTCAGTGGGTTGCCCAAATACCAATGGCTGCATTGGTTTCTGTCATGATCATGGTGTCCATTGGTACCTTTAATTGGAAATCAATTCGTAATCTAAAACATTATCCACTCTCAACCAATATCGTCATGCTAACCACTGTTATTGTGGTGGTATGGACGCATAATTTAGCTTATGGCGTGTTAGCTGGTGTATTATTGGCCTCGCTTTTCTTTGCCAACAAAGTAAGCCACTTTATGTATATTGAGTCCGAGTTGGATGAGGCCTCAGAAACACGAACCTATCACATTATAGGACAGGTCTTTTTTAGCTCAGCAGATAAATTTGTGGCTGCTTTTGACTTTAAAGAAGCGCTTGATAAGGTAGTCATTGATTTACATCGAGCACACTTTTGGGACATTACAGCCGTCAATGCTTTGGATAAAATTGTTATTAAGTTTCGTCGTGAAGGTGCAGAAGTAGAATTAATCGGCCTGAATGAAGCAAGTGCTACGATTGTGGACAGATTTGGGGTACATGATAAACCTGAAGAAATCGAAAAAGTACTTGGAGGTCACTAATAAATGAAAACAACAATATCCAAGGTGCTTGCTTGTATTGATGGCTCTCGCTACAGCACTGCAGTATGTGATTACTCAGTATGGGCCAGCCAACGCATTAATGCTCCTTTGAAACTACTCCATAATATTGAGCACCACCAGATACCAGGCATGGTTGATTTGTCAGGTAGTATTGGTCTGGGTAGCCAAGAAAAGTTACTTGATGAATTAACAACGCTAGAGCAACAACGCAGCAAGTTATTAGTTCAGCAGGGCAAAATCATGCTTGATGCTGCTAAATCAAGAGCAGAGCAAGCAGGTATTGAAGATATTATCGCAAAACAACGTCATGGTAGCCTGACGGAGTCTTTAATTGAGCTAGAAGATGAGATTCGAGTCTTGGTACTAGGCATTAGAGGTGAAGGCCATGAAGATGATGGAAAACAAATTGGTGCTCACTTAGAAACCATCATTCGCTCATTACATAAACCTATACTTGTCGTAAACAAGGAGTTTACCGAACCAAAGCGCATCATGTTGGCTTATGACGGTAGTGAAGCCGCACAAAAAGCTTTGGATATGATCGCTAACAGGCCTTTATTTAAAGGGCTACCATGTCATGTCGTTCATGCTAACCCTAATCCGGAAAAGCACACAAGTGACTGTTTACCAAATGCTGCCCGTAAATTAGAAGAAGCAGGCATTGAAGTCATAACCGCTGCCCTAGAAGGAAAACCTGAAGACGTTATCTGTGCCTATCAAACAGAACACCAAATAGACTTAACCGTTATGGGTGCATTTGGTCATACACGTATCAGAGAGCTATTACTGGGTAGCTTTACCGCCAAAATGTTAGCGTCCACTCAAAAACCCCTACTTTTACTTCGTTAAACCATCATGGTATATAAGTGGGCAAGATTCTGATTAACAGTGATTTAGCCCACTTACCCTATTCTCACCTTTCTCCTAATAATTTTATCCTCAAAATCATCTACTCTTAGAAAGACAGCTTTCTTTGCTCATCGTTATGGATATATGTCTCTCGTAAAATACATTAATCATACGCGAAAACTATGCATAAATAATTCACCAGTCCAAAGGGTAAACATAGTTGGAAATGTTCTTGCTCACGATGATTAAAATGCTAAGAAAACAGCTAACTGTCTTTTTTGTATTAGCCATCCAAAGTTTTCAGATTTATGGGACACAACAGAATTTTTTAGATGTTACAATCCTCACTGTTGGTATAGAACAAGGTAAAGCATTTCGATATTTAGCCAGAGAATTTGAGCAACGCTATCCCTCTGTAAAAGTGCGAATTTTGCCTGAAAATGATACAAATTATAAAGCAAAACTGATGACTTGGCTGACGGCGAAAGAAGGTCCTGATGTTATGTTCTGGCAAGGAGGAGAACGACTTTTTAACCTAGTACGACAAGATCATATTTTATCAATAGATGATCTTTGGCAACAACAACAGTGGGAAAAAGGCTTTTCTCAAGGTATCAAAAACCTGGTTAACTTCAATGGTAGCTATTATGCAATCCCCATCAGTTACTATCATTGGGGAATATACTATAACGAAGACATTTTTAGAGACTATCATTTATCTCCTCCCAATAATTGGCAAGCGCTCATAAAAGTATGCGATACATTATCAAAATCAGGTAAAAAACCAATTATATTAGGTAACAAAGGTTTATGGCCAGCAATGGCCTGGTTTGATTACTTAAACCTAAGAATTAACGGAATAAATTTTCATAATAGATTATTACAAGGAAAAGAATCTTTTCTACAACCAAAGGTAAAATCAGTCTTTACTTACTGGAAAGAATTATTAGACCATAACTGTCTAACTACAGATTATATTGACGAAGAGTGGTTTGATATTTTACCCGAAATAACACGAAAAAACGCAGCAATGATACTCATTGGCCACTTTATTGTTTCTAGAGCAGGCGCACTCACAAAAAAACTAAAATTATTTCACTTTCCCATTATTAATCCTAACATTCCTATTTATGAAGAAGCACCAACTGACCTGTTTTTTATTCCCAAAAACACCAAAAACCTGATTCATGCCAAACACTTTCTGGAGATGCTAGGTTCACCTAATGTTCAACATCACTTTAATCGTATAATGAAGAATATTCCGCCCCATTTGGCATCACCAATCGAGCCTATGAGCCTCATACAGCAAGGAAAGAAGCAACTTGATAATGCAGAAGGAATCACCCAGTATTTTGACCGTGACTCTAAAAAAGAGTTTGTAGACCTTGTCTTACCAGCAATCAATAGCTTTCTTGAGCATAGAGATATTAATAAAATCACTTCTGAGTTAGAAGATTTTAGAGTGAGAACATTTTTACCTAATTAGCTTTTCACTATATACCATTCGCGGTTGATATATAAAAAGAAAAGGACTCTTGAAGACTATTACGCCATTCCCTGGCTTATACAGTGCTACTAACTATCTGATTCCGAATTCAAAACTTCATTTAATATACTCACAAACTCACTAATTTGAGCATGGGTATGGCGTGCTGTGAGCGTAAATCGTAACCCTGTATGTCGTTTTGGTACGACAGGAAACATGGCTACATTACAGTAAAAACCCCGTTCCATTATTTTTCTTGAAAGCCTCACACCATTATCAGGATCTCCGACCCCCACAAAAAATATGGGTGTTAACGGATCAGAATAAACTGGCAGTCCATGTTGTTCTAACAATGCCTGACAATGTTGTATATTTGAGTTCAATTTATCTTGAAAAACAGCTAGTTCATTCGACAAGTGCATATCTGCACATACAATACCAGCTCCTAATCCTGCATTGGAAATGGGTCCACCAAATACAATAGGCCCTCCCATTAGTCGAATTAACTTACATGTTTTTTCATCTTGGCATGTAAATACTGCACCTTCAGCTCCAAAACCTTTTCTTAAGGAGGTTGCAACATACACTCTCGGATGATTTTTTAAACAACCTGATAAACTCCATCCTTCTCCTTTATCTCCGAAACACGACATACCATGGGCATCATCAAAGTAAATATGTAGCTGTTCGTAGTTATTTAATAACTCCAGCAGCTGATGGTTTGGTGCTCGATCACCAAACATACTATAAATACCATCAGCAAAATACCAAACCTTAGAATAACTGTTTTTATGTTTATCCAACAAGTTGGTTAGTTGGTCTAACCGACTATGTAAAATATGTTTATTCTTTATACCTTGCCCTGTAAGATATTCAATAACAAACTGAACACTTCGATGAACTTGCTGGTCTGTAATTAATAAATCCTTTCTATTTATTAACAAAGGTAGTACAGCAATGTGCATTAAATGTGTACTTTGGGCCAAAACAACAGATCGATTAAATATTTTCGAAAGTTTCTCTTCTAGAGATTGATATAGTTCTGATGAAATATAGGCTCGTGAACTTGATAAGTGTAAACCATGTCTATTAATAGCATTAATAGATGCTTCTTTCACTTTAGCTTCATGCTCCAATCCTAAATAACCACAGTTTCCCATATTAACTAAAGGTTTATTATCTTTGTAAATAATTACACCTTCACCTTCGCCGTCATCTACAGTTAAGTAGCAAATATCAGCACTGATTACTTTATCAGTATAATTAAGCAAGCTTTCTCGTAAATTCTCATTCATGGCGCGTTACCTTAGTCTGAGTTATCCATTTATGGACTCCTTATCCTTAAAATCATTTAACTGGTGAAAACCATATTATCCTTAGTCAAAGCATCAAATATTTTAGCTAATACTTATTTAGCATCAAACCAGCCCGCAATATAATTAAAGTCTTAATACAAGGTATAAGTTTTCAATATTCTTTACACTCTAACTGATAACGTTTTATCTAAGTTCTCAGTTACCTAAGTTTTCCTTTAAAAATCAACACTGAATAACCAATAAAAAAATATCCATATCAAGTCAAAAGCAACATATACACCATCTTTAATGACTACTAGGTTTCATTTTTTAACCTGTAATAAATACGTCTTTATTACAACAAAAACAAATAACTCTGAGATATTGGCTCGCGTTATTAACATTGAAGTAATGTGTATACCCTTTACTGTGAGTATAAAAAAACACCACTCTTAGAATTTCGTTAAATTCGATATGAGAATATATTTTTTGCTTTATATTTACGCAATGATGGAGATGTCATTGTTACCATGGCGTAAGCTTATTCACAAGCAAACATATCGTGACAAAGATTAACATTTCCTGTATAAAATACACTTTGTATAAAGTTAAATCATATTAAGTGAAAGTATTTATAACTCATAACAAAGCTTAAAGTTGATTCGCGAAAGGTATATCTAAAAACATAACTCATCTTTTTCTGCTCAGATATATAAGGATATATAATGAAACTAAATCTGGAGTGTTCAGCAGTTATTACGGGGGCGTCACGTGGTATTGGTCGTCATATTGCTCATCAACTCGCAAGTCGTCAAGTAAAATTAGTTTTAGCCGCAAGAAATGAACAAGACTTAAATGATATAAAACAAGAGCTTTCCGTCTATAACAACCCAGTCTATGTCATTAAAACTGATGTGCTTAATAAAAACGACTTACACAACTTATATGATAAAAGCATTGCTGCTTACGGCTCAATTGACATACTCGTTAATAACGCAGGCATTGAAGCCATACAAAACTATGATAGTTTATCTGGAAAATTAATTGAACAAATAATTTCCGTTAACTTAACAGCCCCTATGCTGTTAAGCCAGTTATTCTTAAACCATATGCAACACCAAAATTCTGGGCACATTGTGAATATTGCTTCGGCTGCAGGAATGTTCCCTCCACCGTTTTCAGAACCTTATGCCGCAAGCAAAGCAGGACTCATCGCATTCACCCACTCACTGCGAATGAGCTTAAAACAACAAAATTCTCATGTAAGTTCATCAGCCATTACACCAGGTTTTGTTGATGGCGAAGGGATGTACGAAAATGGTAAGTCTTTAGGTGGAGAAGCACCCTGGTATGTTGGAAGCATACCAATTCATAAAGTCGCAACGGCTGTCATTAATGCGATTGAAAAAGATATACCTGAACAAGTACTAGTACCAGGTATACCTAAAGTAGCGAAAACACTTCAGCTTTTCTTTCCTAAAGGTTTTGAAACTGTTAGTAAAAAACTTAACCTATTTAAAACCTTGGTGGAAGTTGCCAAAACGCGTGAGCAGGTCTCATAGCTCACATCAGAAATATACTCCACACACACTATGAATAAACAACTGGCCAGCTCAAAAGCTGGCCACTTCAATATTAAACTGAAAAATATACTTAGTTTATTCTGTTTTAATAAACTTCATCTTAAAACTTTCTACTGTTTTACTGCCTTTCTTTTATAAAAAGCAACTCGTTCAAATGCTGAGTCAACATCATGTATGCTCTTATTGCTTAATGTTAATATATTAATTAATTCATCTTTTAATGTTTCTACAAAATTTTCAATTTGTGTTGTTGTATGTCGTGCTGTTAGTGTAAAACGCAAACCTGTATGCTTTTTAGATACAGCAGGAAATATGGCAATATTACAATAAAACCCACAATCCATCATGTTTCGAACCAGTTTCACACCATCATCAGGATCGCCTACCCCAATGAAAAATATAGGTGTTTCAGGATCAGAGTATACTGGCAAATTATTTAGCTCTAATAGATTTTGACAGTATTTAATGTTTTCATTCAGCTTATTTTGAAAATAGGCTAGTTGACCTGATAAGTGGATATCTGCAGATACATTGGCAGCACCCAATCCTCCATTAGAAATAGGTCCACCAAAAATAACGGGGCCTCCCATATGTCTAACAAGCTTACAAACCGCTTCATCTTGGCAAGTAAACACGGCACCTTCTGCACCAAAACCCTTACGCAATGATGTCGCAACATATACTCGAGGGTGACCTTTCAAACAGCCAGATAGACTCCACCCTTCACCTTTTTCTCCAAAACATGACATACCATGTGCATCATCAAAATATATATGTAATTGTTCATTATCCTTCAGTAACTGTAACAACTGTTCGTTAGGTGAACGATCACCAAACATGCTATAAATACCATCAGCAAGATACCATACCTTCTGATATTTATGTTTATGCTCATCAAGTAAGGCTGATAATTGATCTAAATGGCTGTGTAAAATATATTCAGTTGTAACGCCTCGACCACTTAAGTATTCTCCAATGACTTGCACACTTCTGTGCACTTGCTGATCAACAATTAGTAAATCCTTTGTGTCTATAATGAGTGGAAGTACGGCTAAATGAATTAGGTGGGTTGACTGTGCCAAAACAACGGGACGATCAAAGATCTGTGTTAATTTTTCTTCCAGTGATTGATATAGGTTTGAAGAGATGTATGCTCTTGAACTACTTAAATGTAAACCATGATTATTAATTGCATTTATAGAACCTTCTTTAACACTCTTTTCATGCTCAAGCCCAAGATATCCACAGTTTCCCATATTAATAAGCTGTCGATCATCTTTACGAATAACTGTTCCCTCTCCACCACTGTCATCGACAGATAAATAACATATTTGTGCACTGATTACTTTATCTGCATAATCCAGTAAACTTTCTTTTAAAAGTTCATTCATAATATTTGCCTGCCATATAATAATTAAGCGCATGAATTAGTTTGATAAAGATTAAACCTACAAAATGACAGTTTTGTTTTTATTTTTTTATATGCACAGTAATTTTTAATAGACATATGTATTATTGACTTTTAAAAAAACTTATGCGCAATAGTTGTCAGACAGGCAAACAATTACATAAAAATACGTATTTTTATTATTGAGTGGATTATCCTGATAAAGGAGATATGGATAAAAGTAAATACTTTTATACTATTTACTTATCAACCAACTTCATTTAAGCGATAGCATGTTGGCTTAATAATAAAATGATCAACCACGCAACAAGCAGTGGAACGGCTATAACGAGAATAACATCACTCACTACTTTTAACAGCCAACGAAAAAAGCCGTGATATTTAATATAACGCCGACGATAAGAATACATAACTTTTACCTATCCAATATCATATACATGTTATGCAAAATATAAACCAGATTAATTTATAACCAGCGACTCTATTAATAAAAAGCATACAAACACTCTTTTTTTGTAAGACAATTGTATCTTTCTTTAAGTAAATAAATCATGTAGCTTGACAAAAAAACAGTCAATCCACATAAATATGAATAGTATTGGGAACTAAGCTATGAGGCATACTAATGAGTCAGAGTATTCGTAAAGTCACTATGGGACTGTCAGAGTTTGATATACGTAATGTAGAAGAGATTCAGCGCTTCACACATGCACGTACCAAAGCAAGTGCAGTATCATACTCGTTAGCACTATCAGCCCAATTAGCTGAAATGATAGAGAAAGGCTCTGAGATTCTTATTAAAGATGCTCATGGAGAAACACATAAACTAGTTTTATCTAATGTAAGCTAACAGGATGGATGAGAACAAGGATTTTGAAGACTGGGGAGAAACGGACTCAGGAGATGAAAGGAACCTTCCACTTAGGCCATTGCCAGAACCCCTTGAAAACGATAGACATGTATACAGAACAGCTGTGTATGCACTCACTGGTGGAATTTTGATCAGTTTACTTGGGGGAATCTGGCTAGCCTCAAATGATAAAGATATTCCACAAATGCTCGTTGCCGTCGCTTCAGCCTGTGCAGGAGCACTAGGAGCTTTGATAGCCCCCAACCGTGGATAATAACAAACATCATTTATCGTAATCTAAAACGTTAATGTAAAAAAAGTTAACACTAAATTTGCTTTTGGGATACATATTGTGAAGCGACCTGATATTGGCAGTTTGCCATAGCAGGTTTAGCTTCCGAAGCTACTTGACGATTAATTTCTGTCTTTAAAGTAAGCCAGTTGCCATCTAAGAATGTGCTATTGTCCATACGGATATAATTCACTTGGTTTGCTTCAACACTCACGGTCATTGACAATTCATCTTGCATATCTGGACTATCCATAAACCAATGAGGCCAACGATGACTGACCGTATGCTGCCCAGGTTTTGTAGTGAACACAGTGTAATGTCCTGCAGCAAGCTCAGCGACTGGCTTATCGTCCCACATAAACATTGCAGAACGCTCTGGCATGGCATCCGTTATTGGACGATATAATACAACCATCGCTGGCTCATCATGACGATGGGTAGAATCATGAAAAATGGTTGTACATCCTGATAAGAATAAAACACTACAAAGCAAACCTTTAATCACACACTTCATCATATATTCCGCTTGAATCAGCCAGATTGGATTTAATGAATCAAAACCACAAGCAGATATATGACACAACTCACATCAATATTCAACCAGTTTCACACTACTAGCGTGTAGCACCTAGCAAATACAATCGTCCTAATTATTCTATTGCATACTTAGAAACATACTTCATTAATTAACAGTTTCTACCTGCCACTAAAATGACACTTTTCATCTTCATTTTTGCATATTTTTAACGTAAATTTTCACTTTTACAAAATACAATTATCAAGCATTAAGTACTATTAGTCCCCCTTTAATATAAACACTTAATGCACATTTTATACATGTTTTAATGGAATAATTCTCTTATGCCAACAACCTTTCAACAGTGGTTAAAACAGTCCCAGCTCTTAAGAATATTTATCCTCAGTATTTTAGTTCTGCTTTTGCAGATTCCGTTATTTCAAATCAGTGATTTGGTCTATGAACGCGAGACTAGAAAAGCTCAAACAGCAGCAGAAATTGCAAGTAAATGGGGAAATAGCCAGATTTTATTTGGTCCAAGCATTTATGTGCCTTATACCACACACCATGTTAATAATGAGAATGGCAAAGTAATCAGTGAACATCATTGGTATGTCATATTGCCCCAATCTATGTCTACAATAGCTAATTTATCAATAGAAAAGCGATATAGAAGTTTATATGAAATTCCTGTTTATCAAGCCGATGTATCTATAAAGGGGCATTTTCAACTTCCTGAAACAACACCTGATGGCTTACAGTGGGATAAAGCAATTGTTGCTCTTAAACTCAATGACAGTAAAGCACTTATCTCAGGCAAATTACAGTGGAATAACCACTCAATAGATTTACAGCCTGGTAGTCCACATATTCCTGGGGATATTCAATATTTACACAGCTCACTACAACTTGAGAATGCAGCTACAAACTATACGTATAATATTCAACTTAAATTCAACGGAACCAATGAGCTTTTCATTGCGCCTGTAGGGAATGAATCAACCATATCGATTGGTGGTAATTGGGCTGATCCAAGTTTTCAAGGAAACTGGCTACCTCAACAACGTAATATCATTGATACTGAGTTCCAATCACAATGGCAGGTACCCTTCTTAAGTCGAAACATTCCTCAATATTGGAATGATGCTAATGATTTCACTGAAGCGCTTGCCAATAGTATTGTGGGTGTGAAACTAACGACCCCAACAGACGTGTATCGTCAAATTCATCGTGCCATCAAATATGACTTACTTTTCATTGCACTCACCTTCATCGTTATTTGGTTATGGGAAGCAATGGGTCGTTTAACCGTCCACTATATTCAGTACTTACTCATTGGTGCCGGTTTATGTATGTTTTATCTGTTAACACTCGCACTTGCCGAACATATTGGCTTTATCGCTGCTTACATACTCGCCAGTAGTAGTGTTATTTTGATGATTACCAGCTATGCCTGGTCTGTATTAAAAACCCCATTCCGGGCGCTCTTATTGGGTGTTATTCTTGTTTGTCTCTACGGTTTCTTATATACACTGCTACAAGAACGTGATTACTCCCTATTACTTGGGTCAGTCGGCTTATTTCTCGCATTATCAACAGTGATGTACTGTACTAGAAAAATAGACTGGAATAACAAAGGCAACGAATTACTTAACAGTAAAATACAGAAATAGCACTTAAACTAAACAACGGCAAACATCTAAAGTTTTCTTTACATGTTTGCCATTTCCTTTTTATTTTGTTGAGTTTACATGGATATCACTTAGAGATACTTCTCTCGTTTTATTGATGCCTTCCCTCATGAGTTCATCACCATTGCCGTTCAAATTTCCCATTCCAACATGAAGGTTTTCTCATAATTACATAAAAATAACTTGCGATTGCATATCTACCACAGTTGCCGCTTTGGTATTGATCATTCTATTCGCATAATAGCGTTCCTGTCGGTTTTTTACAGTAAGGGAGTAGCATGGGTCTTGGAAACTCAAGTCTGTTTATGTTTGCAGTCGAAGGCTGTAATGATGAGTTTCGCGTCGTTGAGTTTAAAGGAAGAGAGCAAATTTCATCTCCGTTTTATTTTACGGTGGCGGTAGCCTGTCCAAATTTTGAATTATCGACGAGTTCCTTGGTAAACAAGCCTGCCTGCCTCACCTTCAGTGCAGAAGAAGCTCCCCGGTATGTACACGGTTTAATTGTCAATATTGAACTTATTAATACTGGACGTCGCTTTGCCAGCTATAGCATAACGCTGGCGCCTAAACTCTGGTGGCTGGAACAACGTTCTCAAATGAAGATATTTCAACAACAGGATGCTTCACAGATCATAAAAACGTTGTTAACCGATGCTGGGTTACAAGAAGGCAATGATTTTAAAATAGAAATTTCTGGTTCTCTACCACAGCGTACGTACACAACACAGTACATTGAAACTGATCTTGAGTTTTTCAACCGAATTTTGGCTGAAGACGGACTTCATTATCACTTTACATTCGAGCAAGACCGACATGTATTAATCATCAGTGATACACAATATATTTTTAAACGCCTCCCTATTACACCTGAAATACCTTATATTCGACATACAGGGTTAATTAAACGCGATTACACAATTTATGATTTCAGCCTTAGCAGCAAAGTTCAACCCAATAAAATTACTGTTCGTGATTATAATTTTACGAAACCGAGCCTTAAACTTGAAATCAGTGAACAAACAAATGAAGGTGATTTCGAGGTTTATCACCATGGTGGTTTATTCCAAAAACCCGATTTAGGACAAAAACAAGCACAAACACAACTTAAAGCTTTTCAAGCACTAAAGGAAACTGGGGAAGGACAAAGCAACTGTGTTTATTTAACTGCAGGTAAGCTTTTTAAACTCACTGAGCACAATAACCCCGTATTCAATCAAGAATACTTAATCTATGCAGTCAACCATTCTGGTGCTCAACCCCAATCGTTAGAAGAAGGCGCAAATGGTGGCCCAAGTGGTTACTCATCAAACTTTATATGTATTCCCAACAATGTTGAGTTCAAAGCACGTCCCCCCAAGCCAACCATCAACAAACGTAATCGTTTTCATGGCATACAAACCGCCACTGTAACGGGACCCGCAGGTGAAGAAATTTACACTGACCAATACAGCCGTATTAAAGTACAGTTTAATTGGGACAAAGATGGTAAATCTAACGAGAAATCATCCTGTTGGATACGCGTAGCACAACCCTGGACTGGCACCTCATGGGGAGCCATTCAGATTCCTCGAATTGGCCAGGAAATTCTAATAAGCTTCGTCAATGGAGACCCAGACCGTCCTTTAATTAAAGGTGTACTGTACAACGGTCGTAACAAACCACCCTATAAACTACCTGATCAAAAAACTAAAACCGTAGTGAAAACATGCAGTACGCCAGGTGGTCAGGGCTTTAATGAGTTACGTTTTGAAGATAAAAAATCAAAAGAACAAATTTTTATTCATGGTGAACGCGACCAGGATATAAAAATTGAAAACGATAAAGATCTCAGAGTATTGCGAGATAGACATCTGGTTGTGGATAAACAAAACCATATTCATATAAAACAACTTCTCAGCGAGAGTATAAATGGAACCTGGAAAGAAGACTTGTGGAATGATCAGTACATTACCGTAAAACAGAATTATACGGAAAAAGCAGCAAATAATTATAACCGAGAAGCCGGAAAAGAAATTCATATAAAATCAGCAGGTAAAATTGTATTTGATGCTGGGATGCGAATATCAGTATCTGGTTCAACTAGCTACTTCACACTCGATCCCTCTGGCGTGAAAATTAACGGACCAACAGTGCGTATGAATACCGGAGGTAGTGCCACTAAAACCACAACTTCTAAAGAAAAAGCGCCAGAACAAGCTGATGAAGCAAATGACAAAGTTGTTATTGCTCCTGCTGGTCAAGGTAAAAAGAAAGGGAAACACAAACCAAATCAACAGCCTAAAGGTTCAGGAAAAAGTTCAAATGCTAAAACTAATAAAGTTGGCCAAAATAGTTCATATCACAAACAAAAAACCACACATAGTAGAATAGGTGATGTTAATATTATAGAAGACATTATCCATTTAAACCGCTACTCAAGGCCAGGAACTAAACTTAAAGATGTAAAAGGAATTGTCATACACTGGGTTGCAGCCCCCAAAGCAACAGCGAAAAGAATTAGAGATTATTTTAATAACATAGAAAAAGAAAAGAGATTTGCTTCAGCGCATTTCGTTGTCGGCTTAGAAGGTGAAATAATAAAGGCTATTCCTGACAATGAAGTCGCCTATCATGTTGGAGCTAAAAGATACCAAAAAGGAATTCAAGCCAAGTTAGGTAGTTATCCAAATGCACATACTTTAGGAATAGAATGCTGTCACATAGATAATAGCGGGAAAATGACTCAGGCTACTTGGGATTCTCTTGTTTCTCTAGCATCCTCTTTACTCAAGAAATACAACTTGACAGATAGTGACTTATACCTACATCAAGATGTAACAGGAAAACCATGTCATAAATATTTTGTAGATAACCCACAAGAATGGGTAAAATATAAGAATGAAGTAAAATGTAAAATGTAGGATTTTTGACAATTCAAAATTTAATAAATTTATAAGTATAGTTTTAGTATACTTTAAACTAGTTTTACCGCTAGAACTTCTCGCTTAAGGAATTATTAATGAGAGCTATTTTATTACTTATAATTGCACCATTTTTCTCCTATGCAAGTTCATTTAATATAGAAACAATACCTAATAAGTACTTCCAACTTGATTCAGAAGGAATGGGGATCATAGAACAAAAGCAACTAGCAAATAAACTAGAAACAGACTCATGGAAACTCATTAAGGTTAGTGATCGCTTATACAAAATAAATAACAAGTACTCTGGTGACTCTTATAACATTCTGAGAAAACATGGAGTTATTTGTATTAACTCGATAACAGGCGCTAATAGTCGACTTTACTGCATCAATGAATCGACAAACAAACCTATTGGAAAACCCAGTATTCATATTAATGATTTTATAAAGCCAGGTTTACAGTATACAAAATTTTATCAACATCCGATTGGGTATTCAATAAACGACGAAGAAAAAATAATAGCATTTTTTCTTCGCAATGGATATGAAAAAATACTTTCTGGTAGAGTTCAAACAAAAAATATTGAAGTTAAAATAACTCCTCAACAAACGTTGTCCAAATCAGTTGTTGATATACCACATGAATCCTGGGAGACGTTCGATACTTCTTGTTTAAAAATAACAAATTTCAAACCAAATGACACGTTGAGTTTAAAAATAGTTAAATCCATAGCAAACAACATTATTTTTTGTCAGGATGATTCGGCTTTTAGTGACATTACCAAACTAGAACAAAACCAAATAAAAACCGATAAATTATCAACTTTAAACATAAAAAACGACGCAATAAAATATGCCACATATAAACTTAAAAACAATAATTTAGTAATAACTGAAGATTTATTCAGTTTAAACGCATTTATAATAGACAAAAAAATGCCTATATTACTCAGAATAAATCTTGAAACCATAGGTCTGTCTGGAAATAGCGAATACGAAATTGATAGCAATGGAAATATAATAAATCTCAACAACCACGACAAATACAAGTGGAAAAGCAATATATTTATTAAGCTATAAATAAAATTTAGATATTTATCTTACACGATGAAAATATTTATATTATTAATCTTTGTTTCGATTAGCATAGTTAGTCATGCCGCATGTACTAACTATGCACATGACCTTCCAATACAACTATATAGAAACAACCAAACTTCATTAGTAACACTTCTACCTTGCAATGCAAAAATAATAAATATTCATAAAAATGTTTCATTAGGAGAAGCCAAAGGGACATTAGTCTTCTTTAAATTTAATGAGAAAAACTATGCATGGTTTGAATTCAAAGCGAGTAAAGATGGGAAGTACTATGTTTCAAATTTAGATAATACTTTTTTTAATAAATTCACTTTCACAAACACAGAAGTTGACCATATTGATAATATATTATTAATTCGATTAACGTTACACTTACCAAGCAATAATACATACCCTAAAAAACGAGTTATTGCATTAAGAGGATCACCCTTATCTACAAGATGTTATTGGCATGAGGTCAATAAAAAATTAAGAAATATCGAAGACTTTCAAGAAGCAAAGAAAATAGTTAAACGTTATATGGTTAATTTACCTAGTTTTAAATATAACTCTCTTTACGAAATGATTCTAAATTTACCAGAGAACTATCTAGAAGCAGTTAGATTTGATAAACATCAGTTATGGGAATTAATCTCCCCACATAGCGAATATACTAACATCTTCGACCCTAAAAATGGTTATCTAGAAATTAACGGTGGTTGGGATGCAACTTTGTGTTATATTAAATTTGTAAAATTCAATCGTAGTAATTCATCTCCAATTCTTGCGATTGAACAAGAATTTACAATGGGTATTACTGATGTTATGTTCCTGACAAGAATTAATGGCAAATGGAAAGATATAAGTCAAGATTTAATTAATGGTTTTGATAAAAACAAATATTATTACGAATTACCTAGATATGGAACAACACTTAACGTTTATGCTTATAAAGTTAATGAATATGATGAATACGATATAGAAGTTGATAAAACTACAATTATCAAAAAACTATATTGGAATAAACATCATTTTATCGAATAAATTTAAAACAGATGATAACAATTCATAGAATCAACCCCTGATTAAATTTTAAACATAGCAAGACTTAAGTGGATTTCAAAATATGCGTTTTCAATATAAACTAGTCATTATTTTTTGGGTTACTTTATCCTCATATACATTTGGTTACAATCCTGATGTTGCTATGTATAACAATTATGAGGGTCTTATTGATAATAAATATAAAATCACTTTATCTATATTACCTATGAAGAATGGAACCCTTACAGGAGATTATGTTTATGATAAAATCGGCAAAAAAATAAAGCTAAGTGGAAACTGGAATGATCAACATATTCAAATAAATGAACTCTATAAAAGTTCCATCAGTGCAAAGTTTATTTCTTCAGATTTTAACGACAATTCTGGAGTAATAGTTGGTTATTGGCATAATTTAAAAACTAACAGCAAGTTAGCGTTCAAGTTACGTCATATTAGTTCAACAAGCGCCATTAACAAAAAAAGATATTCATCCACCTTATCTGACGAACAAATTGAGTCGTTTGCCAATGACATCAAGAATGCAGTTATCCATCAAGACTATAACTGGCTTTCCAATAATTTAAGATATCCTATTCAAATAAAGAATTTGGATATACACATTAAAAACAAGGTTGAGTTTATCAATAATGCTAAACTGATCATAACAAATGAATTAATTTCTAATTTAAAACCAGCGAGAACTTTTTTCTTATTTTGTAATAGTGATGGAATATCGCTAAGTAATGGAGAAATATGGTTTAGCGAAATAGAAGGAAACGAACAAAAACTAAAAATACTTAAAATAGGTTCAGCTACTCCTGTATGGTAATCCATTTAATATATCAATATGGATACTAATTTTTAATGACTAATTTACCTCTGATAATATAACCTAATATTATGTTTAAGTACAAAATCCTAGCGCTGTTGTTTATCGCTGTCAGTACTCAAGGCTTAACAAATGATTTATCCATAGCGCAATGTAAAGCGTTAGCAAGTAAAAATAAATTTCTACATGATACTTATAATGCTTCTAAAGCATTGAATACCCGAGGTTTGAGGGAGTATAAAAAAGGTCATTTAAAAAAAGCTAGAAATTATTTCTACTGCGCTCAACTACTTTCACCCAACTATGCTCTTGCTCATTACAACTACGCATCCACTCTTGCCTTACTCGACCAAAAGACTGTTTCTGACCCTTGTTATAATCATACTTTAGAAAACATGGAAAAGCACCTAGTTCGATCAATTCAACTTGACCCTGGTCGAAGGAAACGTCTGAAAAATGACAGCGATTTTGATAACATAAGGGATAGCTATTTTTATAAATATGTTACTTTCGATATCAAGCTAGAAAAAATATCTGATTTATTTTACAAAGTTGGCACATGGCATGCGCAAACTATAGGTGTTTTTCCTGTGGCAAAACTTATTTTTGAAAATGAAAGCAATGTATTATTAAAGACTTATAAATTTGATGCTTTAAGTCAAACTTCTGTTTGGTCAAAGGGAATACCAGCTATATACTCTATTGATGGTAATACATTAAGCATAGAATTTAAAAATAATAAGCTGGACTCACTGAGTGGAGAAATTAGATTCATTATCAAAAAAAATGTTTTACTTGACATAGAAATCTCTACTGATAAATTTGGCATTTTTAAAGGATATCAAGATGATTGTAATGCATAATCATTTTATATACTAAAGGTGTTAACTGTGAAAACCAGTGATATATCCCCAAAGCGTTTGAGTTTTAGGTGTAAATATTCTCAAAACCACCATCAAGTAGTGACTTTAACGCACGGGCGTGTTGATCGATATTGCTAAAAAAATTGATCGCTGCTTTTCTAAATTCACAAACGTTTTTGTAGTATTTGTTGTAGAGCACTTGTTTTTTAAAAGACTTCCAAACCCGTTCAATTAAATTCAGTTCGGGTGAATAAGGAGGCAAATAAACCAGTTTCAACCTTGGGCTTTCTTCTTCGAGTTGTTTCACTTCTTTTGAATAGTGATATCGAGCATTATCCAAGATGACAACAATTTGTTTAGCACTTTCGTATTTCTTATCCAACATGGAAAGCAATTGAACAGTGGACTCTTTATTGATGGTGTTTGATTCAATCACCGTCATCTCCATCGTCTCTGCATTCACTGCTCCATGAAGATTGAGTCGTTGGCGACCACTATTTGTTGGTAATGGCCGCTTTTGTCCTCTTTTAATCCAGCCGTATGCCGCCATCGTGTTATGCTCAGGGTGAACCGCATCAAGAAATAGAACTTCTATATCCACTGGCTTAGTACTCATAAATGCTTCATACTGCTCCGCAAACGTCTCCTGTGCCTCTACGTCAGGGTTGCCTGGAACCAGTTTGGGTTTCTTGAATTCATAACCTAAGCGATGGAGCAAATCTCTCATCCCGCTTGGTGAATATTGAACTTCGAAAGCCTCTTTTATGAATTCAATAACGGCATATGTCGTAAGATAAATCTTACGTTCCAATTCTTCTTTTAATTGTTCGCATTGAGATTTATTAAGATGACTGAGGCGGCCCTGATAGTTTGTTTCAAGCAGTTTTTTAACGCCACCTGATCTATATTTTTCTACGTAAGAACGCAAGGTTTCGTCATCGATGAGTAATGCATCTTTGACTTGTTTCAGTTTCCATCCGCTACCGAGAAAATTACTGAGTTGATTTTATACGCTGCATTACGATTGCGCTCAGCCCTGTGAGCTATGCGTAACTCCTTTAATTCTTCTTCGGTTAGCCAAAATCCTTTCATGGTCACAAAGGATATACAATTTTCATCGTTAAATCAAAAGATTAAACCTAATTCTCAAACGCTACGGGTATATATAACAAAATGTCAGTGCTTTGTTCTTTGTAAAAGTTTACAGCACTCACTTAGTAAAAAATTAATCTTTTTAAATTTTACAATAACCGCTATTTTCAGCATTCAAGACACAAAAAAGTTTAGTTATAACGATATCTTCATATGGTCACCTCTGAAAATAGTGATTTTTTTGTGAGAGCAAGGTGTATAAAGAATACATGAGGGCTAAACAGCTACTGCATGTTTAGCGATAGCAGCCTCAAGTATTTATCAGTGCTAGCAGAGCCATGAGTACAACGCTGACAAAGATTCCACAGAAAAAATGTATTTTTAGCGGTGCCCTTTTGTTTATGTTCAATTAAACTTCAAATAAAATATTATCCCTACGTTTACGAGCCATAACAGCACCAAACCACCCTAACCCTAATAAAATGAGTAAAAATGAACTCGGTGTAGGCACAGGTGTTGGATCTAAGCAGTCACTACATTCTGCAGTTGCTACATTAAACCAGTCCTGGTTAGGTACGTTCCCATACTTTTGAGTGAGTGCTGTCTTCCAATCATCCGAAGGATCTGGCATTTTCCAAGCAAAATTTGTTTTTGTGACAGTAAAATCTACTAACTCATCAACCCCTATCATACCTATATCATCATAAATAATTTCATATCCCCACAACCACCCAAGTAATGGCGCAACTTGGTATGTGTCATCCTTTGCAGTCGTTGCATTATCCCCCAAACTTTCACTAATCAAACATATTAACCAAGTTTCAAACTCTAACTCTAGTTTTTTATCTGCTTCTGCCTTTGCATCAAGCATAAACGTGCTGGGTTTGTCATAAAAAGTGGGGAATTCAGACTCATCATAATAAGGACGATAGTCAAAAGGATCACCTTGATAACCTCCTGGAGGAGCATCAACAAGCGGAACAGGAAGGTTTGACCCATCATGGTATTTTTTGGGAGTAGGGTCATCATACACATTAAGTGATTGAAGGTAATGATATTCTCTATTAGTTTTTGTTGCCACAAACTGACCATCAATTTCAACGCCACTTAACCACATCGTTTTATAAGGATCATATTTATCTATTTCCATTGTTCCACATTTTACTCCATCACAAAATACATCTTTAGATTCGATGGGAACTGCATTAACAATTAAAGGAAAGCTAACAGATGTAATAGTAATTGCGATATTCAATAACGCTTTTTTCATAATTAAAACCTAATTTCAGAATTTTTATCATATTTCTTATACACAATGATTTGATTTCCTGTTAAAAACTTTAAATTTAATTCCCATCAAACGTATCAAATTGTTAATATTAGTGGTTTATCCACAAAATAAATCAACAACTTCTTCCCCACACATTTTCTTAATAACAATCTGAATAGATAATGCAGGCAATAGTAAAGTAGCGATATACAGGAAAACAATCTTATTTCAAAATATAGGAAGGCATACTTTATGCCAGGAATATAAACAACAAAATTGGTGGCTGTTTATAATAAATTAACATCTATACCGACAAAATAACTGACAGAATAATATTTTATTACTCCTGAAAATGAATCACGATTGGTATAGCTTAACCACACTTAATTCAACTGCCACCTAAAGCTATTTTTTAAGCATTAACACTTACCAAAAAATACGTTATCACAAAACCAGCATATTTTTATGTACACCCTTCACGAATCATTTTTAGAGTTTGTTGTCAGCATTCTTGACCACCAAGGATGGTGGGAATGCAGTTAATGCAGAAGCATTTAACTGCCACCCCAGTTATTTATTACACATAAACCCCTGAGGCTTCATCGCTCGACAGCCGCCCCTAAAAACCCTTCGTTATGGGTATATATATTTCACTATGGTTATCAATATAAAAGCTTAGATCGGATAAACTATTGATCATACATGTAGGTGGTACGGATTAAAGATGAAATCAAGGAACAAATGGTGACATTTTTTATTAATAATACGCAATGGTGTCATCTATGGTTTAAAATTTATAAGTAACTCATTTCAACAATAAAAAGAATGGGTTATGGAATGACTATTTGTTTAAATACAGCGGTCTTCTGCTTTATACATTAATAGCACTGTATATATCCTGAGATATAGGTATACAACGCTTTTGGGCATTTTGAAAAGAGGTTCTGGAGGTAGTTCTCAAAAGATGATTTTCTTAAGAACATTGTTTTTAATTGCCTCAACAGCCTCAATAAGTGCAATCGCTCAAGAAACGCACTTAACAGGAAAAACAATACATTTCTGTGGAGACGGTGCAGAGTGGCCTCCTTATTCTTTCTGGAAACGAGTAGATGGAGAAAAGACCAAGGAAGTGACAGGTTATGATGTAGATATCATTACTGAAATTTTATCCAAGCATAAAATTAAAGCTCTATTTTTTCTCCCTCCCTGGAAACGCTGCCTACTTGAAGCGGAAAAAAACACTAACTATCAAGTGGCTTTAAGCTCTTCTTATAGTGATGAAAGGAAGATCCGTTTTCTGTTCACTCAATCTTACTATTCAATAACACCAAAATTTTTCTATTCAACAAAAAGGTATCCAGATGGTCCACCAGATATAAGCTCAGTGAAGGAACTTTTGAGCTATAAAGTATGTGGTTTACATTCTTATAACTATACCGGTTTCGCGGAAGGCATTCGTAATGAAGATATTAATATGATTGCTAAAAAATTTGATCAGGTCATCTCTTTAACCTTAAAAAACCGGTGCGATCTTTTTTTAGCTCGCTATGAAATTTTGTCTGGCTTTACCAGCATAGGTGAAGACTTTCTAAGCAGAGGCGATATTAAAGCTATGCCTATTCCTCATGGACACTCAGATCCCTTTTACTTATTGATATCCCGAAAATTCGAATATGCTTATGAGTTAAAGGGTATTTTAGATGAGGGTTTCACTGACTTACGCCGATCTGGAAGAATGCAAACTATTCTAGAGCGGTATGTGAAATAATATTCGCTATTCAATAACTGTGGGCAGCATTTGCCCACAGCAATGAAAGTCACTTAACTTGGCAAGACGAGCAAATGAGCATTATCACAATGACTCAGCATGAGGTCGCGCATTTCATCTGGGTTTTTATTGATGACCACGGCGTTATCTGCCGTACTGTGAGAAGAATCTTCCTCAGGATGAGCAAAAGTGATTAACCGTGAAACCCAAAATCGAAATGCAGCAAACTGCAAAATCACTGGCCAGGCCATTCGCTCTTCATCAGTAAATGACCGCACGTCATGGTAAGCTCTTAATAAAGAAATCGTTTTAACTTCATCAAGTACTAAACTATCTTGTCGACACCAGTCATTAACTGTTACCGCAATATCGTACAACCAATAGTCATAACACGCATTATAAAAATCGATGATGCCTGTAATACAATCTCCAGTGAATAGTGCATTATCATGAAATAAGTCACCATGAATAATACCTTGTGGAATATTCACTGTATCAAAAAACTGTTGAAAGCGTTTTAACTGCTTATTCAGTAACTCAGCATCATTAGACGAAACCAATGGTGTCAAGCGCTCAATTTGAGTCACTATCCACGCCATTCCTCGTTGATTTTCTTGCTTAAGCGAACTGCCAGATACCGCCTGATGGATCTTACCCAGCATTTCACCAATGGCATGACACTGCTCATTAGTTGGAATAGGGCTATGTTTTCCTGCAAGACACACCTGTAATAACGAGGGCTTACCATGTAAATCATGCAGTGCTTGACCTGAAGCATCTCGCAATGACTTTGGAATAGGCAGATTTTTATCAGCCAACAGATCCGTCAAGCTGACAAAAAACGGCATTACGTTATGTGGTAAATACTCAAAAATAGTCAAAACATAACGCGTTATATTTCCATTGCTTTTTAAGTCAACAAAATAGTTGGTATTTTCAACCCCAGCAGCTATGCCCTCATAATGTACTAATTCCCCTAATGAGTATTTACTAATAAAATGTTCAACTTCAGCTTGGCTCAGGTGTGTATAGACAGACATAACTACTGCTCAATTTTTTTTGCTTACCACTCTAAGATTTTCCATGAAGGAATAAGCATCTCAGGGCGATCAGTTCGAATAAAATTACCTTCACCATCAGCGGCTACTAGAAAATAAGGCTTGCCTACCTTAGGTACAACCTTGATTGCGTACACAAAGCCATTGTGACGGTATTCATGAATAATTTTATCCTTACTTTCACGAATAACAACATCATTATCAGGTCTTATCGCTTCATCTTCAGCGATGACCGAAGTATTCACTGCCCCAGTAAAACACAGCGCAAGTAAAGCTTTAATGAGTAAACGTTTCATAGGTTACCCCAGAAGTTGCATTGATGTTCCTGTAGGGTGACATGAATGTCATCCACAAACCACTAGCTTCCTTTCCTACCTCATTTTTCAACGAATAAACAAGGACAAGCTATGAGTATAAGCGCATCACTTTATAAACGTCACCTACTGTAGACTAAGTCACTGACTGTTCAACGCTGTACTGTTAACAAGCTCTTAAATAATACGACGATCATTGACTACATCAACGTTTGAATACAAATATTATCAACTCAAAATTAAAGCACGTAAGTACTTATCACATTCTGCACTCAATGAGTTATACCCAAAGCCATGGGTATAACTCATTATCACAAATAATATACCTATAGCGAAGGGTATATCTCAGAAATGAAAAACACTTCAGCAAAGATTAATTTATGCCAATGATATTATTTTTGATATTACACATGTGGTGAGAAAGATATAATCCCATGTTAATGGAAAGCAACATGAGTTATGACCCCATGAAATGCCTTATAACACACTGTGTGTCTATTATATTTCCTCTACTTCCGTAAACTAGAGCTCTTTTGCAGTTCATTCAGTGTATGCCACAATATGTCCCTATTGCGAAGAGTATATACACTTCATCGATGCATTTTATTGTACTCTCCTTATCCATTTTTAGAGATAGCTAATTGAATCAATGACCACAAAAACGCCCAAAAAACCACTTGTTCTCGTTGATGGCTCTTCCTATTTATTTAGGGCTTATCATGCCATGCCTGCATTGACCAACTCATCAGGAGAGCCAACAGGTGCTGTTCGCGGTGTCATCAGCATGATTCGCCGCTTACAAAAGGACTATCCAAGTAGCTCAGTAGTGGTCATTTTTGACGCAAAAGGCCCTACATTCCGCAATGATATTTATGCTGACTACAAAGCCCATCGCCCGCCAATGCCAGACGAGCTTAGAGTGCAAATTGAACCAATTCACCGCATTATAAAAGCAATGGGGCTACCTTTATTGGTTATTGATGGCGTCGAAGCTGATGATGTTATTGGCACGCTTGCTAACGAAGCAACAACAAAAGGTATTGAGGTCATTGTTTCAACTGGGGATAAAGATCTTGCCCAGCTAGTCAGCAAACATGTTACATTGATTAACACCATGAATGATCGTACAACAACGATCGAAAGCCTTCAGGAAAAGTATGGTTTTGGTCCTGAACTGTTTGTAGATTACCTTGCATTGATGGGAGATAAAGTTGATAACATACCAGGCGTACCAGGTGTAGGTGAAAAGACTGCACTCGCTTTATTACAGGGACTTGGTAGTCTGGATAACATTTATCAACAGTTAGAACGCATTGCTGAATTAAGTTTTCGTGGCTCAAAAAGTATGGCAAAAAAGCTTGAAGAGCATAAAGAGCAAGCCTATTTATCACGAACCTTAGCAACGATCAAAACGGATGTTGACCTTCCCTTCTCCCTGGAAAAACTTAAAGTAGATGATATTAATAACGAGGAGCTGGTAACACTTTTCACCCAGCTGGAGTTTAAAGGCTGGCTGGAAGAACTTCTTGGTAATCAACAAGAAACTCTGCCAGAAAACAAGCAGGCTCCTGCTGACTACCACACTATTTTCACCCAAAAAGATTTTCAAAACTGGTTAGATCGGTTGAAAAAAGCACCGATCATTGCATTTGATACTGAGACCACCAGCTTAAACTATATGGAGGCAGAAATTGTCGGTGTGTCCTTTGCGGTGCAGGTTGGTGAAGCTGCCTATGTCCCCGTTGCTCATACCTACCCAGGTTGCCCTGATCAGTTAGATCGTGATTGGGTACTTACCCAATTAAAGCCTTTGCTAGAAGCTGAAAAACCAGGAAAAATTGGGCAAAACCTTAAATACGATATGAGTGTCTTAGCGCGTTATGATATCGAGCTAAAAGGTATTGCGGCTGACACTATGCTGGAATCCTATGTATTGAATTCCACCGCAACACGACATGATATGGATAGCTTGGCGTTAAAATATCTAGGCTACAAAACCACTCATTATGAAGATGTTGCTGGTAAAGGTGCAAAACAAATTACCTTTGACCAGGTTGGTATTGAGCAAGCTGCACCTTATGCAGCAGAAGATGCTGATATTACGCTGCAACTGTATCATACACTGTGGCCCAAGTTAGAGGCCGAGTCCAAATTGGCTTCGTTATGTGATTCTGTAGAAAAGCCGCTGATCCCAGTGCTTTCACGAATGGAACGTAATGGTGCCCTCATTGATAGTGCTCTGCTGAATAAACAGTCAAAAGAGCTTGCTAAACGACTTGCTGAGTTAGAGCAACAAGCCTATGATGCTGCGGGTCAAACATTCAACCTGGGCTCACCAAAACAGTTACAAGAAATATTCTTTGAAAAGCTCAAGTTACCTGTTATTAAAAAGACACCTAAAGGCCAACCCTCTACAGCAGAACCTGTATTACAGGAGCTTGCTCTGGATTACCCTCTGCCCAAGCTTATCTTAGAGTATCGTGGTCTCAGTAAGTTAAAATCAACCTATACTGATCGACTTCCAGAGCAGGTTAACCCACATACTGACCGTGTTCACACATCATTCCATCAGGCCGTCACTGCAACAGGACGTCTTTCATCTTCTGACCCTAACTTACAAAATATTCCTATTCGTTCTGCAGAAGGCCGACGGATTCGCCAAGCATTTATTGCCCCTAAAGGCTACAAAATTGTTTCAGCAGACTACTCGCAGATTGAGTTACGTATCATGGCTCATCTTTCTGCTGACAGCGGTTTAAAAAGTGCGTTTGCTCATGGTATGGATGTACATAAAGCGACTGCAGCAGAAGTCTTTGGTGTGCCTCATAAAGAAGTCACCGATAACCAACGGCGTAATGCTAAAGCAATTAACTTTGGTCTGATCTACGGCATGTCAGCCTTTGGGCTGGCAAAGCAGTTAGGTATTTCTCGGCAGTCAGCCCAAGAATATATTGATTTGTATTTTGAGCGCTATCCTGGCGTACTGAATTATATGGAGTCAATACGCGAGCAGGCTGCAGAGCAAGGTTATGTTGAAACGATATTGGGCCGCCGTTTGTATCTGCCTGAAATACGTTCACGCAATGCTTTGCAACGTAAAGCAGCAGAACGCACCGCGATTAATGCACCTATGCAAGGCACAGCAGCAGATATCATCAAACAAGCGATGATTGCTGTTGATCAGTGGCTGTCTGAGCAAAAAGTCAATGCCAAAATGATTATGCAAGTTCACGATGAACTTGTATTTGAAGTTCAAGAAGAGCAAGTGGCATTTCTCACTGAGAACATTAAGTCTCTTATGGAAAAAACCACATTGTTGGATGTTCCATTACTGGTCGATGTTGGGGTTGGTAATAACTGGGATGAAGCACACTAAAGGGCATTTCTTTGTAGAAAGCATCGAATTTGGTGCATTTTTATACCGTTTATCAGGGGAAATATTTTTTTACAAAAACTAGGAACTTCTACCAACACGCTCAGTCTTAACAATTAAGCGGTCGTGATGACTGACTTAACTACTCCTTATGTGTTTAGTGTTGGCACTTCCTCCGTTAAGCCCCCAAGTTAGCGGAGTCTATGAAAGCTCCAGTTACTGATCTCCCCCAAGTAACTGGAGTATTTTTTATTGTTCTACATTAATTATTTTTTCATCTAACAGCCAAGTAGACAGCTGCTTTTTTAGCTCGTCAACGCCCATCTTATTTAAAGAAGAAAACAACTGTAGCGAAACGAGGTTACCAAAAGGCTTTAACTCACGCTGAATCTTCAACGCAGCTTGTTTGGCAGCACCAAATTTTAGCTTATCACTTTTCGTTAACAGAATATGGACCGGTTTTTGGTAGTACTCAGCCCATTCCAGCATTATTTGGTCAAACTCTTTTAATGGATGACGAATATCCATCAGCAGTATTATGCCAATCAGTGAGTCACGGTTTTGTAAATAATCCTCAAGATGCTTCTGCCATTCGGCTTTAACTGCCTCAGGTACCTTGGCGTAGCCATAACCAGGTAAATCCACCAAGCGATACGTTTCTGAAAGCGCAAAAAAATTGATTAGCTGAGTACGACCAGGTGTTTTACTGGTACGCGCCAACTTTTTTGAGCCAGTGAGTGCATTTAATGCACTGGACTTTCCTGCGTTGGACCGTCCAGCAAACGCAACCTCACGACCTTTATCCTCAGGGCATTGTGATAGCTTAGCTGCACTTTTGATAAAAGTGACTTGCTCAAAATTCAGGGTTTGTTGAGGTTGTTCTGAACTCATGCTTTTCTCAGTTGATAACAAAATTTAAAGCTTATATACCCACAGCGAAGGGTATAGCATATTCTATTGATCTTATCCTAAGCATAATTACTACTCCATAGCTGAATAATATCCTGAAATATAATGCTTATTAGTAGACCATTGTTGTATGTACGTTCCCGTTAGGTTGCAGATTAGTGTATAATCCACTCGCCAAGGCGTAAGCCACTATAAAATAATGTAATTTACGCGTATTATTCGACTTCCTGCAAGCTATGCCCTCAGCAATATGGTCGTTTGGTAAGATTGTCAAATACAGACAATTCCGCTTAACACCTCACCGCAAGGGGTACAATTCAGCTGTTGTGTGAGTTTTTTAACACGCCATACAGCCATAGTCATACAGAGCAGGTGAGATCAATAAAACAAGGTGACCTGTAATGTAATTGCATTATAGGGATAAATAAACACTACGACTTGCTGGTACTGGATTAGCTGATGAAAAGAGTACTTTTTTTTAGCTGCATATTGATGATGGGGGTAACGGGTCTAGTTCACGCAACTGAAGGTGATGTCACGGCAGGAAAAGCAAAATCAGCGGTATGTTCTGCTTGCCATGGTGCCACAGGCATCAGTGCTGCCCCAACCTTTCCTCACCTTGCTGGACAAGGACAACGCTACCTGCTTAAACAGCTTGTGGATGTTAAGTCAGGTGCACGCGATATTCCTGAAATGACTGGCTTTGTAGCTAGTTTATCTGAGCAGGATATGGCGGACATTGCAGCTTTCTACGCTTCACAAAAACCTCCTGTTGGAGCAACAAAGGCAGATAAAGTTGCCTTAGGTGAACGCATTTATCGTGCAGGCCATAAAGATAAAGGCATTCCTGCCTGTACAGCTTGCCACTCACCCACAGGTAAAGGTAACGAGCTAGCGGGCTTTCCACATTTATCGGGTCAATTTGCAGATTATACAGCCAAACAACTTAGAGCTTTTCGTGAAGGTGAGCGCACCAATGATGGTGATTCTAAGATCATGCGCACTATTGCAGAAAAGCTTAGTAATAAAGAGGTTGATGCCGTCGCTAGTTATGTACAAGGTTTAAGATAACTGTTTTTACTAGCACTTCAGATCACACATCAATCTTAATAAGCATAAACCCGGCTAATGCCGGGTTTATTTTTTAGGAGATCAATACAGTGATTGTCTTTTAGTGTCCATCAAAGCTATTGATTGCACCATACAGCTCTGGACGACGGTCACGAAACAATCCCCAGCTTTGTCTTGCTAAAGCCGCCTCATCTAAATCTACGGTTGTGATAACCGTATGCTCCTGCACTCGATCTGCCTGAGCTAACACTTCTCCTGTATACCCCGTGATAAAAGAGCTTCCATAATAAGTAGAACTAAACGATGTGGCAGGTTCTTGGCCTACTCGGTTAGCCGCAATAACGGGGACCATATTAGCCGCACTATGCCCTTGCATAGTACGTTGCCAATGGGCTTGAGAGTCTAGTGTTGGATCTTGTGGTTCATCACCAATCGCAGTTGGGTAAAGTAGTACCTCAGCACCTTGTAATACCATCACACGAGCAGCTTCAGGGAACCACTGATCCCAGCAAATACCCACACCTAAGGATCCATATTGAGTAGCCCAAACTTTAAACCCAGTATCACCAGGTGAAAAATAGAACTTCTCTTGATAGCCAGGTCCATCCGGTATATGGCTTTTACGATAGATCCCCATGATCTCACCCGAGGCATCAATCATTACTAACGAATTAAAATAACTCTGCCCTGCACGCTCAAAAAAACTGATAGGCAAAACAACCTTATGTTGCTTAGCCAACTTAGACATGTGTTTAAGTAAGTCACTATTCTGAGCTGATTGAGCTTGCTTAAAAAACTCAGGTTTTTGCTCTTTACAAAAATAGTGGCCAACAAAAAGTTCAGGTAGCAGAATAACTTGCGCATCCTGCTGTGCTGCAGCTTTCACCAAAGTTGAAGCATGCTCAACGTTTTCAGAGTATTCATTACTGCATGCCATTTGAATGGCAGCAAATGTCACCAAGCGACTCATGGCTTAATCACTCTTCTAAATAAGTGTAACCCGTTATTCCCTGACACAGTTCGGTTAATAACCGCGCCTGCTCTTCAGCATCAAGGTTAGATTGCTCCAACTGCCTTTGATATGAAGCCATTAACGCATCAGGCAGCTGATCAACATACTTCAACATGTTTTCAACCGTATCACCGTGCTTAACCTGATCAACCTGATAATTACCCTGTTTATCTATATGCACAGAGACCGAGTCAGTATCGCCAAACAGGTTATGCATATCACCCAGAATTTCTTGATATGCCCCCACCAGAAAAAAACCCAGTAAATAAGGTTTATCTGCCTGGTAATTAGGAAGTGGCAATGTAGATTCTAGGCCTTGGCCATCCACATATTGTTTTATTACACCATCAGAGTCGCAGGTAATATCCTGAATAACTGCACGTACAGAAGGCGCCTGCTCAAGTCCTGAAAGTGGCAAAATAGGAAATATTTGTCCGATCCCCCAGGCATCAGGCAAAGACTGAAAGAGTGAAAAGTTAACGAAAAACTTATGCATCAGTTTTTCATTGAGCTCATCAATGATCGTACGGTGAGCACGGTTTCGATGATTTAAATACCTTAACAACTGTGCACACGTCGCGAAGTGTATTTCTTCTGCCAATGCCCGCTCTTGCAACGTTGTTACACCATGAGTAAAGAGCGAATTAACCTCAGCCATGTCATCTTGCGTGTCGTGGTAAATTTCAACCAAAGCACGATCATTTCGTCGCTGACTGAGTGTTGAAAAGTCATGCCACATATTATGCAAGAGTTGATGGGCATCGGATTCAGGCTCTGTCGGCTGGGTAATTTTAGGTGCTTCAACCCCAATCACATTAGTGATTAATAACGCATGATGAGCAGTAAGTGACCGGCCAGATTCAGAAATTAAACGCGGGTGTGGTATGTCATGTTCACGACAAATTGTGCTGAACGCATAGACCACATTATTCGCATATTCCTGCATATTATAATTACTGGAGCAGTTACTTTGTGAGCGTGTTCCCTCGTAATCAATGCTTAATCCACCCCCAACATCCACTATTTGAATCGCCGCGCCCAACTGATGAAGGGCCATAAAAAAGCGTGAACATTCCCGTAATCCAGACTGGATATCACGAATATGCGCTATTTGACTGCCCATATGGAAGTGCAATAACTGAAGATAATGAAGGGCATCATGAGTTTTAAGTCGTTCTACGACATCAAGCACCTGAGCTGCAGATAAACCAAACTTTGACTTTTCACCACAGGAGGTCTCCCATTTACCTTTACCCTGTGATGCCAATTTTGCCCGAACACCAATACGTGGTGTGACATTCAGTTCAGCGGCTTCTGATAATATAAGGTCTAACTCTGAAATCTTTTCAATGACAATATAAACTTGATGACCAATGCGCTCACCAATCAGCGCCAGTCGGATGTATTCCCGATCTTTATAGCCATTACAGATAATGACAGAGTTACTTTCTGCCGCAAAACCCAGGACGGTTAATAACTCAGCTTTACTTCCTGCCTCTAAGCCCAGCTGTTTGACACTGGTTTCTGCCTGACTGGCCAGCAATCCTTCAACAACCTGGCGGTGTTGGTTAACCTTAATAGGATAAACGGCAACATAATCGCCACCGTAATCATACTGTGTTATTGCATTATTAAATGCATTACACAACTTATGTACTTGGTTTTGTAAAATATCAGGAAAGCGCACAAGCACTGGTAGGCGGGTATTTTGCTGCTGAAGGTTAGTGGTGAGTTCGGCTAAATTAACTGAACTTTCCTTAGTCGGGTGAACAACAACGTCTCCTTGTTCACTCACCGAAAAATAACCATTACCCCAAAATTGTACATTATACGTGTCTAGTGCATCAGACACAGTCCAATCATTGTTCACTGCAAGCCCCTTAATAAAAAAAGGCGAATGGGGTTGAGTACGCAGAACGCACAATCGTTTTTGAAGCGCACTCACTCTTGGTTCTTGGGTAAAGACCCTAGCTCTTTTATTTTACAGCTATTGCATCCAACGCCTGATGGATATACTGCGGTAATGCAAACGACCCACAGTGTATTTCAGGGTTGTAATAGCGCGTTTGTATAGCACTGGCCTTAAAATGTTTTGCGATATCGGCCGATGACTGTGCACGTAGCTGAGTATTATTTGTAGCCCACGCGAAGGTCATAATCCCACCAATATAAGTAGGCACTGCTGCACTATAGAAGCTTACGTCCTTGAAATAAGGTGTTAAACGCTGATAGGTAGTGGTCACTTCGCTTAGCTGCATATATGACACACCATTTTGCGTGACTAAAATACCGCCATCCTTCAAGCATCGCTTACAGCCATCGTAAAAACGCGAACTGAATAAAACCTCACCTGGCCCAACGGGATCAGTTGAGTCGGAGATAATGACATCAAACTGCTCTTGTGTCGTATTTACGAAGTCAACGCCATCTGCAATCACTAAATGTGTACGTGAATCATCAAACGCACCCTTTGAGTGATTAGGTAAATACTCTCGACACATATCAACTACTTGCTGGTCTATTTCAACCATGGTGACATGTTCAACCTGAGGATGCTTTAACACCTCACGCAACATCCCTCCATCACCGCCACCAATGATCAATACACGTTTTGCATCACCATGGGCCAAAATGGGTACATGTGCCAGCATTTCATGGTAAATAAATTCATCCGCTTCTGTGGTCTGAATAATTCCATCTAATGCCATGACTCGACCAAACACCTTGTTTTCAAAAATAATAAGGTGTTGGTGATCTGTTTTGTTTTCAAATAAAACCTTATCTACAACAAATCCCTGCAAATAATGGTTGTGCAGAGTCTCCAGATAAGTCTCTCTCTGGTCTATTTTGGTCAACATTTCGAATTCCTAGCGCATTGCGTTACTTAGAGACTTTGCCAC
Source organism: Zooshikella harenae (assembly GCF_018837975.1). Lineage (GTDB taxonomy): Bacteria > Pseudomonadota > Gammaproteobacteria > Pseudomonadales > Zooshikellaceae > Zooshikella > Zooshikella harenae. Next base: position 49,150 of record NZ_JAGSOY010000011.1, on the reverse strand, counting down.
GCATCAAATCATTAATATCTGTTCGTGAAGGGCTAAAAGCCTGCTCTAGTATGGGAATTGCTTTGTGGGGCTCAGCATCTCCACACATAAATACATCAAACGCAGCAAAATTGCGCTCAGGCCATGTATGAACACTGATATGTGACTCTGCCAGGACAGCAACACCAGAGATACCCCCATTAGGAGTAAAGTGATGAAGATGTATATGAAGCAGTGTTGCACCTGCGACTTCAACAGCATCACGTAGTGTTTTCTCCATGAGCTGAAGATCGTCAAGCTTGGTAGCCTGCCATAAGTCGATAATTAGATGAGAACCCGCAAATGTAACACCATCTCGCGTAATAAAATGGTCTTGAGAGAGAATGGATTCTGGGTGAAGATTTTCGTGGGTGGGCCAGCTATCAGTTGTAACAGGTACAACTTGAGCATGAGTAAGCGTGTTTCGCATTTAAACAAACTCCAGTCAGTTATGTGCACAGAGCATTAAGCGGCTAACTGTGCACCATTAAACCTTTAGAACCATAGGTACCTTCTTATGTGAATTTCAGTTTTCAGTTAAAGCAATCTTGAGTATCTACCCCACCAGTCAACTTGCCGAGTTTAACTCGACTGCAGGCTACTTCATAAAGATAGATTAATACTTAACGAAAACACTTATATTCAAATAAAATCTTTTTTCAAACTCAGGCAAAATACTTGTTGGTTTGTTTTAACGATATTAGGGAAGCATTTAAAACCAGGATCAGAGTAGTACTGTGAAGTCACTCTGTATGCGGTGGAGCCATCCCTAAAGCGTATATGTTAAAAGATTTTTCGCGGATTCTAAGCATAATCATTATAAAATGCGAGTGATTTTTTCATGATAAACTTGCTTAATTGCGACACTCTGTTAAAACGACAAGTGTTTTATAGTGAACGTAAAAACCATACCTTCTTCCACCACAAACAGCTTACTAATCGATAAGTGACACAAGGAAGGAGAAAAATGGACCTGCTCCTTTAACGCTTCCCTGCTACTATGTCAGACTTTGTTATTGTGTCAGGCTTTACGACGTGAAAGGCGTTAATTTAGCCTTTTACTGCAGCCAGTTTCAATCTTCGCAAATAAAACAACCTCAGGATTAAGAGTGTTTTAACTCACAGCACCACAATAACAATGAAATACCCTTTGTCGAGGGGATAGTGAGTGAGCTTTTGTAAAGATTTGTGGTCCAACTCAACCTTAGGCAAACTGAACTCAACTACCAGGAGTGAACTAAGAATGATTAAAAACTTGTCCCGTTTATTGCTTCCTTTAGCAGTCATGCCAGTTATGGCAATTGCGGCAGAAACATTTCAGGAAGGAAAAGACTATATCGTCTTGTCCCAGCCCGTAAAAACAGCTGATGCTAACAAAGTTAACGTGACTGAAGTTTTTTCCTATAGCTGCCCTCACTGCTACAACCTAGAGCCATACATCAATAAGTGGGCGGAGACACTGCCTGAAGACGTAAAGTTCCAAAAAATCCCAGCTGTAACCAAAGGGTTATGGGGACAGCATGCACGTCTCTTTTTTACCATTAATGCTCTAAAATTAGATAAGAAAGTGCATTCAGATATTTTTAACGCATTTCATAAAGAGCGTAATAAGCTGGCTGCACCAGAGGCTATGGCGAAGTTCTTAACAAAATATGATGTTAAAAAAGAGTCATTCGAACAAACATTTAACTCTTTTGGCGTAAGCAGCCAAATGAACTTAGCCGCAGCTAAATTCCGTGGCTATCGCCTGACAGGAGTTCCAGCTGTTATTGTAAATGGCAAATATCGGGTCAACGCACCTAAGAACAAAGTGACTGCTGTTGCTGATTTCTTAATTGAAAAAGAAAGGGCGTTGCTTAAAGAAAAAGCGGCTCCTGCCACAACAGCTAAAGTAGAAACAAAAGAAGAAGGTAACAATGAAGCAAACGTGAAGTCTTCAGCAGCCAAAGAAGACTAACCAATGGCACAATAGACCTGCTTATTACAAAGGCTATTTAATATGCGCAGTAGGTAGCGCCTGGAATGAGGTTTTTATGCTCCAGACATCCGTCAGAACGTTAAAGCAACTGGTCACTTCTCGAGAACAAGCCCAGCCTGCATTAGCGAATGTGATGTCTGAAAATACCTTACAGCCACCTGCTGTGATATTAAGCAACCGACTTAGAATGTTGAGTTTTAATATTCAGGTAGGCATTAATACTCAACACTATCGGCATTACGTGACACGCAGCTGGCAACATGTCTTACCTTCTCAACGCCGTAATGAAAACCTGGATCAAATAGCGCATTTACTAAGAGGGTTTGACCTTGTCGCGCTACAAGAGGTTGATGGTGGAAGTATTCGTAGTGGCTATATAAACCAAACTGAGTACTTGGCTCGAAAAGGACACTTCCCTTACTGGTACCACCAGCTAAACCGAGACTTGGGTCGATTCGCGCAACACAGTAATGGTTTCCTTTGTCGTGCTAATCCCCTACAAGTTGAAGACCATAAACTGCCAGGACGACTACCAGGTAGAGGTGCCATTGTGGTTCGCCTGGGGAATGAAGATGACCATATTATTATTGTCATGATGCACCTCTCATTAAGTCAGCGTAGCCGAAATCGACAACTTTCTTATATTTATGAGCTGATTGCCGAACACAAACATATCGTCTTAATGGGGGATATGAATACGCATGCAGAACAGTTATTAGAAAAAACGCCACTACGTTATGGCCATCTGCGCCCTGTCCATAATGGAGAGTTTACTTTCCCAAGCTGGCGCCCTTCCCGCTCCATAGACCACATACTCGTCAGTGATGAAATAAAAATTAAAGAAGTGAATGTTCTCAATAAACGGTTATCTGACCACCTACCTGTTGCAGTCGATATCGAACTTCCTTTTCAACTGGCTTTTCCTAACTAACGCCTTAACAACATTATTTCATTCACTTACCTTGGCATACATTGCTACCGTGGGCTTTTAACATATTTTCTAAATAGATTTCCGAACGAGCCAGACTAAATGTGCCATGCTTGTAAGGGTATTTTCGTTTTGTCTCTATAAAATGAAATTAAGAAGCCATAGAGCTCTGGCATGAAACAACGCAATAACTCTGACCACTCTAGTGATAATTCTTCAGCTGATGATGATCGTTTACGTGTTAAGTACTTAGATGCTCTGGAGCAGCTTGATAGCCTAGAGCAGCAAGCTACGGGCAGTATTGACCAGCTGCGTAAAACCCTTTTAGTCACTATTGTGCTGTGTGAGGGCATGGCCCAGCCTTTGGATGAGCAGTTACAAACACTCAAACAAAGCCTTAGGGGAGAAACCCTGCAACTTAATATCAGCCAGCATGTGGAAAGTTTTCAACAACAAGCTGATCGTATTATTCAACAGCAACCACTCGCAAAATCATCTGAGGGGCTGGAATCCATCTTCAGGCTTCTTCGGGATCACCCCGCTTTAGCCAGTGAAAATAAAACCATCAAACAGAATATTAAACTGCTCCAAAAGCAATCACTCTTTCTGGCAGAGTTTCCTGGCTATATTCAATCGCTAAAAACACTGGTCATGCAGTTAAATGAGTCCGAGACAAAACAACCTGGCTCAAAATACCTGAATACCCCCTTGGAAGAAGGAAGAGAGGATAATGCTTCGCTAGCAAGAGAGCTTCTCGAGGCTGAGCCAGAACCCTCACAAATTAGTGAGCACCTTGATACTGAAGAAAGTTTTGTCAGTGAGCTTGAAAAAGCTCCCTCAGAAAAACCTTCTTTTTGGAAGAAGCTGTTTAAACCTTCCAGTAAAACCAGCTTACCTAGCGACACAGCCCCTCAGTCTCCAACAGAATTAACTGAGCAGAGCAACAACATCCTACCAGTAGAATCTGCAGAGAGTTCTGATAAACAAGAGCAAATGGTCTTCAAGCGCATAGAGTCTTTGCTTAAAGAGTTTATTAACAGGCTCCCCTCTGTTGATGCCCTCTCAGAGGATATTGACCTGCTAAAAACACTGCTAAATCAGCCTCTAACGTGGTATGAGCTCCTACCAACACTCGAAAGTCTGACAGCAGTAGCTGTTGCAGTCATAAATCAAAATAGGGAAGATTTCCAACACTTCTTGCAAGAACTGAACAACCGGCTCAGTGATTTCCAGCAACGTTTAGTGCAGGCTCAAGCAGGTATGAACGCCACACTGGTTGATATCAGTGCTTTGCAGAATTCGGTTCAAAACAATGTGGGCAGTATTCGCGAATCTATTTCATCAGCAGCAGACTTACAAAGCCTAAAACATACAGTAGAGAATCGCTTAGATAATATTCTCTCTTCAATGGAGCAATACCACCAGCAAGCAAAAGACCGCACACAAGTTGCAGATCAACTCAACGTGCTGGTAGAGCGAATTGCCAGCATGGAGCAGCATACGAAAGAGCTACAAGCCGATTTGGTCAAAGAGCGTGACAGAGCAACACGAGATCCACTCACCACACTTGCTAACAGAGGAGCCTATGAAGAAAGAGTCCAACTTGAGTTTGCTCGCTGGAAACGCTATCAAGCGCCTTTAGTTATTTGCATTGCTGATATTGATTTTTTTAAGCGTATTAATGATCAATATGGCCATCTTGCTGGGGATAAGTTACTTAAGATTTTTGCACAATTATTAACCAGGCGGTTACGTGAAGTAGATTTTGTGGCTAGATATGGGGGTGAAGAGTTTGTAATTTTAATGTCAAATACCCCTATTGAAGATGCTCAGCAAGTCATTGAAGAAGTACGTAAGCTTATTGAAACAACGCCTTTTCACTTTCAGCAGCAAGAAGTGGCTGTCACTGCGTCTTTTGGTTTAACCGCACTCAAAAAAGGTGATGATCCTCATAGTGCATTTGCTAGAGCAGATGAAGCCCTTTATAAGGCCAAACAAAGTGGGCGAAACCAATGTTGTATTGGATGATTTAGTCTTCCACTTTAGGCATACTAGCCATAAGCGTACTTAGTAAGCCTCTCGCCGTATCATAAACTGTATCACCCGGCTTACCTGTTCCAGTACCTGATACCGTCCAGATCACTTCTTCTTCGCCATCTTCTAGAGACGTTATTGTGAGTGATAAAGTAACAACAGGTTGAGAATTATCCTCTCCATGTTGCCACTCTGTAATTTCACCACTTAAATAAAAATCAAACGCTTTTTTATGTGCCCATGCTTTAGCACGTTGTAAGCGTGCAGCCTCATTAACAAACGTCAATTCTTTATTCGTAGCAGGCTTTGCATAATGCCTCACCTGCCTTATACCATGAGAAGGCAACAAAACAGTGATCATTCGCTCCACTTGCTCATCAGCATCGCCCTGTTGGGTATAATTAACAAAAGGCAACAATGCCCACTGAGAGTCAGCGGTTGGTTCATTAGGTCCAAATAAACTTGGCAATGAAAGTTTTGATAGTGTGCATCCAGAAAGCATGCTTATCAAAACGGTACACACCATAAAGCGCAAAGTAGAATAAACCATCACTCACTCTCATACTGACAGTTGACTTCAGGGTATATCAAGTCTTCAGAGTTTGTGGCGTAAATTAGGCAAATTGATCTGTAACCATTGTAGAGCAATAATTGCTGCTGCGTTGTTAATGACCCCTTTACCTAACAGGGTAAACGCCTCCTCTATTTTAACCACCTGAACACGAATATCTTCCCCTTCTTCTTCGAGACCGTGAATTCCTCCCAGGTTTGAACTGTCAACCAAGCCACAAAATAATGTGAGTTTTTCCGAAGTCCCCCCTGGACTCGATAAATACTCACAAATTGGGATGAGCTGTTGTATATCACAGTTTGCTTCTTCTTTTGATTCACGACGTGCAACATCTTCCAGTGACTCGCCAGGAGCTACAAGTCCGGCAACAACTTCCATCAACCAGGGCTGTTTATCAGCGGCCAATGCACCGACACGAAACTGTTCAACCAATACAACTGTTTCCCTCTGAAGATCCAACAAAAGCACGCCTACGGCTTCAGGCCTTACAAAAAGTTCACGCTGTATAACCTGACTCCAACCACCTGCAAACAACTGGTGACGAAGCTGATAACGATCAACTTTAAAAAAACCTGAAAAAACACGCTCTTGTTTAACCACTTCAACACTAGACTGATCAAATTTAGGTTGCGCAATCATAACTAAATCCACTGTTTAAACTATGGCTACAACAGAGATAGGGATATATACCTTAAGTGACGGTTGCTTTACGCGGGCCTGTAAAGGGAGATAGTCCACACAACCTCTGTTTATAAATAGTTTTATTAATACTTAATTAAGACAGGTATAACTGGTGTTGTTGAATGTACATTAACACGCTGGGGGTCAGCATTTTACAAAGCTGTTGATGTAAATGTGTGTGTGCCTCACCGTCATTTTTATAGAAATTTTGAAGCTGTTCACGAACTAAAGTGCTTCGTACTGCTTCCAGTTCTTTTACAACAAATGTACCCCATTGCTGCTTTATTTCATCGGCCTTATAAAATTTCTTCCACACCTCAGGTTGCGCATTATCTGGGCCAAGAATAAAGCGAATTTTGGTTCCAGGTGAGTACTGGTCTGACAGTAATTTTAGTACATCATAGGTATAGACTGGCTGTTGTGGTTGCTTATTCAAGATATCCTGTTCAATAGTGCATACTTCCACTTTACAGCTCAGTTTGGGTAAATCACCTATAAAACACTGCAATAGTTCTAAGCGAGTGCGAAAATCCAGCATCTGTTTGTTGAAGGCATGTGCTGCTGCTGGTAGTAACAAAATAGTTGTAAAGTGAGGGGCTGCTTGTCTGATTGCATCTAAATGACCACACGTTGGCGGGTTAAATGCGGAACCAAATACACCAATACTATCCAAAGTCATTCCTACAACCTTTTCTATTTAAGTAACCTTTTTAAGTAACTTGGTTATCACTTATACATATCAGATTATTTATGCCCAAATCCTGCCAAATAAGCTGTATGTCTATCTATACTCGCCTGTGCTGAGTAAGAAAAGGTTACTAAGCACTAAGCTCATCTTAGTATTATATAAAGGAATTAAGTTCATTTTGCTAGGTGTATACCGAATCAACTTGGGTATAACTACTAATATGTGGTAACTAGTATTTTGGTAGGATTTGCGCTGTTAAGACACTCCTTAACTTTATGGAATTTCTTCAAACGCCCTAACACCCCCAATAGTTAGGGCTTTTTTTTATTCTTAAAAAATATATGGCATTTTTTTTACAATGCCTAGGCCTTTATCTAACTTAAGATTAGGCGCCTCTCTTATTTAGCTGAGCACCTTACTAACACCTATCCCTTTGGCAGAATATGATGAATTATCATGTCACCCTTGATATACCAAGGCTTTACACTTAGTAGCAGCTTCCAGCCAATTATTAATATTCGCCATCAGCAAGTGATTGGATATGAAGCGTTTATCCGCAGCAAACCTCCGTCTAATCATCAGCAAAGTAAAGCTAACCCTGCAGCACTATTTAGCTTAGCAACAAGACTGGATCAATTGGTATTACTTGATCAACTTTGCCGTATATCACATTGCCAGTCTTTCTCAGCTCAGGATCTATCTGGTAATTGGCTGTTCTTCAAACAAACTGAAGCGTTAGCTAGACAAGATTTCAGTCACTCGTATTTACTCGACCATCTCTTAAAGCAAAGCCTTCTTTCACCCTGTCAGTTGATTATTGAGTTGAGCGAAAAAGCCTTCAAAGACAAAGGATTACTTAAAGAGGTCGCCAACACCTATAAGGCAATTGGGCTACTTGTTGCACTTGATGACATTGAACTTAGCAAAACGACTGCTTATCACATTGAAAGTATAAGACCTGACATCATCAAGTGTGATTTGCGAGATTTACACAGAACAGAGAACCAGCATCATACAAGTCATCTATTCACGAAACTTGTTGCAGTTGCAAATGAGGTAGGTTGCCTAAGTGTAATCAGGGCAGTAGAAACAGAGAAACAGGCCGTATTGGCCCTGAGTAGTGGTATCGATTTGCTACAGGGCAACTTATTTTCATTACCGTCATCCAGTTTATATGCTGGAAGCACTACACTCCACCAACATATACAACAGTTACAACAATATATTTTGTAGCGGCTAAATATTATACAATCCAGTAAAAATTACATTGCTTTCGCAACTGCTATAGTAAACGTTAGTCCACACCTGTCGCTTAGATGTAGGTAAATAGCACAGCGTGTTGAGTAAATCTACGGATTTTGGCAAATATCTAGCTAGTCTAGTTACACGTATTGAAGTTTACCCCTTTTTGTCTAAGGCAAAGTTAAGTAATATACCCTGACACTTCCCCAACTAAGGTCAGGGTTTTTTTTTATTTGAATCTTATGCCATCATACCTTCAGTGAGTGACGTTAACGTGGCCAATAAATACCCGTAACGAAGGGTATAAGCCAATTATTATTGTTATTCTTCAATGAAGGCTTAATAAACTGATCTAGTATCTGTTTTAGGTGTGATGTCTTTGGTATTAGCACAACACCACTAATAACATCCACCAAATACAGTACACTTCCAATGAAAAAACCCCTTTCATTTCATTTAATGCCTTGTATGCTTGATGACACTTGGGCCGTAAGTAAATTGCAACCTTACGTGATGCAGTATGTCTCTTTGAGGAAACATGATGTGGAGATAAGCAGCGAATGTATACCTTGAATGCTGTCAGAATTTTTACCTACAACTTCAGCCGAGCTCTGGACTTCTACAAGCATCAGCTAGGCCTGCCAGTTGAAAATGTAAATATGGAGGCACAATTCGCTGTTTTTAATACTGGCGAAACCAAACTAGTTCTCGAAACCATTTCTACTGATGGTCTGGATAAAAGCCAGTTTATTGGTCGCTTCACAGGTATTTCTTTACTTGTCAAAGATATGCGTAAAACATTACGCCGTTTAAAGCGAAAGCATGTCAAACTGTACAGCTCACCTGAAAAGTTAGAAGATGGTATGAAACTAATCCATGTGTATGACCCTGACCAAAATATTCTGACTTTAGTTTCACCGCACTGATATGGTTAAAGTGAATAACATAACAGTGCGTTCAAGCTAGCCACTTCACAACTCGCCAAAAGGATTCTTCACTCCAATACTTATAGAGAGTGAAACACATTAACGAAGTAGCCATAAGTTTCTTTGCCACTGAAGCTGCTTCGTTAAGTCTCAACCCCCTTTATCAAAACCATTAACTTAATCCCTCAAGGTTATGGATAGCTGCTGACAAAATAAACGTTCAGGGATTAGTGCTAGGTAGCCCATACTTATTGACTGATCAATAAGGTCAGCTTTACTTTGGGCATTAAACTTGGTTTTCAGTTGATTTATATAGATTTCTATTGTTCGCATAGATAAACCCAATATTTGCGCAATTTCTTTTGCCGTTTTACCTCTTATTAAGTAAAACAAACACTCTGACTGTCGTTCAGTTAACTTAACAGCCCCATAGGATTTATCCAAAATATAGCTTGATTGGCTGACAAGACTGTCCCCTTGGGCAGCGCCCATTTGGATTCGTCCCAACAGCGAACCAAGCTCAACGGTCGATGCAGATGTAATATCTGCACCGTGGAAAATAGTACCCATTATATAGTCATTATCATCGAGTAACGGGGTTTTAGTAAAAATATAGGCTTTCCATTCACCACCAGCAAACGGATGAATATCTAATATTCTTAGCTTTTTATTAGCCCCTATTACTTGCTGGTCTTGACGACGAAACTGCTCTGCACAATTAACCGTTTCACAAGGCATATCAAAGTCCGTTCGACCGATGATATCAAAGTGATGATTAAGACCAATCAGTCTCGCATAATCCTCATTGGCATACATAAAGTTAGACTCAGCGTCCTTGCATCCCCAAGCACCAGGCAATTGATCAAAAAAACGCGCTAACTTAGGATCAACCTTTTGCATAACTTTACTCCTTTAATGTTCGCACATCTTGTTCCATTGATGGGTAATACCAATCAATACCTAGTTCATTTGCCCATAAGCAATCACCTAAGTCAAAATGCCACCATTCACAAGAAAAATTAACAAACCCATATGACTTCATTAAGCCAAATAATAGACGACGATTGTTGCGTATAGTTAACCATTGTGTCTCATTAAACAAGGTTTGGCTATGATCATAAGGCTGCTCAAAATAATCCGTAACAGCTAGCGGTGTCTGCTCATCAAACCCTGATCCAAAATTTAACAGATTCCCTGTATTTACATTAAACAGTGCTAAATCAATAGCACCGCCCGAGTTATGAGGAGGGATAGCGAAACGAGATGGTTCATCAGGATGGGCGACAAACTTCCTGACCTCTGTATGTAATTCACCTGCAGTTAAATCAGGATAACGACATCGTATATCCTTTGAAATAGACTCAAAGAGTGAATGTTGTGTTGCAATAGAACGAAATGCATCAAAAACGATAACACCCAATGTCTCAGGTAAAACAGCTAATAATAACTGTAATCGCTTTGCAACCACCTCCCGACAATACATGCGTTCAATACAGCCATAGTGACCTTCAAGAAAGTAGCTGTTTGCTAACTTTAGCCGGGATAATGGGGTCAATTCAACAGCTTGATCGTTCTGCTGTAACTCAAGTAACTGATCAGTAGATACTTCAGAATAATCATGCTCTATTGGCGTTTTCATCAGTATAGACAGCTTATCATCCATAAATGCTACTCAATTAATATCCTTAAACAAACAATTCCATATTATCGTCATTTAGCGCCCTTGAAAAACAAATTAAAAGCTCTATATTAAGTTTTGAGCGCAGCTCACTACGTCTTTTCAGAGTAATGAAGTCCGTGTTTATTGGCTTTATTTCGTATCGCTTCTAAAGGAGGATATGTAATGAATTCAATTGATTTTACTCCCCTGTATCGCAGTTCTGTAGGGTTTGATCGACTAGCGTCTCTGCTAGACTCAGCTTTACGTAATGACCATACCAGCAGTACTTACCCGCCCTACAATATCGAGGTCATTGATGATAACCGCTACACCATCTCCCTTGCAGTAGCAGGCTTCAGTCGGGAAGACCTCGATATTAAAATGGAACAAGGCATATTAACAATTAAAGGTAAAAATGCTGAAGATAAAACAGAAAGGAAATACCTCTATCAAGGTATTGCTAGTCGGTCATTTGAACGCCGTTTCAACCTGGCAGATCATGTTGAAGTCACTGGCGCTGAGTTAAATAATGGCCTGCTGACCATTAATTTGGTTAGGGAAATACCTGAAGCAATGAAGCCTAAAACCATTGCTATTAATGCTTCCGAGAATGTCCTGGAACACAAAACAAGTAAAGAAAAGGTAGCTTAATTTATAGGTTTTGTACCCATAACGAAGGGTTTTAGTACTTTTATTTGGCCGTGACACTATTGTCACGGCCACACATCTTTTTATCTAAAAAACATTAATAATTTCCTTGTAATCAGAAGTTATTCAAATAAGCTTACTAAAGATTAAATGTGGCTTTTGATGGAAAAGGATAACGCGCTTTTATCTCTTTCACTTTAGCAATCCACTGGTGTTTCTTAGCATCAGCATTACCAGGATTAACGATAAGATCATAATCATATTCATTTTTTAGAGGGTCAGCTTCTTTTATATAGTCACTTCTTCGTTTAGCGCTCACACTGTTTATCGTTTCATTATATTTATCATTATTATTTTTAATACGCCAAATTCCATTTTCTAAGATCAACTCATCATCGAAATCACATACTAATGGCTGCCATGCTGAGTTATGTTGGATGATATGTTTTATACCCGTTTTATCAATGTAGAATTTTTTATATTGAGATATACTTACTATGTCTTCTCCATTAAAGCGTAGAGTATATAGTTTATGATTATGCAAATAAACAGGTATTTCAATACCGTTGCAATGCCCTGTAACCGTACCAATAATTAAATCTCTATCAAGGATTGCTTTCATTTTTATGCTTCCCAACGGACTCTTGCAGATAAATAACCACTAGTTCCATTTGTCTGATTCCAGGAAACCATTTTCAAATAAGCATTATATCGCGTATTTTCTATTCCAATTTCTCCAAATGCATCTGGAACAATGCCATAATCTGTTTTCACATTATCATCTGGATCATGCATTCCCACCACATAGCCTCGAGGGGTTCTAGACCAATTAATTTTCGTTTCTAAGCTCTTACCATCCACTATATTTATAAATATACCATCAGTCATTAGATGAATAGAGTTAATCAAACTTGTAGTACTACTTCTGTCAATTTTAGCAACCAGCATATCATCATACTGAGTATCAAATGACTTATCTTTTTCATCTAATTTTTCAGGATTATATTTATTATCTTCCAAGTCATTTAATGAAAATCCTTTTTCGGGACTCCATCTTAAATGATACATTTTATTATTATCGATATTAAAAGTCCGTTGCGCTTCTGTATAATTGTCTGTAGGGAAATCCTTATGCCCACGCCATCTAATTATCTGACCTTTATCTATTGTAACTGTGCCATTCCCATTTTTGGTAATCGTTAAGCGGTTATCTTTATTTAATACCTCTGGATAAATTGGCAGTCTCGATAACTCTGACAATATTTGCTTTTGACTTGAACTATACTCGTCCTTCTTTAAGTACTGTTTGTGAGGATTGCTATCGTATAAATGTTCATTAAATTTATCAGAAACAAAGCCCTGTGATGCTAAAACAACGGATGGATCAACCTTTAACTGAACGTTTTCTGCGTTAGATACCTCAAAAAGTACTTTCAAATAAAGGCTACTACCAGATCCCTGGGTAAGTTTTGGTTTATACGTTTTAGGATATCCACCAATAACGACTAAATCACCTTCATCATCAACAATACCAAATTCTGTGATATACCAGCCACCAATATCTTCAGGAATAATGGCTTCAACCGCTAAATAATTTTCATTTTTACTGTCTGCGTAAATACGGTTGATACTCCCTTCCCAGCGTAGATTTACAAGCTGCGTATCATCTTCTGTAGGAAAAACCTCTTTTCCTTTTTTATCGCCACCATCACCTACTTGTATTTTGGATAAATTTAGCGTTTTTCCAAGTACATGATAATTGACCAATTTAGCCTTACCTACCTGAGTCAGCAGGCTATAAAACTGTTGTTCCATATATGTTACCTCAAAGAGACATCACTCTGCCTTGCGTCTTGATGGGTCTTATTATCCCTGCTAATGACGCTGATGATCAGGTGAAATATTTCACAAATTTCACAGCAGCCAACACTGTTTAAAGACAATAAACAGCTTATGCATTATTTAGTAAAATCCAAGCTTCCAAGCTTTATACTTTGTGGGTAAACTGTCGTGCGTTGTAATGGAATTCTGTACAAAGGAACTTGTCATGAGAGTATGCAAACAGCATCAGTCTGTTATACATTTTATTTTCGTATCCGCATTCCTGATATTTACATTAATTAGCCAAGTTCATGCCCAAGGCAAGGTAATTGGTATCATCAGTGTTGATTGGGAGGGTAGAATATTAGATGAAAAAAATTTAGAGGCAATGGAAGCCTTTCGGGAAGATTATCCACATATTGGGCTGCTCCACTTTTTAAATGCAGCGTATTACACTAAGACTAATGCTAATCCTTATAAGGTTACCAGGAAAATCAAGCAGGTGCTGCGCAATAATGATGAACATGGTCTACATATTCACGCCTGGCGCTCTCTTGTTGAGTATGCAAATGTTACGTTCAGACGCTCCCCTAACTGGTCCTATCCTGGTCCAATATCACTCAATAGCTGTTATACCAGTGGAGACTGTGGTGCTAATGTCCCCATTAGTGCTTATACCACAGATGAGTTGAAAGATATTATCAGTGTCAGCAAACAAATTTTGATCAATAATGGATTTAAGCAGCCTGTCAGCTTCCGTGCTGGTGGATGGATGGCAGAACCTAATGTAATCACTGCACTATCAGCCGAAGGCTTTTTATTTGATTCCTCCGCTACAGCACCTGCATTATTAAAAGGAAGACGTTGGTCGAATCGATTATATAACTGGCTTAATGGCTTATGGACTACGATTACGCCTGTCTCACAACCCTATCTTATAGGCCCTGCGTATTCACCATTATGGGAAATCCCTGATAATGGTATCCTGGCGGATTATATTACTGGACCAGAAATGTTAGCGGTATTGAAACAAAATATTGAAAAATGGCGGAAAAATCCCCAACAAACTATTTATGTTTCAATTGGCTTTCATCAGGAAACTGCAGATAAATATTTACACCGTATCCGTGATGCAGTCGATTTGTTCGAAAATTATACTGAAGAACAGCAAGTGCCTTTTGAGTGGATTCAACTCCCACTAAGTTCAGCCACGTTCTAAACATCTCACTCACTTTTACAATAAAACTTAAAATTCGCTAGCCATTTTTTCTCTGATCAGGCTAGCGTTTTTTAATTAATCTCAATTACAGAAACATCGATCCAAAGCGAGTAATCACCTCAGGATCTTTTGTATGATGCTCTCCTTTAATTTCACTGGACAGTTTCGCCATAAAATCAATTAAATAGTTTGCATTATGAATCGCTATTTTCCGACCTGTTGTTGTTTGCATTGTTTCAGGCAATTTCAATAGTTTCTGTTGAAAATGATCAAGCGCATACTGACGATCATTGAGTTCACGGGTATCTGCAAATAAATCATTTCCATCGAATAATGCTTGCCCCATTAGCCCCCCAACATAGAATACTCTTGCCAAACCAATGGCCCCTAAAGCCTCTATTCGATCAGCATCCTGTACAATCTTTGCTTCCAGCGTTGTTGGTTTTATTCCCGCACTAAAACTATGGGCACAAATTGCATGCTCAACATCATCATAATAAGCTTTAGGAAAGTCACTAAAGCTTTCAACTAAAATGGAAAGTGTTTTTTGGGCAGCTAAAGCTGATGACAAATGCCTGTCAGGACTATTCTTAGGCAAATTAACAATATCATGGAAATAACAAGCCGCAATAACTACCAGTTTATTCCCACCTTCTTCACTCATAATACCTTTCGCTGTGTTCCACACCCGCTTTACATGACACAGGTCATGAGACTTATCTTCAGCGTCATTTAACTGTTTTTGTAGGTATGCGGTGAACCGGTTTTCCCAATCTGTAATATTCAAGTGAGCTACCTGTTACTAATCAATCCTGTGTTTAACTCTTTGTTATCAAAGTACCATAACAATGCGCAAATATTGTTCTATATTTCCATACTAGCTATACTGTACTTACATACAGTACAACTAACTCCCTTATGACTATTGCACTCTGTGATGCTAATAATTTTTATGCCAGTTGTGAACGGGTATTCAGACCTGATTTAGCAGATCACCCTATTGTTATTCTCAGCAACAATGATGGCTGTATTGTCGCTCGCTCTGCAGAGGCTAAAGCTTTAAGTATTGGTATGGGTGTTCCTGTATTCAAAGCTCGTGACATCATTCAGCAACATAATGTTGCTGTATTCTCATCCAATTACAGTCTATACGGAGCAATGTCTCAACGGCTGATGAGTATATTGGAAAGCTTCATACCTTATGTAGAAGTTTATTCCATTGATGAGGCCTTTCTGGACTTAACTAACCTCTATGCAGGTTCATCAAGTGCCATACTTTATGGTCAACAAATTCGAGTCACTTTAGCACAATATTGTGGCCTCCCCATGAGCATTGGCATCGCGCCTACTAAAACCCTGGCTAAGCTGGCCAATCATTATGCTAAACAGCATCCTGAGTATAACGGCGTGTATGAAGTCCAGCCTGGCCAGGAGACCATGCTACTCAAGGCAATGCCTTTGGGAGAGGTATGGGGAGTTGGTCGTCAATTAAGCCATAAACTACAAGCAATGGGCCTATCTACCGCTTATGACTTAGCGTGTATTCCACCAAAAGAAATTCGTAAACGTTTTAATGTGCTATTAGAACGCACCGTTAGAGAACTCAATGGCGAGCCTTGTATCGAGCTCATACATCAAGCCCCCGATAAACAACAAATCATCTGTAGTAGATCATTTTCTAAGCGTGTTTTTAGCCTAGAAGACCTTCAGGAGGCTATCAGCAGCTACACATCACGAGCAGCTGAAAAGCTCCGTAGTCAAAGGTCTACAGCAAAAACCATCATGATTTTCATCAGAACCAGTCCTTTTGATCGTCAAGGCCAATACAGACGCAGTGTATTTATACCATTACCTTATCCCACTATGGACTCTCGCTTGCTGGTCCAAAACGCACTAAAAGGCTTAAAGGCAATTTATCAACCAGGGTTTGCTTATGCTAAAGCAGGTGTCATGCTTTGCGATTTGAGTGATTCGCGTTTGGTTCAGCACGATTTTTTTTCAACACAATATGATAGCACGTCAGCATTACAACTTATGAATACCGTTGATGCGATTAATCACCAATTTACCAATGGCCTTTTTTTAGCAAGCAATGGTATTCAACAAGCGTGGCGAATGTCACGCACACAATTATCACCAAACTATTTAAGTAACTGGAACCAAATTAAACGAGTGCAAGTTAAATAAATACGAACCTAAAAAATATCAATGATTTCTCGGGTATGTTCATACAATTTAATAAATGTGCCATCCACATTAATAGTAATCGCACCATCTCTACCTAAAGGTACAACCACTTTTCCTCGAATATAGATTGAATCATCTAAAGTATCACCTTTTGCGAATTTTTTTTGCCACCCTGGTGGTAATGGCTTCCCACGGTTTACATTCTTTTGTAACCCTGGAGGTAAACTATTATAGTTATCATGATGCTTATCATTTTTAGCCGTAGCTAAACTAGTCATTAAATTTAAACAAACCACCAGCAACCCTGTTAATAAATATTTCATCATGTATCACCTATAAACTATAGTTTTATAGTACTTACTGGTATTTCTTAACATTAAAAGTACTTTCCAATTTTTTATTACCTAGCAATTACCTGTTAATTTTTTCATTAGGATAAGTCCATACATTAGAGAACCATAGAAATAATTACAAAAACCTTATCCTATTAATAGTAGAATAAACATCATGAGTCGTTCTGCCGATTACTTTCAATTAACGGACAACCAAGAAACATTTCTCATCGTTTTTGTAACAAAGTTCAAGCTTTACAGGGTCGAGTACAAGAAAAACATAAGGCTATAGACTATCATTAACTATTCTGAAATATACAAATATATACAAAGACCATACTTTATAAGTAAATCCTTCATGATAGAATAAACAAATAACGTAAATTGCTTTTTACAGAGGTATAAGTATGTCAGGACAGGGTTCTGGCGGTAATGTCATAGCCGCATTATGTAGCTTTTTCATTCCCGGCTTGGGTCAGCTGGTTCAAGGCCGTTTGTTAGCTGCCCTTTTATTCTTCATTTTTACGGGTGGCGCTTATGGCTTATCATTTCTACTTATTCCTTTAGTTATTGCTATCCCATTACACATCTGGTGCATTATTGATGCAGCCACATTCAAACCCTTAAGCTAATCAATGTAGCAGATGCCAGGATGGCATCTACTTAACACTTTTGGTAAAAGCTAAAGTAAGCTTTTACTCACGCCAATACTCAGGTCTATCAAGCGCATCAGCACATACAACTTTAGCTTCAAGTGAGTTTATAGCTTCAGGCACCAATGACTGAACCATCCATGCATCAGCATGCTGGTCAGGTAGTGGATAAGGAGCTTGGAGACCTTGACAGCCTGCAGGGGAAAACCCATAACGTGGATAATAGCTTGGATGCCCTAGCACAAATACAAGCTCAGTCTTTCTACCCTTGAGTGTATCAAGCCCTTGCTTTATTAACCGTCCCCCAACGCCTTGCTTTTGGTGTGAAGGAATTACCGCAAGAGGAGCAAGTAATACAGAAGACACATCTCGCTCTGTGCCAGGTAAGTAGCAGTTCGTAAATAAAATATGGCCAACAACTAAATCTTCAACGAAGGCTAATAGTGATAAGATAGGTTGAGCACTTTGATCATTAAGTAAGTTAACAACAAGTTCAGCTTCTTTATCATGACCAAAAGCCACCGTATGAATATGTATAATGTCTTCTATGTCTTCATTTTTTGACTCTCTAATATACATCTTATTGAAGTCCTTTGAACATTAACATGGACAGATTATATTATTAAAAGATTAACGCTTCTATCTGATACCATCATCAGCTAAAAACTAATTTAAATGATAGATCAACTTAGTGAACAGACTAACAATTAGGGGTAAAATAAATGACGCTTACGACATCAAAACTCAAACAGTACATCTTAACAAAACCAGAAACTGTAGAAGATTACCCTTTTGGATCTGACGTAGCCGTTTTCAAAGTATTAGGAAAAATGTTCGCACTCCTTTCATCGAAGGATGGTATCACTAACCTTAATTTAAAATGCGATCCCATTGAAGCAAGTCAACTTCGAGATCTCTTTGAAGCCGTTAAACCTGGTTACCATATGAATAAGAAGCATTGGAATACAATAATCATTGATGGTTCACTGCCAAAAGGTGAAATAGAAAGAATGATTGATAACTCGTACAGTTTAGTTGTTAAAGGGCTAAATAAAACAACACGTACAGGCCTGGAACTCAGACATGGCAAAGCAGTCATTTATAAGACTTGATAATATCATAACTTGTATACTGCGTTTCATTATGAGCTCTAATAGACAGCAGTAACAGAGAATTCTCTGTATTATCCACACTATGCTCATAAAATAGTTTTAATACGCAGTAAAATATAATCTATCAGCACCATGAAGAAATACAGACATTCAATCATTAGCATTTTTATATTTAGTATACTTATTGGATATCTAACACTTACCAATAAAGTTCCTTATTACATTAGTATACTATACGGTATTATAAGTTTAGTGACCTTCTTTATCTATAAAGTAGATAAATCTGCAGCAGAAAAAGGTCGTTGGCGAATCAGTGAAAACACTTTACACCTGCTTTCTGTTCTTGGAGGTTGGCCTGGCGCCATGTTAGGTCAGCAGGTATTTAATCATAAGACGAAAAAGACATCCTTTCAGGTCATCTTTTGGCTTTCCGTATTACTCAATATAGGTACACTAACTTTTCTTGGAATTTATGCTTCTTCCGTGCTGAATCAACTTTATTAACACAATAACGGAGCAAAGTTTACTCTATCTATTATGGTATACGATTTATATACTATGATATACTGCAGCTAAACCTTAAGACTAATCAAGCGAATTACATATGCAGTTAAAGATAGCCAAGCCCGAAGATATTGATAGTACCTTAGCACTTCATTATAAATACCAAATTGATTCTATTAATGAAAAGGATAAAGAAAGTGGATTTGTGACAACAGCTTTTACCAAGGAACAGTTAACAAGCTTAATTCAAGAAGAGCAAGGGCTATTTATTGCAAAAGATGGAGAAACAGTGGTTGCTTACGTGATGGCTGCATCTTGGAAATTTTGGTCAAGTTGGCCAATGTTCGCACACATGATTAAGGATTTACCAAATTTAACCTACTTTGGACAAACACTTAGCATCGAAAACTCATACCAATACGGTCCTGTATGTATTGATAAACACCTTCGAGGCAGTGGTACATTAGAAAATATATTTCATTTCGCCAAAAAGGAAATGTCCAAACGTTATCCTATACTGGTCACATTTATTAATAAAATCAACACTCGATCCTTCGAAGCTCATACTAGAAAACTTGGGCTTGATGTTGTTCAAGAATTTACCTATAACAACAATGACTACTACGAGCTTGCCTGCCACACTCAGGGAAAGTGCTAAACGCACTTTCCCTAGTTTGCCATAAGACCCACTATATTTAATTTTTAGTTAACGTAGCAAACCATAGCTCAGATGATTCCATTTCCTTCGATTCACTATTCTTACTATTACAAAGCGCCGCAATTAACTGTGGAGTATTATATTTTAAATTAACTTCAGTTTTAATCAGTGTTTCACTTGAATTTTTCTTTATTGCATGCAATGTAACACCTAATAATTTTTGATTAGGATCTTCAGGTTCAGCAAAAAGTTTCCCTGTAATAACCAATTTATTCTCATCTTTAGTTGTCGAATCAACATTAAAACTTTTATCAGGATCAACATTAACAATACTCACCAAGTTATTTTTTATTTTTTGATCAATTAAATTAGTATCACCTAATAAAGCTTCTTCACAAAGCTTTTCGCTACTCTCATTGACCTGATAAAACCTCAATACATCTGCTGATACAATCTGTGACAACAAGGCAGTACTTATTAAAAATAATTTATAAATTTTCATACTCTATCCATTAGTTAGTTTATATAAGTAAAAAAATTTTACTATACCTCAGTCATTATTAAATGAACAGCCGTGATACTTCGATGTATACCCAAGGCAATTGCATATAAAAATAATTCGTGATGAATTTGTGCCAATGCAGCGCATGAATTAATTTATTCCTCCCGCAGCAGAAGACCATCCCTGGTCTCTACTACTCACTGTGCTCCCAGCACCTGTTCCACAAATCAACTCAAGCACTGCAAACCCTCATCTTGCTATACCTCAATCACAATTGAATGAACATCTGTGGTATTTCGATGTGCGCAATGGGTAGACAAAGTCTGGATAATGCGCATCGAACGGTTTGTCGCAATCACTATCTTTACAAACAGCGGCCTCCAAGGAAAGATTCACTTCGTGTTCGAGGGGCGTTATGCAGACATAGAACAAAGGTACTTTAGAAAATGGATTTTATACCCTTCATGAATCATTTCTAGAGTTTGTAGTTAGTCCAAAATATTGACTAACAATCATGAAGCCTGTATCAGGTAGTAAATACGCAATATATGCAATTCATCGTAACTAACGTCTTCACTACAAGCTTGATAAATAGGCTTTAATCGTTCAAACCCTAATTCATCAAATAGTGAGATTACTTGCTCTTTTTGCGCTTTAGAAAGCCCAGAAAGTGCAAGTAACTCGTTATCCTGGCGCAATTTACCACCATCCATAATAAAGTGATATAGGTGACTCAAAATAGTATTTCGAGTCACATTTAACTCACTCTTCAACTGGTCAATTGTCTCTCCGTTATTATATCGCTCACTCACTACAATATACTTACGAGTGTCTATTTTACGCTTCTTTATTTTACTTAACTTCGATATATTTTTTTGCTTTTCTTGAATATTATTTTGAGCACAGTAATGGATAATAATTTCTAAAAATTCTTCACCATATTTTTCAAACTTAGCATCACCAACTCCATGGATTGCTAGCATACTTGTTTCGTTTTGTGGATAATATATACACATTTCCTGAAGTGATTTATCAGAAAATATTGTGTATGGCGGTACATCCATTTTATCCGCTAATTCTTTTCGGTATTGTCTTAGTTGGCTAAAAAGAAGCTGATCATAATTAAGCTCATCTAATAGTTTATTACTGCGATTAGCAGAAGACGTAAACCGTGCTCGTACAACCTTCTGTCCTCGCATAACCAACCAGGAGTTGGCGTTAAGCTTCAGACCACCTAGCCGTAGGTCTTGGACAAGAACACCCTGCTGAATAAATTGTCTCGCAAGTAACATCCACGTATCTTTGCTGTACTCTAGCCCAATGTTGTAAGTCGATAACTGATGGTGGTTATTGCTGATAACTTTAGCTGAATTCGAACCTCTAAGCACATCCACAATATAAGATGCACCAAAAATTTCGCCTGTTCGCTTTACGCAAGATAAAAACTTCTGAGCAGCCACAGTAACATCAGTCTTCGGTGTTTTTTCAGAAAGACAGTTATCACATAGCTTACAATTATCAGTGGAATAATCTTCACCAAAATAATTAATGAGTATTTCGCGTCTACAGTTTTCCGTCTCAGCATACCCTATGATTGCTTGAAGGTGTGTAATTGCATGGGTTTGTTCATGCTCTGTCATCCGTTCAATAAAGTACCTGAGTTTTTGAATATCACTATAACCAAATAACAACAAACATTGGGCCGGTAAACCATCTCGCCCAGCTCGCCCAATCTGCTGATAATAGCCTTCTATGTTCTTTGGTAAGTCATAATGCAAAATAAAGCGAATATTAGGCTTATTTATACCCATGCCAAATGCTACAGTTGCAACGATAATACTGACATCATCCCGAATAAATCTATCTTGGTTTTTTGCTCGCTCTTCATCACTAAGACCTGCGTGATAAGGCAACACAGAGTAGCCTTGATAGTGTAGATGAGCTGTTAGTTCATCAACTTGCCGTCGGGTTAAGCAGTAAATAATGCCAGATTGTTGCTTAAAATTTTGCAGAAACTGTGATGTTTGTTGCAAAGGATTTTTTTTAGGTAACACTTGAAGAAATAGGTTCGTTCGATTGAAACTAGCAATGAATGTATTTTGGTCATCTAAGTTCAGGTTATTACATATATCTTTCTGAACCTGAGGAGTAGCGGTAGCTGTCAGTGCAACATAGACCGCATGAGAGAATATGCTTCTTAACTGAAGGAGCTGACGATATTCAGGCCTAAACTCATGTCCCCACTCGGAAATACAATGCGCTTCATCAATCGTGACGCAAGCAATCTCAATAGTAGAAAGCAGCGATAAAATTTTACTTTGCAAGAGTGTTTCTGGCGCTAAGTAAATGAGCTTCACTTCCTTACGCAAGATCATATCAATATTGTGCTGATACTCTTGAACACTCAAGCTACTATTCAAAAAGACAGCACTTACACCCAGTTGTGTTAACTGCTCAACCTGATCCTTCATCAAAGAGATCAAAGGGGATACGACAATCGTAATGCCAGAAAACAACAACGCAGGGATTTGATAACAGAGAGACTTACCTCCCCCTGTAGGCATGATAACAAGTGTGTCCTTACCAGATACGATATTGGTAATCACTTCCTGTTGTAATGGACGAAAGTTATCGTAACCGAATACATGCTTCAAAACATGTTGGGCTTGCTCAATCATAAGACTGTCAACAGAAATCCTTCATTGCACACATTGCTACACAGGCTACGTAGAAGATCTTCTCACAACGCAGCGTTTTCATTTGACTATTATGCCACCCCTTTCTAATCAAGCCAAAGTGATTATTTTTTATACAACCTCTGTTTTAGAGCTAATTCTCGGGATATACCACTCTAGCCTTAGACGAGCAATCAATAACCCGACTAATACTTCTGACTTTCTTTTAAGGTTTGACTTGACAAATTATCTTCTTGTCTATTTTCTATATCTGCAAATAAAGGACATAACAAAAAAATGGAATAGCGACATGATAAAAAAACTAATCCCATTAGCATACCTAATCACTCAGACGGCTTTATCGATGGCATCAGATATTACCCGTATTGATAGCCAATACTGCCCAAATAACTATACCCATATCTCCTTGCAAGATGTAGCAATTGAAAGAGAAAAGTATTGCCTTCTACTTAATGACTGGGATATTGCTCGTTTGAATGAACATGCTTCATTATCAGGCCCAGGTTATGGCTGTAAGGTCATAAAAAATGACTCTCGACACCTAGGAACCTCGCTGTGTAAGCGTATTGATCATGATGGGCCACAATCACCTAAAGACGATATGTTAAAAGTCGCCTATGTAGAGGTAAATGATTATCCAGTTCGTGATGCAGGATGCTTCATCAAAGATAATGGTAAACCTCTATTTGATATAGCAGTGATTTTTGCCGCCAATATTAACTACGACGGAGACAAAGCCTCACTAAATCTTAATCCACAGGTGACTGATTTATTAGAAAACAATATTAACCAAGTCCGAGAACTTCAAGCGAAAGGAATCAAAGTAGTATTGGATGTACTTGGTAATCACCAAAATGCTGGTTGGTCTTGTTTCGCTAATATCCAGCAAGCACGTGCATTTGCCAAGGTTCTTAAAAATGCTGTTGATAAGTATAAACTAGATGGGATTGATATTGATGATGAATACTCGAAGTGTAATCGTGAGTATGATAACTCCCTAATAAAAGTGACCAGCGCACTGCGTGAAATTATGCCAAACAAAATTATTTCTAAAGCGCTTTTTCATGATCAAAGCTATTTTAATGCACAATGGCAAAATAAAAAACTTCATGAACAGCTGTCTTATGGTTGGGAAATGAGTTACTGGTCTTCTGGCTGTAATAGGGTTGATGGCTATCTAAATTCAGGTATGTCAAAACAAAAGCTTGGTATCGGAGTTTCTACTGTAATAACACCTTCATCAACAGCTAAACAAATCTCAGCTTGCTTAAAAGCTCGGCAACTTGGCGGTGGAATGATGGTTTTCAATGTTAATAGAAATTCTGAAACATTCTTACAAGCTATTTGGCCTAATGTGAAAGCAGATCAACAATGCTTTAGTCAATAGTCTTCACACACAATTTAATACCATTAACCCTATTTAACAAATACCATGAAGTAAAGGTTTAAAAACTTATGAGTGATTGGAACGCAGAAACGGCTGAGTGGTATGCCCACAAATATGGTGAATACCCTACAAATAAACTAGGTATTGAAGCACTAAAACTACCAGATAATTCAATTGTGATTGATATCGGATGTGGCACCGGCTGCGCCTTAAGGCATGCCGCTAAACAAGTTACTCAAGGCGTACTAATTGGCATTGATCCAGTCCCTCGCATGATTGAGATTGCCCGCGAAAAAACAACAAGCGACTCAACGGCTAATAACATTATATTTAAAGTAGGTAGCGCTGAAGACATACCTATAGAGAATAATTCAGCAGACTTTATATTGGCATTTGATTCTTTTGATCATTGGGAGAACCAACAGCAAGGCTTAAAAGAAATCCATCGAGTTCTTAAACCTGAAGGCTGCTTTATTGTGGTAAAAGATGGGGGTTTGCCTAATGGTACTGAAGCACGGCAATCGTTTTTAGAAACTTTGGCAAGTTCAGCATTTAAAATAGTTGAAGAGCAAACCCTTGAGGATGATGAAGTATCATTCACTTTGTGGATATATGAAAAGGAATAATTGACATTAAATAATTAAACCATACTAAACATAAAAAGCCGATATATAGCTATCGGCTTTATTTAATAGCATAACCCATAGCGAAGGGTTTTTAGGGGTAACAGTTAAATGCTCCTGCGTAAACTGCATTCCCACCATCCATGGTCTCTACTGCTCACGGTGCTCCCAGCACCTGTTTCACAAACCAACTCAAGCACAGCAAACCCACATCTTGATATACCTCAATCATGATTAAATGAATATCTGTGGTATTTCGATGTACACAACCAGTAAACAAAGTCTGGATAATGCGCATCGAACTGCTTGCCACAAGGATGTGGCAGCCAAGCCTCCAGGGAAGGATTCACGGCGTGTTCGAAGGACGTTATGCAGACTTTAGGCAAAGGCGCTTTAGAAAATGGCCTTTATAAAAGTAAAGTTATATGCAATTGCCCTGAGTGCATATTCCATTCCACACGCTAAATCTCTTTAAAAGGGTTAAATTATTTTTAAAATAGCTAATCCGATGTATGTTCTACCAACATAACAAATTTATAAAAATAGCCTTATCTTAAATTATCATTAAATATCGTGCACTCAACATAAAATACAATTAAAACCACAAAGAATATAAATTATTATTTTTCACTTGAAATACATACACATAAATAACACGAAATAATAACCCACTCATTCATTAATCAAAAAATCAATCACTTAGCGAAATATCTTTTCTGTTAAACTTTCAAACATGGGCAATCAATCAAGGCTTTAAAAACACCAAATTTTAAGGTAATCGTTTTTGATTTCATTCTCTACAAGGCCCATCGACTCACAAACATCATTTACAATAATTTATTTTATAAGATTACAATACCTACAATTAGGTAAAAACTTACAGCTATTCAATTGTTAAAAAATATATATTGAGTGATGAGCAATTAAAATACGCATCAGCAATACCATTAGTTTTCTTACTTGGCATCAGTGTGTTTTTCAGAGTTATATTCCTTTAAAAAATCAACATTTTGTTTATGCACAGCCAAATGATAAACATCCATATTAATTTTTTTATTTAAGGAAAGAAGTGCTTCTTCCGCTTCAGTTGATTTATTCAGTGCAGCTAAGAGCAATACTGATGATAATTGTTGTACCCTATCAGCTCTTTTATCTACTTCTTTGGTCATATCAATCGCAGCTTGTAGTGACTCCTTAGGAATCGTGGGCATTTGAAATATGTAACTTTTTTTAAATTTATTATTTTCAAATGTGTATCGGTAATGAGGGTATTGTTTCAGGCCCCAGTTTTCGTCAGTGGGAAGCGGGAAGAATGTTTCAACTCTGAGTTGTTCATCATTCAATGTGATATGTGTCGTTTGCTGTTTTGAAAACGATAGTACCTTTTTTTTCGATTGAATGTCTATAACGTCATAATTAGAACCACGATACTCTTTAGAAGATACTTCAGTACCTTTGCCACAAAATATATAAGCATTTACTTGTAAAAAAGGCTCTATTCCTGCTTTGTGTAAGTCTGATCCCGGACATGCTCCTGCTTTTGCACTCAATGCATAACAGTGCAGAATAAAACCCATTACTATACCAAAAGATCTTAACATCGTGCTATTTCTGTACAATGTACAGCTCCCCCCACATAATGACACTGCTTTAAACATTAAAACTAGTTGTTAGAGTACAAACATGGTGAGAAAGTGCATTCTAAGGCAATTTTTTTGGATTTGCGCGACACGACTTACAGTCTTTATTAGACCTACATTAAAACTAATCACTTAACCAAATAATTTTATGAAACAATCAGGGTATCAATTGAAGTTTCGTCACACTTGCTAGACCTCTCATCAACTACCTTTGTAGATATATACTAGGATGAAAATTGAGACGGCTTTCCCCTAAGATGAGTCAATGTAATGGATACCAATACCCAAGAGATACCAGAAACGTTATATCTATTAACAGAGGACACAACGCCTGACGATGTGGTCAAGCTTATTGCTTCATATGCTCCTCAATCAACAATTCAAATTCTTCATGCACAAGATATAAATCAAGAATGGCTTGGACAGTGTCCTGCTCATACTCTATTAATATTATATTTACCGGATAGTCTATTAAAGCAAATGATTACCCAGGTAAATGGCAACAACTGTACTATTAGTATCTTGCCTCATCCAGACTCAGCGAATGCAGTGGTTGGCTACGGTTTATCAAGTAAAATGGCAGATGCTGTACATGATATCTTTAACCAAGACCCACACCACATAGACTTACTAATATGTAATAATGAGGTTGTACTCAACTCTGTTGAAATTGGTGACTTCTTAGGCCTCAAGCCTGTTAATATTGGAAGTGGTTCACTCTTTGATCGTCTAAAAGTTTTTTTCCAGCAGTGGAGAAAGCTTTTAATTAAGCAACCTTTCAAAGTGACACTGGTAACACAAAAAGAAAAAACAATTTCCACGGCTGTATTAGCAATATCAATCGTTGAACATGCACGTAATACTCGTTACATTCAAGAACTGATAGGTGAAACAAATATCAATGATGGTTTATTTCACACATTTCTTTTTTCACCGCGCAGTATAAAAGAACTTATATTTGGCATGTTCTGTATAGCGATCAAGCCTTCCAGTAAATTACCTGAATTTATCGGTCATATTAAAGCAGGTGCACTCAATATTACCTGTGATGGTCACATTAATTACAGAATCGATAATCAAACAGCTCAAGCCGAGGCTCTGCAACTGGGTATTATTCCGCGAGCCATCAAACTGATTCCTGGTAAATACTTAACAATTGATAACTCATCTGCAACCCAAAAAGAAAGTTATCGAGTTCAACACTTACCTACTGGCGATACCGTTAATGAGTTAGTAGCCAAACACCTCCCCTGGCATTTACATGCCGGAACAGATGAGTTTCGCGATATTTATAGTGCACTTAAGGACAATGCTACTTTATCTGCTAACTATTTAACCCTAATGGTTCTGTCAACTTTACTTGCTACGGTGGGTTTATTTGCAAACGCAGCTGCAGTACTAATAGGTGCCATGTTGCTTGCACCATTAATGGGTCCTATTATTTCAGCCGCAATGGGTGTTGTACGCCAAGATTTTAGCTTAATTTCACTCAGCTGTAAGGCTTTGCTAGCAGGTTTATCCCTTGCCCTTTTTTTCAGTGTTTTATTAACACTCATAATTCCATTGCAATTTATTACCACGGAAATGGCAGCTAGAACTTCGCCGACCCTTTTAGACTTAGGTGTTGCAATTATTTCAGGTATTGCAGGTGCTTATGCACATGCCAGGGCTGAAGTTGCCAAAAGCCTTGCAGGTGTCGCTATCGCTGTCGCACTTATTCCACCAATCTCCACAACAGGCATTGGTATTGGCTGGCTCGATTGGACTATCGTTTCTGGATCATTTTTACTTTTTATGACCAACCTTGCAGGTATTGTACTTGCGGCAGCAGCTACTTTTTTCTGGCTAGGCTTCTCACCTTTCACTCGGGCAAAAAAGGGATTGCTTTTTTCAATTTTATTAACATGTTTTGTTGCTATTCCACTCGCCACAAGTTTCTATAAGATTGTTCAAAAAAACCAATGGGAAATAGAGCTATCAACAATTCCTCTTAGTAATGCAGATGTGCGAAATATAGTTATACATCGAAGTGAACCTTTATCAGTACACTTTGAATTAGTTACCAATCAACCTCCCAAAAAAGAAATGCTTGCATCAATAAAAAAATTAATGGAAGAAAAAATACAGCAGCCATTACAAATAGAAATGACGGTGGTCATTAAATTCTAGTTTATTAAAGTTTTTCATATGTTGACTGCACTCAGCAAGCACAACAAAAGCTGAGTGCAGAAGTTAACTAATAATTAGTGAGGCATTGGAGGTTCAACGATAAGGATACCTGCCATTAAGTCATCTAAGATTTGTATATGTTCGAGAGATTTTTCTTCGCTAAGAGACGTTGTTGGTCCACAGGGAAATACTGAGGCAACATACTTGTCAAATGCTTCTGTTTGCTCAACTTTGGCATGCACAATATACGTTTTACCTTTTTCAAAAGGATACTGACTTTTAAACAAGTCTCCCCCAAACTCGGACTTTAACGTAAAGGTTAAATTTCCTGTCTTTTTACCCATTTGCGTTTCAAATGAGGTATTATTATAGAGCGTATTTTCTACCAAAAATTGAACCTTCTGTTCCCTCCGAAAAACACCTGAATCGTCATATCCTTCTTTAACTAATTCAGTAGATTTCACTGTACCAATGAATGCAATATTAGCATGTTCAAGGGCCATCATTACTGAAAGAGGATTCGCTTGCCATGCAGACATAGTGCTAGGTGCATCAGCTATACAGTATTGTGAAAACGGGTTGTTATCAGCAGAAACTACTGAAGAAAAACCTAATGCAGTTGAAAGTGTTAGTGTGGCTAATTTTTTGAACATTAAATTATTCCTTTTTTATATCGTTCACTAAGTATTGAAACGTTATTGAACAGATTCATCCTGAATGACCAAAACGTCACTATTAGAAATGTATTTATAAAAAAAATCAATAGGCAACTTTCAGCTCAATACCTTATGAACATTTTTTATACTCTATTCGAATTATATTCATTGCAGAAAGTAGTTAGATATGTATTACTTCAGTTTACTTAGTTAGTATGGACAAAGGTACCACCTAATATACACCCTTCGTGAATCAATTTTGTGTGATACCATACCATGCAGATTTCTTTTGGGTGCTCAAAAAACCAAAATTCATAACGTAGATATTCTACTAATAATCAACATATATAGAGCCATACTAATATTTATAAATTATGGTAAAACAATGAATATTACTTACAAAATAAATGAAATAGTGGATGTAGAACAATTCATTAACCTATTGAATAATACAACATTAGGCGAAAGAAGACCTGTCAATGATTATAATTGCATACAGGGCATGCTTAAAAACAGTAACTTAATTATCTCTGCCTGGGTTCAGGATCAATTAGTTGGTATTGCTCGCTCAGTGACAGATTTTAACTATGCTTGTTATTTGTCCGATTTAGCCATAGATGAAAAATATCAACGATTTGGAATGGGTAAACAACTTATCACATTAACACAGGCACAATTAGGACCACGCTGTAAAATCACTCTATTAGCGGCACCGGCTGCCCGAGAGTATTACAAACACATTGGCTTCACACAGAATGAATATTGTTGGACACTTGATCGCCATCAGACAGTTACCAGTTTGGCTAACAAGTAAATCATTTACAATTTTTTATTTATTACTTGTTATTCTATCTACTAAAAACCATAAAAATACTGTAAATACAGATATAAAAAAGCCCCATCATTGATAGGGCAAATTACCATAATGGTTTATGGCAGTAAGGGTTAACGACTAAAATTATGCTTTTACTGGCTTCTTCATTAGCCAGATTCCATAGGTACACGCAGTAATTAATGAACCAAGACCAATTATCGCAGAGTACATTAAAACACTATTAACAGCATTTGGAATAAAGAACACAAAGATACCGCCATGTGGTGCCATAAGGGTTGCCCCTATCCACATTGAAAGGGCACCTGTAACGACACCACCCGCTATACAACTAGGAATAACACGCAGTGGATCTTTCGCTGCAAATGGAATCGCACCTTCGGATATAAAACAGAGTCCTAAAACAAATGAAGCCTTACCCGCTTCGTGCTCAGTATCAGAAAAACGTTTGCGGAAAATAAAGGTGGCCAAACCCATACCAATAGCAGGCACCATTCCTGCAGCCATTATTGCAGCCATGGGTAAATACGTTTTACTGGCTAACAAACCTACACCAAATGTGTATGCTGCTTTATTTACCGGGCCACCTAAATCAAAGCACATCATGGCACCTAAAAGCGCGCCTAATAATACAGCATTACCCGCTTCCATATTCGCCAGAAACTCTGTCATAAAAGCCATAATGCTCGCAACAGGCGTACCCACCACATAGATCATAATTAATCCAGTGGCTAGCGTTGCTAAAAATGGAATTATCAAGATAGGTTTTAAAGCAGATAATGTATCGGGCAATTTTACTTTTTCATTAATCCAACGCGCAAGATAACCAGCAATAAAACCGGCAACGATACCGCCTAAAAATCCAGAATTTAACGAGCTTGCCAACATACCTCCCACCAAGCCAGGTGCAAGCCCAGGTCGATCGGCTATGGAAAAGGCAATATAAGCTGCAAGAACGGGAATCATCAGGGCAAAAGCAGAACCACCACCAATTTGCATCAGCGCAGCGGCTAAAGTGCCTTCTTCTTTAAATGCTTCAATACCAAATACAAATGACAGAGCGATAATTAAACCACCTGCGACCACCACAGGTAACATAAAGGATACACCTGTCATTAGGTGTTTATATAAACCTTTAGCTGACTTTTTATCTTCTTTTTGAGGTATGGAGCCTTCACTACCACCAGCTGCTTCACCACCTAAGATGGTTGCTTCTTTTTGTGCTTTTTCAAAAACTTGCTTGCTCTGTTTTAACGCTAAACCAGTTGAAGTGTGGTAAACGCGTTTTCCTGCAAAACGTTGGGTATCGACTTCAATGTCAGTGGCTAATATCACTAAATCAGCAGCAGCAATTTCATCATCAGTCAGTGTATTTTTCGCCCCGACTGAACCTCTTGTTTCAATTTTTACTTCATAACCAAGAGATTTACCTGTACTGGTAAGTGCTTCCGCCGCCATAAAAGTATGGGCAACACCTGTAGGACAAGCCGTTATACCTACGATTTTAAGCGGTGCCGATGCGGCTGCAGAATTATTTTGGCTCGTTTTTTTGCTAGTAGCTACTGTACTGCTATCAGGATGCTGTTCATTAACAATGGAGGATTTCTGTTGAGTGGTAGCTTGTTTCACTGCATTCTTCAACCAAGCATCTGGGGCGGCTAACACCCCCTCAATAGACCCTTGATAAACTGGTAAACCCTCCAAGTACGACAAGTCTATTTCACCCGTCCCAGCAACAATAACACAATCTACTTGTTGTAATTGCTCTAAAGGTAATGGCTCAAATGGACGTAAATGACTTCTACTTTCCAGTAATACTTCCCAACCTAATTTATTAGCGGCCTGCTGAATAGCATCTGCAGCTAGAAAGGTATTAATAACGCCACCCGGGCAATACGTTATTACTGCTATTTTCATCGTTATACTCCTCAGCCAGCTAGATGTGCTGTTTTATTTGTATGAGATGGCTTATTTGTTCTACTTGTTGATAGTCCTTTACACCAACACCTACTTGAGTCACCGCACATGCAGATAATGCAGTTGCTCTTCTTAAAATTTGTTCAGGTGTTTCCTGCTTCATCAAACCGTAGGCAATACCTGCTACCAACGTATCTCCCGCCCCCACAGTACTAATAACTTCAACTTTAGGTGGTTGTGCCTGCCAACATTCTGTTGCTGTAACCCACAAAACGCCTTGTGCACCATTAGAGATAACCACATGTGTTATTCCATCTTGAATTAATTCTCTGGCTACCTTCATTTGTGACTCAGGTGATTCTAATGTCAAACCAGCCCAATCAGAAAGTTCTGAGGCATTAGGTTTTATTAGCCACGGTTTGGCCTTAATACCTTCCGCAAATGGCACTCCACTACTGTCAAATAACACTTTTTTGCCATGCGCATTTAAATGACTAATTAATTTAAAATAATAGTCTCGTGGTAAACACGCAGGTAGACTACCCGCCATTACCCATAAAGAAAAATCAGGCAATAACCGTTCTATTGTGCTTTCAAGCTGACTAATCACAGACTGATTAAATTCCAGCCCAGGAAAATTAAACTCTGTTACCTGATCAGCTGATATTTTTACATTAATACGTGTACTTCCTGGTGCGACCAAAAATTCATCCTGAATAGTGCGATTGGCACAAAGCGTATTAAATGCTTGTGCATTTTCATCGCCTAAAATACCCGTTGCGGCTACAGGTACCTTCATATCCGCTAGTACACAACTAACATTGACTCCTTTACCTGCTGGACGTAAGGATGCTTCACGAATACAGTTAACCTCACCTAGTTGAACACTCGACAACTGTCCTGTTAAATCCAATGCAGGATTCATTGTAATCGTTGCAATACCCTGCTTCATCATTTCTGCTCTCCACTCAATACTGCCATGACAGATTCAACATAGTCACCTGCAATCTTTCTAACTTGCTTCGCGTCTGACTGGCTGAGTGCTCTTTCAACCAGTTGCTGGCAATCTTTAAAGGACATATGTCGTAGATATAATTTAGTGCGAGGAATTGCTTTAGATGACACACTAACTTCATCCACTCCAAGCCCAAGCAAAAGTGCCAGACCCGCAGTGTCAGCGGCCATTTCACCACAAACCCCAACCCAAGCCTTACCGTGTCGAGCGCCCTCAACGGTACGTTTAATCAGCTGTAAAACGGCAGGATGAAGTGGATCAACACGTGCAGATAATTTAGGGTGTCCACGATCCATGGCTAATGTGTATTGTGAAAGATCATTGGTGCCAATAGAAAAGAAGTCCACTTCTGATGCAAAGTGCTCTGCAAGTAATGCAGCAGCGGGAACCTCAATCATAATACCTAATTGCAGGTCAGCGCAGTTATATTTGGCCTGAATACGCTTAGCGATCGCTTTGATTTCATACCATTCTGCAATATCTGTGACCATCGGAAACATTATACGTAATGGCTGATCTCCGGCTGCAGCCATTAATGCACTTAGCTGCTTTTCTAAGATATGTGGATATTGCAAAGTTAAACGAATACCACGAACCCCTAAGAATGGGTTTTCTTCTTTTGGTTGGGGTAAAAATGGCAAAGGCTTATCACCTCCCACATCAAGACAACGTGCAACCAGTGGCCGTCCCGCTAATGCTTGTATAATCTGCTGATAATACTGCTGCTGTTGTGCTTCTGTGGGTTCCGTTGCGTAATGCATAAAAACAAATTCAGTACGCAGCAGCCCAACCGCTTCCCCCCCCATTTCAACGGTTTTTTCTGCTTCAGCTAAGTTAGCAATATTCCCTGCCACCTCAATTATATGTTGGTCTTGCGTAATAGCCTGTTGTTGACATGATGCTAACGCTTTAGCTTCTAATTTCTTTTGTAAGTCAGCTGATTGCCTAGCGTGTTGAATACGCGACTCTTCTGGGGCAATTTCTAAAAGACCTTTATCACCATCTAAAATTGCCATCCATGGAGTTTCCAATGTCAACAGCGCCTCCCCTAAGCCAACCACCAAAGGAATACCTAAACTGCGGGCTAATATTGCTGCATGAGAGTTTGTCCCACCAAAGGCTGTCGCTATACCTTTCACTAGCGTAGGATCCATTTCTACTAGTGTTGATGGCAGTAGCTCATCTGTCACCCAGATATGAGGCTCTTGTTGAGAAGAAGAGGCTTCCCCACGCTTAATCAAAAGCTGTAAGACACGTTCACCTACATCACGAATATCAGCTGCCCGTTGGGCCAATAGCGGGTTTGCTAATGCGGCCTGAACATCAGCAAGTTTGGTAAAGCTTTGTTGCCAGCTCCACTCTGCCTGATGTCCCATTCTCATTAATTGCTCCGCTCGATCTGACAGCTCAGGATCTTCAAGCATATCTCGGTGCACTGACAGTATGGCCACCAGATCTTCTTGTGTTAATCGTTCTAGCTGCTTACCAAGCTGCTGCCTAGCTGCATCAATGGCATACTGTAAACGAGGTATTTCTTCCGTTGGAGAAAAGTGCTGTGCATCATCAATGGCTGATGATGCAAGTTGATGGATATGTAATTGCATGGGGGCAATTGCAATGCCCTGTGCTGCACCCACGCCTTGTAAAATACCTGTTGTTAGTACCGTTTTTTCTTCATGCTGTGTTTTTGGTTGTTCAGTTATTTTATCTACAACAGGTACAGTAGGCTCCCCTAGACCTTCTCTAAAGCCTTGTTCAACTGTCTTTAAAGCTTCATCCGCTTGAGGCCCCTGCGCAGTAAATACCAGTTCCTGTCCGTGTACGACACCTAAACTTAATAACTGAGTTAAGCTTCTGGCATTGATGGGTAATACTGAATGGTTAGCAGGCTCAACCGATATCTGGCAATCAAAATTTTCCAGTGATTTAACGAGCTGAGCAGCAGGGCGAGCATGTAATCCATCAGCATTTAATACGGTGACTGTTATATGTTTACCATCAACCACATCACAACTAAGTAAACGCACTACTTCCTGAGTATCAACAGCATTAGTCAGCTGCGACAATGCACCTTTTTGCTGTAACTTCAATAACCGCTGAATGACTTGCTCATGTTGACGGTCAACCGCCGCAAACAGAACTAAAAATTTAAAGGGCTGTTGCTTTAGTGTGTTGGACTCTGCAAGCTGAACAGCCGCTACCGCTGAACGGTTCACACCTGCCGATCCCCCCATGAGCCAAACGCCTTCAGCCAAATAACGAGGTTGCAACTCAGGCAAGTGGTTCGCAAACTCCCAGGATATAACCTCAGTATCAAGCAGTTTAGCCATAGCTATACTGGCTGCACTTTTTACAGATGAGAGTGGCTGTTGTAAGTGCACAAAAGCACGATCAAACTGCAGTTTTTTGCTCGGCTGTTGTCCATTTAGAATGGCAGCTATTAAACCAGCGTCAGTGGTATCTTTCAGCTCAGCTGCTGCTTGTTCATCACTAATCACATGGGTTAATCGTTGTAAAATGGTCAGGTGCTCTTCTGATTTAGCAGCAATACCTACCACAATGTTGGCTATTTGCCCGTCCCCCCAATCCACTCCTTGGGGAAATTGAACAACACAAATTCCTGTATTTAATACGTCAGATTTACTACCAGCAGTGCCATGAGGTATGGCTATACCTTGACCTAAATACGTTGATATTTGCTTTTCTCGGGCCAAAAGCGCAGCTAAATACCCCGCTTTAACCAAACCACCGTCAACCATTTTTTCTGCAACAAGCTGTAAAGCTTGCTCCTTACTACTGGCGGAGGCACGTAACGTGATATCCTGCGAAGTTAAGGTCAACATAGAAGCCATCCTATTTATAGCGTATTATTTTCACGCTTAATGAGTTTGCTACTAAGACTCTATTTATACTGATGCTTTGTTTATAAGCGTATACTGTTAATAAGCCTGTATAAGTGTCATAGAATCGGTTCACAATCTCTAAGTTTTAGTCATCGGTTATCGTAAACTTGTTTTTGCTTTATCGTTTCAGCTACTATGCTTAAACGATTCAGTCAAAAAATCAAGTCTCTTAGTAAATTGATTTGATTATGGTATGATCAAGCGCAATTTTTAGTGAGGATAACCGGTTCATGCGACTGGAAGAAATAGCCAAACTCGCGGGTGTATCCAAATCCACAGTCAGCTACGTCATTAATGGCAAAGCAGATAAGTACCGGATAAGTCAACGCACCCAGGAAAAAGTACTCTCAATCGTTAACCAATATGGTTTTCGACCGAATGATACTGCAGCTGCATTAAGACGTGGCAAAAGTAATACCTTTGGTTTTATCACACCCGATTTTGAAAACCGAAGTTATTTACGCATTGCCAAGCGCCTTGAACAGTTAGCAAGAACAGCTGGCTACCAGTTGATTATTGCAAGCTCAGATGATGACCCCGCCACTGAACTTGAAGTCGCCAAAATGCTTTCATCTCGCAATATCGACTTATTGATGGTGTCATCTTGCCTGGGGGATGATGTTGATTATTACCAAAGGCTAAATAAGCAAGGGCTATTAATTATCGGCTTAGACCGTCCCCTCCCCTCCTCAGACTTTATTAGTGTGATCAGTGATGACCAACATGGCGCAGAAACCCTGGTAAGCTCACTCGACTTAAGCCAGGCCAAAAATGTGGTCATGCTAAGCGCAATGCCAGAATTAACGATTAGCAAGCAGCGAGAAGCCGGTTTTCGCAAAGCCCTGATGGCTTATCCAAATATTACCCCTCACTGTTTTTATGGCGATCACTACAGCCGTTCTGTTGGTAAGTCACTATTTCATCAAGCTGTGGATAACTTAGGCTGTATCCCAGACGCCATCATCACCACCTCTTACACCTTAATGGAAGGTATTTTGGCTGTACTGGCTGATAGCACTTGGTTTGAAAAGTGTCAGCACTGTCAGTTAGCCACTTTTGGCAACAGCAGAGCCTTGGACCTATTACCTATTAAAATTAATTCTCTACCTCAGCAATACGATTTGATTGCTGAACAGTCATGGCAACTTGCCATGCAAGCAATCAATGGAGAATATGCACCACAACGTGAAGTAATCCCTCGCTCACTTATTGTACGACGCTAGTGGTTATTATAAAATTTTAAGGTAATGAAACTGCAGATATTTAAGTTTTATTGCCTTTAAAACATTTCAAATATTACACATTTAAAGCATATACAACGTCTTTCGACTATCCTTAGCTATATCATTCATTTGTACGGCAAGAGTCACCAACACTACAGACTGACAAATCCTTACTCTTGGTTTTCAATATAGCAACCTACCACATATTACGTATTACCAAATCTGGTATTATATTATTTTTTGATATAAAAATAGCCAATAACAGCGATTATCAGCAATTTTTTCGAGGGGTGATTTGGTATTTGGGGGGATGGAGGGCTTTGTTGCAGTACTCAATCATCAGGTCTTTTGAGATTGTTTAGACAGATTGATGGCTTTGAGGCATCCCTAGTGCTGTAAAACGATTTAATACGCCACAGGCAATCATCACTTCTATTTCCTGATTGCTCATTTCTCGAGCATGCAACTGATTGCCAAACGTCCGCTTGTAGCGTTGCATAGCTGTCTCGGATCCACAAATCGATTCGACCGCGGTTTCTCAGGGCTTGGTTATACTCAGACCAATTGCTCAGCTTATATCGTTGCTTAGGTATGTGATGACGTTTGGATTTGTTGAGTTTATACGGCATAGGGACGATCGCTGAACCAGGAAAAGCTAGCTACTTTAGCAGATTGTGAGCGCCTGATATTGATTGATTAATGAGCGATTCAACAAAGCCTTACGAAACAGAAAATAGGCTTTTTTTCAGCATAAATAAAGTGTGTCATAAACCCTCGTTTGTGAAACTGTAAAAAACTGTTCAAATGCCCCCACTACATCTTAGAGATCCATAACTCCATATCAAGGCTATGCCTCTACTGGTTTTTGACCATTTATCTAACACCAATATTTATACTTTACAATCTAAATTAGATTTATTAGTATATTTCATATACCCATAAAATCGAACAGAAGTGCAAAAATAGCTTATTGATTTTTAGACGAACGCTTATTTAATTATTTTAAAAATATCTATAAATCATTTTGTTATAGACCAAAATAAAATTGGAGTACAAAAAATGCCAGTAACTCAAGCAATGATTGATTCAGCGTATAAAGCTATACAGCCTTTTATTAGAACAACTCCATTGGACTTAAGTATTGGTTTAAGTGAAATAACTGGGGTTAATATATGGTTAAAAAAAGAACATCAACAATATACAGGGTCGTTCAAATTAAGAGGAGCACTAAATTGTATTAGTCATCTCAGCAATGAACAAAAGCAACTAGGTGTAATTACTGCTTCCTCAGGTAATCATGGTTTGGGTGTGGCAATGGCAGGTAAAATTACAGGAACAAAAGTTACTGTTTTTGTGCCAAAAACCACCTCCGAGATAAAAGTGGAAGCAATCAAAAACCTTGGTGCAAAACTTGAATTTGTTGATGGTGATGTTTTAACAGCCGAGCTTACAGGATCATCTCTAGCGAAAGAAACAGGTTCCTATTATATTTCACCATACAATGATCCATTAGTCATTGCAGGTCAATCAACTTTGGGGATAGAAATTCACCAACAATTACCTTCAGCTAAAGCTGTATTTATGAGTGTAGGAGGCGGTGGATTAATAAGTGGAATTGGCTCTTTTTATAAGGAAAATAGAATTGATACAGAAATTGTTGGTTGTTGGCCAGTAAATGCACCTGCACTTTTGAAGTGTATTGAACAAGGAAAAATAAACGATGTATCTGAGTATCCTACACTTTCTGATTCAACAGCAGGAGGCATTGAAGCAGATAGCATAACTTTTCCTATAGCACAAAAGGTTATTGATCAGTATTACACTGTTGTAGAGTCAGAAATTAGCCATGCAATGCATAAACTAGCAGCCTATGAGCGTGAAATTGTCGAAGGGTCTGCCGGTGTTGCATTGGCAGCAATCTTACAACAAGCTAAAAAATACCATAAAAAAGATGTTGTAGTTGTATTGTGCGGAAACAATATCTCATTCGATAAATGGATTGAGGTTATCGAACCTTACCATTTTAACAAAAAAATTAAAATAAATTATTGCGTAAAATAATAGGAGAAGATTATAAAGAAAGTTACAGATGATTTGATAGCATTATTGACCTACACTATTGATATTTATCAGGGTAATAAAATGTTGTATCTATTGGTGTTTTTTGCAGTATTTATAACGATTAAATATATACTCAAAAAAATCAAAAAAAATATGAATAACGCAATAAACCTAGAAAACAAACACATTGCATATGATTTAGGTTTAAGTGATATTAAGTCTAGTCGACACTCAGTTAACAAATAAACTGGGCTATATTCCCCCATATAATTTTTATTTCAAAAATTTAATTTTAATTAAAAATCAGGCTTATTATTATACAAGTTAGCCTAAAGTTGTCGGCGTCTTTTAGATACCATGTTCTGTATTACGCTAATTTCAATGTAGTTTTTTTGCTCTACCGTAAACTTATACCTATAGCGATAGCCTTTTACTGCACTACTAACTTGTTGATTATTTTGTAATTATTATGAACATAAATTAATACTTCAAAGGTTGTCACTATGCATTACACATAACAAAGTGTTGCTTGAAACTTGAATGATCAATCACTCCACCAAAATAGCCGATAACCATGCTTAAGTGTAAAGCCTATGGGCTTTTTCCAATCATCATATACCCTAGGGAAATGCGTAATGAGTAAAAATATATTTAGTAGCTACATACTGCGCTTTCCAAGATAGTGGACACGGTTGTTAGCCGTACTCACAAAAAGGATAAACAACCTCTAATCTTTTATCAGATTCCCCTTCATTGAATATAACAAGTGCATCACTGCGGTATATATTTTTGCTCTTGTCTATTGCACAAGGCCCCCACCAACCAAATCTTACAGAAGTTTTTTGTTTCATTTGTTTTTTTAGTAAATTTATTGCTGAATTATATTTATCTTGCGAAAACATTGAGTCAAAAATATAGCCCCATTTGTTGTAAGATAAATATATGGTATAAGTTTCACCTGACTTAATACTTTTGTATTTTAAAGTGTATTCAGCTTTTTTGGTTTCAGTTAAAGATAGCAACTTAACTTCATAGCTTATCCCCCCAGCGAACCCCTGAATTGAAAGCAACAACAAGGCTGTAGCCAGTACTTTTTTCATAACTTACAACACCTAAACTCA
Source organism: Zooshikella harenae (assembly GCF_018837975.1). Taxonomy (GTDB): domain Bacteria; phylum Pseudomonadota; class Gammaproteobacteria; order Pseudomonadales; family Zooshikellaceae; genus Zooshikella; species Zooshikella harenae. The sequence goes on along the minus strand of NZ_JAGSOY010000011.1, from coordinate 8,545 downwards.
ATGATCGATTATTAGATTTTAATATACAGCAAAAAATGTATATAGTTGACGAATGAGAGGATTTGTCCTGATACAATAAGAAGTTCAAGCACTTCATTCAGCCTATAACTCTTGTAAGCAAAAATAAGACACTTATAAGATTCCAGTAAAAGAAAAATCTATAGTACTATCTATAATAATTAATTTTTTCGACACCACCTTCAAAATTAAGACTTTCAGAGAGTTTTTTTGTCTGTTAAAACGAAACCTGTCGATCAACCTTTACAAAGTAATCCTTTAGATAATCAATCAAAAGCCGTAGTTTTTTTGATTTGGCACTGCCAGGTGGAAAAACGCCATAAACATTAATATCACTCAATTGATAGTCCTCTAACACTAGTTCTAGTGAGCCTGCCTTGATTTTTGGCCAAGCATCATAAACGGGAATACGCCCTAATCCATGACCACCTTCAATAAAAGCAGTACGAGCTGCAGCATTATTAGTGGTAATACTGCCTTTCACTGCGATACTGTATGACCTACAGCCTTTGCTTAATTTAATTGCGCCGGAAGTAAGTTTGTAGATTACCCAATCATGTTGTTCCAATTCAGCAGGCGTGCTTGGTCGTCCGCGTTTTTTTAAGTAGTCGGGAGACCCACATAAACAAGTCGCTAATGTAGAAAGCTTGCTTGCTTGAAGCCCTGAGTCAGGTAATGGTGCCCCACGAATAGCGAGATCGATGCCTTCTTGCATGATATTTACAACTTCATCCGTCAGCATGACATCCAGTTCAATTTTGGGGTAAAGACGACGAAATTCATTCAATGCTGGCACGATCATCTGTAATCCGACATTCACGGGACAGGTTATTTTCAATAAACCTACTGGTTCATTTTTCAAGTTCTCGATCTGCTGATTTGCAGTGGCCGCCTGTTCAGCAATGATTCGGCAGGACTGATAATACTCATTTCCTGCTTCAGTCAATGCAATGGAGCGGGTAGAACGATTGAGTAACTTAACACCCAACTGAGATTCCAGTTTTTTGATGTGATAACTAACAACGGCTCGCGATAGGCCAATGTGCTTAGCCGCCGCAGTCAGGCTGCCCTGCTCAACAACTTGAGCAAAAACCACCATGCTTTTGAGTTGTTCGAAAGATAATGTCATCGTTTTATTGTATCAATTTTTTGACTAATGAAGTCTATTTTTTTCATATTGTTAGAAATAGATAGGACTCATACACTAGCCTCAATTGTTGATTGAGGGAAAAGAAGCGTGACTGACTCAAACGTAAAAAAAGTATTAATGGTTCTAACTTCTCATTCTGACTTGGGAAATACCGGCCAAAAAACAGGCTTCTGGGTGGAAGAGTTTGCCGCACCATACTACGCCTTGGTTGATACTGGAGTACAAGTTACCCTTGCGTCTCCTGCAGGAGGACAACCTCCAATTGACCCCAAGAGTGAGCAACCAGATTTCCAAACAGTTTCGACACAACGCTTTAACGACGATACGAAAACACAAGCTTTGCTAGCAAACACTATAAGACTGGCCGATGCCAAATCAGGTGATTATGACGCTGTGTTTTATCCAGGAGGGCACGGACCTCTATGGGACTTGACTGAAGATAGCGATTCCATTGCATTAATAGAGGGCTTTTTAATCTCCAAAAAACCTGTCGCAGCCGTATGTCATGCACCTGCAGTACTTTTGCACGTTAAGGATACTCAAGGTAGCTATGTGCTTAAAGGAAAAGCGGTGACAGGTTTTACCAATAGTGAAGAAGAAGCTGTGCAATTAACGACTGTTGTTCCCTTTTTACTGGAAGACGAATTAAATAATCGTGGTGCCGATTTTCAAAAAGTAGCTGACTGGAATGCCTTTGCCGTACAAGACGGTTTGCTGATCACCGGTCAGAATCCAGCAAGTTCGGAACTCGTGGCAGATAAATTACTTACCGCACTTGCTTTATAAACAGGGAAACCCGTGATGTTGAATTTTAGTTTTCAAAATACGACTCAAATCCATTTTGGTGAAGGTCAAATCAAGACCATAGGACAAGCAATACCAACGTCAGCAAGAGTTTTGGTTACTTTTGGTGGCGGCTCGATCAAAACAAACGGTGTTTATGAGCAGGTGGCTGAAGCACTGAGTGAACATACCTGGTTCGAGTTCTCTGGTATTGAACCAAACCCAAGTTACGACACCCTGATGAAAGCGCTGGATTTAATCCGCCAGCATGACATTGACTTCCTGCTGGCCGTTGGCGGAGGATCAGTTATTGATGGTACCAAATTTATTGCGGGTGCTGCGTTGTATAAAGGTGACGACCCCTGGGATTTTGTCGCCAAAGGGCAGGTTATTGAGCAGGCTCTGCCAATAGGGTGTGTACTGACTCTACCAGCCACAGGTTCAGAAACCAATGTTGGCGCAGTAGTGACGCGGGATGGTGCTAAGCTAGCGTTCCATAGCCCCTTAGTACGTCCGTTATTTGCAGTACTAGACCCATCTGTGACTTTGTCACTTTCTGATCGACAAATTAGCAACGGCGTCGTCGATGCATTTGTGCATACGATGGAGCAATATTTAACCTACAGCGTAAATGGAAAAGTACAGGACCGTTTTTCTGAGGGACTATTGCTTACCCTTATCGAAGAAGGGCCAAAAGCTTTGGCATCGGAGGCAAAAAATAATCTTGAAGTCCGTGGCAACATTATGTGGGCTGCCACCATGGCACTTAATGGTTTGATAGGTGCAGGAGTACCTCAAGACTGGTCAACACATATGATTGGTCATGAAATCACCAGTACATATGGTGTTGATCATGCACGAACCCTGTCGATTGTTTTACCCGCTGTAATGAAAATCTGTAGAGACTCTAAACGTGAAAAGCTATTGCAGTACGCTGAACGCATATGGAATCTGACAGAGGGCGATGATGATATCCGCATCAACAGAGCCATCGAGTTAACAGAGCAGTTTTTCGAAACCATGCAAGTGCCTGTGCGTTTATCGCAAATCGACATCTCTGAAACAGATATTGACACTCTCGTCGAACAACTAACCCTGCATGGAATGACGCAGTTAGGTGAACACGGCGCAATTACACCTGAAGTTAGCCGTAACATTTTAACCGCCGCCTTGTAATGATAGGAAAACAGCAAATGACAACGTTCAATCCACAAAATGGAACCATCAACCGTCAATGGGTATTAGCATCTCGACCTGTAGGTGCACCAGCACTTAGTAACTTCAACTTTTTAGAAAGCGAAAAGCCAACGCCTAAGCAAGGAGAGGTTCTATTACGGACGGTGTATTTATCGCTTGACCCCTACATGCGTGGCCGTATGAGCGATGCCAAGTCATACGCTGAACCTGTTGGAATCAATGAGGTTATGGTTGGTGGTACGGTGTGCCGTGTGGAAGCATCACATCATCCAGATTATGAAATTGGTGAGTGGGTGGTTGCATACTCTGGTTGGCAAGACTACTCGATTTCCGATGGCAGTGGCCTATTGAAGCTGGGTAAAGCACCCGCTAAACCGTCTTATGCATTGGGAGTAATGGGAATGCCTGGCTTAACTGCTTATATGGGGTTGCTGGATATTGGGCAGCCGCAGGCAGGTGAAACGGTTGTTGTCGCTGCGGCTACTGGGGCTGTTGGTAGTCTGGTAGGGCAAATTGCTAAATTGAAAGGCTGTAAAGTTATTGGTATCGCTGGTGGCGAAGAAAAATGCCGCTCAGCTGTTGAGGATTTAGGTTTTGATGCCTGTATCGATCATAAATCCCCTGATTTAGCTGAACAACTAGCCAAAACGTGTGACAAAGGCATTGATGTGTATTTCGAGAATGTAGGCGGTAAAGTCTTCGATGCGGTATTGCCACTACTCAACCCAAGTGCACGCGTGCCATTATGTGGCCTGATTTCACAGTACAACGCAACAGAGTTACCTAAAGGGCCTGATCGTATGCCAATGCTGATGGGCACCCTGCTAGTGAAGCGTATTAAAATGCAAGGTTTTATTGTCTTTGATGACTATGGCCATCGTTACAACGAGTTCAGCCAGGACATGATGCAGTGGCTGCAGGAAGGAAAAATCACTTATCGTGAGGATCTTGTAGAAGGACTTGAAAACGCTGTTGAATCATTTATTGGATTATTGGATGGCAAAAACTTTGGAAAGCTTGTCATCAAAGTTGGCCCAGACGAGCTATAAAAACGCCTGAAATCCCATCGTAGAGGAACCTATCGAAAATGCTTTTTTAGTGTAGGCATTATTTGAAGGTTCCTTATTTACAAACCCCTTATTGAAAAGTCCCCTAGGAATACATTATCTATGTTGACAGTACATCATTTAAATCAATCCCGTTCCACACGGGTACTATGGTTATTGGAAGAGCTTGCCATGCCTTATCAGCGTGTTGACCACCAGCGCGATAAAACAACTCATCTGGCGCCAGCTAGCTTAAAAAAGGTTCATCCGTTAGGTAAAGCCCCGATTGTAGTTGATGCGGATGTGGTTTTATGCGAGTCCAGTGCAGTGATAGATTACATCCTCGATAAAGATGAGCAAAAGCGTTTTAGGCCAGCCCAAGAAACACCAGAATATTATCAATATCTTGAGTGGTCCCATTTTGCTGAGGGTTCCTTGGGTTTGCCCGTTATTACTCACCTGTTTATGCAGAGAGAAAAGCGCAATGGTGACCAGCCTATGGATAACTACATTGCCAAGGAAATTAACGTAGATTTTGCTTATATTGAATCTACGTTGAGCCAGCGTGCGTACTTTGCTGGTAATGAGTTTACCGCGGCAGATATTATGATGACCATTATGTTGGAGATTGCAAATAGAAGTGGCTTACTGGAAGGCCGCGAAAATACTTTAGCCTATCTTACCAAAATAAGGCAGCGTCATGCTTATCAGAAAGCATTAAGTTACGGATAAGATGACCTAACTTATATAGATTAACGCGATGCTCGACTTTTTAACCTATTAATTGGGCCAATTGAAGCGGAGCATTGCCTTCGTTTCTATTGAGTAACACGCATATGTGCGATAACAGTTTACGACTTATTCAGTTAGTCAGGCTTCATAAGGTTCTACCTTTTGTTTGTTAGATATCAAACGTTTTCATTAGCTGACCAATCGTTGTCTCAACCTATCGTCGAAGCCAGTTTAACTATCCCCTCCATTTCTCTAGGAGTTGATCCACCATTTTTTCTTTGACAGGTGTTTCTAACTGTACTGCTTTGAGCTGAAGTAATTCCACCTTAAAATCTACACCTAAATAACCTTTATCACCTAACAAAATACCGCCAGATATGAGTATCTTCATCCATGCTAAAAATACGCCGATGAGCTCCATTGCAATCGCTTCTGGATCAGATAGGGAGGGCATAGTCCCTCGTTCACGTAATCGCTGGCCTTTAAGTAAATCATTAAAGGTATCATCAACTCAGTAATAAAAAACTGCTATGATAAACTCTTCTACTGACATCCCCTATCCCCTTGAACTTGTTTCAGCAAAACAAAGGTTGGGGCAGGGGTTGTCATTTCAAACTAATAAAAGTCAAGCATCGCGTTATTAAAAGTTTATTTTGCAGTGAGACGGTGCGAACTTATTCGTTTATATTGTTAAATAAAGGTAATTTTTACGCTTAGCTCTTCTTTTTTCTAGTTCCCTTATATTGTTTTTTTATTCTATTATTTTTGTTGTTGGATTGATTATTAGCGTGACCTTTATCTTACAACCGTGTTGCGTTTATTGTTATATCCATAAATTAAATATTATGTCTAAAGGAATAGAATAATGAACATTCCAAAAATATTATATGGAGTATTATTTGTGGCAGTATTCTCTAATGCAGATGAAATATCCATAGATAATTCAGAAGTTATTAGTGATTCAATTAGTATAAATGCAACTATTCGTAATTGCTTTTTATATGAAGTATTTAACAATACTCAAAAAGCCATAGTAACTTGTCCCAGTGTTGCTCCCATTATGTTAAATGGAGGATGCCAAATAGCAGGGGGAGGAGGGCCTGGAGATCAAGATTTAACGACTAACCGTCCTCGAACTCTTAGTAGTTGGTTATGTGTAACAAGTGATCGTAAGCGTTATGTTAGAGCTGTAGCAACATGCTGTTCAACACTTTAATAACAAGGTATCTAAGCAGGGCGTTTGTTGGGTAGGCGATATCTGTTCTCGTTGCCTGTAACCTCATCCCTGGAGGCCTGTTTGCCGCATCCTTGCGGCAAACAGGTCGATGTGCATTATCCAGCCTTTGTCTACCACTGACGGACATCGAAATACCACAGGTGTTCATTTAATATTGTTTGAGGTATAGCAAAAGTGGGTTTACCGTGCTTGAGTTAGTTTGTGAAACAGGTGCTGGGAGCACCGTGAGCTGTAGTGACCAGGGATGGTCTTCTACTGCGGTAGGAGCAAATTAATTCATGCTCTGCATTAGCACAATCTAAAAAAATAGCGTGTGACACTGCTCACTAGTTTTTACTCACAACCTTTTTTGTATTATAAATTAAAAATCGTTAACGCAGACTTCCTTATTAGTTATCCTCTTTACAAACATTAAGTAATAATCTTACATCCGTTACATTAATATTTACACAATACCTGTTGAAACCGTGATTTATTGGTTCTAGAAGAAGTTTTATATGCTTATTTTGAATGGCAATTTTCCACTTATTCGAGAGGTGCACTGATGGTTTTATTATATCAGCCGTAAGTGTTATATCTAAACTAAGCTTATCTCCAACATTGGTGATCACTACATCCTTAACTAGTTTATGATTTAGCATTTTTTGTTGGGCACTATTTATGAGCTCAGATTCAGCTTGATTTTCTTTAGAGTTAACGTCCGGAAATCTTCCTGTTCTTATATGATATTCAAACAGCTCTATAGACAACTCTTTCTGAAATTTAGCTAACAAAGAACTAAACGCTTCGTGTATCTCATCAAATATCAAGTCAGAATCAACTAAATAATTTTATACTTTAGCATTAGTTACTTCATGGTAAGTAATAATCAAAGAAAATAGCCCTGCATGAATTAGCCCTAACATCCCTAAATAATGAGCTTTCATACAAAAATCCTATAATAAATGGTGATCAATATAAAAGTATAGGAGGTTAAGTTTATTACAACATATACAAATAAAATCCACACCATTACAGACCTGCCAGGACTAGGCTAAATTAGTTAAGTCCTGGTAAACCTACTATAATTTACTTATGTACCATAGAATAAAATATGTCTCTCATTGCCGAGCTATAAACCTGGCTTGTAAATAGATCGAACAAAACAACGAAAACAACATCGGTATATAGATGATAAATGATTCGATAGAAAAAGAGGTTAGGTTAGTAATACAATTTTCAATATATTTAAAGGATAACTATTAATGAAATACTATTTAGCTCGATATGTGTATATTATACTATTCAATTTATTCTATTGTAACTATTGTTATCCCATCGAGTGTCTTTCAAATAGTTCAAAACAGATAAAATTTGATTTAGAAGTTAAAACCGACGATCAGTACAATATAACCACCATAAAAATGGATTCATCAAACCCTGAGGCTTACGCAGACAAGGTTTTCTATCTTGAAAAAAAAGACGATATTAAAGAAAGTTTTGCCTTATGGCATAGTATTAACCTCAATGTAGATTTAGGCACCGAATTTTTCGTAGACTCTCTTATTGACGAGTTATTTATTAAAGTAAGTGGAGTTAAAGACCAAGTGGCTATTTCAGTTCCTGATATTGAAAATAAAATTATTACTGAAACGACTGAGACCAGTGGGTGTAATTACTATCAAGATGATGTATCCCATGGCTTGTGGAAAATATCAGGTAATGCTAAGAGCTTGCAAGTTTATATCAAGAGCACCGTTGAACTAGAAGCAGAAGCATATATCCTTGACCCAAAAGGAAGACATAGCTTTGGAAAAGAGCCCCAAAAAATAGGAGACCCTTTTTACTCAATATCGGGTGAATTTGAAATATATAATGATAATATTAAACTAGAAGCTAATAAAGTACGCTTATTAAAATCAAATAAAAATGACACCAAAACTATTGTTGAATCTACTCTTCCTCTATGTGATTCAGCTGTAAAATCAAGAGAAGAATTATTTATTATTCTTATTGACCCCCAAAAATTTCCTAAAAAAGCTTTTGCATGCCAAGACATTTCATCAAAAGAAGGTTTATCAGAGAAACTTTTTATTCACCTTAGACTAACTGAAAGTATTTCATATCAAAAAGGGTATATATTAGAAATTGAAGGTATGATAAATCAAAGAGAAAAGTTTAAACGACAAGTAGAAATTTAGGTTCTGTCGCAAAGTTTGATCCGTCGTGATAGCCTTTCCCTCTCCTGCTAACACTCTGGTTATTTTGTAGTCACTATGAGTTATGATCAACGCTTCAAAGGGTGTCACTTTCCCAAATGTGTCGTACTACAAGCTGTCTACTATTACCTTCGGTTTGCTCTGAGTTACCGTGATATTGAAGAGATCCTGTTAGATCGGAATG
>NZ_JAGSOY010000109.1 GCF_018837975.1 Zooshikella harenae | reverse complement strand
ATAGGACACTTCTAATCTTTTACTCACTGCAAAGAGGTTATCGCAAAAAATCAGACGCGAAGGCAAAATGAAGTTAACTTACATTAGGTAATTGATAGGCACTCAACCAAATCCGTCGATATCGCTGCACTTCCTGTTGCCAACGCAAATCATCCCAATTTAACAGTTGTTGACAATAGTACTTAATTTGAGGTAAATATTCTTCTCCTCCTTTTCGTATTAATAAGCCTAACCGGGTACGACGTAACAACAAGTCATCCAAATGCATCACCCACTCATGCATTAATATCCAACGTAATTCTGCCCATAATGTTTGCGTTGCACCAATTGTCGTCAGTTCAGTTCTTTTGGCACAGGCAAGTAATTCATTAGCGGCTTTACCATAATATCCAAATAAACGCTGCAATTGTTGTGGACTGAGATAATGTAACCACTGATTGGAAACAGGCACATTTGCCAACCATGGAGATGTATGTACAGATACAGGTTGTGCTTCTGGGCAATATTGAGCAACCAGTGCCATAATCTCCTTAGCAATTAAGTGAAACGTTGTTAGCTTACCACCACTGACAGAAATTAACCCAGGTTGCTGCCAGATCAGATGATTTCTAGACTCTTTTGAAGGTTGACGCTGTCGTTTCTGACTTAACACAGGTCGAATACCACTCCAACAGCTCAACACATCACTTGCCGTAAGTGCTGCTTGAGGGAACTGGCTGTTAGCGGCAGTCAATAAATAATCAATTTCTGTTAATGTTATTTTAGGCTCTTTATCAAGCTTTTGGGTCTCATCGAGATCGGTTGTTCCGACAACTGTTGCATTGTGCCAGGGATAAATAAAAACAGGGCGATGATCTTGCGGATGAAAAAAACTGACCACAGCGGGAACAGGCAAACGCCAAGCTGGAAATGCTAAATGACTTCCTCGTAAAGGTCTTAGTGTTAATCCCGGTGCTAATGACGCCAGTTTATTACTCCAAACACCTGTCGCATTAACAATGACTGTGGCCTCAAGTATTGCCTGCTTATTGGCTTCAGAACACACTTTTACACCCACAACCTGATCATCTCTATAAACAAGTTCTTCAACCCGTGCATAACTTAATAACTCAGCACCATCATCTTTTGCTTCTTGTAACACCCGCACAACCAATCGGGCATCATCCGTCAGTGCATCTTGAAAAATTGAGCCACTTGCACAAGTTGAAGTTATATAAGGTAGTACTTGTTGTATTTTTAATTTATTTAGCCACCGACGAGTTCGGTACCCAGCAAATCCATCATAAATAGCTAACAATAATTGAAATACATGATGCGTAGGCCACTGCCAAGGCTTATGTAACATTAAAAAAGGTATGAAATTGACTAATCCCGGCAAAGACCGTTGCAACCATTCTCGCTCATTAATTGAATCACGAGCTAACTGCCAATTACCACTCCCCAGATAACGTAAGCCCCCATGAACCATACTTGAAGAACGACTGGATGTTCCCCAGGCAAAATCGTGTTGCTCGACCAATAAACAACGTAGCCCTTGCTGTGCGGCTGCACGCAAAATACCTGCACCAGTAATCCCCCCACCAATCACTATCACATCCCATGCAGGCTTTGAAAGTGTTTTTAAATAATCAGACGATAACATCTGCGGTTTCCTTAAACTGACGTGGTTCATCGCATAACGTTGTTGGCAAAGAATGATTATTTGGTGGTAATAAGTTGTGTGAGCACAATCTTTCGTTTGGATCAAAATGACGACACAGTGCAGAAATAGCCTGCAATTGTCGCTCATCTTTAGTGAAAGGAAGGAAGTCACGGTGATCCACCCCCACCCCATGATGATGGCTGACCGATCCACCATGATTCACAATGGTTTGCATCACTGCAGCTTTTAGCTTTTGCCAACGCACTAAAGTTATGTCGTAGGTCTCACCAAGCCGGAATACAAATGTCGTATATAAACTAGCACCTTGTGCATAACAGTGAGAAATATGCGTAAAAACATGCACTCGTTCAGTTTCATCGAGCAAAGCTTCACGAAGTGCTTGCTCCATTGCTTGGCGTAGCGAATCAATATGTAACCACTGCGTTGCTGTTTCTACGGTATCAACACCATAACCAGCTTGCCATAATGTCTCTCGTAAATAAGGGTTTCGGTAGCGATGACGTTGCCATTGTTGTCCTATTAATTGACCAGTATTAACTCCCCCATAAAAACGATTGATGCGCCGCAGCTGCTTCCATGCATAATGACACTGGGCTTTTTCTCCAGAAACACCTACTAGCAACTGGCACCGGCCTTGTTTAGCACCTCGAAACGTAAGTAGTTTTTCCAGCCAGCGAATGGCATTTTGCTGATCTGACAGTCGTAAAAATGTTTCCGTTTCCTCTGGTGCACTCAATCGTAACATTGATAGCGGAATGCGCTGTTGTAATGCTTGTTGACAGGCTGCAATACCTGCCTGCCAATCAGGAAAAAACAAGCCATAAAATGCTTCAAAACGAGGCAGTCGAGAAATATTAACAATTACTTCAGATAAAATACCTAACCGTCCTTCGGAGCCTAAAACACATTCTTTCAAATCAGGGCCCGCGGACTCTGCAGGAAATGGTCGCAGATAATAACTACCCTGAAATGTTTCTAAACGACCACCCGCAAAAAGTTTCTCTATTCGCCCATAGCCCAGTGACTGCTGACCACTTGAACGCGTTGCAACCCACCCCCCTAAGGTCGAATATTCAAATGACTGAGGAAAATGTCCTAAGGTAAAGCCGTGAACCTGTAATTGCGATTCTACTTGTGGACCCATTGTTCCTGCACCAAATGTTGCTAACAAACTTTCTTTATCCAACGCTAACAGCCGACTTAAACGTGACATACAAACGGTTAATGTAGGTCTTGAACCCATCTGAGGATTAATATGCCCGACAACACTTGTTCCTCCACCATATGGAATAAGATTGCAATCATTCTGCTCTGCCCACTCTAATAATTGAAGGATATCATCACGACTTTCTGGAAAAGCAACGCCATCTGGTACAGTCTCAAACTGTCCACTTTTTTTAGCTAGCCAATCAGCAAAGCTATGACCTCTTGCATATCGCACGCGAAGCTCTGGGTCTTTACTAATTAAGGGATGGTCTGCCAAGCGACTTTTAGTAACTTGAGTAGATGCTGTTTCTAACAGTACTTCCTCAAGAGGATAACCTGGACCAATTAGATCTGCTAAATAGCAAAGCGCATGCTCAGGTAGCGGATAGTCTTGCCCTGCTTCTCCCCAGCTATTCCACCGTTGCATAACGAACCTCCCTATCGAAAGTCAACATCAGTCCAGTATAAGTTTTGAAAAAATTAAAACAGCTAATAAACGACAAAAATTTTTTAATTTTTATTATTCTCTTAACCTATCATCAACAGCGTTATTTTCTTGCTTCATAATCAAGCCAAGAATATTCTTATCATGTTTATTACTTATCTCGCTTATATATCTACAGTTTTATTCAAACAGAACAACTTATAGATATATACTAGTGGGAATAAATAACTAAGATAATGTCAGAAAATGCCACAAAAAGTAACAATTGAGGCCAACACATTACTCGGTGAAGTGTCCTGGGGAAGCTTATTACCCTACTTGCATTATGCCAATCAATTAGGCATCAATACTCAACAGCTCTTACAGCAGTTAGATATCACGTCATGTACAGACACAGGAGAACGGCTTCCAGGTGAAAGTGCACAGCGCTTGCTTCTAACATTAATTAATCAAGCCAATGATGCGCTTTTTGGATTACATGCAGCTCAATTTATACAACCAGCATCTTATAATGTACTTGGTTATATCACCATGAACTGTGCAACATTAAATGATGCTATTCAACGCATCACACCGTATGAGAAGCTAGTAGGCGATATGGGGAGGACATCCTTAAACTATTTAGCTGAACAGCTACGCATTAGTTGGTCGTGTATCTATACAAACACAACGATTAAACGGCACATGGTTGAGCATTGCTTCGCAGCTTGGACACACTATGCACGGTGGATTACAGGAAAACACGAACGTACACCTATTGTCGTACACTTTACTCATGACTGTCCCCTTGATAACAGTTACCACGAGTACGAACAACTATTTAATTGCCCTGTATTGTTTAAACAACCTGAAAATAGTCTGGATATATCCCTTACAGATCTGCAAACGCCTCTACAACAAGCCAGCCCCGCATTACTTAAAACCTTAGAGCAACATGCACAGCATGTCGTCGCTACGCTCACACCACAAAATAGTAGCTTAGCTGAGCGTGTAAAAGTCATTATACGACAACAGCTTTCATGTGATGGCACCTTAACAAAAGAGGTCGTGGCTAAGCAGCTGACAATGACTACTCGAACATTGCACCGTCATTTACAACATGAGCAAACAACATTTCAACAACTCTTAGATCATGTGCGAATGGAACAAGCCAAATCTCTTCTTAAAGACAGTGCAATAACAATTCATACCATTGCTGAAAACCTGGGCTTTACTGAAGTGCGGTCCTTTCAGCGTAGCTTTAAACGATGGACGGGTTCGACCCCCAGTCACTATCGCTTAGAACAAGTTACTAAGCACACGATTACTAAAAATTAAACCGGGTCTTGGTGAATGGTAATATCAGCATCTGGATAGTCTGCCTGAATGGCCGCTTCGACATTGTCTGCAATCTGATGTGCTTGTTCCAATGTTAAATTTTTATCTAACTCAACATGCATCTGGATTATAGGAATCATTCCTGACTGACGTGTTCGTAGCTGGTGAATGCCTCGTACCCCATGCACAGCTAAAGCTGTAGTCTCAATATGTGATAAGGTGTAAACAGGCAACTCACGATCCATTAAATGATTAATCGCATCCACTAAAATCTCTCTAGCACTAACAACCATATAGATTGCAATACCAATTGCAAAAAAGCTATCTGCTTGGCTGAAGCCCATAGCGGTTAAAATCAATGCTACAATAACAGCTAAATTGGTCAATACATCCATTCGATAATGCAAAGAGTCGGCTTTTATCGCTACCGACCCAGTTAGCTTAACAGCAAAGTGTTGAATGCCCAACAATAACAGTGTAAGAAAAATCGCAAAAACGCTTACACTAACACCTACCCACTCAGCATCAACCATCATTGATTTACGCCAGTGCCCCACTGCATGAAAAATCAGTACTAAAGCCGACCCCATAATGAACATAGATTGAGCCAGTCCTGCCAATGATTCTGCTTTACCATGACCAAATCGATGGTCTTCATCAGCAGGCTTTAACGAATAACTCACAGCACCATAATTAATAATGGATGCCATTGCATCAAGTGAAGAGTCAATAAGTGATGCCAAAATACTTACAGAGTCAGTTACCACCCAAGCTATTAATTTTACCAAAATCAGTATAATAGCGGTTACTACAGATGCCGTACTTGCAAAGCGCAGCCAAAACACTTTATCGTCAGATTTAAAAATAGCCATAGTTTATTTGTACTCAATCACCCAACAGGTAAACGCTGAAGAGTAGTCCTCTTTAGCTTGACTCAAGTAGATATTGCTCTCAATATAGCGCTTTTTTACAACATACAATGCGTTATAGGTGCCATTATTGGTTAAACGGGAAGAGTGGTCTATAGAACCATACACGTTCTAACAAGCCAACGCTGCCCCCGCAACGGTAAACAGTTTAGATTATCTGATAACTCTAAATACCCTTAAACCACTGTGTCTACAGAGTAAAACTCATCGACATGGGAAGGATGTGGTAGCTGTTGTTAAGTGTACAACAGTCTGTAAGCCCGGATACCGGCCTATAACCTAAATTAGGTGATGCGGAGGGCTTCACCCACAGGTACCTCCCTTTCTTTGGGAACTTTGACAAATAACTGTCAGAATATATATGACAGTTGTTACCTGTTTGCCCTTCTCAAAGCCACTCGTCAGTAGTAAATGGTTTTGAGGACTCCATGAAAAAAATCAGCACATTTGTTACAGGGATATCGTTTATCAGCCTGTCTTATGCGGTCACATGTCAGGCAGAAGACAGTTATCAACTACCGAATATGACGGTTACTGCAACAAAAACACCTCAAGTGATTTCTGATTCTTTAGCCCCTGTTAATGTATTTACTCGGCAAGATATTGAACGCTTACAAGCACAAGACATTTTCGATGTGCTTCGACACGTGCCCAGTGTAAATATTAGTACTACAGGTGGCCAGGGTACTGTATCAAAACTTCTTTTTAGAGGTTCAAGTGATAAGCAAGTGCTAGTGCTTGTGGACGGTATAAAAATTAATACTGCAACGAATGGTAAGGCCTCTTTATCTTCAATTGATATTAACCAAGTGGAACGTATTGAAGTTGTCAGAGGACCACGTTCAGTACTTTATGGATCAGAAGCCCTTGCTGGCGTCATCCATATTTTCACTCAGCAATACAGCGAAAAAGCTATCGAGCCTACTGTTAAACTTGGATTTGGCTCTCATCAAAGTGAGCAATATCTAGCAGGAATAAAAGGTAAACAGGCTGATGCCTATTATGGACTAAAAGCGAGTTACTATACAACAGAAGGCTTTAACCGCTGGTATGGTGACCTAAGTGATGAAAATGATGGCTATCGCAACAAGTCATTTACAGGAAATATTCAATATCAGCTTACAGATAATAGTCAGCTAGCTTTGCAACTCATGCGTCAAAAAGCAGAAGCGGAGTATGATAATTCTTTTGACGTATCTCGTCCTGTTTATACAACGACTACTCTCGAAACAGCGACAACACGTTATAACCACCAGCTAACACAGCAATGGGATATTGTCATTACTGCGGGCCTAACCACAGATAAATCTGATGATAGAACTGATCATGTAGGTCGTAACTTTCTATATGAGTCTAAAAGGAAAGCTGTTAACTGGCAAAATAATCTGCAACTAACGTCAAACCAATTATTGTCATTTGGATTGGACTACTATGACGATTACTTAACTTCTACCACCCGCTTTGATGAAGATGAACGTGATAATCGTGCTTGGTTCATTCAAGACCAATTACAATTGGGTAAACATGAATTTCTGATAGGGTTTCGTCAAGACGATAATGAGCAATTCGGTAAACATAATACACGAAACCTTGCCTGGGGAATGCCTATCAACGACACTTATAAAGTAACAGCCAGCTACGGGGAAGCATTTGTAGCACCATCATTTAATGACTTATATTATCCTAATTTTAGTAACCCCAGTTTAAACCCTGAACAAAGTAAACATTATGAAGTTGGTCTACAGGCAGAATATGGTCACACCCAATGGCAAATAAATGTATTTAAAACTGACATTGAAGATATGATTATTTTCCAGAATAGTAAACCTGAAAATAGCGAGCAAGCCCAAATTAAAGGGTTAGAGCTTACTATCAATACACTATGGCAAGACTGGCAAATTAATAGCAACTTTACGATGTTAGATCCTATTGATAAAAACACTGATACAGATAATCAAACCAAAGAGCAAACCTTACCCAACCGAAGTCATAGACAGTTTTCAATTATGGCCCATAAAACCTTCAGTCGATATAACTTAGGTATTGAGTGGCAAGGCCAAAGTGAACGTAAAAACATAGGTCCTGCTGACCAGACTTTACCAGGATATGCGACATTAAACTTGATTCAGTCCTATGCACTCACTGACGAGCTCAGTATTGAGTGGAAAGTAAATAATCTTTTTGATAAGGATTACGTTGAGGATTTGAATGGTAATATTCCTTATGAAACGGATGGTATCAATACCTTTATTTCTTTAACTTATCGTCCCAACCTTTAAATAACGAACACAAGAATCTTATGACAAATGATGAACACGCGCGCCACAAGGCGCGTATGATTAAAAAAAAACAACATATTGATCAACGTATTGCTGATGCTAATGAGTCTCGTGGCATCATTATTGTCTTAACGGGGAATGGTAAAGGTAAAACAACTGCAGCATTTGGTAATGTTGTACGTTGTGTGGGACATGGCTATCAGGCAGGTGTTATTCAATTTATTAAAGGTGATTGGCCATGTGGTGAACGTCAACTTTTACAACAAACCGGACAAGTGGCATTCCATGTGATGAAAACAGGTTTTACTTGGGATACTCAAGATAAAGCCATCGATATAGCCGCAACACAAGAAGTCTGGAAAGCAGGAAAGTCTATGTTAAGCAACGCTAACCTTCGACTTGTTGTCCTAGACGAAATTACATATGTACTGCGTTATGGCTATTTATCAACAGAAGAAGTTATTAACGCGCTACAACAACGACCTTCCATGCAATCAGTTATTATTACAGGGAGAGGTTGTCCTCAAGTATTAATCGACATGGCTGACACTGTGAGTGATATTCAGCCCATCAAGCATGCTTTTGATGCAGGCATTAAAGCACAGGAAGGCATTGACTGGTAACTAAGCCTTCGTTAGAGGTATTATAATGTGATAGCTATTTGTCTCTGACTGCTGTAGCTGTGCTAGCGAGTTTCTGACAAATAGTTTCCATTGCAAGTAAAATACGCGGTGTTTGTCGTAAAAAATGATCAGGATTAACGATAATTATTCTTTTTTGTTGAACTGCTTTTAATGCTTGCCAACGTTCCGTCAACTGTTCTAAAAAAACTGGATCAATCATTATTAACCAATCAGGTTGTTGTGCCAGCAATGCTTCAAAATTCACCTGAGGTGCTATAACTTTAGCATTGGCAAATATATTTTTTCCACCACACTGTTCGATAATTTCAGACGTCAAGTGCCGTCCATTCAATGTTTGTATTGGATTTATATTTAATAATATAGCTACCTTTTGCTTTAATGATTGTTTTTTAACTTGAGATGCTAAACGTTGCCAATGTTGTTTAAAGTCTGACGCAGCCTGTTCCGCTTCTACTTTATGTGCCGTTATATTGCCAAACCTAATTAACTCATCAGCAATATCTTGAAGTGTTTTTGGTTCTGAATAAATAATGGGTATACCTAGCTGCTCTGCTTTCCCCCCCAACAAATGTTTATTTCCACTTCCCCAGGCAATAATTAACTGTGGTTGTACAGCAAAGACTTGCTCCCAATTAAGTAAATTATAATGTCCAATTATAGTTTTTTTTTGTGCATCTAGAGGGAAATCACTGCCATCAATAACACCAACAATATTCTCACCAGCCCCCACAGCATACAATAACTCAGTAATATGAGGTGCCAAACTAACTACGCGAGGTATATTTTTTTCTGTTTTTTTAATACCCGATAGTTGTTCTGCTAAGACATGACAGTATAGGGAGGTCATCCCCCAAACTAAAATAGAAAAAAACAATCTCAATACACTGCGACCTGTCATACAGAAAGCCATGTTGATAATTGCGACTCATCAAATGGCCAGAAAAGCTTTTCTTCTCGTTGCATCTCTCTCAGCACAGGGATATGCACGCCATAAAGTGTCATTAGCTCCTCACTTAAAGCAATATCAACGACCTCTATGTCCAAGTTAGATGCATGGGCACTTGAATTTATCAAAGATAAAGCTTGATCACACAAGTGACAGCCGTCTGTAGAGTAAAGAATCAATTTTCGTTTTGCCATACTAAAGCTCTATGATCAAGCACATAACTCTTGTGCTTTATAACATATTAGCAACCTTCATTGCGATTTTTTTGTCGATAATAATCTCTTTTTTAATTGGTATATTTGGTCACGCTATAATAAAAGCATTAAAGTAATTTTCACCAAATAACCAAAGCACCCAAATAAAAGACGAAAAAAAAGCTCTTTTAAAAGAGCTTTTTTA
>NZ_JAGSOY010000108.1 GCF_018837975.1 Zooshikella harenae | reverse complement strand
TGGCTGCTGGGGCGCGTCAAAGTAAAGCCTGTGAAATATTAGCCATTAGTACCAGAACCTACCAACGATGGGTTGAAGTTGATTATTTAGGAAAAGAGGTAAGCCAAGAGTCATAAGGCTTACAATGAGGTTGGGTTTTACGTCCGAGAAACATTCATTGATATTATACGTAAGTAGATATGATTAGATTTATTGTAATAGTTCCAATTTTGGCTTTAATTTCTCTTATTATTAATTCACTAGGCGGAAGCAGGAGAAAGAGGACACTCGCTTTTTGATTTAGATCAAAAAGCTGCCTGAGTAATAGTCTTCCCCCCCTCCGACGCTGCCAGGGTTAGAAAGGGACATCCTATATTTGACTTTGATCAAAAAGTGGATGTCCTCTTTTGCTGATTTACTAGCATCAATCAACTTAATGAAGCAAAGCTAGGGAAGGGGTATCTTGGTACTAAAAACACGTAATTGGGTAGATGTCTACTGATAGATTGCTATACAAGAACTTATATACCCTTCACGAATCATTATTAGGGTATGTTGTCAGCGCTCTTCACCCCAGTCACTTATTAATATAAGCTTCGGGGGCTTCATCGCTTGGCGGCCGCTCCTAAAAACCCTTCGTTTTGGGTATACTTATAGAAAAATACCCAGTAGTACCGCTTGGCATGGTGGGTTGCATGTATTGTGGGGCTTGAATATTAGTATTGTTTGATTTGTTGGGGAAAGATTTATATAAGGAATAGAAAGAGGTCTAATATATGCTTGATTTTAAAGATGCAATTAAAGTTGTGCTTCAACATGAACAAGGTATTGTGATTGAGTCAGAAGGCTCAATTTATATTCGCTCAACTGAAGGTGAGAATTACTGCTCAGGTTATGAGAGTCCTGACGGTAAAATATCTGAAGAAGTTGAGTTTGGTTCTGATCTTGATAAAGCGGTTGATTATTTTCTATCAAAAAGGCAAAAAGAAAATCATGGGTAAATACTATTAATAATAAATTTAGTTAAAAGTTAGTAGTTAATTTTAATTGGTTACGTTAGAGTGGCGTTTATTAATAGTTAAGTTTCAAATATGAGCGAGATAAGTGCTAAAGATTGGGAATTGATAGGGCTATTTGAGCAAGAACCAGAGCGACAAGGCCTAGATCCTATCTGGTTGTTTGATGATTCAGTCTATACAGTCGTACAGGGAGTTATTGAGTTTACCTGTGCAATTAACCCATACCATCGTGATGTACGACTAATGATGTGGGCTAGTGGAAGCAACATCTATGAATATTGTGTAATGGGTGTAAAAGATATTGCAGTTAGCGGCAACTCTCTTCGTATAAATGTTAATGATGATGAGGAGATAATAATAACTGTACGACCAGTTTTAAATATAAAGCATGAAGCTAGTGACAAAACTTAACAAGGCAATGATACGGAATTTTATAAGTTCAGGACAAAGAACGAACTCCACTTTTAAAATCCGCACATTGCGGCGTAATGTGTTAACAACAAATGAGATGACACAATGCTTGAATTGCCAGGCTTATTATCAATCTTAGTCTTTCTGATAGTTATCCCTATTATCATTCCATGGGGAAGAAAGTTGGTATTAACTTCCCTCATTATTTGGTTCCTTCTTTGGGGATTGTTTTTCTTTACAATAAGTAATCCACCATTAAAGCCTGATCGCTTTGGTGGTGATTTAGTTGTAAGTTTTTTATTTATTTTAGCATTTTCAGTTGGTGTCATTGCTCGCCTAGCAGGTAGATATTTCAAGGCTACAGTGTTCAAGAGAAGTTTTTTTGGAGCTGATTAAATTAACGTTAACGAACCAGGCGCCAACAAGTAACACATAATCGAACAAAAGCTACTACCTAACCAGCCTAGTCAAACAGATCCTCAACAACTCTGTAGTGTGCCACTACACTCCCAAATATGCGGCTTCAGTGGATGCTAAGAGTCATAAGGTTTACAATGTGGTTAGGTTTTACGCCCGAGGATGTTTATTAGTAGTTATGTATTAGGAAAGGGGTTTGCGAAGTGTGTAGGTACGCATTTAATAACTATAAACAAACGTGGTCATGTTTTAACTGCAGAAAGTCGTTTAAGAAAACAAATTTGACTGATTTTCTTTCTCAAAATGGGGAACTGGATAAGTATAAGAAACTGGCCTATAGCAGAAAAAAAAGCGATAAACTAGCAGCCGAAGAAAAATATCAAACAACTGCGAAAAATATTGAAGAAGATTATTGTAGCAAAATATCCAAGTGTCCCGAATGCGGTGGACAGATGGCAAATATGGGAATGGACTTTAAATCGCCAAAAACTACTGATATAAAGTCTTGGAAAATAATTGAAGGCATGTTCAGAATAGGCGCTATATATCAATCATGTGGTTGCGAAGGCATAGGTTTTGTCCCTGCATCGGGATCTGAGTATAAACAATACCTAAAGAAAAAACTGTCAGGTTACTTAATGCGCTTAAATCAAGTTGAAACTGATGAAGAGTTAAATGCATATGAGAGAGTAGAAAGAGCTGGTTATTGGAATAGTCGTATTAAAAACATACAAAATGAGATCAAAAAAGTAATCTGTTAGCAACTGCTTCTCAGTGACCTTGCAGGATATCAGGAGCTATAAGCCCTGCAATTAGGTTAGGTTTTGTGTCAGAGTGGCGTTTATTAACAGTTAGCTTTATGGAGAGAGTCTTGGAAGATATTCCGGGGAAAGTAGTGACAGACAAGTTTGGTAATCGTTTAAAACTTTGCGAAAACTGTAATACGCCGGTGCATTTGAAAGGAACCAGGATTACCTGTATGAACGATTGCCGTATAGGTGAAGTTAACTGGCGACCTGAGTTTTCAGATGAACAACCTACCAAAGAAAACAGTTTCAACCCAGTTGTTACGAAAATGTGCACAAAATGTAAGCTGGACGGTTATATATACTTCGAAGATGGGGGTAGCTGGTACAAGAAACCATGTGAATATTGTAGCGGAAAAGGTAGCGTCAAAGAGAGAAAATATGAAGGCGGTGATTCACCATTAGCTCTTGAAGTAAGTGAAGATGGAAGAACAAAGTGCCCTAAGTGCAATTTTCGGTTTAAAGTCACTGACCCTAATGTTTGGTTAGGCGATCGGCATAGGCGTTGTGGTCAAAGACTTTCTGTACCAGATAACTGGTTACTGTATTGGCCAGAGAAAAGCTAACAAGGTGCTGTTGCTGGACTAGTTTTCCGCTGTGCTTCAAATCAGTCGCAAAAATGGGCGTTGTATGAATAAATCTATGAAGATTATAAAATGGCTAAACTAATTGAAATATATGGAGAAAAATACAGAACTGACTCCGAATTTATTGCGTTTCAGTCGTATGAGATTACGACTGAAGAGTTATTAAAATTAAAATCGTTTCCTAATCTTGTATCTATAAATTTGGGTTGTTCTAATTTAAGTGATAATGGATTAATGGTTATAAGTACTCTAGAAAATATTGAGCAGCTAAATATTCAAGAAACTGATATAACAAATGATGGGTTGCAATATCTAGGGAATATGTCCAAATTAAATGACTTGAGGGTTAAGGGAAATGAGCAGTTAACAAATGAATGTATTAAATACCTAGCTGATGTGAGTTCATTACAAATTGTTGAGATACAAGAAACAGGTATCGATTCAATCGGCCTTAGAGAATTATTAGGTACAAATGAGCTAAGTGACGTATGTATTAGTGTTTGGGAAGAAAACTTCAAATATGATGAACTATTGGAACTATCAAAACAATATCCAAAATGTGAAATTCTTGCAAAGGGGCAAGGGACTTTTTTAGCAGGGGAATTTTATGGTGAATGGTAAAAAATAGTCGAACCAATTAATCAACCTGATGCCAGGTTATTCAAATGTTAAGTTTGAAATATGAATACAGAAAATTATATTAAAAAAATTAAGAGTATAGATTGGACAATGTATGAGACAGCATATGGAAATGCATCTCAGATTCCGGTTGAACTTGAACGATTAATTAGTAATGACCAAAGTGAAGCTCTCGATGCGACTCATGAGCTGTGGTGTAGTCTTTGTCATCAACACGCATATGTCTCGTCAGCTTCAGAGCCTGCATATCATTTTTTGAAAGCAATACTTGAGACATCTGAAGATCCTATACTTACTGAACTATTAAATATATTCGCGGGGTTTGCTGAATGCACAAGTCCCAAACATCCAGATGGGAATGGTGCTTTTCAGAAAAGAGTACGAGAATTAATGAAAGAAGATATAGAATTATTCAAAAGCTTATCAGCGATTGAAGGTGAAGATGGTTTTGCGGAGTATATTGTTACGGAATTAACAACAAATATATAATCAACTAAGAGCTACTACCTACCCAGTCAAACCACAACAACTCTCCCAAATAGCCTGCTTCAGTGGCTGTTAAGAGCCATATGGCTTACAGTTATAGATTATGGATAAAAGACTTCTTGAAAGAAATGTGATGCTCCACCAGACTTATGCAGAGATTTTTATTAGTCAGTTCGAGAGGTTATGGGGACGAGATTGTACAGAGCGAGAACGTAACTATATTGAGTCATCGACCTTGTGCCTTTCATTCATGATGCAAGAATCAGTTGAGTCAGCTCTAATACATGCGATGTCGGTATCTGAGGCAAATAAGCAATACTCGTTTTTAGAGTCTCAGGTAAATGAGCGTCGAGCTGAGTTAGTTAGAGTTCTTGAAATAGTTGTAGAAGAAAACGGCCTGCCTTTATCTATCTTAGATGATTCCAACTTACTTTCAGCTGAAAAGGTATTGCTGTCTCAGCTATAATTGGGTAAGAGTTAACACTAGATCACCTCGCTGAATAGCAATTAACATAATCCCTAAAATGATTTTAGGCTTGTGTCAAAGAGGCATTAATTAATAAATAGATCTTTGGTATGTTTTACTGGAATCAAGCTAACTTTGAAGGTTTAAAAAATGTAGCCAGCGCCTATGAAGGGAAAGCTGGATATGAAGGGTTTGTAGAGTATTGCCTAAAAAAAGAACAAGGGCTAAAAAAGCAAGCAAACTCAGCAATAATATCGTTTGTTGAATATGTTAAAACGCTTCCACTGGTCAGGCAGCGAGAGATCGCTTTAGAATTTGCTGAGTTACATTTTTATAATTCTGAGATACATCAGTTGCTTTCACATCCGTTATACTCTCATATTTATACTGTTTTAATTGACTGGTCTCGAGAAAATGGAGCAACATCAGAGGTCTTCAGGTGGTTGGCAACTATGGGAGCTGGATTGTCATTTTACCAAAGAGCACTAGAGCAAGATCCAAATGACCAGATTTCAATATACAAGCTTGGCATGGCTTATATTGATGATGTAGATATGCAAACTCACCATTTAGGCGAATCAAGGCTAATAGGCAGTATAGAGGAACTAGATGTCGCTTTATCAAAGGCTGCTGAGTTATGTCATAGGCTAGTAAACAAAGAGGCAAAACGAGCTTTAGGCCAGGAAATAGAATACTACACATCTCTCGTAAATAGTTGGAAAGAATACACAAGCCAAAAACAAGAGAAGTCTTTTGTAGAATGGTGTCAGAATATGGGTGTTAAGTATAATTTTCCCACAATAGTTTATTATCAAAGTAAATGATCCAATCTGATAAGGTAAGAGCTGGTACCTAACCAGCCAAATAAAACAGATCCTCAATAACTCTGTAGTGTGCCACTACACTCACAAATATCCGGCTTCGGTGGATGCTAAGAGTCAAAAGGTTTACAATGTGGTTAGGCTTTACGCCCGAGGATGTTTATTAGTAGTTATGTATTAGGAAAGGGGGTTGCGAAGTGTGTAGGTACGCACTTAATAACTATAAACAAACGTGGTCATGTTTTAATTGCAGAAAGTCGTTTAAGAAAACAAATTTGACTGATTTTCTTTCTCAAAATGGGGAGCTGGATAAGTATAAGAAACTGGCCTATAGCAGAAAAAAGAGCGATAAACTAGCAGCTGAAGAAAAATATCAAACAACTGCGAAAAAGATTGAAGAAGATTATTATAGCAAAATATCCAAGTGTCCAGAATGCGGTGGACAGATGGCAAATATGGGAATGGACTTTAAATCGCCAAAAACTACTGATATAAAGTCTTGGAAAATAATTGAAGGCATGTTCAGAATAGGCGCTATATATCAATCATGTGGTTGCGAAGGCATAGGTTTTGTCCCTGCATCGGGTTCTGAGTATAAACAATACCTAAAGGAAAAACTGTCAGGTTACTTAATGCGCTTAAATCAAGTTGAAATTGATGAAGAGTTAAATGCATATGAAAGAGCAGAAAGAGCTGGTTATTGGAATAGTCGTATTAAAAACATACAAAATGAGATCAAAAAAATAATCTGTTAGAAACTGCTTCTCAGTCACCTCAGAGGTTACCAAGAACCATAGAGCCTCCAATGAGGTTTGGTTTAAAGTGACGTCCATTAGTAGTTATGCCTGAAATTGAAAAATGATCATAGTACAATCGATAGAATACGAGTGGGATAAATCTCAAAGAGGAAGTAAATTTGCAGTTGAAAGATCATTGCTGCCAGAAGAACTACCCATAGATGTTAAAGTCGCTGATGAGTTTATTACATTTGATAATAGAGGAAAATTTCTGAGTCGTTCTAAGAACTTAATCTTTTGTGATAAATTTATTATAAAAGCTCACTCTGAAGCACAAAATGTAGATGTTGAAATCTTAGGAAAGCAATTTACCTACGGTAGGCCTGCAACTATAAAAATTAACAGTCAGGAATGGGTTAGATTAAAATACAACTATAGAAGAGTTGAAGCTCAGTCAGATTATAGCAATTGGTATTTTGGCGTTAGGATAATTAATATTGGAATTTATGACGAATTACATCCAGGTTTATTCTTACATAATAAAATTAAGAAAATATATGATTTTCAGAGCAACCTCTATAGAATTACGAAGGTATAGTCAGCTAAGGGCCTCTCCCTGCTCACTAAAAGGATTGGCAACTTGAAAGTCGCGAAAATTTTAGGTATTTCAGTGCTGGTTTTGTTATCGCTATGTGTCACCCTTTTTTTAATGTTGATTTTCGTATTGCAAATTAACTTGAACGGAGGTTGTCAGGAAATAGCTGCAATAGCTAAAGATGAGCGAGCGGTTTCCTATTTAGATGATTGGGTTTCGAAGAATATTTTAAATCAGGGTTATACTTTCGTATATGGTATGCACGGTAGAATTTCGGCACGTGTCGGCGACCAATATGTAAATATCCCCTTATGTCAGGATAGTTGTCGCCTCACCTGAAGTAAAAATCTAAAGAAAGGGGCGCAGGTGAATGATGAGTGAAGCGCGTATCAAAAGAAAGAAAAGAAGCTATTCTAGCGAAGATGATGCCACCCCATAATATGAGTGTTCCAGCACTTGCAGAAGAAACCGGTATTTCAGCAAAAACCTTGTATAATTGGCGTCAGGTTGCGAAAAGAAAAGGCTGTGTTATGCCCGGAAACAAGAAGAATGCTGAGCAGTGGTCCTCAGCAGATCGGTTTAATATTGTGGTTGAAACGGCCCGTTTAAATGCTGCGGAATTAAGTGAATATTGCCGTAAAAAAGGCTTGTTTCCTGAACAAATTCAGCAGTGGAAACAGGCGTGTGTCGAAGCCAATGCGACCCAACAAGCTCACTCGAAAAAAGCCTATGAGCAGCTAAAACAGGAGCAAAAAAAGAACAACCGGCTTGAGAAAGAACTCAAGCGAAAAGAGAAAGCATTAGCTGAGGCAGCAGCATTACTGGTACTTCAAAAAAAAGCCCAGGCACTCTGGGGGGAGCCAGAGGACGACTAATCTCACATGACATGCGCTGCTTAGCGGTTGCACTGGTTGATGAAGCCGTAGCTGCTGGGGCGCGTCAAAGTAAAGCCTGTGAAATATTAGCCATTAGTACCAGAACCTACCAACGATGGGTTGAAGGTGGTGAAGTGACAGCTGACCAACGCCCTGAGGCGACTCGCTCATTACCCGCACATGCCTTGACAGAAGAAGAGCGTACACACGTGATGGAAGTGATGAATAGCCCTGTATTTGCGAGTATGCCTCCTAGCCAAGTGGTGCCTTATTTGGCAGATGAGGGTGTTTATTTATGTTCAGAATCGACCATGTACCGTCTATTACACGCTGAAAATCAACAGCACCATAGAGGTCGGAGTAAAGTGCCCGAGAAGAAGCCACTAGCCACTTATGTCGCCATGGCTCCCAATGAAGTGTGGTGCTGGGATATTACGTGGTTACCTGGCCCTGCCAAAGGGCTTTACTACTACTTGTATTTGATACTCGATTTATTTAGCCGAAAAATTGTTGGTTGGGAAATACATGAAGAAGAGTCATCAGAAAATGCCTCACGTTTACTGAGAAAAGCCTATTTAAAGGAAAACATTGCTACCAAACCTTTAGTGCTTCATTCCGATAATGGTAGCCCAATGAAAGGTAGTGATATGCTGCAAACGATGCATAATCTTGGTGTGGTGAGTTCATTTAATCGTCCCCGAGTGAGTAACGATAATGCATATGCCGAATCAATTTTTCGAACCTGCAAATATCGACCTCATTATCCCTATAAGGGGTTTACCGATTTAATGCAAGCAAGGGCTTGGGTGTTAAGTTTTGTGACCTGGTATAATCAAGTGCATCGGCATAGTGGAATTCAGTTTGTGACACATCAAGCACGTCATGAAGGCAAAGATCACGCTATTTTGGAAAACCGTAAGGCGGTATATGAAAAAGCAAGATTGGCCAATCCAAGACGCTGGACAGGCAAAACACGTAATTGGAACCGAATTGAAAGGGTTTGGCTTAACCCTGTTAACAATCAAATGCTAAATCATTAGTGTAGGTTGGTTGATGCGACAACTATCTTGACAAACAGCGATATCACCACATTGCCTGAGGAATCGATATCCAGAATTCCAAATGAGTATTTAAGATTTAGTATTGAAAAGGTCAGTGGTGGTCGAGATGAACCAATTACCAGTACCAATGTTGGTCAAATTGAAATTGGGTACGGGAGAAATCAAATCATCCTACTTAAGAACGGTAAGTTACTTTCAAGTTATCGAGGTGATGATGAGAAATCAGGACATTTACTTCGTATCAATGAAGCAGTGTATGCATATTGTGCGGATGCAAGGTTTTAGATGTGATCGTGTAAGAGCTTCATCTAGCCAGTTCACTGGATATCAATAGCCATAAGGCCTTCAATGAGGTTAGGTTTACGTCAGAGTGGCGTTTATTAATAGTTATAAGTCCAAAGAGTATTGATACTAATGAGTGAAGAAAGAGACGCAGGGCCACTAATCACAGCCCAAACGGGTTGGGAAGAAGCATTTCTCATTGGAACTGAAAAAGAACTTTTGACTTTCGCCAAGCACATTATCGACGCAGTAAACTCCGCTAAAAAAGAAGAGTTTTTTGGTGAAGATACCAAAATATCAAAATTCGATGGAGCCACCGGAGAGTACAGTGAAGTACTGTTTGATTGGTTAGTTGTCACAAAAAATCGCAAGCAAACAATTGAACTTGCACACAAAGTGAAGGGCTTGTAATCAGCTAAGGGCTGTTACCTAAGCAGTCATAGTAATGTTCATTGATAGTTAATGGTCAAATATGATCGAATTGAGTGCAAAGACGAAAGATGTGATAGAGATCCTATTTGGTGCTGAGAAATCTAAGCTAATAAAAAATATTTTATTAAATGAGTGCTCCACGAACCTTCCCGGCTGTGCTAAATGCGACCAAGATCACTTGGAAAGGATTTGGTTATCTGTATTAAAACTAAGTAATGGAAAGGTGTCTGAAATGGAAAGAGCTGTAAAGTTAGCAAAAACTGATTACAGAGATTTATTTATGGAAGCTGGTTTTGACTATGATCTAGAAGCACATAAAAATTGGCAGCCATGAGCATAATGACTACAAAAATACATTCATAGAGGATGCGGCTCATTGCGTCGATTATTTTTGCATTAAATTTCAAAAAATAAGAAGATAAATCATGCCCGTAATGAATACTAAACAGTGCTTTTCCAGGGTAGCCATTGCTGATAGCAGTATTCTCCGTATTTCTGCTATTCAGAACGGAAATTACATTCTTATGGC
>NZ_JAGSOY010000107.1 GCF_018837975.1 Zooshikella harenae | reverse complement strand
TAAGCAAAATTTATTTGTTTTCATGAAACCCGTCCTCTGTCTTTATCCCTTTTTTTAACGAAATCTAAATGTTACTCATGAAGGGACGTTAAAATGAATTGGCTATTTTGAAAAGCTAGATTAAGTTGGCCTGACTACCCAGGGAAAAAATGTATTATTGTTTCGATAAATGTTTGAAAGTGTGGCAGAAGCAGGGTAATCACATATAACTATAGATTTTTTAACAGAAATTTTTTAAAGCCCATTTGCTTAAAAGCTGGATAATGCCCTTTGAACACGTCATGAGTTCTTCCTGGAGGCTGTTGTTTGTCAAGATAGTTGCTGCATACTTGCGGCAAACAGTTCGACGTGCATTATCCATGTTATTGCGGTAAATCGAAATACGACAGCTGTTCATTTAATCATGAACCAATTTTATAGGTAATTGCCCTGGGTATATGTTTTATTTTGATGAAAAATATCACGCATAACTTACTTCCATATGTAACAATGGGAAAGGCTTGCCCATACCGTCTTTTTCTGAGCGTCCAATGACTTTAAAACCTAAGTGTTTATAAAAACCTACCGCTTGATCGTTTTGTTCATTGACATCAACTTTAGTCGTACCTAGTTCATGAAGTGCATAGGTGAGTAGTTTTTTACCTACACCTTTACCTCGATAGTCAGGGTCAATAAATAGCATTTCAATATTATTTTCGGCTGTACCTATAAATCCTAAAATTTGGTTATCAGTATTTTTGATACACTTGAGAATGACCTGAGGGAAAAACTGGTCCGCTAACATAGGTTTATAAAATAAAATATCTTGCTCTGTTAAAAAGTCATGTGTTGCTCTTACCGATGATTCCCAAACAGATACTAACTCAGAATAATCTTTTTGACTGGGAGTCGTTATTTCCATTGTTTAGCCTACTTCTAGAGTAATGTATTTTTATCCCCGCTCACTGAGGATATTCTATTGATAACTGCTTAATAAAGATATTTAAATAAGTATATTGACGTATATTATATGTTTGTAGCAGAGAATAAAAAAGTCCTGCGGCTAGGCGCAGGACAAGGGTTGCAGTAGTTATCTTGGAAACACGGTTTGCAACTAAAGGTGCTACTAGGCAACAGAAGGTGTTAAAGGTGCTTCAGACTCCTTTGGTTCAAGGTGGCGATGTGGATGGAATAGCATAGCAAGTACTAAACTAATTACACTACAAACGGCGAGTAGTAACCAGGCATTTGCAAAGCTTGTCATGACATCTCGTATAATGCCGGCAATCCATGGTGAAAATGCAGCAATAATATAGCCAATACCTTGGACAAAAGCCGTTAATTTACCTGCACTGACTGGGTTGCTGTGATGATCCATCGTGACAATTAATGACATTGGGAAGATGCCACCAATCGCTAAGCCTAAGAATCCGCTCCACAACCATAAGCCTTTCTCAGGAGCATAGGCTAAGCCTGCAAAGCCTATCATCATCATGAAACATAGCGTCATGATGACGGGGCGACGGTCTTTTTTGCGAGCAGCAATAATAGGGCAGATCAATCCTGAAACAACTTCTAGTGTGGTTAGAAAACTTAGGAGCCAGCCTGCATCTTTTTGCGTATAACCAAACTCGATTGCATAAGGGGATAGCCAAGCTAAAACACAGGTGTAAGCGGCTGTACCTAAACCAAAAAATAAGGCCAGTGTCCATGCACGATGTTGAGTCCAATAATTAATGGGTGCTGGTTGTTTGCCTTTAGCACTATGGAAATGAAAGTGCTTGTGATTAATTATCCACAAGACAAGTGCCACTATGCCCAATACACTCCAGCAGGCAAGACCCAATCGCCAATTGGTCGAAAAATTTTCAACATAAGGACTCCCTGCAGCGGCAATCGCTGCACCACCCATAATGGCTGTAATATAAAAACCCATTAAAACTGGTACCCTGGTAGGGAAGTTCGCTTTTATTAAAGCGGGCATTAGGGCTTGAATTAATGCGATACCTACCCCTGCTAAAAAGGCTGTAATGGTTAACATTAATGTTGAATCTACCCAGTAGCGTGCAGCTGTTGCTGCGCTCAGCAGAATAATTGAATACGTCAATAGTCGTGCTTCGCCAAGGCGTTTGGCTAAACTAAAGCCTGAAAAAATAGCCAGTCCCATAGTCAGTACGGGGAGCATGGTCAGTAGGGATGCTGCGCTAAAAGATAACTGAATATCAGCCTGAATAGAACCTAGCAGAGGGCCGATTGAGGCTAAACTGGGTCTTAAATTTAGACCAATGAGAATAATCGTCAGTAATATGATAAAACCCGCTGACCGAGGGTTATCAAGTGGTTGTTGTTTACTCATAAAGGTTGCTCCGGAAAATAGCTTTTCCATTAGCTATCTATCTTAATATGATATATCTTTATATAAAGATATTTTCCACTATAAAGCATAATCAGCTCTTGGTAAAGTATCTTTATATAAAGATACTTGCACAGTTTATAAGGTTTTAATTAAGATTTTGTTTTAGCAGTGAGTGATCTTGTAGAGGCAAATTGATGAAAAATAATAACTTACAAGCAGATGATATTGATCGGTTAGTCAGTCAGTGGCAACAACAAGGAGTATCAGATGACTTACTACCCATGGCGATTTATGGGCGGTTGACCCGAATTTATAAGCAGCTTGAGCGTGCTGTACAACAATGCCATGGTGCTTGTGGTTTAAAGCCTGGGGAGTTTGATGTATTGGCTACTTTAAGACGTTCTGGTGAGCCATTTTCACTCTCTCCAACACAGTTATATCAGTCTATGTTACTTAGCTCTGGTGCAATGACCAACCGACTAGATAAGCTGGAGGAGAAGGGGTTAATCGAACGGAGTCACTGTAGCGATGACCGACGTTCAGTGCTAGTAAAGTTAACTAATGAAGGAGAAGCGTTAATAGATGATGCTTTTCAGTGTCACTTATCGTTGCAGCGAGATTTTATTGCAAAACTTTCAACGAGTGATCAAGAGAGCTTGAATTCGCTGTTAAAGTGTTGGCTCGCAGAACTCAGTGATGAGCATAAAATAAGCTGAAACTTACTATGATAGGGTATGGCTTACTGGTTAAAAGAAAATAAAGACATAAAAAAACCTGCTATATTTAGCAGGTTTTTAGTTTAACCGTCCTAGTGGCTAGTCCTTTTAGCCAATCCTTTAACCTAAAGCTACTTAGGTTTCTTCGCTGAATATCCTGATTGCTTCCTTTCTCTAAGCTCCTGTGGCCTTCCTGACCCTCAGCGATTTGTTGAGTTCATGATGCTACAAATCAGGCTTAGAGCAAACAGCTAAATGCCTGTGTGAATTGTAGGAAATCTGCCATATTTATGTAAGCAAATCTTCATGAAGGGTGATGGACTGCTTTTAGTTCCAGTCTGTCTCTAAACATTAATTTAAGCCAACAGCCTGATGGCTATCATTCATATCTGTACACCAAGTCTTGAATTGTCATCAAACTTCTATATACCTTACGTAGGCGGTAGAACAACCAAACAAATATCATGGAGGATATCATGGGCTATAAGCTGGAAGGAAAGTTACTGGAAGTGTGCGACTGTAATATTTTGTGCCCGTGTTGGGTTGGAGAAGACCCTGATGGTGACACGTGTAATACTATTATTGCCTGGCACATTGATCAGGGGGCAGTGAATGGGCTAGATGTATCAGGGCTGACTGTTGCGGTTACTGCTCATATTCCAGGAAATATCATGGAAGGTAACTGGCGTGTTGTGATGTACGTCGATGACCAATCTTCAGAGCAGCAAGCGGATGCATTATTAAGTGTTTATAAGGGGGAGTTGGGTGGACCTGTAGCTGATCTTGTAAAACTGATTGGTGATGTAGTTGCTGTAGAACGGGCACCTATTGAATTTAAAGTGCTTGATGGTAAAGGGACTATCCGCATTGGTAGTGATATAAGTGCAGAGCTTCAACCTTTTGAAGGGCCAACAGGCACCTCCACATTATCTGATACGGTTTTTTCAACTGTACCCGGAGCACCTGCATATGTTGGTAAGGCTTCTGACTATAAGATGAAGCAGCCTTTACTAGGACTTGATATTGATATGCAGGGCCATAATGCCATTCAGGGACAATTTTTATTTGAAGCTCAATGAGGCTTCGATTTTTCATGAATGATTGAGTTAATTTAATTAACTGCATTACTGTACAACGTTATTTTTAGTCTCCTTTTGGTGTATACCCTAAAATGTGAACAATCGTTAGTAGACGTGAGGGTATACACAAAATCAAGCAAGTCTCACTTCACTGATAAGCTTAATAAAATGAAAGCAATCAAGTTTCAGCAGTCACTATTTATTCCTACAACGTTGTTATTAGTGGTTGTAGCGTGGTTAGTATTATTTTGGTGGGAGCAATCACCTTATAGCCACTATATTCTTCACGGACCTGCTGCTCATGGGATGCATCATCAGGTTGTTTCCTCTGCGGTTATACTTTATTTGTTGGGTTGGATGCTCATGTGTATTGCAATGATGCTGCCAACAACATTGCCTTTAATACAAATTGTTTACCGGATTTCTTCTGGTCACAGTGATCGTTGGTTACTAATAAGTATATTAATTGCAGGCTATTTATTAGTGTGGTTAGTTTTTGGGATTGTTGCCCACATTGGCCAGTGGTTAATCACTCAAAATTTATTTGGTTATGAATTTATGAGTAATAAAACCTGGTTACTCAGTGCGGGTTTGTTGATAATGGCTGGTGTGTTTCAATTTAGTTCACTGAAATATAAGTGCTTAGATAAATGTCGTACACCACTGAGTTTTGTCATGGGATACTGGCAAGGCCGACATCATTACCGGCAGGCGTGGCTATTAGGTTTACATCACGGAATTTATTGTGTGGGGTGTTGTTGGGCATTAATGCTTCTTATGTTTGCCGTAGGCACGGGAAGTGTATTTTGGATGCTTTTATTAGGTGCGATTATGGCTGTCGAAAAAAATGTAAGTTGGGGTAATAAAATAGCCAAACCTGTGGGAGTTATATTTTTGATGTGGGGGTGTGGCTTAGCGGTTAATAATTCATTTCTAGTTTAATTAAAACTACCTTAAAAACAGCGCTACACATTATTCTAATAAATAAGGATTTTTTAATGCCTATGCTTGAGCAAAGGACTGCTTATACACGAGTGATATCATCAAAGTGGACGTCGATAGGTATTTTAATTCTTTGTGAGGTTTTTGCTTTAACGCTGTGGTTTTCAGCGACCGCTATTGTACCGATTTTACGTAGTGAATATCAGTTAGGAGACTGGCAAGCATCTTTATTTAGCAGTGGTGTTGCTGTGGGGTTTGTGATAGGCACTTTGGTGAGTGCTTTATTAGGGTTGTCAGACCGCTTTGATCCCAGGCGTTTTTTCTCCGTTTCTGCATTAGTGGCTGCTGCGTGTAATGGCAGTATATTGCTTGTTGATCCTACATCCTGGTGGGTAATATTTTGTCGTTTTACGACGGGTATATGTATGGCTGGATTATACCCAGTAGGGATGAAAATTGCTGCGAGTTGGGCTGAAAAAGATACAGGGTTATTAATTGGATTGTTGGTTGGGGCATTAACATTGGGTTCAGCGTCGCCTCATTTGTTTAATGCTATAGGAGGTATTGATTGGCAACTTACTATTCAGGTAGCTTCTGTGTGCGCACTCATTGCTGGCGGCTTGATTCATTTTGTTGGATTAGGACCTCAACATAGTATTGCGTCAGTATTCCACTGGAAAATGGGTTTACGAGCTTGGCAGGATAAATCGCTTCGATTAGCCAATTTAGGTTACTTTGGTCATATGTGGGAGCTGTATGCTATGTGGGCATGGATAGGTGTTTTTTTTCATGCAAGTTTTAGTAAGCTAAATTTGGTCGAAGATATTGCTCGTTTCTATGCGAATACAGCTACATTTCTAGTGATTGCGGCAGGTGCTTTAGGTTGTTTATTGGGTGGGTTATTTGCTGATAAGTTAGGTAGAACAACGCTCACTATTTTAGCAATGTTAATTAGTGGTAGTTGTGCTTTGTTGGTTGGTTTTTTATTTGGAGGGAACCCATGGTTGTTAACAGCACTTTGCATTGTATGGGGTGTTGCTATTGTAGCTGATTCTGCCCAGTTTTCTTCTTGCATTGTGGAACTATCAGAACCAGCTTATCGTGGGACTATGTTGACTGTTCAAACATCTGTTGGTTTTCTTTTAACATTGGTTACTATCCATTTGCTTCCCTTGTGGGTTGATTATACAAGCTGGCATTATGCATTTGCATTTTTAGCGATAGGACCTTTTTTAGGTGTTGTTGCAATGTGGCGCTTACGTTTGCATCCCGATGCAATTAAATTGGCGCATGGCAAGCGTTAATTTTAATCAATAATATTGAAGAGGATAATCACAATAATTTTTTAGCATTACAATACACTGGGTCTACTTTTCATCATTCTAAGACCTTCACGTTTAAGGCACTCGGCTAATGGGTTTTCAACCATATCGATACGCCATATAAATGATAATGTTCGTTCCATATTAAGCTCTGGAACATTGAGTGCAACAAGTTGCCCTCGTTCAATAAATTGCTCAACATCCAAATAAGGTAGGCAGGTAAGATAAGGCCCATTCGCAACCATGCTGCGCAATACAGGGACGTGTTCGTATTCTCGCCAGACATCAAGATCTGTTATCAAATGGTGAATAGAGCTATCAAAAACTTTTCGAGTGCCTGAGCCATGTTCACGCAATACCCATTTTGCTTGTTCCAGTTGGGCTAAGCTAACCTGCTTGCATTGGGCAAAAGGATGATGAGAAGCGGCTACAACGGTTAAATGGTCTCGGCACCAAACTTCTTGAGCTATACGGTTATCATCACAGCGGCCTTCTATAATACCTAAGTCGTATTGATAGTCGAGAATACCATTAATAATACTATCAGTACTTTGAACGCCTAGGGTGATTCGAATTTTTGGAAAGTCATTATCAATAATACTGATAAGGTCTGGTACAAGGTGCTCAGCAGGAGTTTGACTGGCACCAAGCTTGATTTCACCACTGAAGAGGTGCTGCCCATGAAAACCATACTCAATTTGCTGTGCGTCTTGTAAGAGTTTTTTGGCCTTAGGTCTTAGCCACATCCCCCAGTGCGTAAGCGCCATCATCTTTCCTTGTCGTTCAAATAGAGGGTGTCCCAGAATTTTCTCAAGCTGGGCGAGGGACATACTGGTAGCGGACTGGGTGAGTGACAACTTTTCTGCTGCTTGGCTGACACTACCTGAATCTGCAACAGCATCAAATACTGCTAATTGCTTTAATGAATAACGCACGTTCTTACCTTAAACGTAAATATACCCTTCACGAATCATTTTTAGGGTTTGTTGTCAGCGTTCTTCACCCCAGTCACTTATTAATATAAGCTCCTGAGGCTTCATCACTTGACGGCCGCCCCTAAAAACCCTTCGTTATGGGTATATATAGCTAGCCTTTTGCAAAGCGTATATTTTGAAAGGCTTTCAAATAAAAAAGTTTACATTCTATTGTACACGCAATTTTGTCTCTATCAATAATGTTTATGTAACGCCTAAGAATTATGAATTTTACTGGAAGTAAAATACTTCGTAACCTTAATGAAGGCCTTCAGATCTAGCAGCTGCTGACTTAGTGCAATGTTTTAAAGGAGATATGTTATGTATAGATGGGAGAGAAGTATCTATGTCAGTACCTAGCTCATTATCTAAACAATATTATTCACCACCTGAAATGATGGGCGAAGCTGAAAAATATGCGTTAAGTAAAACGAGTAAAAGCACAACAATGTGCATTTGTCTGGCGATTATGGCTGGACTATTTATTGGTTTGGCTTTTCTCTTTTATATTACTGTAACAACAGGTAGTTCTGACCAGGTGGGGTGGGGGTTAAGTCATCTTGCCGGTGGATTGGCATTTAGTCTGGGGCTAATTTTAATTGTTATTTGTGGGGGGGAACTTTTTACTAGCACGGTTTTGTCTAGTATTGCAGTAGCCAATAAACAAATTTCATTTAAAAAAATGCTTTCTATTTGGGGCAAGGTTTATTTTGGCAATTTTATTGGTGCATCTTTACTTTTAATTCTGGTATCGGCTGCATGTCTTTACCAAATGGATCATGGGCAGTGGGGCGTGAACGCATTAATGATTGCACAACATAAGCTGCATCATACACCTATCCAGGCTTTTGCATTGGGTGTGTTATGTAATCTTCTGGTGTGTCTTGCGATATGGATGAGCTTTAGTGCTACAAATGCTTTGACGAAAGCTTTTATGGTGATTTTGCCAGTCGCTATGTTTGTTAGTAGCGGTTTTGAGCACTGTGTAGCTAATATGTTTATGGTACCGTTGGGCATCAGTATTCAAAGCATAGCGCCTCCTGAATTTTGGGCTCAAGTAGGTTTAAGCCCAGACCAATTCGCCGATTTAAATTGGATGCAATTTATTTCTGCCAACTTAATTCCTGTCACATTAGGCAATATTGTTGGCGGGGCTGTATTAGTGGGCTTGTCGAACTGGTTTATTTATCGACAAACTCAATATAAAACTGTAACCGTATATTCCAATGTTTCAGTAATAAAGACCCAATCTACGCAAAAACTGCCCGCAAAGGAGATCTCTGTGATGAGCACAAAACAAACCGTTAAATCGATACTACAGCATTCTGTTTTTTCACTTAAAGTAGATATGCCTACAGCTGTTGCGATAGATAAATTATTAGAGTGCGATTTAGAAGGTGCACCTGTTGTTAATAACGAGGGTCAACTAGTAGGCTTTTTTTCAATACACAATGTACTGGTTGATCTATGGTGTCAGGGTTATATTCCTGTTGAAAACCAGAAAGTTGTCGACTTAATGAGCAGGGATATAATGGCGATTAATGCCAATGATTCATTAGTTGATCTAGTAGAGTTTATGTGTATTGATAAGGAAAAATTATTTCCTGTCACAGACAGTGGAATAGCGACACATTTATCTACGTTATCTTTAGAAGAGCGGGCTAAACAAATGAACGTTGCTCGGCCACATATATTACCTGTGGTTGAAGAGGGTAAATTAATTGGTTTGATCACTCTAGCTGATGTTGCGAGGGCTCTTCGCCCTGTCTATGGAGAAAGCTTAAACAGTACTTGTAAAGACACTAGTCTAGAAACTGCATAATTATAAACACTAGGCCCTCTATTGCAGCATTTAATAGAGGGCATTTGTTTTATATGACAAATAGTAAAAAGAAGTTATCAATCAACTCTTGCCATTAAAAAAACATCTACGTATTCACCATCTCTAAAAGCAAATGATTTTGCTGTTCCTTCAATGTTAAAGCCAAGTTTTT
This sequence comes from Zooshikella harenae, assembly GCF_018837975.1. Lineage (GTDB taxonomy): Bacteria > Pseudomonadota > Gammaproteobacteria > Pseudomonadales > Zooshikellaceae > Zooshikella > Zooshikella harenae. The sequence continues at coordinate 876 of NZ_JAGSOY010000107.1, read as the reverse complement.
TGTATAAACTAATTGCTGGTTTATTATCGGTATACACGTCTAATTCGATACGTTTTACGGCTAACCATTTAGTAGCAAGGTCAATTGCTGCACTTAAAAGCGCAGAACCTGTGCCTTTATTTTGAAAAGTTTCACTGACCGCCATGCCTATAGTAGCCACATATTTTCGGCGAGGAGATGGGTTTATTTTTAAGCCAAGCTGACCAGTTATTTCTCCATCAATTTCTGCAACTAAACTATATATGCCGTTATCAGGTTGTGTTAAACGTTTTTCCCAAAGTGCTTCTGAAGGTTGGAGTGTACCGCTAACACAAGAGGGTTGTTCATATATTGTCTTAATTGCTTTAATATCAGCTGGTTCACTATGTCTTATTGTTATTTCCATACTTATACTCCTTAATAAGGATATCACTTACCCTTACGTTTTTTATATCTAAAATATAGTGAAACTGTCAAATTCTATTTAATAGAAATGTCACTGTCTTTTAGCCTTAAGTCTGGAGTTCGCACTATAGTTAGTATTTAAACTAAAGGGATTTTTTATGAAAAGAAGGGATTTTGTCAAAGCATCGACTATGGCTGCGTTTCTACCCAAAACTGCATTATCTAATAATATTTTACAGTCTGATTCTTCATTTCCTGACTCGATTATGAAGGGTGACTTAAATGCTTCTTCTGGTCAAATGGATATTATTATGGGGACTTTACCAGAGAATGTTTATGGTCATGTATTTGTTGCAGAGGGTATTCCATTAGAAAAAAATCATTTGACTCCTGGTGGGAAAGGCGCTTTGACCCGAGTTGATTTTAAACCTGACTCAGTTCATTTTGTTCGAAAAATGATTGAAACGCCTTCAGCTATAGTACAAAAATTTA
>NZ_JAGSOY010000106.1 GCF_018837975.1 Zooshikella harenae | reverse complement strand
CAGTTTAAACAGTTGTAGTTGATCAATCTTCAATATCCTTGAAATTATTTGGTTATAAATGACATTTAAATTAACTGTAATTAAAATAGTGAGAAAATGCACTCGTCCTCGCCCCCTGCGGGTTTTGTGTCATAAAAAATTTGTGAAAAGTTATTTTCGGTAATTAATGGCTTGCTAACTAAGGTGGGTAGAGGTATTGACCTCATTTCATAAAATGAAATTATATCAAGTGTTATTCAGTGGAGTTCACTTGTGTGTGATTGACTTATAATATGTTACAGGCTAAATAAAATTTTTATGGAGTTTAAGTAAGTTATTTGTTTGAGTCAAATATGGTATTATTTAATACTGTATGAGTGTGACGTAATGTTTTACGTCATATTGATGCAAATGAATAGTATTAGGCTAGCACAGTTTATATGAACGAAGAAATAATTGAAGGAATTATTGACTCGGTAAAGCACTTTACTAAAAGAGCTGAGTCGTCCATCGAGGTTGATAAGGTAATTGATGAAATAAGATTGCTTAAAGAACTCGATTCTGATGATGTCGTGAACATCGAGAATAGCGCTAAATTATACATAGAACTGGCAGAAAAAAAATACCAGGCAGGATTACTGTCTGAACAAGAATATATATACTACCAATATTACGCTGTAGTGGCATTAATCCATGAAACTCGGTGGTTGAAAGGTCATTACTCAAATGAATTAAATTCAGTCAGTAAAAAAATGCGTGATATCGAAAAATTACATGGTCTTGCTCAAGAAGAATATTGGGCAAAGGGCAATGCACCTCTTGACTACCAATTATTAGCTCAAGAGTATGAAACGGTCCTTGAGTCAAAGTTAGAAGAAGAATTTATTGAGTTTGCTTCTAAGGATGTATCTGAGCTTTTCATAAAAGATAAGAGTAAATTAGAGGCTCTGTCAGAAATAGGGCGTCGTTCAATTTTTATTAAAGATGAGATTGAAAGGCTCAATGATCTAGCTGTTATCTATGAAAGCGAGTCGAAGGTCAATGAGGATGGGGAAGCTTTTTTCTCTGCAAGCATTATGCTGGCAGCCGCAATGGAGGCGCGCTTAATAGTGCAATGCATTTTGAATAGAGAAGATGTTAGAAATGTTTTGCTGAGTATGGGGTTAAGCAATAAAAAATTAAAATCCAAAAATCCATTAAACTGGAAACTAAATATTCTTATAGAGGTGAGTGCAAATGCTGGCTGGCTTCCTGACTTAGAAATTGATGACATAGTATTTAGTTCAAAAATGGTTGGCCATACACTCCGTAGTACGAGGAATTTTGTGCATCCTGGAATGCATGTTAAACGAAAAGCTCCTTTGGCTTTGGGTAAAGAGCAGTTCAAGAATATGAAAGCAGCCTACATACTTGTTTCAAAACTATTAAACTGGTCAAACAATCAAACTCAGCCAACCGCTGACGCGCCGGATGATTAATGAGTTATGAGTAAAACATAAGCAATGAATGCAAATCCATGCTTGAAATGAAATGCTACGAACTTTTGAGTGGCAAGACAAATCTAAGGCATTCTGATCTCCAAAAGTCTGGCCTTTTCAAAAGCGTTGAATCTCATGGCAACAGGGACGACGAATATTTCTACATCTGCTGCATTTGCAGAACCAGATTTATTGGTGATAGCTATGGAATGCGGACAGATAGAGAATAGTAATCTTGTCTATGTGCTTGAGCTGATTCATTTAAAAAATAGATTTCTATGGCCTGGAGTTACACAACACTCAGCAAATGTAGCTAAACAAGCACACTAAGTCATTTGTACTGGGACGCTCAGCTTCGTGCCCCTTATGCGAAACGTTAGAGCCCTGAACTCATCAAAGGAGATAGGCTATGAGTCAATACGCAATCTATGAGGTTAACAAGCTTGTCAAGTCACTGTCATCTCCCTCTGTTGATAAGTCGTCTATTGTCCGCTACCTTTGTGCACTTTTCGCAGAACTCGCCTATTATCACATCCCACAATGGGAAATTGATGGTAATAAGCGGGCGAAACTCATTCCTTGCGAGACATACCAAACACTTGTAATGCATGGCCAGTCTATAGATCTCAATACTCGTTTTCTTGAACTTGATCTACCTAAAGGATTCGCTGTAGCAAACCGTGGCGTTGTGGCGGTCGGCCTTGTTCTCAATCGGCTATCATTCATCGGATTTCGGGGTACTCAATTCCTATTCGATTGGCGGGTCAACCTGTGCTCCAAGCTTGTTCCCATAGATGCTAGTAGTACTGTATCCAGTCGGTTTCATTCTGGTTTCGCTAAAGAAGCTGCTCGAATATCAGAACTCATACTCGATGCAATTCGTGCTTTGAACCTGGGGGATGTTAATCATATCTACTTAACTGGACATTCACTTGGCGGAGCTGTCGCTGCTATCTCAAAGAACTTCTTGAAGATAGGCTCAACTTCTGTATGCATCCTTGGGACTCCCAGATACGCTAATTCTTCGGTGTACAAATCCATTTCTTTTGGTCAGCTTACACATGTACGCCGTTCAGGTGATATCGTACCGACGGTTCCACCAAAGTTTTTCGGATACGCTGACCATCCGAATGAGCTCAGAACTAACGGTAAGAAATACACCGATCCCTCCCTGTACTCATCGTCATTTGGAGGTTTTGTGCGCTGGGTGCAGTTTCTCCTGGGCCGCTTCCAACCGCATAAGATAGAGGCTTATCGTAATGAGCTGGGTGGTACGGCCGGAGCTCAGGGTGCAAAGGCACCTTTGGTTCCCGTCAAGAAGCTGACGACCACAGATATTGAACCAGCTATAGCATGAATAGCTGCATGCATGTAGGGAGTGAACATTTGCATGTAAACAGATAGTAAAAACGTGCTACTCGTTCCTCTTTATGATTTTTGCTGCTATTGATGCGAAGCGTCAAGCTTTTTAAACCTATACGAACAGTTCTTGCATTCAGTTAGATATACAATGTTTGTTGTATACTTTTTGGTAAAGACAAACTCTAACCTATTGATCTTTATATGTTTTATATTTGAAATTATTTTGTATTAAAAATATAAATATACTATAAAATCAATAAATTATATGTAAATATCTATAAGATGGGGTTGTGATGTTCACTTAATTTTCCAGTCATCGCAAAGCGCATAAATACTGTTTGAATGGCCTTTTTCCTGCTTTTACTCATCAGGCTTCACTTTTAACAATTGAATGGGTAAATCTGCATTACACTCCGTCCACCGGTTTTCATGCCCATCCAGATAGACATTGGTCATCTTTTCCGAAGTATGACCCATTAACTTGCGGATATATGACTTTTCAAAACCTTGTTGCTCATACAGGTAACCACCTAGCGAACGGATCTCATGAAAGGTCGGTCTTTCAGAAGGATCAATACTCTTAAATAAACTGGTCTTATCCCGCGTTTTGGTAAATGCCCGGCTTAAAAAGTCCCGTCTTACAGCCGTGTGATGTTGGTTGCGCTTAGTCTGGTTGGTTCGAGATAGTGATTCACGATGTACAAGATGTGGGCTATGAATACCCGACTGTTTGGCCCGATCAATAATGGTGTTTAGAAGAGGATTTAAAGTAATGGCAAGATAGGCCGATTCACCATGCTTCTCGGTTTTCTCCTGAATGACGAACATCTTGCCATCATGAATGTCTTCAAACTTCAACTTACAGACATCGCCCGCCCGTTGTAGGGTAATAAGACTTAAATCCATGGCATTGCGTAGCCAAGGCTCTGCATGGGTATAAATGGCATGATACTGCTTTAGCGTGAGACGACGCCGTTTCTTTTGTACTTGCTTGTTTAAAGTCACTTCAGCGGGGTTGTTATCCATTAACCCTTTGGTAATGGCAAACCGGCACAACTGGACCAGAATCGAGCGATGTTGACGATAACTGTCACCCTTAAAATTCAGGTCTAAATAATCCGCGACAAACTGCACTGTGAGCTCATCCAGCGCTCGTCCGCCAATATCACGTTCAACACGGCCTAAGCGGTAAAGCGTATTATCACGGGAACGTGCTTTTAAATTTCTTAAGGGTAAATATTCCTCTTTAAAGCGTTCAATTAAAAAGGCCAGGTTGGTGCGATGGTCATCCACGACACGTTCCACCAGGAAATTATGCTCGGCAAGACGACTATTTAACAACCGCGCAGCGGTTTGTGCTTTTGCGCGATCACTACCCATCGGGAAATACTTTCCAGTGCGAGGATGCCGATAGCGGTAATACTTATTATTGGCACCATAGGTGTATAAGTTAGGTTCCAACCCTTTATTTTTATGTGAACGTTTACGAGGTGTCATGTCTTTAACCCATTAATACGCGATCAACTAATGCATTACCTGTGGTGTGGTTTCTTTCAGCATTGACGTCGATATACCATAATCCACCCACCTTAGTGGCAGGAAGACGGCCATTACGACATAAACGCTGTACGGTTAAACGACTGGGTGCTCCAGCAATAAAACGGTGCTTAATCCACTCATCCACCGAAATCAAATTGGGTTTTGGTGCGTTCATCTTTTTCCCCTTATTTATTAAATAATTAAGCAGCCATTCTTTTTTGACGATTTCTTAAATACACTTTTTCCCGCAAAATAATGATATTGCTAGGCGCATCAAAACCAATACGAATTTGGTGACGACTATTTCTTTCCAGAAGAAAAAGAGTTAATGGTATGGTTTCAAGCGTGAGTTTATCGCCAATACTGAGCCACTGGTTATAATCGAGCTGAGGACCTTTAATCATAATTCGTGCTCTATGTTGGTAGTCTTTTTCAGCGAAGGTCAGAATGGTATGCTCGTTGATAAACGCTCTTTCTGAACGGCGAAACGTTAAAATTAACATTTTTATTTCTCCTCAGTGGACAGTATTCACTGCTTTGACAGGTACGCCTTGCAGGGTAAAGGGTGGTTGATAGTGGCACTGGGCCATGTCTTTCGTTAGTTCTTTAAACTCATCAGGATGAACAGTGACACACGGCGGTCGTCGCTTTTTCGCGAGCTGATAATATTCAATATATTGCTGGACGCGGTGTATTGTTTTTGCAGATTTTTTTGATAAAAAAGTACGACAAATTTCCATAATTAAGCACTCGCTTGTTGAGGTGATTCGGAAAAATCGTAATTTAATATGTGCGGGTATTGTTCGGTTTGGCTGACCTGTACGGCATTGGGTATTTTTAACGTCGGCGCATCCTGTAATGCTTCTTCAGTGGAGCGGGGCAATTGTCCACCTAAGCCCGCGCGTTTAAACCACCATTTCGCCGCTTTCGCCTTGGCATAGCCTTTATGTTCGAAGCACACCCATTCATTGACGAACTCAAAACCACAGCGATACGTGACTTTTAACGACGGTGGGGCATTTAATTTACGGTGAATGCTATACGACACATCAGTAACACTGAGCCACACGGGTTTAATTTGTGATTTTAATAGTGCACCTTTTGATGCTTGATCGTTATGAGGCAGTGATTCACTGGCTGGAAAGGAATACCCACAGCTAGGACATTCCCGCAAAATAGCTTGTAACAGTGACTCACACTTGGGGCATTGTTTGGTGGGTGCTTCACCAGACTCGCCATTTTTACGGGATTTAGACTTAGGTGGTTGAATATTATCAATCGGTCCATGCCGTTCGATATTGTCGCCATAATCCAATACCAGGCAATCGGTTTTATCCGTCTTGGGTGAAATACGTAAGCCTCTTCCCAATATCTGCACATACAAGCCTGGAGAGTGAATAGCGCGTAAAATGGCAATTAAATCCGTCCTTGGTGCATCAAAACCGGTGGTTAACACGCCCTGACTCACTAAACACCGAATACGGCCTTGTTTATAGTCTTCAATTAATTGAGAGCGTAAACCAATAGGTGTCTGACCATGGACACACTCGGCCTGTATACCATGGTCTTTGAGCATGGTAATAATCTGCAAGCAGTGATTCACCGACACACCAAAAATTAACCAGGCTTTACGATCCTGTCCCCACTCGCTGATTTCTTTTAACGCTTTACGGGTGAGGTCCTGAGCATTTAAGGCTTTTTCTAAATCTCGAGTGACAAACTCACCCTGGCGAATACTCACGTTCGTTAAATCAATTTGCTCAGTGCCGGGTTGCGAAATTAACGGGGATAAAAAGCCCTGATCAATGAGTTTTTGAATATCGACGTTGTATACCACATCATTAAATAACGCGCCTTCGCCCTCAGTTAATAACCCCGTTTTCATGCGGTAAGGCGTAGCCGTAAAACCGACTAATTTCACCAAGGGATTCATTAATTTCGCATCATTTAAAAAGCGGGTGTACATACTGTCGTCTTTACCTGCATTAATTAAATGGCACTCATCGACGATAATGATATTAAAGGGACCCAAATCAAACGCCTTGTTATATACCGATTGAATCCCAGCAAATAACACATCGGCTTGATGATCTTTACGCCTTAAACTGGCCGAATAAATACCCGAGGGGCAGGTGGGCCAGAGCTGATTTAATTTTGCGTAATTTTGTTCCAGGATCTCTTTGACATGGCTGAGCATTAGTACCCGTTGGTTGGGAAACTGCATCACCCGGCGAATAAACTCAGCAATAATCACCGATTTACCGCCGCCGGTGGGCACACAAACCAACGGATTACCTTGCTGTTGTTGCCAATAGTGATAAATAGCACTTAAGGATTCGTCCTGATACCAGCGTAATTTCATTGTTTCATCCTTGAAAGTGATTGATATGGCTTTCGTATTTATGTTTACAGCGTCGGCTACACCACACGTTATCCTGATCAAATTCCAGCTCGCGAAGTTTTGATTTTTTTAGGCGATGTATATAGAGAGGTTGGTCGCAGTTAACACAGTGTAACCACCAACCTCTCATCATTAACTCAGCGGCAGGGACATAACCCAACGTGGCGTAATGATCAAATGCAGAGACTCGCTTTGGTGGATCAGTGTATTGGGGATCTAACTTAAAACGCACACAGGCAAGGTTTAATGCGCCTTCTTCAGTGACATGAAAAATAACATGTTCTCGATCTTCATCTTCAACAATAAGCCAAGCAAGACAGGGTAATCTTAGGTGAGCAATTAATTGATGAGCTGAATCCATGACAGACTCCTTTTGACGAATTTAATTAATTTTTATTAAGCAGCATCATTCACGAGCTGGGCATTAAACGTCGTGCGTAAAGTTTGAATGTGGTTGTCAGTTAATAAGGTTTTATCTTCGACTGCGCGTAATTCACAGCTGTTAAACTGCTCAGGCGCTTCACCCGTGATAAAGCATTCACCGGTTTTTTTAAGGCGATAACGAATCCAGTATTCACCACTATCAATCACCTCAGCAAAGCTTTGAATTAAATCGGGAATAAATAAATGAGCCTGACAGCCAACGCGTTGATTATTTTCAGGGATTAATAAATTAAAGCGTGCACAATGCCATTGGCCCTGATCAACTGCTGATGCATGTAAACAGGTTCGGCAATTCACGGCAGGGACTTGCTCACCATGACAAATAGCATGATGGTCACAGAGTTTGCACTCGTACCAGCTGGAATCATCATTTATTTTTTCCAGTGGCTGATCACTGGCAATAATGCGTGCCGCTTTGGTTAATGTGTTTTCAGCATAGGATTTGTCGTACTTAACCCGCTCTCCATACAATGCATCCGTGTTTTTATTGACGGCAATATAATAAGCGCGGTCAATCTGCTGCAGGTGCATATACACTTGCATCTGGGTAAAGTGCTGCGGTTTACTTTTTTGTACGCCGTCTTTTTCTAATGCTTTAAAACTCTTTTCGCTGTGGGTTTTCATTTCGATGATATGCCACTGGCTTGGGGCTTCTAAAAAGCCATGGCCCATGCCATCCATTGAACCGCCAAAGTGTTCCTGGCAAGCAGACACGCGAAATTGTTTTCCAGTATTTGGGTCCACGGTCCAGACCTTAATTCCTATAGCCCGTAAATTCGCGGCAAAACGGTCTTCCGCTAAATGGCCGGTTTCAAATAAACGCAGCATTTGCCCTTTATGACTTTTTATTGAACACCAATGGACGTCATACCAGAGTGCACGTTCACAGCTTTTACCGATGATTGACGCCCCTAAATGGGCGCGCCAACCATGGCCAGTCTGTTGCTGCTCATAATGCTGATAAATCGCATTAATGGTGCTGTGCTGAGACTCAGGCAGTTGCATGGCTCTGATTCCATACCGGTTGTTCAAAATTCCCTGCAGGTGGATTTGAAGGCACTTGCTGGGTATTGATGGGTGGTTGCTGTTGTTGTTGTGCCTGGTTAGGTGATGGATTATTCCCTTGCACAAACTGGCTTGCTTGTAAGGGCATTGAGGCTTGCTGTGGGGCTTGATTAACCTGCTGAGTAGGTGGCATCTGATGAACAACACTAGGTGTTTGTTGCTGTTGCATGCCAGTTTTTTGCGTAGGTGGCATATTACCCATTGGGCTCGCCGCCGTACTCTGATAACTGTCTTTAGACGCCCAACCCCGTATGACATTTTCTGGCTCATTGGATTGTTTGTTATTGCGTATGGTGACTTTGATGACTAAGGGCTGATTTAATAATTGGTCAGAGTCCTGCACATTCGGATTACCCAACGCTTGGCCTATAGCGGAAATAGCCCGACGACCAATATTCTCCGCTTGCTGATTAGGATGACTAATATTTTGATTATCAAATACCCGACGTTCGGCGTATTGGCCTTCTAAAATAATGTACGAAAAAGCGATGTAATGACCCGTGCCCGCTTTATTCATTTTAACGTCAGCTTTGTCGATCATTGCTAAATAATCGCCGGCAGGAATGGGGGTAAAAAAATTAATGTTGGGATCGTATGCTTGGGTTGAAAAACCTAAATTTGCCATGATTAAACTCCAGATTGATGATGAGGTAAGGCCTGTGAAAATACATCCCATTGCAGAGGGATTTCTGGGGGCAGGCCATAACGGTTTTTAGCTAAAAAGGCGGGTGATTCCTGGGTATATAAAACACGTTGTCCGGTGGTAATGCCGCGTGTCACTTCGTTGCCAAAACCGACATCGGTCTTTTTCACGACAGTTTTAAAATTGGTGAATAACACGCAATCCACTGATTCTTGAATTAAGGCACTGGCCCGGTCATGTAATTTAATTTGGTAACGGTCATAGGGCTCAGTTTCCGGTGAATCAAAGCGTTTCACCTGGGTATGGGCAATTAAAATAATGGCCATGTTTTTTTCATTACGCAGCGCATCGAGCCAGGCTAAACATTGTCGCCAAGAGGTGAGCGCTTCACCGTAACCCTTGCCATAACCAAAGTCCTCAATACTGCTCTTGCCGTGCTGTTGGGCTGTGTAAGTCCAAATCAGTGGTTCCAAATGGTCCAGGGAATCAATGACCACGGTTTGAAATTCATGCTGTTCCTGATACAACGCCTGTAGAGCACCGATGACATCCAGAAAGCTGGTTAATAATGGAAAGGCATTGACCTGTAATGCACCCGCGCCATCTTCGGTAAATAAAAAAATGGGATTCGGTGCACTGGCGGCAAAGGTGGTTTTACCTAAACCATGGCTGCCGTATAGCACCATGCGCGGCGCTTTGAGCGCCTGCGTTAAACCTATATTTGCAAGTGACAGTGCCATGATTACTCCTCCAGGGCGTCAACTTTGACGCTGGTTTTAGCGGGCTTAGACTCAATGGCATAGGCCACTGCGTTATATTCTTTGGGAAATTGTTTTTTTAAGTGCTTTAACGCGGTGACATTCACCTCGAATTTAAGGCGAAAAATCGAATTAAAGATTTCTGGTGTAACCACTTCTTTTACTGTGCCTAAGTGTTTTGTAATGACTTTACGATCGATTTTCCCAGTGGTAGTGACTTTAAAAAAAGAGGTTTCATGCGCGGTTGAACCTTCTTCCTGTGCTCCTACCAGGTTAATTAATTCGCGCTCGATAAAGGTTTTTTCCTGATTTAAATCGGTGATCTGCTGTTTGATGTCCTGCAGTTTTTGGGCGTAAAAGTCCACCATGCGCACCGGGTCGGGCGCTGCCATTGTCATATTCATTGTGGTAACCTCTGAAAAATCAGGTTATTAAGTTGAATTTATTAATTAAAATTAAATTATATTTAAGCCGCTTCGAGCGTCATTAATTTAAGGTGCTTTAACGTTTTATAATAATTCGCAAAGGCGAGTACATCGGAAAAACATTCCACATGCTCAACATCGAACGGCATATAACGGGCGAGGAAGGCCTGTAATAAATCGACGGGGATCGTGTTAACGTCTTTATTTTCCACCAACACCATGTGTGAGGCTTTATCAAATAAAATATAAAAATACTGCAGGTTGGATTTATGAGTAATCACCACGCGCACTAATACATGCTGAGGG
>NZ_JAGSOY010000105.1 GCF_018837975.1 Zooshikella harenae | reverse complement strand
TTGAGTAAAAATCATACAATCCAGTCTTTGGACATACTTTTGAGGCACAACCGAAAGTATTTTTGTGTAAGCTGCTCTATAATTGTTATATGGTTTTGATCTGAAAAAATATATTTTAACGGACTTTTTTTGTTTCCACGTTATTTCACTTATCCACCGCCAATGCCCAGCATACCTGTAATGATGGCGAATAATGGACCCCGGTCAAATACTGGTGGTGTCGCATACGTACAAACTTCTGCAGAGGTTTGCATATCAATATGTCAGCCCTGAGTTTGTCCCAGGGCAATTCTAGAAAGCCTTGAAACCATGCTTCTTTGGCCTTACCAAATCGCTCAATAGCAACCCAATCATCTGCTCCACACAACGCAGCACAAATCGTAACAGTAATGATATCAACTAACTTATGACGACGATGGCGTTCAACTCAATGGTCATCTAAGTGACTAAAATGATCTGCAATTGTATTATTTTTTCCAATGTTATGACTCTAAGTCAGTTGGTAATCATCCTATTATACTGATTTTATTTTTATATGCGATTGCCCCAGTGGCCAACCACAGCGTTTAAAAATGGTATTCCATTCCAACTTGGTGTATTTAAATTTAAACTCACCAAAAAGTATATTGAACGTAGCGAGTATTATTCAAATAGTGAAAAGTCTAATCCAAGCGCAAAAAATTTTAGTCTTATTTTATCAGAGAATGAAGGATTTACCCTTAGTATAAAGCCTCCCCCTCCTAATGTTAATGCTTATAATTTCTTTTACATAATGTTTATAAATAGCGTAAAAACTCAGCCTTTTATAAGGCTAACCGACCATAAAAAAATGCAAGTCATTGAAGCTAAATCTCATATTTTATCTAAAGGAAATGCTAAAGTTATTTCGTACTCAAAAGGTGACTTTAATACCTTTAAAGTCATTTATACTAATATTGCTAATTACTCTATGACTTATATCACGCATAGGCAACTTCAAGATCAATTTCTCATCATTGACAATACTCTACTAACACCATCTGAGTTTGATAAGTTTATAGGCTCTATTGAATTAGTTTTATAAGACCTGGCATATGAAGAAAACCTTTGGCTTACTGTTAATTATACTATTAGTCTCTAATCTGATTAGCTGTGCTTCAATTAATGGTAGGACAGCACACTATTACACTTACCCTTTTATAACAACTCGTGAAGGTACTATTACTTTAGGTGTTGAATTCTTGGCATTTATTGTACCTATGTTAATTGATGGCACATTCAGCGCAGTTCTTGATACCATTCTTTTGCCCTATGATGCTACACAGTGTATTTATAGAAATAGTCAGTAGAAATACCCTTCGCAAATAAATTTTAGGCTTCGTCATCATCACACGATGGCGTCGCAAAAAATAGAGATTATCAATTACCCCTTAAACGCCAAAACACATCAGCAGCCTTCTCTGAAACTTTCAAGTTCAATTAAAGCGTTACGATCTTAACCAAATCTGTTACATATCGTAGCCTTGTGATGTACATTGCTAAGTCCTTGCAGCCTTTGAAATACAATAGCATCCAGTTATTTCTTGTAAGGCGATGTCATGAAGTTGGGTGCTAATCGTAGTGTATTTCTGTTGGAGATCACTGGTTGCCATGCTGAGTTAATGGTAACGGAGGTCAATGGTATTGAAGGGATTTCAGACCCTTACAGCATTGAAATATCTCTAGTCAGTCGTCATCCCGAGCTGGGTAATTTGAATCTTATTCGCAAGCCTGCTTGTATCACTATTCGTGGCGAAGAAGAGGACCGAATAATTCATGGCATGGTCGCTTCATTAACAGAAGCCAGTCCTGATAACCGTTATACTGGATACCACGTAAAAATAGTCCCTAAACTATGGTTTCTTCAATACCGAGAAGACTGTCGTACTTATCAAAAACTCACAGCGCCTGAAATTGTTGAACAGGTTCTCATCCGAGCAGAGCTGCAAAAAAGCATCGACTTTGAGTTTCAACTCACTGATGACTATGAAAAAGAAACCTATATAGTTCAGTTTAACGAATCTGACTTAAATTTTATTGCCCGCCTGCTGGAAAAAGAAGGTATTTTTTATTACTTCGAGCATACTGCGAACAGCCACAAGCTTATTTTTGTAGATCGTAATGAAAGTCTGAAGCCTATTGTGGGTGATACGCTGAGTTTTCACATGAAAACCGGCATGGTACCTGATGGTGATTGTCTAGACTCGGTGAAATACAGTAACAACCGAACCATCGGTAAAGTGGTAATACGGGATTACAACTTCCATAAACCACGGTTAAACCTTGAGGTTGAGCATACGCTTGGTGAGGAAAATGCCGTTGAGCATATTTACCCTGGTAATTATAAGACGGTAGAAGCAGGTCAGCGTTATGCCCGTATTCGCTGTGAAATGCATCAAGTCAAAAAGACCATTGCCACCGTAGGTGGTACTTATCGTACGATGATTCCTGGCTATACGGCAGCCATCGTAGATCACCCAGTTAAAGAAGTGAATAAAACATACATTATTACTCAAGTAGTGCATGAAGGTCGGCAACCTCAAGGCTCTGATGAGTATGCCGTGGGTGATGGCGCGTATTATCGTTCGCGTGGGATCTTCATACCCAAAACAACCGTTTATCGCCCTCAACCACGACATAAAGCCCCTAAAATGCCTGGCAAACAGACCGCAATTGTTACGGGACCTGCGGGTGAAGAAATCTACACCGATGAATATGGGCGTGTAAAAGTCCAATTCAAATGGGATCGGGAAGGCAAGCAAAATGAAAATTCTTCCCGCTGGGTTAGGGTTATGCAAACCTGGGCGGGTGATCGTTGGGGTAGTATGGTGATCCCCCGCATAGGTCAGGAAGTCACCATTGATTACTTAAATGGCGACGTGAACCACCCAGTAGTGACGGGTGTTGTCTACCATGGCAGGCATCAAACACCGTATAAACTTCCGGATCATAAAACCCGCTCTGGCTTTAAAACCAATTCATCCCCTGGTGGTGGTGGCTTTAATGAGTTCACCTTTGAAGATAAAAAGGATCAGGAAGTCATCATGGTCACAGCGGAAAAAGATCTGGATGTCCGCATTAAAAATGATCGCCGTGAACATATTGTGGGCAATAATACAGTTACAGTTTACCAACATGATTTCAAGCACATTATAAAAGACCAACATATCAAAGTAGATCAAAATCATGAACGAGGAATTAAAGGCGACTATCATGAAACCGTAATCGGAACACGCCATTTGCAGGTTGATGGAGAACACCGGACTGAAGCTAAAGACATGAATTTTAAATCCGGCCAAAAAATATTACTTGAGTCAGATACCGAAGTAACGTTTGTCGCTGGTGGTAGTTCGATCACGGTCAATCAGGAAGGGGTATTTATTGATGGTAAAACCATCCATGTCCAAGGACCAGGACTCCCCACACCGGTCAATATCATTACGCCTGAGCGACCAGCGCTTGCTGAAGAGGCTGATCGGGCAAAATCAGGCAAACCTTCTGAAAATCTGGCAGATAAAAAATTATGTCCCAGTCAGGCAGATGCGCTTTCTGCAGCCCAACAAGCTAAAAGCCCTATTTGCAAAATTTGTAATGAGAAGTAAGCCATGACAGACATAATTCAAACGATGCCCTTTGACCATCTGCCCCCCATTATTTATGAATGGCAACGTCGTGATTTAACCATTTATTTGCTGGCTGATGGTATTCATCCCCCTGATTTTTTACCTGTTTATATGAAATTAACGGCAGGCGAGCGGTATGAAAATTTATATCAAAATACGCCATTTTATGATGCCGTTGCTTTAAAAAGCCCCTATCTCATTCAGATAGAAGATAAGCACCTTATTCATGGTTTAATACAGGAATGGGATCGGGATGGTATGTGGATCATGGCAACCCCTGCCCCCTTTGAACAAGTCATGCAACATTGGCAAAGTTTAATTACCGCCAAAAATTCCATGGGTGAGGAGGTCTTATTTCGCTTTTTTAATGGCGAAATTATGCGACAATATTTATCTGCCTGCACAGAAGAAGAAATTCGTTACTTTATGGGTCCTGTCCCCTATGCCATTTTCCCTACACAAGATAACATTATCCATGTTTTTAACCCGGCTATCGCCGGTCAAACCATGCCCGTTGATAGTTTGATTGAGCAGTATCAACCCTTGCCTCGCCCCTGGTGGCAAGTAACCGATAATCATACACAGGCTTTTCAATTACACGGGCTAAAGATTCAAGTCACCAATTTATCGCAACATATTTGGGCAAACTATCCGACCCAGGCTCAACATATTACTGAACAGGAAGGCCCACTGGAATGCTTTTTAGTAAGAAGAATAGCAGCTGCCGAAAAACTAGGTCTATCAGAAGATACCCATGTTACGCAGTTTATTGAACAAAGCGTCGTAATGGGAGAAGGGTTTGAGAATAAAGCGACATTTCAGTCGTTAATCAATATGTACCCGTCAAAACCAGGCGAAATGTTAAACGCTTTTGCAAAACATATTAAAACAGCTTAAGGCAGTTGCAACTGATGGCGAATAATCCTTCTTCCAGCACTACATTACAGTGTCCAAAATTGCGTAAGTTGGCAATACATTTGGTTGACCCTGATTTACGTCCTTATAAAGGTATCGTGTTAGAAGTAACACCACACTCTGGTGGCTCTACCTGTTTTATCAATAATAAAGGTGAGTATAAATCCCCCAAGTCGTCACCCACCTGGTCCAGTACCACTGATGATCAAGGCATAGCATGGTTTACATTACCTGCAGGGGCCTATCAGTTGACCCATGCCAAAAATGAAGATGAACTTGTTAAACAAGCAAAAATGATGAGAATGCCCAGTGTTGATCCTTATGAAAAGTCAACACAGGCAAAAACAGAGGCGCAATTAAAAGATTGGGTACACTCAAGATTCAGACTAGAAGAATTTCTAACTAAAAAAATTAAGCTACCAAAATATCAACAGGTAGTAATCAACCCATCCAAAACTTCACCCTTATCAATAGACTTTATAGTATCAAAAGCAGAAAATCATTGTATTGCAGAACTATACCCATTACGCGCCTATGTACCCGTGCTAAGTCATACAAAGGAATACAATGACCTAAACGCCTATAATTTAAGCTTATTTTCAATTATAAGCTATGCTCTTTTACCAAGTAAAAAAGCTATGGACGACCATGGCTATGAAATTCTGCCTGGCACAATAAAATATACTATTGATAATGATTGGGCAGAGCTAAAAAAACCATTAAAAGTAGATAACGCCTCCTGTAAAAATATTCCATGGGTATTGATCGATGTTCCCTATGATAAGCGTTTTCTAATTGACGATAGCTGTGCTGCATTTGCGAATGTAATGTTTCATAAAGAAACAGATGGTGAAGAACATTTATGTGAATTACAAGCATTTTTTGTCTATAGTAAAGACTCAGTTGTACTGTTTACCCGAGGGACTGATAACCTTGCTAACGTTTTAACAGATGGTACTGCAGATCAAATACCTTTTAAAGATGGTGTTGGGTATGTACATAAAGGCTTTTATGAAGCATTTAATATCTTAAAGAAAAAACTTCATGAAAAATTAAAAGATAATCTAACCGGCAAGAAACTATTTATTGCTGCCCATAGTTTAGGTGGGGCCATGGCCACACTTTTTGCTGTCACCTATCGAGACTATAACCCAGTACTGTATACTATTGGCTCGCCAAGGGTAGGAACTGATACCTTTGTTAATACCTATAAAGCCATCACCCATTATCGGATTGTTAATTATAAAGATCCAGTGACTTCTGTACCTTCTCGTTGGATGGACATAAGACTCCGTACAGTGTTACCTTCATTAGTGTTTATTTCACACCCTATTGGGATCACTACATTTCTTTATTCTACAGTTGACTTAGATGGAGCCATTGGTTTAGATAAAGATAGATATTTTCACCATGGCCACCTTAAATATATTTTACCTATTGATGATCCATTATCACCTAACTCTAACTTTCAGATAATGGTAACTAATATTAAACATAAAGGCTTAATTGACAGCAAACTCGTTCAAGAGTTATTTAAAAAAGATGATGATATGCCTGACTTTAATTTTATTGGCAAACTATTAAGAGGTAATGACCACAGAGCCGTTTCAGGTTATGCGCCACATTTAAAAGAGTTACTTATTTATAACTATTTAAATATTGGGAATGATCCCAAAGTAGAGTATAGATTAAGATCCTATGAGATAAAAATTAATTTACTAAAAAGACAAGGTAGATATGACGAGGCTGACGAATTAAACCAAACATATAACGATCTCAAGTTACACTACAATAAGATGTATACAAAACAATCCGTTTTAGGCAAGCACCAATCCAATTTAAAATATGTTGAGAAAACGTTGAGAAATACTCTTATTCCTGAACCGAAATTAGGTGATATCTTTTGAGAAAAATAATGTATAAAAACATAGTAAATTTAACGTCACTAACTATTGCATTCAGTGCACTCACTGCATGTTCTGCCCTCGACATGGATTATAAATTAGCCGAGCTCAATCAGGAGAAAGGCGTTATTACTATCTCTGGCAAGATGCCTAAAGGGTTTAAAAATGTAACGATTAGAAATTCATTTTCTACAAAGAGTAGCCGGTGCTTACAAAGAAAGTCCTGGCCACAAGATTCAAGTAAGTTTAACCATGTCGAAAAATACACATTTAGACGCACAGTACAAATTGATAAAAATGGCAATTATTCTATTAAGTTACCCACTATTCTTGAAGGGCAATACTGTGATTGGTATCACTCGTATATAGAAATGGAAGCAGAGCACGATTATGGTTCAGATATAGCTTTAGATGGCTCATTAAGCCCTTCTCTGTTTAAAGTTTTAATTATAAATACTGTTGGTGATAATGCTCCGCCTAAGTATTATCATAAACTAAAGCTCGATCATACCATAAATTGCAAAAAACTATTTCGCAACATAAACATGAAAGGAGTAGCAAATATAGAAAAAGCAAAATGCCCTTATATGTATCCTGAGATGGATATCAAAGATGGGCCATACTGGTTATGGATACAAGATAAAGATATCAAACCCAACATTCATTTAAAGATAGACATTAACTTACCCGATAAAATATATGAGTATAATTGTATAGATGAGCCTTCAGGCTATACCTATTGTAAAACTACCGATGGTGAAATACTTTGGGAACAGTAGTTTGAGTAAGATTATCATATGATAGCAGATGTATTTAAAATTAATATCTCACTAGCGGTCATTATGTTACTGCTTACTGGCTGTACCTTCAGTAGTTATAAAACTCAGCTGACAGGACTTGCTATTACTCCACCTGCAGAATCATACTGCACACCCCACCAGGAACTAGATAGCAACTATTTTGATACAGGCAAAATAGACACAAACAGCTCAACTATAAAAAAGAGAAATGTATATGCAATAGTAGCTTTTTCAGAGAAATTAGAGACTATACTCGGCATTAGCATGCCTCTTCCAGTCGTCAACACTTATTACAATAACGTTAAGAGAAGTCACGGATTCCCGTTTATTTTTCTATACTCAATTATAAACAAAGATGGCAAAAGGGTTTACTTAAGTAGCTCTAATGAAAGATATAAAATGAGTAACATATCATTTTATGAATACATGGTACCCATACTACTACTTGATGAAATATACACTCAACAAATTAATAGCTATACATTCAATATAAGCAATTCATATCAAGGATTTCTAACTTATACAAAAGAAACTGATCTTGTAAGCATAAAACCCTACGATATTAAATATCTACTAAACCATGGCAGCTTTTTAAAGAACAACGAAAAAAATGAGCCAATATATAAGCCTATCTGCAGAAAAATTGTCCCATTTCCACATTTTTTTCTAGATGAAGATACGGGTATGGAAGGAGTATTATAGGCCAATATTTATGTTGCTCACATACACTTTATTTACTTTATTTTTTTCTTGCTTATCCCTAATCTTTTATACTCATCCTCCAGGCATGGGTCATACAGGTATTGAGCTTATTTTGCCACTTATTCTGTTTACGGTGAACGTTTTTGTGTTTGTAGTTGTCAAGCTGGCTTCAATAGAATTAAAACCGAATAGCATCACTCTGTATAAATTTTACTGGGTATGGTGGATAGGCACAATTTTCTACTCATTCATTCTTTCTCGACTTTGGCCATTTAGAAGCTAAGGCATTGCAGGTAAAGCAATACAGTTAGTGTTTATAACCTGAATTAACTCATGTCTAATGAAAACCATGATATGAATTAATTCTAACCTGTTGTTTCTAATAGCTTATTTTTAGCTGTCATGTGTATTGAATGATGGCCAAAGTCGAGTCTTTATGATCAACAAGAATTCATTAAATATATCTTCATGTAGATAGCTAATAGTCGACATGGATTATAAGCCAACCAAACTCAAAAAGCTTATTTTCTGTAGCCCCCCCCTTTGTCCAACGGCTGCATAACGCCCATCAAACACGCCGTAAATCCCTCCCTAGAGGCTTGGTTGCCGCTTCCTTGCGGCAAACAGTTCGATGTACCTTATCCAGCCTAGATATTATCAAGTCACACTCTGAATTATCACTACCGCTTACTTAAAAGCAATTGGTGTGTTACAACAAAGTGGGCCTGCAATGCTTGAATTAGTTTGTGAAACAGGTGCCGGGAGCACCGTGAGCAGTAGAGACCAAGGATGGTCTTCTGCTGCGGGAAGAACAAATTAAATCATGCATTGCATTAGCACAATCTCTATTCATCAAATAGTAATTATTATATGTGGCTTCTTTCATGACTTTGTACAATCTATCTGTAAGGCAATTAAAAAGCTGTTTTTATTTTTTAGTTACACTTTCAGTCAGCATAAGTTTTTAGCTCATCATTCACTTTATTTTTAAAGTTCTGAAATAATGCATTTAAAGTTTTTTCACTACGTTTTGACTTAATTTCTTTCAGGGCTTTTAATTCAGCTCCATCTATAATTGCACAAGCCATCGCTAACGACTGATTTTTAACTACTTGTTTTTGAGCTAATTGCTGTAGTGTTTCATTACTACCTCGTTTGTCACACTCTGCCTGTAAAATTAGTTTATCTGCTTCAGATGCATTATTACTTAGTATGCGTAAAGCACGCTGTGCTTTGTCATTCCAGCTTGCAAGTTTATACTGATCAACGTGCTCTGAGACTTTAGCTCGAGTTTCAAAAGCAAAGGCTACAACCTTTTGCTCTACCTGTCGTCTAAGCTGACCTAAGCTAGGCTCTGGCGGTTCAGTAAGCGCATTAGCCGGAACTCTTTGGTCTAATTCTTGAATTTTCTTATACGTACCATCTGGCAACCAATACTCAACGCCACGATAATCAGAAACTATAGACCAAAAACCATTTTTAAATAAGGCTACTTCATTTTGCTGTGTTAGTGGTGGTCGCTTGGTTGTTGCATATGCAGGGACAAGAGGTTTTCCTTCTAACGGATCATTATGTGCTTCTACCTGAGATAAATACTCACCGCTCAACGGATGATAATTATAAATAGTATTCATCATTAAACTCCTTAATACTTAATACAGAACAACATGGCCATGTTCCGCGGTCTGATAGCATGCAAAAAAGTTGAAGCTGAAACAGAACCATACCCAATACCTTCAGAGATCTGCATAAAGTTAATATTTCCAGTATAACCATTCCAGTCAGGATCTTCGTAACCAAACTTACTCCTTACATCATCCTCTCCCATATAACCTTGTTCATCAAAATCCATAATATTTCGGCTTGAAGCGTCATAGTTAGCCGCTCGTACTGTTGGCTTCTGCCAAGAACCAAATAAACGCTTTTTATCAATCCCACGACCATTATCAAAACCACGGATAAATTCACCGCGCAAGTCTGGTAAATTAAATGTTGTTAAACCATTACCTTCACCAAACACAGTACCAATTACACTAAATAAGTTGGCATAAGATATCCGAGACAAAGCAGCGCCATTACATTCAAGCCACCCTTCTGGCGGGGTATCTGCGGCAAAGGCGATGACTGCACCAGGAGGTGCATACACTTTTCCACACTTGCCATCTAATCGTTCTGAATCTGTAGCCTTTCCCATTACATCTAGCTTAGAATTTAATGCAGCTTGCAGACCTGTAACGTCAGTAACGCCCAACTTATCAACATCAGATATTAACTTGTCAATTTGTTGTTTTAGCCATGCTGTTCTATTCGCAAGCTGCTTAGCTTGACGATTAGAAATACCATTAGGTCCTGCCACTACAGGATCAGTTGTTTCAAGTTGGTAAATACCTTCTTCATATTCATTTATTTCAGATAAATGTGCCATTAAGCTACTCCGTGCGAAAAACTTCCATCATAAGAAATTATTGAGTTGTAAATATGCAAAGCCTGGTCATAGTGTAAACCTGCTAAATAGCAACGGGCAGGTGCAGTTTGCGATAATAATCGGCGCACTTGTTGAGCTTGAGTTATAGTAATGGGACGTTGAAGATAGACTCTATATGCGGCCCACTCACGTCCTCTATCACCATGAAAATAGTGTCCGTTATATAAAATTGTATTGTTATATTGCTGGGCATTCAGCCCTTCGATAATAACGGCATCACCATAACCTGCTGCAGCTAAAGCGCGCCGAACACTGCCAACTGTGCCTTTTTTAACGTGAACACCAAAACTTTTCTGTACGGTTTGACGCTTTTGATCTTCAGACCAATTACCATCCCATTCATCAACAGATAAAGTCCAGGCTAACCAAGGTAATAACTTTATAGGGCTCTCACTGGGACTCCATAATGATCCAATCCCAACAGGCACATTATTCAAACGAGTAACCACTTGTTCTTGAACTCGCTCCATAACTGTTGCATTAGCTGGTAGTAACGTTTCACTCATTTATTCATTATTACTCCAATGATAAATTGCTAGAAAATAGTGCATTCAATCTTGGTAGTTAATTAAGCACTTTACTTAACATTTAGGGAAAAAGATTTTTGATTTCACTGAAAGCAATGTAACACGAGCACACTTTAGTGTTTAGGTGAAATATTTCACTTATTAATATTACGAACATCCAGATAAGTAGACACTATACAATGTTTAACTATGACAGAGACTTATTGAAGAAGTCCATAAGGGTTGTTTCAACTATTACGAATCATTTTTAAGGTTTGTTGTCAGCACTCTTGACCAACAAATGCAGTTCATGCAGGAGCTTTTAACTACCGCTCCAGTCACTTATTAATATAAGCTTCGCTGGACGGCCGTATACTTGTGTCCTAGCCCGAATATTTCATCAGGAATTATATATTATGGCTAATCATAGATTTTTTTAAAAAACCAAACAAAAATAGCCTATTCT
>NZ_JAGSOY010000104.1 GCF_018837975.1 Zooshikella harenae | reverse complement strand
ATTTTTATTATCTATCTCCAATACCTCCCCTACTATTGAATCACTATAAACAAGGAAGGATTAAAAAGACTTTTTAACTAAAGCTTACTCTTCATAAATACTGTTTACTGTCGCAAAGTAGGATGATAATTAAATGACTGCTTTAAAGTAGCACTGTTTAATTTAGTTTTAATTGCTATTTACTTTTAATAATTAGCTAGCCAAATAACACGTGATTAACTGGAAATTATTCCTTCATAAGTCTTTCATAGTCATAAATAATGCTGGAATTTTAAAATTAATGCTGATTAACTGTAAGATAGCAGCTATTAATAAACTAAAAAGAGGAAAAATAAGCCTCACATAATAACAATAAGATTAGGGCATTCTTTAAAGTGCAGTCTTTTCACAAGATGGTGTTAGCATTTCATTTAAGCGCTTGTGCAATACTGATACACCTACATGTGCCAATATCAACCTCTTGCGAAAACTGTTTTTGGATGAGCCTATACGAGAACAACAGGGATTAAGAAATGATAAAGATTATCAACTACAAGGCTTTGCTACGCTTAAAACAGTGCTTTACACTGACCTTACCCCCTATCGCCACAAAAATAGGCAGATTCCACCATTGTTTTTATTTGCTACTTGCCTATCCTGGTGGAAAATTCAGCAGGTACAATAGATACAGCTTGTGCAGACGGGTCGTTTAACTTCATGTGATGACTTATTTCATTACGAAGGGGGTTGAGCATCAAACAAAGAAGCTCAGCAACCAACATGACAAGAAGTTTACGAACAGAATGCACTGGGGTTTGCGTTAGCTAAGTTGCTTTACCCAAGTAACTCGCCGAAACAGCCTGAACAACCCACAGGCTAAGTAGTAATTGAGTGTGGCGTTACCCAGCATATTCAGTACTCTGTTTCGTAATCCTCAGTCATGGATCAGTCAATCGGGCATAGTTGGTGTGATTATCAAACGTCATTGTTGTGTAAAGACACAAAGTATGAACGTAAGGTATTTAACCAATAGCCCAAGAGCAAGTAGTCCATTAGAAACTGAACATAGATTGATAGGGTTCATCCGTGAATAGTAAGTTAAAAAGTTTCGACATTATTGCTGTCGGTTTAATGACATTTGCCCTGTTCCTGGGAGCAGGTAATTTAATTTTTCCTCCTTCATTAGGACAAATGGCTGGTACAGATTTAGCCATAGCGATCTTTGGCTTTCTCCTGACGGGTGTTGGTTTACCCCTCTTAGGACTCGTTGCTGCTGCACGGATGAATGGCGGCCTGACAGAGCTTACTCAAGACCTTCCTTTTAAAGTCTCTGTAGCCCTAGGCTTAGCCATATACTTAATTATTGGTCCCTTCTTTGCGTCACCAAGAACAGCCGTTGTAGCATTTGAGATGAGTGTAAAAAGTATTTCAGATAGTAGTGCTGCACTCCCTATTTACTCTTTTGTATATTTTGGTGCCACCTTAGCCTTAGCACTCTTTCCTGGCAAACTGGTCGACTCCATCGGTAAAATCATCACCCCTCTACTTGTTCTGGTGATTGCCGCTATAGCGCTTGGCACTGTGTTTGCGCCACAAGGCCCACTAGGCACTCCTAGTGAAACGCTAACAGCCCCCTTTTCTCATGGCTTTAAAGAAGGCTACCTCACCATGGATGCATTAGGTGGATTAGCATTTGGTATCGTTATTATCACAGCACTTAGAGATAAAGGTGTTTCTGAGCGTCGTTACCTGACGCGCTACACCATCTATGCAGGTCTAATTGCAGCCTTAGGACTATCACTAGTCTATATCTCTCTAGGCTACCTAGGTGCAACCAGCCAGTTAATTGCAAGCAATGTAACCAGTGGCGGTGAAATTATTCAAATTTACACCAATGCTATATACGGTGATGCAGGTAACATTATTCTAGGTTTAACGATTACTCTGGCTTGTTTGAGTACTGCTGTTGGTCTCATGACCGCCTGTGGTGAATACTTCCACAAAACATTCCCACAACTGTCTTATCGCGCTTATGTCATACTGTTTACCGTTTTAAGTGGTGTTATTGCTAATGTTGGCTTAAGCCAGCTAATCTCACTCTCTATCCCAGTATTGTTTTTCATTTATCCGTTGGCTATCGCCATTATCTTCTTATGCTTGATGCGTCCACGCTTTAATCGTCCACGCATCGTATTCAGCTGCACACTTTTGGCAATTCTACCTGTCAGCTTGTTTGAAGGTATAAAGGCTGCTGAAGCCAGTCTGGTCAAACCAATGATGGATGTATACACCTCTCTACCACTCCATGCCCAAGGTTTAGCTTGGGTTGTACCAGGTGTAGCTGGATTACTGATAGGCTTTATTATTAGCCATCTTATGAGATCTGATGAGCAAGTTGAGGCCGCTGCCGCATAATTTCATGTCATAATACATTTTCGGGCAATCAAGCAGCCTGCTTGATTGCCCGATCTCACCTACAGATATCACAACATATTGCCCTATATACTTTCCATCACTAAATCAGTCACCACTTTGTTATTATCTTCTGCTATATCTATTGTTTTTTAAATGAACTAACGCACATGGCAACGCTGAAGGGTTCGCTATAATCCACGACCTAATCTAGTTTAAGTGAGATCTTTTGAAAATGAACAAGATGATGAACCACATAAAATCAACTAGCTTGGCAGTATTCACCTTATTGCTGCTAGCGGGTTGTACCAAAGTCACCCAAGAAAACTTTGAAAAGATTGAAGTGGCTATGGCTTATAGTGAAGTTACTGCAGTTCTTGGTGAACCTGACAACTGTGAATCCCTATCCCTATTTAAAAACTGTTTTTGGGGTGATAATAAAAAACAAATCAGCATTAAGTTTGTCGATGACAAAGTCACATTAAAAAGCAGTAAAGGGCTTACCCCATAAACTATCCCTATAAGAGGCCATCGTGCCTCAACCCAAGGGGTATAGTGTTCAATAAACAAGATTTTATCACTTTAAATTAATCATCAATGCCTGGCAGTTCTTTTCTACCTTGCCTGCAATTTTTTTCTTAAGTGACTTTTTTACTTTTTTACTTTTTTAATTGCACAATTTAGTGCAGGTATTAATTTCTGGTGTTTTTTATTCAAGTAGTGAAAAATAATAATTTCTTGTAATGGCGGCTGCAGTACTTTTACCCCTTTGACACCTGAAAGAGCTAAATTATTTGATTCGTGAATTACCACAATATCAACTCTGTCTGCATCAAGGGCTTTAAACAATTGGGTGCCAAATGAAGCTAATAACACACGGTCTATTCCTTTCGCTCCATACTCAGCGTATTTAGCACCTCTTAAAACACCAACTCGGTAGGGTTTTAAGCTTTTCCAACCATTAACCTTAATATCAAGCATTTTCGTATAAGCAAGTACTTGCAAGCTAAACAAAGGCTCAGGCACCATCACTAGATTAGGATAAACTTTTTCCATACCAGCAATGCGCCCTCCTTCACCATCAGCCAACCCTAAATTTACAGCTTCAAGTGAGCGTTTATTAGGTAGCAGCCTCAAATCGATCGCCATATCAAGCTCAGCATAGGCACCAACTAATACTTGCGTCATCAAACGTACATGATTTTTATCCTGATCATCCAGTGTCACCAACACAAATGGTTCTGCAGCTCGTAGTTCATTCATTAATATCACGACAAAACACAAGAAAACGATCCGCCATGGTTTTACCTTAAACATGAAGGTACCTATCTTAAAAATCCTAAACTCAAATATAAAAAACCCAGCACAAAGGCTGGGTTTAAACTCACAAAATCAAACTCCATACATTAGGGGTCTACGCCAAGTGACGACGACGCTGGATAAAGTGATTACCCATTAATAATAATGTGAGTAATAAGGGAATAGATAAGATATTAAGCAGTTTAATCAAAGTACCCAGATCTTCAATATCCTGCCCTAGCTGATGTTGCACTTCTCGTAAGTCTTTACGGATACGTAACTTCTCAGCTTGGAACTGTTCTAATGCCTGCTTTTGCTCTGGGCTTAAGGTGAGTTTTTCTTCTCCATCCTTTGAGGATTGCAACTCAGATAATTTACTTTCTGTTTCTTCTAGCTGTTTCTGCAACTCACGTTCTTTTTCACGGAATTTATCTTCCGCTTCACGCTCAATGGCATCAACCAGATCAAACGGACGGGAAAACTGGCCACGGCCACGGATACTGATTAAGTCTGCATTACCGAGCATATTATCAACTGAGTTGATAAACAAATCGCCATTACCCGCAAAAGGTTGTGCAAATGTTTGTCCAAAAAACTGACGGACACTCACCCATAATGGATCACCTAATACATCAGTATCAGCAATAACCACCACGTTAATGTCACCTTTTGAAGCTGTTAATGGATCAGGGAATAAAACTTCTTCCTCTTTATCTTCTGCTTCCTCCTGCCCTTTAGCTTCATCTATTGTATTAGCCTTAGCATTTGCGTCAACAGCAGCGACTTCTTCAGTTTTTGGCTCATCTGCTTTGGCTTTTTCATCAACTGACGTATTTTCACCTGCCGCGTTATCATCTGCCTTAGCTGCTGTTTCACTTTCTGCTTCACCCGTTGCATCAGCATTTGCTTGGTCCGCCTCATCCTGCTCTTCTTTTTTCTCTGGCGGTCCATCAGGAAATGCTGTTTTGACAGAGCCTTGAATGCGTGCAGCAACAGTATAGTGTTCACCTGTTGGTTTAAAGTCATTAAACAAGGTGCTTGGATTCTGCAGAAAAGCAAACTTACTCGCCTCAATCAACATGGCCTGATCACTGGATTGGATCAAGGGTGTAAATGTTGTTGTTGCACCTTCGATAGGTTCTAAGGCACCCGCTGTTGCAAAATTAATGACTTCCAAATCAGCCATGACTACTTCGTCTTTGGCAAAGTTTTCTTTGCCATAACCAACAATACCTAAGTGACGAGCAGGACGCTGACCTTGACCCTGACTGATTGATAGCGCATGTTTTGCATCCCCTACGACTTTATTTTTGGTCATGGTTAATCCCCATGCCTTAAATAAAGCTTCCAGGTTAGAGGCTTTAGGACCAAAGGCCATCATACCGCCCCCTCCAGTATCCTGGCTGGCAACAGGGTCAACAAATATCAACGCATTGCCACCTTCCAGCACATACTGGTCAATGGCATATTGCGCATCATCAGAAATATCCTTGGGGTGAATAACAATCAGCAAATCAACATCATCATTGATTTTATTAAAATCGAGCCCCAACCTCTCAACGTTAAATAGCATATCTAACTGGGAAACCGCGACCCAAGGTTGTGAAGGCTGACGTGTCATGGGGTTAAAGCCACCATCCACCTGAAGACCTGCGACCAGCGCCAGTTTCGGCTTTTCTTTTTGGCTGGCCGCATAAATCAGTTTACTGATGTCATACTCAAGAAATTCTTCTTTATCCAGCTGGAAAAACTCAATCACTTCCTGGTTACCTGAATCACCTGTAGCCGCTAAACCAAAGTAAACTTCAGGTCCACCGGCACTGGTTGGTATTGCTTGCAACCCATATTCTGCAGCTTTATCTTCAGCTTCAGAAAAGGGCTCAGGATCGATAATCTCAAAGTTAAGATTATCACCAGCGATAAGCGAATATTCTTCCAATAATTCACGTACTCGCTTAGCGTAACTACGTAGTCGTGGCAAGTCCTTAGTTAGCTTATTAGAGAAAAACAATTCCAACTTAACAGGCTGCTGTAAATTACGCAGCATATTATGTGTACCATCAGATAGCGTATATAAATTATCTTCGGTTAAATCTGCCCGCCAGTTTTTGATCACATTATTTATCAACAATACCAACAGTAATACTGATATTGCCAAAATCAATAAACCTGCCCGAGAAAAGAGTTTCCTGGTCATTTTCCCACTCCTTAATCTGCTTTTTTCATATCAATAATGACTGCGGTTGCAAATAACCAGGCGGCAATCATAATCAGGAAATACATCAAGTCACGTAAATCGAGCACACCTTTACTAATTGCAGTAAAGTGCGTCAGAAAGCTTAAAGACGCAATCGTATCAAGCAGTACAGTTGGTGCCCAAGACTGGAAAAAGTCCAGTACTAAAGCTGAACCCGCAACCACAAAGATAAAACACACGACAACTGTGAGAATAAAAGCAATCACCTGATTGCTTGTCAGTGCTGACATACAGGAGCCAATCGCCAGGAAGGCACCCGCCATCAACCAACTACCTAAATAGCTGGCAATAATGACACCATTATCAGGGTTACCCAGTACATTCACCGTGATCCAAATTGGAAATGTCAGTGCCAAAGCAATGCCAGTAAATGCCCATGCTGCTAAAAATTTAGCCAACACCGCATCACGCAATGTAATAGGTAATGTTAACAACAGTTCCAGCGTGCCAGACTTACGTTCTTCTGCCCATAACCGCATGGCAATGGCAGGTATTAAAAATAAATACAACCAAGGGTGAAAATCAAAAAAGGGCAACAAGTCAGCTTGTCGTCGCTCATAAAAGCCACCAATGTAAAAGGTAAAAACACTGGTGAGCAATAAAAAAATCACAATAAAAATATACGCCAATGGCGTGGCAAAATAACTGCCTAGTTCACGTCTAAAAATAATGCCTACTTTGCCCATCAGGCAACCTCCTCTGCCCGTGACTCTTTCATGGTGACATTGCGAAAGACATCATCAAGCCGACCACGTTCTACAAAGAGCTGTTCAACTACCCAATCTTTATCCTGAATAAGTTTATTCACACCAGGGAAAACTTCAGCACCTGACTTAGGAATCAGCGTAAATCGCTTGGTGCTTTCCGGACTGACCTCAACTTCTGCCACTGCATCTAACGCAGTAAGATCATCCAACACATCATTAGCAGTATCCACCTGCAATGTGACAGCGTGGTGATAGCGCGAGCGGGCTTCCAGCTCAGCGGGCTTACCATCTGCAACCAGCTCACCTTTGGCAATAATAATGGCCCGATTACATACAGCACTCACCTCTTCCAAGATATGTGTCGAAATAATAACAATTTTATCTTTGGATAAATTTCGAATCAGGTTACGCACTTGATGCTTTTGGTTTGGGTCCAGTCCATCAGTAGGTTCATCAAGAATCAATACTTTCGGATCATGCAGTATCGCTTGAGCAATACCAACCCTACGTTTAAAACCTTTGGATAAGTTTTCAATACGACGGGTAAACACACTGTGTAAAGCCAGGTCGTCAACGACTTTATCAATACGCTGCTGAAGTTCCTTGCCTTTAAACCCACGAATTTCACCAATAAAACGTAAGTACTGCAGTGTCGTCATATCAGCATAAGCTGGTGCCCCCTCAGGCAAGTAGCCAATTAATTGCTTAGCGGCTAATGGGTCTTTAACAACATCATGTTCAAAGACGGATATAGCGCCATTAGTGGGCGTTAAAAAGCCGCAAATCATTTTCATAGTCGTCGATTTCCCTGCGCCATTAGGCCCCAAAAAGCCCAATACTTCTCCAGAGGTTACCGAGAATGAAATATCTTTAACTGCCTCAAAGTAGTCAAAGTTTTTGCTAAGGTGCTCGATCTTTATCATAAGCTTGCAACTTGTCTTGTAATAAACAGTTCGATTCCTTACAGGCGGAACCTAATATGTTGGCTAAGATAATTTTTTCAAGTAACACATATTGTTCAAAAATTAGTAAATCTCACGCTGATTCCATCAGAATCACAATAGTTGAAGGCCGCAGCAGAGAAGAA
Organism: Zooshikella harenae; assembly: GCF_018837975.1. Taxonomy (GTDB): domain Bacteria; phylum Pseudomonadota; class Gammaproteobacteria; order Pseudomonadales; family Zooshikellaceae; genus Zooshikella; species Zooshikella harenae. Next base: position 3,898 of record NZ_JAGSOY010000104.1, on the reverse strand, counting down.
ATTATAGCCTTTCTTATACCCATCACTATAGGTATAGAAGGCTAATAGACATAAAGAGTTTTCCTTCTCTTTACTGAAAGATTAAGCCTCAAAGCGCTAATGAGATAGACACTTTACCGGTCAAATAGTGACACTTTAACAAAAGCGTCCCAAAACGGGTCTCATAAACGCTCCAGTATAGACCGTTAACATTTTAGATTTCTCCCTCACAAATGTCATATTCACCTTGCGAAAAGGTAAACCACACTTCAAAGTTAGCCATATGATCGTTATGGTTTCTGTTAGATTAGTGTTTTTCAATATTATTATGACCAGCAAGTCCAAAAATTACGAATGAAAGCCACAATAGGAATTGCTGACTTTCATAGACAGACCAGTAACAACCATACACGTCATATGCAGTAAGTGAGAGGGCCATACCTAACTCAGGGGAATTGCATATAAAACATAGTTCGTAATGAATATAGATTGTGCCAATGCAATGCATGAATTCATTTGCTCCTCCCGCAGCAGAAGACCATCCTTGGTCTCTACTGCTAACGGTGCTCCCTGCACCTGTTTCACAAACAAATTCAAGCACTGCAAACCCACATTTTGCTATACCTCAATCATGATTAAATGAACTTCTGTAGTATTTCAATGTACATCAGTGGTAGATAAAGTCTGAATAATGCTCATCGAACTGTTTGCCGCAAGGATGCGGCAGCCAAGCCTCCAGGGAAGGATTCACGACGTGTTCGAAGGGCATTATGCCCACTTTGAACAAAGGTGCTTTAGAAAATGGCTTTTATAAAGGTAAAGTTATATGCGATTGCCCTAGAGTTTCCCCCTGTATCTACCCGGCCTTAGTGACGTTTATTAATAGTTATGCTCAATACAAATGACGCAAAAGAAAATACATAAGTGGTTTATAAATCCGCGATCTGTTTAAATATGAAGATCCAATTGAAAAATGGATGCTTGATTTGATTAACAATCTACCTACGGATTTGGGAAGAAAGGGAGCAAAATTCACTACCGTATCTATGCTGAAAGAAGGATTTAATATTTATCTTTCGTATGAGCAAGATCCTTATTGGGGAGTAAAATCACTTGTTGAATACATTATAGATGAAGAGGTTCCTATTCCAGATGATATTTTGAGTAAAATGCAAGAGATAGCAGAAGGGGAAACTAAAAAAAGATTGAAAGAAATAGAAAATAGTAGTTGGCGTAAGTTCTCATTAAAAAACCACATCGCTACATTAGTAAAAATCAATAAAAAAATAGCCGACAATCCTACTCACCAGCAAAAAAACAATTAATTTAGTTTTAAGACTTTTTCCAAGGCCGCTAGTACCCACTAGCAAAACCAAAGTAAATTTTATCTTAAAATACTTTTCTACACCTCCACACCCTATAACTAAATACTAAGACATTTGCTACCTTTATTAATTAACCCACCTTTTCAGTTTAGGTATTGAATTAGTTATAAAAATTTGACTCTTGCAGAAAACACTACACTTCGTGTCTAATGGGGCTGTTAAGTTACATTCAGGTTTAGTATAAAGCCCCATCCTTCAAGGTGTATAAAATATCAACCCATCTATACCCACAGTGAAGGGTATAAGTCGATCACTTGAGGGATTATGAAGGACAAGGATTATGTTAACTAATAAATCAGCTTTAGTCTTTTTTAGTTTGTTAGGCTTATCATCACTTGCAAGTGCCTACGATAAAATATGCTACGAAAATGCTATTAACAGCGTTAAAAATCTTTCAAAATGCGATCTTAGTGATGCAGATTTAACTCAAGGAAACAGCATCCCCCGTAAGGATTACAACAATGTAGCGTTGACTCACGCAAATCTAAGTAATGCCAATCTCTATGGAGTTTATTTGAATGATGCAGACCTCAGATTTGCCGATATGAAGGGGGTAATTCTATATTATGCAGAAGTTCAAGACACCAATATGTCTTTTGCTAATTTAGAAGGTTCGACATTAAATGTAGTAAACCTTTCAAGCGCCAAGTTAATTCAAGCAAACCTATCAAATAGCATTTTAACGGGTGCCACCTTGCATTTTGCTGACTTTTCCGCAGCTAACTTACAAGGTGCTAACTTAAATTACACAATGATGGCGAAAGCAAACTTTAAGTATGCAGATTTTAGCCATGCTTCCATTGAAGGGGCGGAAATAGGCTCATCAAATTATAGTTATGCAAATTTCAGCAATGCCAATATGAGATATGCCCAATTAATAGAATCTGATTTTAGCTATGCCAATTTATCGAATGCTAATTTATCTTCTACAGATTTTCGTGGTGCTAACTTAACGTCTGCAAATCTTAAAGGGGCTAATTTAGATCTGGCAAACTTTTGTGGTGCAACCTGGGTGGATGGAGAACTGTGCTATGAGGGGTCGATTGGTTTTTGTCTAAAGGAAGGTTCAGATCCTAGGACGTGTAACTAAGTAGTCTTATATTTCACTTTAGAAAGATATTTGTCTAATAGCTCTAAAATAACCTTAAAAACACTGCTATTGACTCTTAACAGGCTTGTATAGATAAATATTTTATAGTGCTAATGTCTTGATCCTAATGACGCAATCACGCAGTTTATAGGTAAGCTTCTACTGAGGCTTACCTTTTTTTAGTTTTGATATTAATACATCAAAAGACCTATCGGCGATAAACAGCTTCAATGTTATTCCCATCAGGATCATAAAGAAAAGCAGCATAGTAGCCTGGTGCATATTTTAAGGCGGAGGCCTGGCTTACCATTAAATTCATTGACTGCTTTGAAAGCAATATGGAAACAGGTTGTGGGAGAACCTTTCTCAATCAAAAAGCACTGCTTCAGTCAAGCTGGTGCCATTTTTGCTGATTTAGCTATACTTCCTTGTAAAGATTGTACTTGAAGGGGTAAAAGATGGCTTTATTTGATATTGAGCTTGTGGATGCAAAAGATGAGTATAAAGCCATTGATGGGTTCCTTCATGAAAGCTTTTATGACGTAGAAATTATTGATGAGTCAGGTCAATGGACTGTTTATGCAGAAATAAACTTTGAAGAAGCTGTTGATATGATTCGTAAGAAATTTCCTCACCTGAATGACAATCAACTAGTGATAAAGAATTTAGAATAATTTCTATTTTACATAGCTTTAAGCTAATTTATGTAAAGCAGGCTAGTCCACATGGGCAATAAAAATAGAGTCTGGATCTGGATAGGTGTGGTTATTTTTGTTGTAATAGTTGCAGCAATAGCACTCTTCCTATATATTACTGATTTTATTGTTAAAATAGCAGGCGCTATTATTGAGATTTTATGGCTGCGGATTAGAGCTTTATTTGGCACTCCTATAAAGTAGCAATGTAATTACATAAGCCTTAAAGAATACTACTTAATGGATTTAAAAAATTATTTAGTTCCTATTCGCAATCTTCCCGCATTTAATTTACCTATAATAATTAAAGTAAATCCTAGAATAAAGATTTAATCTGACACTCAGAAAATATAATCACGCATAGACTTATTAACCAATATAGTTACATTGTACAATTCAGATAGAGTGTATACCTATTACCTATCAGCGTAATATTCAATAATAATTTATATACCCATAATGAAGTTTTTTTAGGATCAGCCATCAGGTGCTGAAGCCCCAAGAGCTTATATTAATAAGTGTCTAGGACGAAGAACGCGGACAACAAGCCCTAAAAATTATTCATGAAGAGTATAGTAAAGGATAAATAATGCTTTCAAGATAAACTTTAGGTAAGCTATATTCAACAATTGTTTTATTAAGGATACAATATGGAGTTTGATCATATTTTTATCTGTGTGAGTCCTGGAGCACCAGAGGCTGAGGAACTAAAAGCCTTTGGTTTAACAGAAGGCACATCGAATAAACAC
>NZ_JAGSOY010000103.1 GCF_018837975.1 Zooshikella harenae | reverse complement strand
TCAGCTAAGAAAAAGTCAGTTGGATAACTCAATGGCAAAAGGCAAGACACTTTTTGAACAATTCTGTGCATTAGCAAGTTAAGTGCGCCTAAAATAAGTTTGTTTTTAATCTAATAAACTGGAGAGTAGATCAGCGGAACTTCCCCGCCAACCTCTCACAGAACGGTACGGGAACCTCTCGATTCATACCGCTCCCATTAAGCAAACGATCCTGTCATTCCTGCACGCCAGTGAGCAAATAAGTTTGGCTGTCGTTCTTTTATTTTTTCCAGAATTTTTGACACCTTGATCTTTCTTCTTTTCAAGTGTTTGTATTTGCGTATTGCCCATGCAACCAGTGTTTTATTGAAATGGCGCCATACTGGATAAAGTGCTGACCGATAGTAACGCCCATAATAATTGAGCCATCCTTGTAATACAGGATTGTACAACCGGGCTATATCGATGAGTTCTAAATCCGACCTATTTCGCCAGTTTAATTTTCTCGTCTTTTGCCGCATTGCCTTGAGTGACGTATTACTTACCGCCGGGTTAAATCCAATAAAGTAACAGTTTGACTTATTACTTTTACATACCCGTCCACAAAAGGTATAGCCCAGAAAATCAAACTGAGTTCTTGGGTATTTCCTTATTTTACTTCTACTGATACTAACTCTTTAGCTCTATACAGCTTGATACGTATAGTACATCAATTACAAACTAGCAGTTTGTAGTCCAGTAATTAACAGCCCATTTATCTTTTCTCAAAAAAATTGAATATTAAAACTATTACTCAATGACGGTTGATGTTGTTTGTTCTTTTTCTGTGATTATTTTCACTACCGCTTGACTTTTTTCGAGGATTCATATGCCAGTAAAAAAAGAACGTTTTTGGACAATCGTAGCGACTTGTTTGGCGTTTGTAATTATTCAGTTAGACGTTACTATCGTCAATGTCGCCATACCCTCCATAAGCATGCAGCTAGATAGTGATATTTCTGGTATGCAGTGGATTATTGATGCTTATACACTTGCTCTTGCAGTTGTTTTACTAATGGCAGGTGTTCTGGGTGATCGCTGGGGAAGTCGACGAATTTTTTTAGCAGGCTTTAGCGTATTTGGTTTCGCATCACTTGTATGTGGAATGTCTACCTCTACAGAATTGTTAATCGCTGCACGGGCAGTACAAGGATTTGGTGGTGCCTTAGTTTTACCAACATCCCTTGCTTTGATTGCCCATGCCTGCAAAGGAGATGATGTTTTAAGAGCAAAAGCTGTCAGTATTTGGGCCGCATCTGGCGCAATAGCAACAGCTGCTGGTCCGATATTAGGAGGCCTTTTAGTTTCTACTATAGGCTGGAGTTGGATTTTTTATGTAAATGTTCCAATCTGTATATTCGCAACATTCATTACAATTAAAGTGATTTCTGAAACTACTCGAAGCAATAAAGGGCAGTTTGATTTTCTTGGACAAATCATAATAACTGTCGGTTTATTAGTACTCATTAGTAGTTTAATTAGGGCCGGAAGTCATGGATTGGGTGACAATTTTGTTACAGATGGTATTATAATTTTTGCAATTTCAATTACTGCTTTTTTAATCCGCCAGGCAACGGCTTACAATCCAATTGTACCATTACATCTATTCAGAATTTTGCCATTTTCATCATCAGTGCTGTCGGCTTCGCTACTTAGTTTGACATTTTATGGTTTGATTTTCGTATTAAGCTTGTATTTTCATCATGTACTTGGCTATTCACCCGCTGAAACTGGTGCAGCTTTTCTACCGCTGACTGGCGTCATCGTCATAGCCAATCTTGCTAGTGTGTCCCTCATTCGAAAAGTCGGATATAGGGTGGCTATTTCAGGTGGACTTTTTGTTGCTGCTCTGGGCTATGCTTATCTAGCCTTGATGCCTAATTACTCAGCACTGCTCCCCATGGTCCCTGGCATGATGATGGTTACACTCGGAATGGGTACAGCAATTCCAGCAACAACCACAGTAGTCATAGGCAGCGTTGACAAAAACATATCTGGTACAGCTTCAGCAATATTAAATACTGGACGACAATTTGCGGGCGCCTTAGGGGTGGCTGTTTTTGGCGCCATAGTATCTGATCATGCAGCAACAATTGCCGTAAATATTCGTGAAGTGTACGTAATTTCTGCACTCGTACTTGTACTAGCAATGTTTAAATCAATGTTCTGTATTGGTAAATCAATTGTTCCATACTCAATCACTACGCTTAAAAAAGCCACTGCTTGATCTAACCCATTAGTTTATCAAAATGACTTTATTGATTGGAGTGATTAAGTCCGACCTTTTCCAGATTGGAGTCTATATATGCCGCACTGTATTCTTGAATATAGTAATAACCAGGTTGACTCGTTAAATTTCAGAATTTTATTTGAAGATTTACACAATGCTTTAATGAAAGCCTGGAAGTTTAAAAAAGAAGACTTTAAAAGTCGTGTCATTAAACATGATATTTATTACATAGGAAATGGAGCAAAAGAAAACATTTTTATCTCACTATCACTTCAAGTGATGTCAGGAAAAAATGAGGAAGAAAAAAAATATATCAGTCAGACTGCGTTAAACATTTTAAAAAAACATTTTTTTCGATCACTCGCCGAAAGTGAAACAAGTTTATCTGTACAAATTGTTGAAGTAGATAAATCAAGCTATTCAAAGATTCAATCGGGATAATAAAAAGTAAATCAAATTGGAGAATTCATGAAAGAACATCAAGGTAAAAAAATATTAATTATTGGTGGTAGTACTGGTATTGGATTAGCTACTGCCAAAGCATTTGCTCAAGAAGAAGCACTGGTGACCATTGCTTCAAGAAGTCAGAAAAAGCTAGACCATGCACTTGAGATAGCTGAGCTTACAATGAAAACTGAGTGCCTAGATATAACCAATGAAACATCAGTGAAATTTTTTTTTAAAGAAACTAATACTTGGGATCACATCGTTATTTCTGCTGCAGATACGCCTATGGGATCAGTTAAAGAGCTTGATTTATCACAAGCCTACTCAGCAATGAATAGTAAATTTTGGGGGGCATACCATGTAGCACGTTCAGCAAATATTAAGTCAGGGGGATCACTGACCTTAATTTCAGGCTACTTATCAGAACGCCCTCGACAAACAGCCGTATTACAAGGAGCTATCAACGCTGCAATTGACGCTTTAGCCAGAGGGCTTGCGCTTGAATTAGCACCAGTCAGAGTCAATAGCGTATCACCTGGTTTAGTGGCTACCTCCCTGTGGTCGAATATAGAGCCTGCTCATCGCGAACAAATGTATTTAGCGGCAGCTGACCGTTTGCCCGTTGGGCGGGTAGGAAAAGCCAGTGATATAGCTAAAGCAATACTGTTCCTTGCAAGTACGGGCTATGTAACTGGTTCAAAAGTGTTGGCTGATGGTGGTGCAACAATAGCGTATTAATTTTTTCGCTTGCTTGATACAGACCTTTCTGTATCAGCTCATTAAAACAAATATTAAATTAGAGGATAAAATATGCTCGATAAAAGAGTGTTAGGTAACGAAGGACTATCTGTTTCTAAAATTGGACTTGGCTGCATGGGTATGAGTCAGTTTTATGGAGAAACCAACGATGAAGAGTCTATTGCGACGTTACATCGTGCAGTAGAGTTAGGGGTAACCTATTTTGACAGTGCTGAAAATTATGGACCTTTTCTTAATGAAAAGTTGCTTGGAAAAGCATTTAGAGGAATACGAGAAAAAATTCAAATTGGAACAAAGTTTGGCTTCATCTTTCAGAATGGAAAAGTAACTGGAGTTAACAGTCGTCCTGAACATATACGTAAAGTAGTCGACGAATCTTTAAAACGGCTTGATACTGATTATATCGATATTTTATACCAGCATCGAGTGGATCCAAACGTTCCTATTGAGGATGTGATAGGTGAAATGGGAAACTTGGTTAAGGAAGGAAAAGTTCTTTATCTTGGGTTGTGTGAAGCTGGTGAAAATACAATTCGTAGGGCACATGCCATACATCCTCTTTCTGTCATTCAAAGTGAATACTCCCTTTGGGAGCGTAACCTAGATGACGTTATTCGTCCACTCTTAAAGCAATTGAATATCGGGTTAATTACCTTTTGTCCACTCGGTCGTGGTTTTTTAACTGGTACAGTTAAGAAAGCCGAAGATTATACAACCAGTGATTTCAGATCTCTTGATCCACGATTTAAAAATGAAAATTTTGATAGTAACTTAAGTATCACTCATCGCGTAATGGAACTTTCCTCAGAAATAGGCATTACACCTTCACAATTATGTTTAGCCTGGATATTAACACAAGGGAAAAATATTGTGCCTATTCCAGGTACAAAACGTCGTAAATACTTGGAGGAAAATATTAAAGCTGCAGAAGTTATATTGGATGAATCTATTCAACAAGAGCTAGGAAATTTACTGAATAATTTATCTGTTGCAGGGCCACGCTACGAAGAAAAAATGATGTCATTAATTGATCGTTAATTTGGTTCAGATGGTGGGTTCAAAGCCCAAAAACTAACTTTAAGAAGTGGACATGATGTTAAATACAAGCTGGAAAAATGACTGGTCTTTACTCAAAGACTCATTTCAACAAGACTGCCAATTTCATAGTAACCACTTTAAATACTGTTTGGCACACCCTAATGAAGTACAAACTACAGTGTTAGAGGATATCATTCGATTAGGTCAAAATTCATTAATGTGGAAAGAAGAAAATTATCGTCTCAATACTGTGAATGTAGATGAATATCGAAAAAAAATCCCTATCAAACGTTATGCAGACTTTATTCCCTATATTGAACGGGAAATTGATGCCAAAGGAGGTGTACTAAGTTGTAGTCCAGTCATGCGTTGGCTAAAAACCAGTGGAACAACTGGCTCAGCAAAAAAGGTGCCGTATACACAGCATTGGATGAATCATTACAGAGTTCCGGCAATAAAGGCCATGTGGTCAACATATATGCATCATTGTCCTGAAATGCTTTCTGACCCATATGCAGTGTTGGATATGCAAACTGTTTTAGAAGAGCCTTCAGAATTTATCAAGGGTTTAGCATACCAAAGTATAAGTAATCGATATCCAAGACTAGATAAAAATGACTGGACACCTCCCTGGTTAAACGCACCTTGGTTTGTTTCTGGAATGCCCGGGTCTCACGAAGAAAGAATGTACCATCGACTTCGCTTTCTCATTGGTAAGCCATTACATTTCATCAGTACAATCAATCCTAGCACGCTTATTTCGATGTGGGATATATTATTAAGCCAACAGGAAAGATTAATTAATGATATTCATCTTGGTACTTTAAATGGTAAAAAACTTTTTGAACCAAATGCGACTTTAGCCAAACAACTTACCAGCATACTTAATACAAAAAACATCTCATTTAAAGATATATGGCCTAGTCTTAGTTTATTTAGTTGTTGGGTATCGGCATCAGCAAAACTATATAGACCTTTACTCAATAAGATTTTACCTGGAGTAACCCAGATACCTTTCATGACTTGTGGAACCGAAGGTGTTGTGACCATTCCTGTTGACGAAAGTTTGACAAGCCAACCATTAGCAATCAACCAGGCTTTTTACGAATTTGTGCCAGCTGAAGTTGATATGAGTGATGTACTAAACCCTGCTCAGAGCACGAATACCTTACTTTTTAACCAACTTGAAACAGGTAAAGAATACCACCTCATTATGTCTCAAGCTAATGGGCTATACAGGTTAGCAACAGGTGATATCTTTCGGGTAGAAGGATTTGAGGGAAATGTTCCAAGACTCAATTTTATTCGAAGGGATGGTATTTTTCACTCATTTACTGGTGAAAAACTGACCGAAGATCAGGTAACAGAAGCTATTTCCACATTTTCGCAACAAAATAATATTGATTTGGGCTTGTATATGTGTGGTCCAAAATGGGCTCATATTCCACGTTATGTTTTGATGCTCGAAACACCCTCTGATTTGAGTGTATCAAATGATGAAATCGCTGAAAAAATTGATGGTTGCTTACAAAAAGTCAATATTGAATATGCATCAAACTCGACTTTGGCCATCATTCAATACACATGACAGCTAAAAATAAGCTATTAGAAACAACAGGTTAGAATTAATTCATATCATGGTTTTCATTAGACATGAGTTAATTCAGGTTATAAACACTAACTGTATTGCTTTACCTCCAATGCCTTAGCTTCTAAATGGCCAAAGTCGAGTCAAAAAGAGAAAGTAAAAGGCTCGGAAGAATTGAAGTTATTACTGTACCGGATAATGCCATTACCCGTTATGTAGATTATAAACGGAGTGCAGCGAATGCTGCGCAATATAAATACAAACCTTTCTACCAGGATATCAACTTTGTACAAGAAATTCTTGATTTACAAAACTAACAATTCAACGCCGGAATTTAATTATGAGTACAACTACTAAAGAAATTGAATTTATTCTTATAGATCAGGTGCGTTTAGCCGCGCACAAATGGATACCTACTGAAATTAAAGGTGTCGTTTTTTATTTTCATGGTTTGCAAAGTCATGGAGGATGGCTTTGGGAGGTAGGTAACTTATTTGCTTCTAATAATCTGGCATTCATCTGTATTGATCGGAGAGGGTGCGGAATGAGCGAGGGGGAACGACAGATTATTCCTCCAGTGAACCAATTACTTTTGGATTATACTTTAGCGATTTCACATTGTTTAAATAAGCTACCAAAGTCAGTACCCATAAACTTATTTGGCCACTGTCTTGGAGGTTCAATTCTCGCTGCATTATTAAACTACAAAGGGTTCACGATAAAGTTTGATAGTGTTGTGTTCTGCTCCGCTTGGCTTGGTAAACTTTATTCTACCTTAAATGAAAAAGAGTTAGAAAAAATCAGATTCGATAAAAGTGATGAACTATGGGATGCAGGACTTCATGCTGAAGACTTTACTTCTGATTCTCGCTATTCAGTTTTCATAGATGATGACACATTAGCAACTCGAAAGTTGGTAAGTCGCTCCAGAAAGCATTTACTAGATTTGGAAGAATATTACCTAGGATCAAACTGGAACTGCAAAAAGCCAGTAGTTTTTATTTCTGGCACAGATGATACTGTTGTTGATCTGTCTTCAGCTCTTTCGGTATTTCAGGACTTAACGGCTGGCAAAGGTACTATTGTTCATCTTCCAACAAGCAAACACTACTTATTTTTTACTGAAGTAAAAAATTCGCTTGTTAACTGGGTTTCATATTTAACCGTCAGCAAGGGAAATATTCACTGTGTTTGAAGCAGCCCTCTATAAGGTTGATCAACCGATGGCTATTTCCTTTAGTCATGCAGCATTCAGACGCAAAAATGCTGATAGTGTTGTATTACTCTTACAAACGTCAGGCATTACAGGAATTGGTGAATGTGCCCCACGAAAGTATGTGACAGGTGAAACCTCAGATGCTGTTTTGCATGCTGCAGCTCAGGTTGATTTATCTTTCATTTATAACCGTATATTTGCTGCATCAGCTAAACAGGTTGTGAAAACCATGTTTGAAAACGGTACTGCAAACTACCTTGGTCTACCTCAAAGTAATAGCCTTGAATGCTTGTTCGAGCTGGCTATCTTAGATTTTTTAGCTCAATCAGAACAGTGTTCTGTAGCGAGGTTAGTTGCAGATGCGCTTAACTTAACGACTTTATTGATTGAGGAAACTGAATACACATTTACCCACGTCCTGAACTTTGAAACGGATGCCAAACAACTTAGTGCAGAACTGTCAGAGGTTAAAGTCATTAAGATTAAGGCAGACAGAGAGTTAAAAAAGACTCTTTCCATCATAGAAGCAGTTCGTTATCAATCAGGTCCTGTACCCCTAATAATAATTGATGCTAATATGTCATGGAGTATCGAAACAACCATTCAGCACATTAAAGCATTATCCCAGTACAATATAAATTTTTTTGAAGAGCCAATTAATAAAAGAAATTTTATTGAGCTAGCAAAACTTCAGAAAGATTTTGGTATTTCCATCATGCTCGATGAGTCACTGTGTTATTTCTCTGATGCAGAAGAAGCAGTTAAACTCTGTGCATGTGATGCATTTAATATTCGTATCTCAAAATGTGGAGGTCTACTTAAATCTATCAAATTTATTCAATTTGCTCGTAAACATAAACTGCAATATCAGATCGGTGTACAAGTAGCAGAAGTCGGTCCACTAATTGCTGCAGAACGTCAATTAGCCTTGCTATTTAAAGATTTTTTCACTATTGAATCTGGTCAACATGACAGATTTTTTCCTGACATGGTAATCACACCTGTTCCAGAAATTGATCGGAATAATCATACAGTTTTAATTAAACCAGTCACGGGACTAGGCGTTAGCAAAACGTCTCTGCTTAGCCAATATACGTTTGCTGGTTGTATAGGATAGTTTTTAAAAATGTTAAGGCACTTGAAGTAATAATTGGAGATATGAATGAAATATTTTTCAGATTTAATTGTTGAGTTTTTAACTCAACAAGGTATCGATTATGTGTCTTTTAACCCAGGAGCATCATTTAGGGGAGTACACGATTCATTGGTTAATTTGCGTGAGCAGAAAAATACTCCGCAGATAATAATGTCATGCCATGAGGAAATTTCAGTTGCAATTGCGCATGGGTACTACAAGGCTTGTGGCAAACACATGGTCGTTTTAGTACATGCTAATATTGGTCTCCAGCATGCCAGTATGGCAATTTTCAATGCTTGGTGTGATAGAGTTCCATTGTTAGTTCTAGGAGGTAATGGCCCCTTAGATGCGAGCAAACGTCGTCCCTGGATCGACTGGATACATACTTCCCAGGGAATAGACTCAATGTTACAAGGTTTTACTAAATGGACTGACTTACCCATCAGCCAAAAAGCGACTATCGAATCGCTATACCGTGGCTTACGACTAATGAATACTGAAGCTAAGGGACCTGTTTTTATTTCCCTTGATGCTGCAGTTCAGGAAGAAAAACTGGGTGATGATGTTATCCTATACCCTGCAGAAACTACTTTAGGATCGGTATTACCTGCTATAGATGATTCTTTTGCTGAATTTATTGCGCATAAACTTCTTTCATCATCTTTTCCAATATTAATTGTGGACTTTTCAGGGAAAGACTCTGCAACTGTTGAAACTTTGATAATGCTTGCAGATGAACTTGGCATAGCAGTCGTTGATAGAGGGGGCCGCTACAATTTTCCAAACACGCACTCTTTATCCATTGTTGATGAAGCAGAAGATATTATTAATTCATCTGATTTTATTTTGGCATTAGAAGTTCAGGATTTATGGGGAGCATTGAACTGCCCAGCTCCCGACGCTTTTAATCAGCAACCTTATATTGCAACTTTAAGTAGTAACGATATGCTGATGAGTAGCTCTGTGACTGATTATCAGCATTTAATGCCTGTAAACCTTTCTTTGCATGCTCACCTTAACCATTCTTTACAAAAGATTTTAAAAATTATTACTAAGCGTCAAACAAATTCATCTTTTGACTCCATGCGTGCAAACCGTATTGGTAAAATTAAATATCAACATGATGTGGCACGCACTAAGTGGCTGGATTTTCAAGTATCCCATCGTGATGATGACGTCATACATGTGTCCTCAGCATTAGCTACTATCCACGATAATCTTAAATCTTATAACTGGATTGTTACTAATACCGGGAGCGTTACCATAGATGCTTGGGTAAAAAAATTATGGGACCTAGATCGTGAAGGGTGTTATCTTGGATTAAGCGGTGGAGCTGGGCTTGGATATGGTCTAGGTGCATCAATTGGCGCTGCGTTAGCCCATAAAGATGACGATACAATTTGTATTAACTTGCAATCTGATGGCGATTTTCTTTATACGCCTAGTGGTCTATGGACGCTATCTCAATACGACATTCCTCTCCTAACTATTGTTATGAATAACCAGTTGTATCTTAATTCTAAGCAGCATGCCGAAATTATTGCCTTAGCGAGAAAGAGGGACCAGGTAAATTCTGATGTTGCTACAAGCTTTCATGAAAATCCAGTTGATTTTCTGGCTCTTGCTGATTCTTTTAATATCTACAATGCGGGCAAAGCCAACACCCTAAAAGCGCTAGAGTCGTCACTAGAAAATGCCATAGACTACATATTGACTCATAGAAAGCCCTGCCTCGTAGAAGTGATTATGCAGTAATAAATTAATTTTTACTTGTAAAAGGAGAGATTATGAGTCAAGCATTGGCGAGTATTGCAGAATGTATAATTGGTGGGATGAAATACCTTGAGGTAAAACGTAACTTTACTGACGAACAGTCAGATTATTACCAGCTAAGTGAAGGGTTATACCAGACACTTACAAAGTTCCCCTCAAGTGTAAAGTATTCAGAATTGTTAAACCACCTTCTTCATGTTGGTAAACGATGTTTTCTGCCTAAGGAGCATAAAGCAACTTATCGAGTACCATTTTTGCCTGATGATAGGTCACATGGGTTGGTAAGTGGATTTGGTCTGACACATAAAAACAAGATACCAAAAGAAAAAGTGGACTCTTATGGACAAATAGATGGATTTCCTTCTTGGTTTTTTAAAGGCTTTGCTCATTCATTAAAACTCTCTGGAGAATCTTTATTTCTTACAAACACAGCTAAGCTAATTTGTGAAGAAGCAGAAATTGTATTAATCTTTAAAATAGACGACACAGGTAACCCTCGATACCTAGGCTTCACTTTTGGTAATGACCTGACTGACATAGGCCAAATTAGAAATAACTCTGCTCATCTTTCTTATGGTAAAATGACTGATAGCGCCATTCATCCTTTTCTATTCCTTGGTGAACCTCCCATGTATACAGAAGGACATGTTCACATTAGACGAAAGGATAAAACAGTATGGGCTGGAAAAGTGAGCAATGGCCTTTCCACACTAGCCTATGACCTTGAAACCATTATGTCCAAGTTATGGCAACATCAATCCATTATTTTACCAAATATGATGCATTACGTTTTTATTGGTGCTGATAAAAACAGTGTTGACCATGGTTGTACTCTTTCCAATGGTGATACTACTAATATTCAATTTGACGAATTTAAAGTTAAGATTAACAATACCGTTAATCTTTGTGGATAGTATGGAGTGCTGGCAAATGATTTCTCATTCCTCTGATAAAGCTGTGCCCAAGCTAGTACGTCCACTAGATAATACAGAAGCTCTGTTTGCCATAATGCACTCAGAATTAAACGGTAATACACAGGTTTTGACGCATATACTTATTGATAAAGAAATTGATTTTCAAAAACTAATTCATGCAGTTAATGTTTTATTTAATAAATATCAAATTTTACGAACTTGTATTATCGAAAAGAATGATCAGCTTTGGTTTGCTGAGCATGATGACTTTAATAGAGTTTTAATCTCACATAGCAAAGCTGGTAATTTATCCAGCGCAGAAGATGAATTACAAGAAGAACTTAAAAAACCAATTAATTCTTCACAAAATCTGTGGCGTATGAAGCTGATTAATATTTTAAGCCTAAAACAGGCTATGCTCATATTTGTACGCAATCATGCTATTTCAGACGGTTATTCAACAGGACTATTTTTTAGCTTATTACTAAAAGCATTATCGAATAATGATGCTATAAAAAGTTTAAATTCAACTACTGAAAAAATCCC
>NZ_JAGSOY010000102.1 GCF_018837975.1 Zooshikella harenae | reverse complement strand
TGAAAAAAATACTTTGGCAGGATAGTGAAGAGAGCATCCTACTCTCCTCACAAAATAAAACGAAACAATTAACAAACAATTAAAGAACCAATTCCTATTTACTATGTGTAAAAATGCCCCTATTGTTTGCTAGTCTCCAGTAAGACATCCACAGCTTTTAACAACTGCTGATCAACCCCTTTAACAAGTTGATCTGGGTCATTAGCTACAGGATAATCAGGACGTAATTCCTGGTTTTCCAACAATTGTCCATCAATGCCTCTCACACCAACCTGTGGTATGCCAAAAATAATGTCTTCTGTATAAAGCGTTTTCCACCACACAGCGGTTCCTGTTCCTGGCACAGGTCTACCCACCAACTGGCCAAGACCCAGCTCTTTATAGACATAAGGAAAAATATGCGCATCTGAGTAATTCGCTTCATTCATGACAACAATTGAGGGCTTCTGCCAACGACGATGTGCATCAGAGCCCACTACACGACCACGAGGGACAAACTCTAAATAGCGCTGCCCAGAAAATAACATGGCCAAGTCATCGTGTAGCCAGCCTCCCAAATTATAACGTGTATCAATCACCATCGCTTTACGTGACTGCTGTCTTCCTAATATTTCAGCATAAGTATCGCGAAAACTTGCATCATTCATACGTTGAATATGGATATAACCTATTTGTCCTGATGAATGTTTTTCCACTTGTTCACGTTGTCGCTTTACCCAGCGTCGATAAGCTAAATATTCTTCATCACCGAGCGTCATTGGCCTAATGACGCGTTGTCGTGTCTTTGGTAATGATTTAGTTCTGCGGTTGTATTTTTTATCATTCGCTTTAGGTCGCCACTCAATTAACACCCGTTTGCCAACCTGGCGATTCAACAAGGCATAAGGGTTTTGATTTTTAGTTAATGTTCGACCATTAATAGCAACAATCAGGTCACCTATCTGGATTGGCTGGTCAGCCAACACAAAGGGGTTATTGGGTAAGACATCGGTTATTCGTAAGCCTTGAGCTGAATCATCCCACTCCCAGTACACGCCAAGCGAACCCGTTTGTTCCCCTCGCTGAGGGCTATGATAGCTACTGCCCGTATGAGATGCATTTAGCTCTCCCAGCATTTCACTGACAAGCTCACTAAAGTCACGCCCATTATTTATACTCACCAGCTTTGATTGATAGGCTTGGTAATAAAAATCCCAGTCAACGCCATGCATATCCTTGCGGTAAAACTTGGTTTTCATTAACTGCCAAATATGATCAAACAAATACTGGTACTCAACATCAGGCTGCGTCGTAATATCAACAACGGTATCAATAGGAGTAGGTCGTCCGTTGACTAAGTCTATTTGAAATAGCTGGCCATCTAATAGCCCAATAGCCTGTTCTTCATTGGGTAACACTGTAAACACAACATCATGTGCATTTAAATCAATAAATTTATAGGTACTTTCATTTTCAAACTCATGCACCCATAAATCAAAGCCATCTTCAAAACGACTTAAGTAATACAGTTTGGATCCATCATTAGTTAAATAGCCACCTGCCAGCTCAGAAGAGTGCAGTGTCAAACGGCGAATTCTGGTATCCAGGCCATCTCTTTCTACATGGATACGTTCTAATTGCTGCTGCTCTTCTTCACTATTTTTTTCTTGTTGCTGATCAGCAGATTTATCATTCTCCTCTTCAGCCTCGGCTTCCTGTAATGCTAACTCTCGATCTTCATCCGATTTTGCAAACGCATTCAATGCCTTTTGATTTAAGAAGACCCCCATCATATCCATGTCAGCCCCCCAGCTGCCGTGGTTACGACGACCATACTTTGCTGTTTGCCAAATGACAGCGTTTCCATGCATCGCCCACATTGGATTAGTATCAGCATAGCCAGAAAGACTTAAATTGATCGGAGGCTGTTTTCCATCGGCTTTGATTAAACCAACCTCTTTCATCCAACGCTTATCATCATAATGATAAGCCAACCACAGGCTATCAGGAGACCACTGAAACCACATATCTCCGTCTTCATATGAGTATGAATAATTTGGGGGCAATAACGTCCGCAATTTTTTGGTTTGTAAATTGTAGAGTTTTACTTCATTACGATTGCATAGCAAAGCAAGGTATTTTCCATCAGGTGAAAATGCTGGCTGCATTAAGTCATCTTCAGTATCCAACACGGCTTTCTCTTGTAAAACGGTGCTGCTAAAAAAGAATGCTTCATTCGTCTGCTGTTTGGTGACCTGATATATATTCCAGCTACCTTGGCGCTCACTGGCATAAGCCAGTGTTTTTCCATCGGGTGAAAAACTTAAACCTTGCTCTTCTTCTGGTGTATCAGTAATGCGCTTTATCGTAGGATAGTCGAGTGAAGTAACATAAATATCACCTCGCATAATAAAGGCAACTTCTCGACCATTCGGCGATGGTGCATACTCTGTCACATGATGAATGCCAGGCTGGGACTTACTGTCACCTCGATCATTACGAAACTGTACATCAATCGCTTTAGGCAATTTTTCTCCCTTAGCTAAACGAAAAAGTTGTCCATGCCATGTGTAAACAAGGTTACCTACCTTATCCTGGGATAAAAAACGTACCGGATGTGTTTTATGAAAGGTAACTTGCTGAGGAGCTGAATCATTAAATGTTTTACGCCAGACATTAAACGTGCCACTCGACTCACTGAGATAAAGCATACCTTGCTGATCAACGTCCCATAATGGCGTAATATCATTTCCATCAAACTGTGTCAGTTGCTGTTGAGTTTCACCCGTTTTCAGCCAAATATCACGTGTTGCTGCCGAACGCTGATGTTTGCGCCATGGATTTTCTGCACTCTTTTTATCAACATACAACATTCGCTGCCCAGTATTATCCATCCGTGCTTCGAGCGCAGGTACCGTCAATAATTGTTTAGGCATTCCACCATTGGCACTCACTTGATAAAGCTCTGGAAACCTGGTACTGGGATACTGTGCACTTTCAGGATCATCTAACCGAGCAGAATTAAATAAAATGGTTTTCCCATTACGAATAAAATCAGTAGGAATATCATCTGCGCTGTGAAAAGTAAGTCGTTTTGCAGAACCACCCCCTACAGCCATAACATAAATATCAAAGTTACCCGTACGATCAGAAGCAAATGCTAATGTCTGACTATCTTCTGACCAAATTGGATGAAATTCATAACTATCAGTAACCGTTAGTGGCTGAGCAACACCACCTTCAATCTCTACTGTATAAATATCACCATAGGCACTAAAAGCAATGGTCTTACCATCCGGAGATACTTGAGCATACCGAATCCATTGTGTGTTATTTACGTTTTTTAGCGCATTCTGCTGTATTGACGTTTTTTGAGCTGAGCTCTGTTCAGATGGGTTAACGGCCCCACTCGCCATAACCATGTTAAGTTGTCCAACGCACACACTACTTATGAATGCCAGCCAGCTCCACAGCCTCATCAACTACTCCTCTTAATAAAAACATGACGAGACCCAGCCTTAATGTCATGC
Organism: Zooshikella harenae; assembly: GCF_018837975.1. Classification (GTDB taxonomy): domain Bacteria; phylum Pseudomonadota; class Gammaproteobacteria; order Pseudomonadales; family Zooshikellaceae; genus Zooshikella; species Zooshikella harenae. The sequence goes on along the minus strand of NZ_JAGSOY010000102.1, from coordinate 8,331 downwards.
TTTAAACTACTGGATGATCTTTCCTGCTCTTTTTCAGGAGCAAGCACCCTAGCGAAAATCCCCTATTACAGCAACAAGCAAGCGATGTTTTGCACTATAGTTACAAGAGACATTGAATAAGGTTCAAGCCTCAATGCAATATGACAATGGTTTGACTTAAAACGAGAAAAACTTCACGAAGACCTATTAAATTACCCAATAGCGTCAACGCTAAATAGATTCAGGGATTGATGTGGAGTTAACTACTATGCGGTTTAAACAGCTAAAAGATGTACTCGATTATCTTATAAATGCCCATAAACAAATGGGAAAATATTACGCCCAACTTAGTGATAATGCTTTGCAGCAGCGAGTCAAACTGATTCTCGACTACTTGGCTGAACACGAAAGTCACATCAGTAATGAACTGTTACAGTACGAGAAAGACGCCCCCTATGGCGTGCTAAATGCCTGGTTTCAAGACATTCAGGATGACCCTTTACTCCTTAAACTGGAGCAGCCACCGTCTCCAGACCTAAATGAAGAGCAGGTTATGCGTATTGCGCTTGAACTTGATGATCGCCTCATCAGCCTTTATGAACAGTTAGCCAATCATTGCAAGTCAACTGCAGCCAAAGAAGCACTTGAGAATTTATTAATGCAAGAAAAACAACGCAAAAAGCGCTTTGTCTTATCAATGCTGCGCATGCATGACCTTTAATCGTTTAACCAACCTTGCCTGTAATATTCACTTCTTGCGAAAATTTACAGGCTTAGCTTGCTTTTAAGCGAACAGGTTGGCGCATCGCCCCCCAACCCCCAGGCTGAGCATCAAACTTACCGGGAAGTGGAGTACCACAGCGTAAGCAATGCCCTGTAGTATCAAGTCGCCACTCACCCAGTTGATACCAGTCACGCTCTATCAAACACTCACCACATTTATGGCAATAAGTACTGCTACCCTGTAAATCGTGAACATTCCCGGTGTAGGCATAACGAATACCATTTTGCATTGCGATAGCTCTTGCGCGGGTAAGGGTTGCTGCTGGCGTTCTAGGTTTATCCAGCATTTTCCAGTCAGGATGAAATGCAGTGAAATGCATAGGCACATCAGGTCCTAAATGCTCAATTACCCACTGTGTCATTTCCTGTAACTCAGCGTCACTATCATTTTCATCTGGAATCAATAGCGTGGTTATTTCAAACCATACATCTGTATCATGGTAAAGGTACTCCAGTGTTTCCAGCACAGGTGCCAACGCAGCCCCACAGATTTTTTTATAAAATCGTTCGGTAAAACCTTTTAAATCAACATTTGCGGCATCCATTGCAGCAAAGAAAGAGACTCGTGGCTCAGGGCAAATATAACCTGCCGTAACTGCAACAGAATGTATCCCTTCTTCCCGGCAAGCTGCTGCGACATCTAGTGCATACTCCATGAAGATCACAGGATCATTGTAGGTATAAGCGATACTTCGACACCCTAGACGCTTCGCAGCCTGGGCCAGCTGGCGTGGAGATGCACTATCCGCTAACGTATCCATTTCACGGGATTTACTCATATCCCAGTTCTGGCAAAACTTACAGGCCAGATTACAACCTGCTGTACCAAACGATAAAACAGGTGTACCAGGTAAAAAGTGATTGAGTGGCTTTTTTTCAATAGGGTCGACACAAAAACCACTAGAACGCCCATAACTAACCAGCTTAATCTGGTGGTCTTCACAGGCTCTGACAAAACATAACCCTCGCTGTCCTTCTCTTACACGACAGTTTCTGGGACAAAGATCACACTGAATACGTCCATCTTCCAGTTCATGCCAATACTGAGTAGTAACCGTTTCCTGAGTTACTGATGATGATGACTCCGCCATCACTCACCTCCTTTGGATTTAATCCAAACGCAAACTAGCGAGGCTATAATGCTGACTATAATTATAAGTATATACTCGTAGCACTATATGGTTTGGTTACGTCATCACTCAGTACTTATACCTAACCCAATCATTATTGTGGGGAACGAGCTTACCGCCAGCTGAGGAGGGTGCCATGTCTATCCGAGAACCTGCTGTGGCGGGAATGTTTTACCCTGCTCAAGCAGAACATTTACAGCACAGTATTCACGAAATGCTGGCTGAAGCTGCAGCGTGTAAGGCTGAATCTTCTCCTCCGAAAATGATTATTGTCCCACATGCAGGTTATATTTATTCTGGTCCCATTGCTGCATCAGCCTATCAGCGCTTAAAGCCTTTTGCAGACATTTATCAGCGGGTCATTTTATTGGGGCCTTCACATCGGTTTGCTTTCCAGGGGCTCGCTTTATCTGAAAGTGAAGCTTTTAAAACACCATTAGGTGTTATTCCTATTGATCAAACAGCCGTTGAGGCCATATCAAACTGTGCAGGGGTTATTACTACAGACCAAGCTCACCGATATGAACACTCCCTTGAAGTTCAACTGCCCTTTTTACAGCTTACGCTAGATCATTTTACACTAGTACCAATGGTTGTTGGCTTAGCCAGTGCTGATCAAGTTGCTAATGTCATCAATACACTATGGGGAGGACCTGAAACGCTCTTTGTGATTAGCTCTGATCTCAGCCATTACCATGACTACATGACGGCTAAACAACTTGACACGGAAACCACTCACAAGATTCTTAAACTTAACCATAACCTCAATGGTGAACAAGCATGTGGCTGCTTTCCTCTTAATGGCGCACTATTATGTGCTGAACAACACCACTTAACAGCTACCTCTGTTGATTTACGTAACTCAGGTGATACTGCTGGCTCAACAGATGCTGTTGTAGGATACGGCGCTTATGTCCTCCATTAGCCCCTACCATCAAGAATTACTGCTTGATCTTGCTTTTCAGAGCATTGAGTATGGTCTGCAACATCACCATGAAATACCGGTTGATGAAGCTCAATATCCTGAACCACTTCAAGCTATTCGCAGCGCTTTTGTAACTTTACTGCGAAAACACCAGCTGCGCGGCTGCATTGGTTCATTAGCCCCTTCTCGCCCTTTAGTCATTGAAGTTGCTCATAACGCTTATGCCAGTGCTTTTCATGATTTTCGCTTTGTAAATATCAGCTCAGCAGAGCTACCACTGCTAACAATTGAAATTTCAGTGCTATCCCCACAGAAGCTAATGCAATTTATTTCTGAAGATGACCTGTTACGACAGCTAAGACCAATGATTGATGGTCTTACAATCGAAGACAATGGCCGCCGGGCAACTTTTTTACCCCAGGTTTGGCAACAATTACCTGATCGGCAAACTTTTTTACAACATTTGAAAGAAAAAGCAGGGCTACCTTTTGACTATTGGTCTGACACGCTCAAAGCCTATCACTACACAGTAGAACACTTCGCCGCTCCTCCCAAAAACTCAGTAATATCAACATAATCCTGCAATACAAGCATGCCATAAATTTAGATATACGTAATTGCAAGCGCTTGTGAAAGGGGGGCTTAACATTGTCTAACAACATGCTTCAGCATGTTAGTCATTGTCATAACCCTTCTCGCCATACAAGTCAGGCTGAACAGGCATGATTTATGCTGTTATTTATCAGGTAGGAAAGTCAGAGCAAGGGTAAATTTAGGCTAAGCCACCTAGTGTTAAACTAGCCTATTCGCATCACTCACGGCCAATGAAAATGTTGATTTCACGTTGGCTTGTTATGCATAAAAGGCTTGTTTTATTCTTACCCTATATGCCAAGTCGTATAATGGAAAGAATTATGCAGTTTTTCACATTGAATTTCACTACAGATGTCACATAAAATCGAGCGCCTTAGATAAATTGTTTTACAACAAAAAACATTGATTGATATGCTCGCCCAAAAAGGTGATTGTCGCGCAGAGGAGCCCGTTATGAATATCTGCCGGGAAATACTGCCAGGTTGTCATTCTGATAACCGAGCCTTTGTAAGAGAAATAGTATTTCAAACCGTCAAACACTTTTACAGCCAAGAATTCAGTAAGCTAACGCTAACTGAAGAGTTTGACTTAAGTGACTGCAATACATCTCCAAGCGCCTTATTTGACGCATTGGAGGCAATATTCTGCCCATGTGAAACCCTTGAAACCCCCTGGCCAATGACGCTGGAAAATATTATCGATAACATTATGCCTTACTGGAATGGGGAGCTTCCTACATCAATAAAAATCAAGAAAGGACGGCCCACCTTAAGTAAGAAGGCACTTGAACTTTACAGTTAAAAATTATCTCTACTTTGGATAATTAAGAAGCAAGTCACATTAAACACTTATTATCCAAAAAAAAGCCAGCAATAAGCCGGCTTTTTTTGTTCTACAGAGCGCTAAACGCTACATTGTCCGTAAATAGATAGCTAGGAGACAAGCGTCAATTTTAAGTTTCGACGCTTCATATCCACAGCAGATACTTTAACCTCTATTGACTGGTCCAGCATGAATTGCTGCTCGCCATTACTTGTCTGCTGGTACAATGGATCATAAGCAAATTTTGGCTCTTTACGACGTAGATCAACAAATCCGTCTATTCCAAAGTCATCCAACCGCGCCAGCACACCAAATGGATTAACCTGTACGACAGTTGCAGTAAACGTTTGCTCTACCTTGTCTTCCATAAACTGGCATTTTAACCACTGCTCTACTTCATTTGCAGAAAAACGTGCTTTTTGCTGTCCGGCTTGTAACTCATCCAGCAGACTCACTGCAACCTCAGGTATGGACTGCTCTTCAAGCAAAGCGATAATAATGCGATGCAATACCAAATCGTTATATTTGCGAATAGGTGAAGTAAATGTCGTATAACGTTCAAATCCCATTCCACTGTGGAAGCCAGGCTCAAGTGAAAACAAGCTACGCTCTAACTGTCGGCTCACAATTGTACGCAATGGCACATCAACTGATGTATTATTTAGGCTGTGAATTAGCTGACGATAGCCCTCAGGCTTACTCAAAGCTTCTGTGTCAAAGTCAGGCAATAACTCAGCGACTAATTTTTTGACATCGTCTAAGCGATCACTTCGCACACCACTGTGAGAAATATAAATAGCCTTAGACGTTTTTTCAGCAAGAAACTCAGCAGCAGCGCAATTGGCTGCGATCATACATGCTTCAACAAGCCGGTTGGCGGTACTTCTATGTTGGCGATGAATAGCCGCAATTTTACCATGCTCATCCAGCTCAAAATAATAATCAGGACGGTTTTCAAAGCATACAGCGTGCTGCTCCCGATAAGCGCTCAACGCACCCTGAACCTGCTGCAGGCTATCAATTACAGGCAATATTTCAGGGTTTGCAGCCGCTACACTATTCTCTTCAACACCGTCTAAGTAATTACTCACCGCATCATAAGACAACTTCGCTTGAGAGCGTACTTTAGCCTGGTAAAGCTCACTGGAAACAACTTCACCCTGCTCGCTTACTTTCATCTCACAGACTATTGCCAGTCGCGTCTCACCTGGAACTAATGAGCACCAATTATGAGAGAGAGACTCAGGCAACATCGGGATTGTTTGTTTGGGTAAATAAACAGAAGTACTGCGCTTACGTGCTTCAACATCTAATGCAGATTCTGGATTTATCCAAAACGCGGGGTCAGCAATTGCCACTCTTAGCAACCAACCACCCTCAGCCAGTGCTTCAGCAAACAATGCATCATCCATATCTTGAGTGGATTCCGCATCAATCGTCAACCAGGGCAAGTCAGTCATGTCTTTACGATCAGCACTGCTGATTAACGCTTCAGCTTGCGCTTCTATCGCTTCAACTTCAGCTTGCACAGCCTCAGGCCAAGCTAAATCAAGCCCATGCTTGTCAATAATATAGTTATGTTCAATATAAGGCTGATCAGGGTGACCAATGATGCTGACAACTTCAGCCTTAGGCTTTCCTGAATTAATAGGGTGTTGAGTGATTCGACAACGAACGAAATCACCCGCTTTTGCACCCGATAACTTATGGGGAGGAATAAAGATCCAGCGGGATAAACGGCCTACATCAGGCTCAACGAAAACGGCTTTACCACGACCAATAATTTGTCCAGTAAACTCACTTAACGACGAGTCAATCAGCTCTTCAATCTCAGCAAAGTCTTGTCCTTTGCTATCGACACAAAGTGTCACTTTTATACGGTCATGAGGAAACACCTTCTGCATTTCTTCTTGAGGAAGAAATATCTGGCGGCCATCGTCCAAAATTACCTGACCAGACTTTGCGCCAGAGTCTTTGACTGTAGCGTTGAAAATTTCTTTTTGGGATTTTAATTGCTGCTTGAGCTGCTTGAGCTGTTGCAGAGCATCATTATTTAACATAAACAGGCTGCCATTTTACTGGAAATCGAACCATCATTGACCCAAAGCTAAGGGCATAAATGAGAACGGATTCTACTCAATGCCGCACTGTTTATAAACCTTTTCCCTATTAAGATGTGCGTTTAACATTAACCAACTTAGAGATTTCAGTCATAAACGAAGCATAGCGGGACTCTCCCTGCCCTTCTAAAACCAAGACTTTACTGCTCACTTGCCGCGCATAATCAAGGCATTGGTAAAAAAAATGCTCTCTATCAGCTTGTTTCGGCTGACAACGCTGAGGGTCTGGTTGCCAGGGTAAATCAGGTCTTAATACACTGCACAATATATAGTTTTGCCCTAGCGCACACTGCCACAACCACTCAGGATACTGTCCATAAAGAATCTGGCTCCAAAAACAGGTTGTAGCACAATTAGTATCCACAACGTGTAGCTCAGAGGGCTGAAACGAAAAAAATAATTTTTCTAACGCATACTGAACCAAGCCTGATACAGCCACCTGCTCGTAGTCCAGTTCTATATGACCCAACATATTGTAGTAATCACGAATATACTCAGGCACGATAGTGAGTTTCATTTGACGGCCAAGTGTACTTTTCAAGTAATCAACCAGCGTCGATTTACCCGAAGATTCAGGACCCAGCACCAAAATACGCGGCAACACCGATTTTGGCAGGGGAGTTATTAATGCCTGTTGATGAGATTCAGCACAAAAAGGAAAAGCAGACATGCGTTGTCGTAAAAATGGAATCGCAACAAAACGATGGGTATTAGCCCATTGCACATGCTCAGGGGTCAAACAAACAAGCCCTACAGTACGATCTTGAGGCCAACGTTCAGCTTCACCACGATTTTTGATCCACACTACCTGACCAGCTAATTCATGTCCCAACAGCCACAAAAAGTGGCGCTGGGCCGGTAAGAGTGAAAAGTCATCAGGCAGTAATACAACGTCAAGATGACCTCTGATAAGCAAAGGTGAATTACGATGTGATGTTACTGCATTATGCTTACTGCTATTCATTCTTAAATAGTAAACTAATTCCGTAGAATCAAACTAAGATTATCCACATACTGCTGCTGACCAGAAAAATTGATATGCACATCAATACTCTCAACCTTATTGGGTAACGTAGTGTGTGTTAAAAAACGGCGAGTATTGCTCTGGTACGAGTCCATGGAAAGCGCCACATTAAGCTTTGATTGATACCACTGACCCATGCCCGGCCATGAAGATTCACTAATAGCTTTAGGAAAACCATCATCTGTTTTATTTAAAACATGGTCAAATCTTAGATAATAACCCCCTTTAAACAAGTACGATTTTATACTATTACGTCTTACAGCCGCATCAATCCGATCAGGCCAAACTTGTAAGCCAGACCATGTCCAGTCAGAAATAAACATGGGATAACCATCAGCTGCTCGATCTGATGTCATATTAAAACGAATATATTCATCCCCCTTAAAAAAATATGTAATGCCATTTCCCCAGTTAATAACAGCATCAATATTGTTAGCGCCTCCTGAGAACTTGTCCAATCCTGACCAATGATCTTTTATTTTCAATGGATAACCACTATCAGCCTGATCTTTTTTTAAATCATAACGAATATATTCATCACTCTTAAAAAAATAGACCTTTCCATTTCCCCAATTTACGACTGCATCAATATCCCTTGCGCCTCCCTCAAATTGGTCTAGTCCAGGCCAGTTACTGGCAATATCGGCAGGATACCCTTCATCCACTTGATCCTTATTAAAGTCAAACCGATAATATTCATCACCTCGAAAAAAATAAGCATACTGATCATTTTTTCTTAATGCCGCAAAGCCTTTAGCGTCATTAAAAAAAAGTTTGATATTTAAGTTTTTATCTGCTTGTTTGCCCCACATATCTGCGGCTAACGCTAAATTTATCCGCTTACTTTGCTGTATATTCAGCCCTTGTAAATCGATATGCTGTGCTAATGTCGTAGGCTCTTTAGTTAATGATGTAAAAAGATAGGCATTTTGCCTTTGTTCTTCTTTTTGTACC
>NZ_JAGSOY010000101.1 GCF_018837975.1 Zooshikella harenae | reverse complement strand
CTATATTTATTTTTAGTTGCTAATGTAGGTTGGATATGGAAATAGTATATTTTAATATACTAAACAGAAAAAATAATTTAACTCCTTGTGAGGGTGACCTAGTAGAGGCTCTAACAAAAAATAATGAAAATAATAAAAAAGAGATGTTAGAGCTGCTCAATAATAATAAAGGCTTTTATGATTGTTTAAAAGATCTTTGTAGTGATGGTTATGCAGTTCTTGAGACTGATAACATGACTGCTGTTGAGTCCCTGGCTGTTGTCTTGAATGAATGCAGATTGTTTGATTTTAAAATTTCATTCTACCTTGATGTAACTGGTAAAGAGTATAGTTATATTTCTACGGATGGAGTGCTTTGTAGTGATGAAGTTACGAAATGCAGTAGTAAGATTTCTAAATTTGATGATAGGTTTTTAGAACTTTGTAAAAGTGGCAGTTTAGAGGGGGTAATCAGTTTTTTAAGTGAATCATCTGATAAAATTAATGGTAGGGTTTTAATTGAAGCTTTGATTTTGTCAATTAAATATAACTGTATAGAAATTGCTGATTTGCTCTTAGATCAGAGAGTAGATGTAAATACGTTATTTGAAGCCAAAAGTGGCGTTGAATTATACCCTTTATTTATAGCTACTAAGTATGACAGAAAAGCCATTGCACTTAAATTGTTAGAAAAAGGAGCCAACCCAAATTTAGTGAATAGTGAAAGTGTTAGAGCGATTTCATATTCAATTAAATATAGTGCTAAAGATGTTTTTTTAGTGCTTTGGAATGAGATTAAAGATTTTAACTATTTTAAAGAAATTTATGGTGCTGTAAATAGTTTTTTTATAATTAAAAATAGAGTGGAACCGCTATCGAATTTTGAAGAACTTGTGTTGGGTTTGTTATTTGATAAATATAAAGCCAACCTTTTTAAAGGTGATTACTTTGAAAGCTTGTTGAAAGCAACTATTGTATTAGGGGATCTTTCTCTTTTTAAAAGACTTTTGTTAGAAACAAATAAAGACTCCTTTAATAAGGATGAACTGTTAAAATGTGTTATTAATAGCTTTTCTTTAAATAAGTTAAAAATAAAACTAATGATAATGCGGTTGTAGTTTAATCAAAAATCTAATAGAGGTTCTCCAACGCTGAGTTCATATGAGGTTAGAAAGCAATCAATCTTGATGGATGAAGATTAACCGTTTCACCTAACCTTGACTTGTCTATTTAATACACAGTAAATGCCGTATTGATAAGTGTTGTAATCATGCTACAATAGCCCTTGCTTGCTGTATTCCTCCTTCCAAATGCCAATGGTTGATTTCTTGTAAGCATAGTGTTTATATGTTATTGAGTGATTAGTTAGCTTAAATAATACACGGCAGTAGTTGTACTTGAGTGCATATAATATTTGTTTCGATAATAACATAACAGCCTTATGTCTGTTGCATTCTAGTTGGATAAATCCTCTCATCTCTATTGTATATACTTCGCAAATCAGTCTTCAGCATTGTTGTCAATCCTTTTCAATCCTTTTCAATCCTTTTCAATCCAGTCAGCGACTACTTTGAGACCAATAGAGCTTCATCACTTGATGATCTTATCTAATAAACATTTGTATTGGGTATATATAAAGAATGTCTATTTTTTGGTCAATCATTTCATCTTTGCTTGGTTTACATTCTGTGTGCGAGTTATGGGTGCTCATGGCATATTTAAAGGTCTATGGTTGGCCATTAAATGAACAATGTGATAAGCACGTTATTAAGGAAGTATAAAAGAGATATTCTAACTATTGGTGCAAATGGTTTCGTAAAAATTAAGTAATGGAGTTCTTATGGGTCATAATATTTAGATACGTATTTTACAGTTAAATTAATGAGCATAAATCTACTAAAAATAAATAAGGTGAGTAATTTTAAATGGCTATAAATAGCATTAATAACAGTTTTTCTACTGGAACTTATACTACTACTAGAAATAACTTCATCAAGGAGCTTGAAAACCATGCATTGATGACAACAGGACGTCCTTTAGGCTTTTATCTTGACTTGCAAGGAAGATTATCTATTGGCTATGGAGTGAAGTTAAACGGCTTAAACGGCTTAAACGGCTTAAACGGTGCAGCGATTGCTAATCAGCTAAATGAGTTCTTAAGTCAGCCTCTTAGCGAGTATCAAGTGGCTGTCTTAGATGCTTACTCTCAGGGTAGTCAACTAAACTGGGAAGGTAGTCCTTTAAATGGGCAAAAAATAACCGATGAAAGGGTGTTAAATGAGCTTAGCACTATCCAGCTCAAATCTGCTCAAGCAGCGGATTTGCTATTAGATAAGCAGTTGGATACATTGGAAAATCAGCTAGATAGATTTTTAGGTGATTCATCTCACCTACCAGCATCAAATGAGCGTATCGCAATACTATCACTGGTTCATGATGTTTTTGGATCAAACTCATCACTGTCTGAAGATAAGTTAGGGGCTATAAAAGCGGTCTTAATTAATAATCATGATGACCCCGGACAGCATGCGCGGCTGTGGACTTTAATTAAATTTGGTTCAAATCCTGAAAATGACGCGATTGCTTATTCACGTAGAACTCGGGAAGCAGAACTATTTTCTCTATTTACAGATGGTACTGAACCTACAGATGAAAATGAAGCAAAAGCGACTGCTTATGTATTAAGAGAAAAATATCAAACAATTGATAGTCATTTATCTGAAATGGGTGGAAATGTAGAAGATGAGTTAGATCCTTTAATCGACACAGCTTTAGAGAACTATGGGGAAGTTCAAGCGATAATAATTGGAGCTGACTCAACTTACCGAAATGATCAAGGGCAGTTAACTAATGATAATGATAGTATAATTGGTAGCTCTGACGATGATGTAATTTATGGACAGGGTGGAAATGATAAAATTCAAGGTAAGGATGGGTATGATGAAATCTATGGAGAAGGTGGTAATGATGAATTAACCGCTGGGGCTGGAGATGATATTGTTGAAGCAGGGAAAGGAGCTGACAAAGTTTTTGGTGGAGCAGGTGATGACTTTTTGCATGGAAATGAGGGGGATGATTATATTGAGGGGAATGATGGTGATGATGAGCTTTATGGAGAAGAAGGACATGATGTTTTAAAAGGGGGAAATGGGTTTGATTTCTACGACACTGATAAATTCGATACGATAAGTGATGAAGATAAAGATGGTGAAGTATCCTTTGATGGAATGGCGGTTAGAGGAGGTCACCGTCTTGCTGATAGTGCCAGAAATACTTTCTATGGAGACCAAGGACAATTAACTTATACACTGAGTGGTACCACTCTTCGTGTAAATAATGGACTTGTCATTAAAGATTTTAAAAATGGTGATTTAGGTATTCATCTTGAAGGTTTGGAAGAAGGTGAAACGTTTGATGATCTTGATGATGATATAACACCAGGTTTTGGTGATTCTGAGTCAATTACCTCACCGATTATTATCGATATGGACGGTGATGGTGTTGAAACGCTTAAAATGAGTAATCAATACTTTGATCATGAAAATGATGGTTTTGCAGAACGTACAGGTTGGGTTGGAAAAGATGATGCCTTACTCGTTTGGGATAAGGATAACAACGGAAAAATTGAACATGGTGGTGAACTGTTTGGTAGTCAGGCAACGTTAAGCTCAGGCGAAAAAGCTAAAAATGGCTATGAATTGCTGGATGAGCTTGATGACAACCAGGATGGCGTCATTGATACTAATGATTCTCTTTATAAAACCCTAAAAATTTGGCAGGACAAAAACAGTAATGCTAAAACTGATGACGGAGAATTAGTCAGCCTTGCAGATGCTGGAATTAAAAGTATTAGCACACAGTATACAGAGTCAAAAGAAGTCGATGCGCAGGGTAATGAGCATCGACAAATAGGTGAAGTAACTTTTGATAGTGGTGATAAGCGCGTTGCAACTGACGTGTGGTTTAAGACCAATGAAAGTTATCGGGTAGTGAGAGAGCGAATAAAAATATCTCGTGCAGTACGCAAGCTACCTAATGCAAGAGGATATGGTCATCTGTATGATTTACGTCAGGCGATGTCCTTAGATAGTAAATTACAGACACTAGTAGAAGCATTTGTAAGCGAAAAAAATTACAACAAACGTAATCTTATGATACTGCCTATTATTTACCAGTGGGCAGGTGTTACGGATGTTGATCCAAATAGTCGAGATCCTAAAAGCCATTATGATCATGTAATAGATGCGCGAAAAGTAGTCACTTTAGAGAAAATTGTTGGTCGGGGCTATCTAGGCACCTGGTGTTGGGGAGAACGTGATCCTAACCCTCATGGTCATGCATCACCGGTATTACATGAACAGTTTAATAAATTTCAGCGTTATGTAACTGCCCAGCTTAATGCCCAACTGCTTTTTGATAAAAATACATTAAGCGCCTATTTTGAGGCTGGAAGTCGTCACTTTAGTTTGAACAGTGAAAATTTAGCAGATTTATTGCAAGCTGAATTTACTAAAGGTGATTTGACAGCCTGTTATAATATACTGGAAACTTTGGATGAACTCGGTGTTTATTCTTCAAATGTCAATAAAAAAGTCAATAAGGCGATAACTGAAGTAGCCAATAAATTTGACTTAAATGCATTTGACTTCGAAAGTTACTTTTTGGACTTATTTGAAAAAGGACAGCTTGTTGAAGTTCAAAAAGGCATTGAGTTTTTACATGGCTTAGCTGATCATTCTGAAAGAATTAAAACACTATTGGATGAGGTATTTGACCGTCTGTTAGAAAGAAAGCCTGAATTATCTGAATTTATTAACAGGTATGTTGCAGGTTCAAATAATAATGATGAGCTAACTGATTCAAAAGGCTTTAATAGAATTTACGGTAAAAAAGGTAATGACCGACTTAATGGACAAGATGGCGATGATTTATACTTCTTTGGCCAGGGAGATGGTCAGGATGTAATTTATGATAGTAGTGGGACAGATACTATTGTATTTCGTGATGGTATAGATCAAAAAAATGTTAAACTTGTACGTGATTTAACCAGTGTTACGTTAATCATCACTGATGATTTAGGAAATTCATCTGGTGATCAAATCAAAATTGAAAATTTTATAAATTTTGATAATAGCCTGGATAAAGGTCAAGTTGAGTATGTTCGGTTTGCTGATGGCTCACAACGTTCAATCGTTGATTGGGTTAAAGAGGAAACGGTTAAGCCTACAGAAAAGACTGATCAATTATTTTTAACAGATGATGCTGACCAGATAAATGCTTTGGCGGGCGATGATAAAATATCTGCCTATAAGGGTAATGATATTATAGATGCTGGTGAAGGTAATGATGAAATTTTAGCGGGTGATGGAGACGATACCCTAATAGGTGGAAAAGGGGATGATAAATTAATTGGAGGAAAAGGAAGTGATACCTACCAGTTTTCACTTGGTCATGGCCATGATTTAATTGAAAATGCCAATGAGGAAAATAAACCTTCGGGCAATATTGTATTTGATGAGACCATTAATAAAGAAAATATTGAGATGACTCGCTCAAATGACGATCTTAATATTTATACTTCGGATAGTGATTCAATTACTGTTCGTGGTTTCTTTGCAAATAATGCAAATAGTGGAAATGCCATCTCCTCTATAAATTTTGCTGATGATACACAGTGGAGTATTGAGGATATAAAAGAAAAGCTTGTTAAATCCACTAAATTTGCAGATGAAATTATCGGCTATGATGGCGATGATACATTTGACGCATTAGCGGGTGATGACAAAGTTTTTGCTAAAAAAGGCAATGATATTGTTAACGGTGGTGATGGTAATGACAAACTTTATGGAAATGAAGGAAACGATACTCTAGCAGGTGATGCGGGTGATGACTTCATTGATGGCGGCAGTGGAAATGATGTGTTGTCTGGTGGTGCAGGAAATGACCAGATTAATGGCGGGTATGGCGATGACACATTAAATGGTGGTAGTGGTAATGACACATTAAATGGTGGTTTAGGTGCCGATCTATTAATTAGTGGTACTGGAAATGATCATTTAGCAGGTGGAAAAGGGAACGATACTTATATGATAACCCGAAATGAAGGAAACGATACAATTACTGATATTGAAGGTAATGATACTCTGCAGTTGACGGATATAAACGCTGACCAAGTCATTGTCCGTCGCAAAGGCTACGATTTATTTATTTATCTAAAAAATGCTGATGAGTTTATTAAAGTCGCTGATCAATTTGTCAATGAAAGTGATAACCCAAGCTATGCAATTGACCGTATTATTTTTGCAGATAACGTGGAGTGGGATGCAAAAATAATTAAGCAAAAAACCTTGGAAGGTTCTGATGCAGATGACATCATTGAGGGCTTTAAAGAGGCTGATGTTATTATGGGTGGTCAGGGTAATGACACGGTTAATGGTTTGAATGGAAATGACCAGATAATGGGTGAGGAAGGAAATGATACATTATTTGGTGATCAAGGGGATGATGAGTTGCAAGGTAATGCAGGGCATGACACTTTAAACGGTGGTGATGGAGACGATCACCTTCTGGGTGGAAAGGGACAAGATACGTTGCATGGTGGGTATGGCAATGACCTGCTTGAAGGGGGTCAAGGTAATGACAGGCTGTTTGGCGAACAAGGCGATGACCACCTGAAAGGTGATGCTGGTGCTGATGCACTTTCTGGCGGCTATGGTAATGATACGTTAGAAGGTGGGGATGGAAATGATGAATTATTAGGAGGTGAGGGGCAGGATACGCTAATCGGTGGTGCCGGTGATGATACACTGGTTGCTGCAAATACTCCTTGGGATAATGTAGGAAATACATTACATGGTGGCAAGGGAGAAGACCTAGTCATTGGCTCGTATGGTGATGATACATTTAAATTTAACTTAGGTGACGGTAAAGATATTTTTGTTGTCACTTTGCGAGAGCAAGCCTTTATAAACCTGACCCCTGGAAAAGATACACTGGAATTTGGTGAGGGAATTGCTGTCAGTGATTTAGAATTTGTTAGAACAAATACCAATGATTTATTTATTCGTATTAAAAATACCAATGATCAAATTACGGTTAAAAACTGGTTTGTAGAATTTAATAATTCAGATAAAACCTATTTTAAGCTAAATAAACTGACGTTTAAGGATGGCTCGGAACTTTCTGTGGAAGAAGTCGAATCACAAGTGGTTTGGGAAGGCACAGACGGTAACGATCAGTTTATAGGTCATAAGGATTACAACGAAACATTTAAAGCGGGTGCGGGTGATGACCATGTTTTTACCCGAGGAGGAGATGATATTGCCTATGGTGAAGCAGGCAATGATTATCTGGATGGTGAAGAAGGAAATGACCAACTCTATGGTGGTGAAGGCGACGATAATATCTGGGGTAAACAGGGTAATGACCAGCTGTTTGGTGGGGCTGGGAAAGATGCCCTCAATGGCAATGAAGGTGATGATACCCTGGTGGGTGGTGCTGGTGACGACAATCTTTTTGGCGGAGAAGGCACTAACCATATTGCTGGTGGTGTAGGCAGTGACAAGTATAACTACGAAGGTGGTTATGATGTCATTGATAATCAAGGTGGTGGTAAAGATGTTCTGTTTTTTAAAAATGGTATTCAAAAAGACGACTTAACCTTTAAAAGAGACAATGATGATCTTCTTATTTTTGTTAAGGATGCAACAGAGCCAGCAGTAAGAGTACTCAAGCATTTCCTGGGAGACGATTACGCTATCGACTTTGTTCAACCTGATGGTGGTTTTTCTATTTCGGCAGAAGAAATCAACCAGCGCGTTAAAGCGGGAGAGGTTGATGGTGACTTTGATGCTTTTATTGAAGGAACAGTAGGTGATGACCGGCTTGGTGGAACTGAGGGTAATGACCTGATCAAAGGATTAGCGGGTAAGGATGTTATAACTGGTTTTGCTGGTAATGACACTCTTATGGGTGGAGAAGGTGATGATATTTACCTTTACTACGCGAATAATGGCCAGGATGTCATTGATAATACTGGGGGAGGGGATGACTGGGTGATATTTAAAGGAATTGCCCGGGATAGAATTAGTTACCACCGTATTGATGATGATCTGGTGATGCTGGTAGATAACGATTTGCAACAAAAACTGACTGTGAAAGGTCACTTTTTGGGTGGAGATAAAGCGATCAGTGCGATTCAGCCAGAAGATGGAGGCTATGGGATTCCTGCCAATCAAATAGAAAATATGTTGACTGAACTACCTTCAGGTGGCGATACAGGTTCTGGTGATACCAGTAACGGTGGTACTGATAATGGTACAGGTGATGGCAGCGATACAGGTACTGATACCGGCTCTGGTGATGATGGTAATGGTACGGGGGGTACTGATAATGGTTCTGGTGATGTGATTGATCCCAGCAGCTATGACAGAGAAGTTGTTGGTACAGAGCAAGATGATGCTCAAATTGCAGGTGGGAATAGCCGTGACTTGATTCGTGGCCTCGCGGGTAATGATACCCTTTTTGGCATAGGGGGCGATGATATTTTACTTGGCGGTGCTGGCGATGACTCCTTGTATGGTGGTAATGGTAACCCTGTAAATGCTGATGGTGATGATCGTTTAGAAGGTGGTGCCGGTAATGACCAATTAAGTGGTGGCGGTGGTAATGATACCCTCATGGGTGGAACTGGTGATGATACTTATCTTTTCTACGCAAATAGTGGCCAGGATGTCATTGATAATACAGGGGGAGGGGATGACTGGGTAATATTTAAAGAGATTGCTCGGGATAGAATTAGCTACCACCGTATTGATGATGATCTGGTGATGCTGGTAGATAACGATCTGCAACAAAAATTGATTGTGAAGGGCCACTTTTTGGGTGGTGATAAAGCGATCAGTGCGATTCAGCCAGAAGATGGAGGCTATGGGATTCCAGCCAATCAAATAGAAAATATGTTGACTGAGTTACCTTCTGGTGGCGATACAGATTCTGGTGATGGTGATACCAGTAACGGTGGTACTGATAATGGTAGCGATACAGATACTGATACCGGCTCTGGTGATGATGGTAACGGTACAGACGGTACTGGTAATGGTTCAGACGATGTGATTGACCCCAGCAGCTATGACCGGGAAGTAAATGGTTCTGAGCAAGATGATGCTCAAATTGCGGGTGGTAATAGCCGTGACCTAATTCGTGGCCTTGCGGGTAACGATACCCTTTTTGGAATAGGAGGGGATGATATTTTACTTGGCGGTGCTGGTGATGACTCCTTGTATGGCGGTAATGGTAACCCTGTAAATGCTGATGGTGATGATCGTTTAGAAGGTGGTGCCGGTAATGACCAATTAAGTGGTGGTGGTGGTAATGATACGCTTATTGGTGGAACTGGTGATGATGCTTACCTCTTCTACGCAAATAGTGGTCAGGACATCATCGATAATACCGGTGGTGGTACTGACTGGGTACACTTTAAAGAGATAGCGCGTGAGCGTATTAGTTATCATCGTGTAAATGATGATCTGGTGATGTTGGTAGATAATGATCTTCAACAAAAACTAACAGTGAAAAGCCACTTTTTGGGAGGTGATAAAGCGATTAGCTATATCCAACCTTATGATGGAGGTTATGCTATCCCTGCATCTCGAATCGAAAGTATGCTGACAGACCTACCTTCAGAAATTGCTGTAGCTTCTGAAGCAAATGCACAGCCATCTCATAATATTGATGGACTTATTAGTGCAATGGCAAGTATGACTGATGGTGGTGCTGGAGATATTTCCACGACTGTTGCAGTTAATCGTGACTTTGCGATGAATATAGCTACTCCTGTGTAATTATTAGTTATTTAATAAATATATTTATGTATAACACCCCAGCTGTAGCTGGGGTTTTTTATAAAAAAGTCATAGATGCATTATATTTTTGAACTATGGTCTTTATTTGGGGGGGGACTCTTTAAGGTGCTTTTTGTATAAAATTATTGATGTTAAATGATGCTAAGTGTATGATTTTTATCCTAAATAATTAGTATATTTTTTTACCGTTCATGAGACTGATTTATAATCTAAATCAAGGAGATGTATTTAGTGATTAAGAAGTTAGCAGGTTTATTATTAGCGATTTCAACAACAGCATCAGCTCAATTTGTTGTAAATGATGATGGAGTTGACTACGTTTTTTTTAATAGCTCACATGGTTTATCACTACCAAGTACATTAAAGGTTGGTGATAGGGTATACACAGATAAATTGGATCTGTGTATTAATAAAGATAATAAATTAGTACTTAAAAATAGAGAGTTCGATAACTTTCAGGAATCTTCAAGTCTGTTTAGAATAACATATATCGACGATGGAAGCGTATCTATTGAAAGTATTCTTGAGCAAGATGACTTTTTGTTAAGAGGTCCTACTGTTCAGTTATTAAAACAGCTTAATGATGAAAAAGATAACCTTCAATGTGCTTGGGAATATAATACACTTAAAGTTGAAAGTTTGTTTGGGTATAACAGTTACACAGGTTTGGTTCAGGGTGTTGAAAATAATTTAGGGAAACTATATGGGGATAGTTTTCAAATTGGAAGAGTTTTAGCTCCTGTTCCTGCTGTATTGCCCAATACTGCTGAATAGTATACTCATTGTTTAAAGAAAGCCTTGCTATTTTAGTGAGGCTTTTTTTGTTTGGATAATTTATTGGTTTTTTATTTTTCATGATATGTTAGCTTGTATTGGTAAATAAAGATTGGTGCTATTATTTGTGTATGTTGTTATTTGTTTTTGTCTGGAGGTTAAGTTTTATATTAAAAAGTTCTTACAAAACTATTCTTTAGTTATAGAACTTTATTTTAATAGTCATCCCCTGTTTATCTCTTTGTCATTGTAGAAACTCATGATGGCCTTACATAAAGGTATGCCCTCTAAAAAGGGTATAGGTGATATTGATGGGGGATCAATGAGTTTAATTAATTGTTTTACTTTTATTAAAAAAGTCAGGCGCTGTATTAGTCAATTTGCATCTTTAAGTTTGCTAATACTATTCGTAGGAAAGGTGTATGGTGTAGAAAGTATTTTAGTTGATAATAAACTAAAAACACCACCTAAAATACCTAAAGTATTATTATTAGGTATTGATGGTTTAAAGCCATCAGCGATTCCTCGTGTTAATACACCTGTGTTGGATAAATTAATTGCTGATGGGTTTATTAGCCCTATGTTAGCAGAGGATACCACATGGAGTGGACCTTGTTGGGCGACAGTACTCTATGGGGTATGGCGAGA
Organism: Zooshikella harenae; assembly: GCF_018837975.1. Lineage (GTDB taxonomy): Bacteria > Pseudomonadota > Gammaproteobacteria > Pseudomonadales > Zooshikellaceae > Zooshikella > Zooshikella harenae. The sequence continues at coordinate 821 of NZ_JAGSOY010000101.1, read as the reverse complement.
TCGACATGGCATTTATGATAATAGTTTTTCTGGGTCTAAATTGCAGTCTATTCCTGATCTTTTTACCCATATTGAAACGGCTAAGCCAATGTTACACACTGCAAGGTTAACTTCTTGGACAGGTATCCGTTATAACATGCCAACAGCGGCGGATGAGGATTTATATTGGTATTATCAAGAACATCAGGATACTGAAACAGTTAATAAAGCAAAAGACATTTTAAGTACGACTGATATTGATGTCTTATTTGTATATTTTTCAATGGTGGATGTAAAAGGGCATAATCATGGGTTTAGTGCGGATAAACCTGAATACCGTCAATCGATTGAAAAAGTAGACAAACAAATAGGTGAGTTGTTAACGCGAATTCAACAACGACCCAAGTTTGCCGACGAGGATTGGTTGATTTTGGCTGTGCCTGACCATGGGGGAACCATTGATGGTCAACATGGTAAAAACCGACCTGAGCACCGGAAGGCTTGGTTATTAGCCAGTGGTCATGCAGTGCATCATTTACGTAAAGGGATGAATATACCACCATCACCCGTTGATATTGTACCCACCATTTTGGATCATTTGGGTATTGATTATGCGCCAGGTTCATTGGATGGACATTCTTTGTTAGAGGCTTTTCCAGTGCGTCCCGTAGAGTTAAATAAAAATACGCTAAAAAATGGCGATGCAGAATATGATCGTGGTAGTGTCCAGCCATTTTATCTGGCTAATTATGATAACCAGGTTGCTGGTTGGTTAAAAGGAGGAAAAGCAGTAACGCGTGGTTATACTGTCGTTAACCAAGTTCCTTTGATGTCGGTACAAA
>NZ_JAGSOY010000100.1 GCF_018837975.1 Zooshikella harenae | reverse complement strand
GCTTTTCAACACAAAGGACTATGGCTTGGTTTGTCTGCATCCTATAACCAAGCCATGGAGCACACCTATCAATATCCTGATAGGTACTAAATACTATAGTGTTAAAATCTCAGCGATGAAAATTAAGTGTGACGTCAACGGATGTAAATTAACTGTCGTATATAGTTAAACTCTGTGATTATTTGTTACTAGAAATACGACCGTACAATTTAAAGGTGAATTAATCCTATCTATTTTGTATCACATCAAAAAAATGAAATATTTCACCAGTGACATAGAATGTACATCTCATTAAAATACTCGACCAATTTGTAGTTGTGCAATGAATGCATCAGTAGTTTATTGGGATGTCAATGAAAACAACAAAGCTTGCCTACTGTCTTCTGGTACCTGCCGTATGTTTGGTGCCACCGATACAAGCCGCCATAAAAACCTACCACTATGACCAGAATGCGCGTTTAACAAACTCGTTGAAGAATAACCTCGCATCCCATGATTATGTGTACGATGGTGTGGGTAATTCATTGATTAAGTATACTCTTCCACAGCAGTCAAGCTACACAGCACCTGAGCTAGAAATTACCTATTCAGAAGCACTTAATAAACCGATTAATCCAGCCCATCCAACCTTTAGTTGGGATACTGATGAAACCACCTCACCGGTTTTATATGATTTATATTTGGGGGAAGAAAATCCGCCCAGTATTTATAAAAAAAACCTTACTTTGTCAGAAATTGAAGCAGAATATTTAAAACCAAAGACCAAGTATTTTTGGAAGGTGATAGCTAGAGATCACCATAACCAAGTAATAGCGGAAACCGAAACCGTTAAATTAACGACCTTAAATAATCCCCCCAATAAACCCGTATTAGTGGCTTTTGATAAACATAAAAATACGCTGAGTTGGAAATTGCCTGAACAGGACCCTGACCCAAACGTTAAGATCGTAGCGTATGATGTTTATTTATCTGAGGTGGGTAAACCTTTAGCACTCATTGCTGAAAATATAACGAATACCAGTATTGAATTAACAACCACTATTAAACCCAATACTGGTTATCAATGGAGCGTTGTGGCTATTGATAATCAAGGCTTGAAGTCTGAAATGGCTAAGACCGGAGTGTTTCAATGGTTAGACTTTGAAATCGATTATCTAGGAGATTATTACTGGCATTATCAAGGCTCTTCTCACTGGGAGCGAGCAGAAGGTAAAGGGAAAGACAGGAGTACGGCGCTAGCGACCACAGAAATTGTTGATGACCAGCAAGTGGCGATTTCAACTACCATGCACTCAGCGGGTGGCTTAGTGTCGTTTGATGTGGCAACCAGTTCGGAAAATAGTCATTGGCTGCGCTTTTATATCGATGGACAAAAAGTCGGTGAATGGAATGGTAGGAAAAACTACCATCATGTCGAGTTTTTAGTGACCGCTGGTCACCATGAACTGAAATGGGTCTATCAAAAAGAAAGTGATGCTGTTCGAGGAGAGAACTCGATTTGGCTGGATAACTTAGTTATACCCGCACTCCATGACTCTGATAACGATGGCGTTGCTGATGATTGGGAATACACGTACTTTGATTCACTAGACACTGACTTTACTCAATATGATGCCAGCTTAGATACGGATCAGGATGGCGTGACCGATCTTGATGAAGCCAAAGCTTTCACTAACCCTAAAGCGAAAGATACCGATAAAGACGGTATGCCCGATGGGTGGGAGATAACTAATCGTTTAAATCCACTGGTTGTAGATAATAATGGGGATATCGACAGTAATGGCCAAAATAATTTATCAGACTATGTATTAAGTGTTGAAGATTACCCTGCCGATGTTGATACCGATAAAGATGGTATGCCAGATAGTTGGGAGGTCGCCCACGGCCTAAATCCTGCGGTCAAAGACAATAAAGAGGATACCGATAGTGATGATAGATTAAATGAAGAGGAATATGTTGCAGGTACCGATCCACAAGACAGTAGTAGTGTCGCATCAAAAACATTAATTGATTTTGAGGACGATACGTTAGGTGGTTATTCCTGGCGTTATGAGGGCGACAGCCAATGGCAGCGCCAAGCAGAAAAGGGGAAAGACGGGAGTACGGCCCAGGCCGCAACTGGGATTGGTGTTCGCGAATATATGGCGTTTTCAACGGTTGTAAACGCAGAGGGTGGTTTAGTATCGTTTGATGTTGCAACCCGCTCTGATAACATTGATGAGTTAAGCTTTCATATTGATGGACAAAAAGTCGGTGAGTGGAGTGGTAGGAAAGACTACCACCATGCCGAGTTTTTAGTGATGGCTGGTCGCCATGAACTGAGATGGGTCTATCAAAAAGATAGGGGTTCTGTTCGAGAGGACACCGTTTGGATTGATAATTTAGTTATCCCTGGACTTCCAGACTCCGATAATGATGGTGTTATAGATGCCTGGGAATACGCCTACTTTGACTCACTGGATACCGACTTTACTCAATATGATGCCACCTTAGATACGGATCAGGATGGCGTTACTGATCTTGATGAAGCCAAAGCTTTCACTAATCCTAAAGCGAAAGATACCGATAAGGATGGTATGCCAGATGGATGGGAGTTGGCTCATGGCTCGAATCCATTTTTCTCGGATGCCAATGAGGATGCTAATGACAACGAATTAAATAATTTTTCTGATTATGTATTAAGTGTTGAGGATTATCCTACAGATAAGGATACCGATGGAGATGGTATGCCCGATGCGTGGGAGGCTGCTAATCGTTTAAATCCATTGGTTGTAGATAGTCAAGGGGATGCTGATAACGATGGTACGTTAAATGTAGAAGAATATATTGCAGGAACAGATACCTATCGGTTGATTGCTAAGCGCGACAAAACTATAGATGGCTTTTACTGGTCAAATACAAACAATATACTTCATCGATATTTTGAAAGAAGCCGCGACGCTAACACTAGCTACGAACTTATTTTATTGTTAATAAATAACAATTACGGTGTTATCAGTACTCAATTTAATATGAGTGAACCTGGCACACTCAGCTTTACCCTTAATAAACCTGAATATGTAGAATTATGCCTCTATATAGATACTGATAAGACCTGTTGGCATCGTTATGACGCCATTGAAAACACAGACTATACGTTTGAACTAGATGCCGGACAGCACAAAGTTGAATTCCGATTGAATGGCAGCCATGCAGTATTGAAAAACCTTAAGATTCCTGCACTTGCTGACTCTGATGGTGACACTGTTGCTGATAGTTGGGAGTATCAGTTTTTTGGTAATTTAGATCAAACATTCACCGATAATAAAGACAGCGATGGTGATAGTTTAACAGATAAAGAAGAGTTTATTTCTGGGGCTCATCCAGACAAAAAAGACTCTGATGGTGATTCATTACCTGATACTTGGGAAGTTACTCATAACTTGTCACCTTCATTTTATGACATCCGCAATGATGCTGATAATGATGGAGCAACTGATTTAGAAGAATGGATAGCAAAAACAAATCCAAGGGATGCATCAAGTTACAACAAAATTCTTATGGATTTTGAAGATAATACCTATAGCAAATACTATTTTTATGACAGGTTTTTCAAAGGCGCTATCCCTTGGAAAATAGACCAAAGTAAAGCTTCACAAGGAAAAGCATCTTTCCGTAGCCCTAAATTGGAATTCGATAATTTAACAACCTACTTAACGACTGAAATTTATACTTCTGGTGGGCTCATTAATTTTGATTATTTTATTGGGCATACTGATGGAAATAAATTTGCCTTATTTATTAATGACAAAGAAGTCTTAAAAGAAAGTAATACAAACCAGTTAGAGTTTAAGACATTTAAACAAGAGCTCAAGCCAGGTCGATATAAAATTATATGGCGATATACAAGATCTCAAAACCGATACGATGAAAATGAAGATGGGCTGTGGTTAGATAATATTTTTCTTCCAGCGTTGCCTGATTCCGATAATGATGGTGTGACTGATGGCTGGGAATATCGTTTTTTTGATAATTTAGGCCAAACATTCACCGATAATATAGACAGCGATGGTGATGGTTTATCCGATAAAGAAGAGTTTATTAATGGAACACATCCCAATGAGATAGATACAGATGGGGATTCACTCCCTGATGCTTGGGAGGTTGCCCATGATTTATCTCCTTCACGTTTTGATATCAGTAATGATGCTGATAACGATGGCGCAAATGATCTAGAAGAATGGATTACCCAAACCAACCCTAAGGATGCTTCGAGCCATCATAAACTTCTTATTGACTTCGAGGATGATAGTTTAGGAGGCTATCACTGGATGAAATCCCCTCGTAAAAGAAACCACTGCCAAATTGTCCCTAAAAATAATACAGAGAAACATATATGGCGTTGTACATTACAAACAGAAAGCTCTGATAACACAGCTATGCTTGAACGCACCATTGTTAATGTTGCTCGACCAGGTAGACTGTCATTCCGGCTTGGAAAAATTGAAAACGCATACCTTGAGTTAACCATTAATAATCATAGTGGAGATGGATATAGGCAGGTAAGACTAGACGAAGAAGATATGAATACAGTTGTAAGCTATCCTGTACCTACTGGAAAAATCGAAATATCATTTTGGGTTGCTGGACCCAACAATGGCTTTGTTGAAATTGATGATTTAATCATTCCTGCCTTACCAGATTCTGACAGTGATGATGTTAAAGATGGCTGGGAATATCAGTATTTTTATGGATTTGACCAGGATTTCTCTGATAAAACCGTTGATACTGATGGTGATGGGTTAACCGACTTTGAAGAGAGTACTTACTATACCAACCCCAAAAAAGCTGATACAGACGAAGATGGTATTCCCGATGCGTTCGAAGTCGCTCATGGCTTATTACCTTTTACCTCCAGTGCAGATGATGACTCAGATAAAGATGGAGTCACTGATTATGAGGAATGGGTAACCGAAACAGCTCCTAAAGACGCTTCGAGTCATCATAAGCTGCTTATTGACTTTGAGGATGACACTTTAGGGGGCTACTATTGGCGAGTTATACGGATTGATGACGATGGCGATTGGCAAATACAGCCTGCGTCGAGTGGTTCAGGTAAAGCGTGGCGGCCTGCTTTTGAAAAAAAATTCGTTCGTGCGCGAATTTCCACTACAGTCTATATCTCAAAGCCGAGCCAAGTTAGGTTTAAATTAAACAAGGCAAGAGGAACAAGCCTTTACTTACTGATTGATAACAAACAGCACAATATAGCAGGTCGCTACCATGCTAAAACAAATGAAGCCATCGCAATAGATATACCGGCAGGAAAACACACCATTGAATTCTATGCCGATCATGATTTTGAGGACGAGCACTTAGAAGATCTTAACAGGCTCTTAGAAATTGATGATCTCATTATACCTGCACTTCCTGACTCTGATAACGATGGCGTTGCTGATGGTTGGGAATATCGGTACTTTCGGTCGCTGGAAACCGACTTTACTCAATATGATGCCAGCTTAGATACCGATCAGGATGGCATTACCGATATTAATGAAGCCAAAGCCTTAACCAATCCTAAGGTTAGGGATGCGGATGCTAATGGTATATTCAGTCTTAGAGATTACCCTGCTGATAGTGATACTGATAGAGACGGGCTACCGGATGCTTGGGAGGCTGCCAACGGCCTAAATCCTGCGAAAAAAGATAATAAAGAGGATACCGATGGTGATGGTCGATTAAATGAAGAGGAATATATTGCAGGTACTGATCCGCAAGACAGTAGTCGTGTTGGAGAAAAGGTAGTCATTGATTTTGAGGACGATACCTTAGGCGGCTATTTTTGGCGTTATAAAGGCGCCAGCCAATGGCGGCGTCAAGCAGAAAAAGGCAAAGACGGGAGTACGGCGCTGGCCACCACCGAAATTAGTCATGGCCAAAGTATGGCGATTTCAACGGTGGTACACACAGTGGGTGGTTTACTGTCGTTTGATGTCGCTACCCGCTCAAACTACTATGATCGTCTGCGTTTTTACATCGATGGTGAGAAAGTGGGTGAGTGGAGTGGCATATATGACTACCGCCATGTTGGGTTTTTAGTACCCGCTGGTCGCCATGAACTGAAATGGATCTATTACACAAATATTAAGAGTGTTCGAGATGAGGACAGGGTTTGGATTGATAATTTAGTTATCCCTGCACGCCCAGATTCGGATAATGATGGTGTTATAGATGCCTGGGAATACACGTACTTTGATTCACTAGACACCGACTTTAAAACCTATGATGCCAGCTTAGATACCGATCAGGATGGCGTGACCGATCTTGATGAAGCCAAAGCTTTCACTAACCCTAAAGCGAAAGATACCGATAAAGACGGTATGCCCGATGAGTGGGAGATTACTAATCGTTTAAATCCATTGGTTGTAGATAATAATGGGGATATCGACAGTAATGGCCAAAATAATTTATCAGACTATGTATTAAGTGTTGAAGATTACCCTGCTGATATTGATACCGATAAAGACGGTATGCCCGATAGTTGGGAGGTCGCCCACGGCCTAAATCCTGCGGAAAAAGATAATACAGCTGATGTAGACAATGACGGTGTATCAAATGAAGAAGAGTACATTGCTAACACAGATCCACAGGACGCTGAAAGCCATCGAAACTTGCTGATTGACTTTGAGGATGACACGTTAGGTGGCTACTTTTGGCGTTATGAAGGCGCTAGTCGTTGGCAGCGTCAAGCAGAAAAAGGCAAAGATGGGACTACGGCTTTTACTGCAACCGGGATTGGTGATAGCCAACAAATGGCGATTTCAACAGTTGTAAACTCAGTGAGTGGTTTACTGTCGTTTGATGTGGCGACCAGCTCGGAACATCTTGATCGGCTGTACTTTTATATCGATGGTGAGAAAGTCGGTGGGTGGGATGGCAAGGAGGGCTACCGTCATGCTGAGTTTTTAATGACCGCTGGCCGCCATGAACTGAAATGGGTCTATGAAAAAGATAGTAGTGGTGTCATAGGAGAGGACAGGGTTTGGATTGATAACCTATTTATCCCTGCGTTACCTGACACCGATGGGGATGATGTCGTCGATGCCTGGGAATACACGTACTTTGATTCACTGGACACCGACTTTAAAACCTATGATGCCAGCTTAGATACCGATCAGGATGGCGTGACCGATCTTGATGAAGCCAAAGCTTTCACTAACCCTAAAGCGAAAGATACCGATAAAGACGGTATGCCCGATGGGTGGGAGATTACTAATCGTTTAAATCCATTGGTTGTAGATAATAATGGGGATATCGACAGTAATGGCCAAAATAATTTATCAGACTATGTATTAAGTGTTGAAGATTACCCTGCCGATATTGATACCGATAAAGATGGTATGCCAGATAGTTGGGAGGTCGCCCACGGCCTAAATCCTGCGCTCAACGATAATAAAGAGGATGCTGATGGAGATGGCAGGTTAAATGGTGAGGAATATGTTGCAGGTACCGATCCACAAGACAGTAGTAGCATTGGAGCAAAGCTATTAATTGATTTTGAGGACGATACCTTAGGCGGCTACTTTTGGCGTTATGAAGGCGCTGGTCGTTGGCAGCGTCAAGCAGAAAAAGGCAAAGACGGGAGTACGGCTTTTGCTGCAACAGGGATTGGTGATGATCAGCAAATGGTACTTTCAACGGTTGTAAACTCAATGGGTGGTTTACTGTCGTTTGATGTAGCGACCAGTTCGGAAAATACTGATCGGCTACGCTTTTATATCGATGGTGAGGAAGTGGGTGAGTGGCATGGCATAAATGACTACCGCCATGCAGAGTTTTTAGTAGCTGCTGGTCGCCATGAGTTGAAATGGATTTACAAAAAAGATAGAAGTGAAAGTTCGGGTGAAGATAGTGTTTGGCTAGATAACGTATTTATCCCTGCATTTCCAGATTCGGATAATGATGGTGTTTTAGATGCCTGGGAATATGCGTACTTTGATTCACTGGATACCGACTTTACTCAATATGATGCCACCTTGGATACTGATCAGGATGGTATTACCGATCTTGATGAAGCCAAGGCTTTCACCAATCCTAAAGCTAACGATACCGATGGAGATGGACTGCCCGATGGATGGGAGTTAACTCATGGTTCGAATGTGCTTGTCCTGGATGCCAATGAGGATGCTAATAGCAATGAGTTAAATAATTTATCTGAGTACATAATCAGTGTTGAGGATTACCCTGATGATATTGATTCCGATAAGGATGGTATGCCAGATAGTTGGGAGGTCGCCCATGGCTTAAATCCAGCGGAAAAAGATAATACAGCTGATGTCGATAATGACGGTGTATCAAATGAAAGAGAATACATTGCTAACACAGATCCACAGGACGCTGAAAGTCATCGGAACTTGCTGATTGACTTTGAAGATGACACGTTAGGGGACTATTACTGGCGTTATGAAGGCGCTAGTCAGTGGCTGCGGGCGGCAGGAAAAGGCAAAGACGGGAGTACTGTGCTGGCTACAACCGGAATTGATGATGGCCAAAATATGGCGATTTCAACGGTGGTACACACAGTGGGTGGTTTACTGTCGTTTGATGTGGCAACCGGTTCAGAAAGTTTTGACCGGTTATTATTTTATATTGATGAAAACGTCGTTGGTGATTGGAGCCGAATGACCAACTATCACCATGCTGAGTTTTCAGTATCTGCAGGCCGACATGAGTTGAAGTGGGTCTACTGGAAAGGTAGACGTCATAATGAAACTGAAGGCAACGTTTGGATTGATAACCTATTTATCCCTGCGTTACCTGACACTGATGGAGATGGTGTCGTCGATGGCTGGGAATACACGTACTTTGGCACATTAGACACTGACTTTAAAACCTATGATGCCACTTTGGATACGGATCAGGATGGCGCTACCGATATTAATGAAGCCAAAGCACTCACTAATCCTAAAGCTAACGATACCGATAAGGATGGTATCCCCGATGGATGGGAGTTAACCCACGGTTCGAACCCACTTGCTTCGGATGTCAGCGAGGATGCTGATGGGGATGGCCAAAATAACTTATCTGAGTACATCGTCAGTGTTGAGGATTACCCTGCCGATCGTGATACCGATAAGGATGGACTGCCTGATGCTTGGGAAGTTGCTCACGGCCTAAATCCAGCGACCAAGGATAATAAAAAGGATGCTGATAGTGATGGTCGATTAAATGAAGAGGAATATGTTGCAGGTACCAATCCACAAGACAGTAGTAGTGTTGGGGCAAAGCTATTAATTGATTTTGAGGACGATACCTTAGGCGGTTATTCCTGGCGTTATGAAGGCGCTAGCCAGTGGCTGCGCCTAGCCAAAAAAGGCAAAGAGGGCGGTACGGCGCTGGCCACCACAGAAATTAGTCATGGCCAAAATATGGCGATTTCAACAATTGTGCATTCAGTGGGTGGTTTACTGTCGTTTGATGTAGCAACCGGTTCAGACAGAGTTGACCGGCTCTTGCTTTATATTGATGGAAGAGTCGCTGGTGATTGGAGTCAAATGACAGACTATCACCATGCCGAGCTTTTAGTACCTGCAGGCCGGCGTGAGCTGAAATGGGTCTATTGGCAGATGAGACAGACGAGCCAAACTAACATTCGGCTAGATAATTTATTTATTCCCGCATTACCTGATTCGGATAACGATGGTGTCACTGACGGCTGGGAGTACCACTATTTCAATAAACTAGATCACGACCTAAACCAGGATTCTGATGAAGACGGTGTAACCGATTTTGATGAGTTTCAGGCAGGAACTGATCCTAAAGATCCCTTAAATGGCAATTCACCTTAATGGTTAAATAATTCTAGTGCTGTCTTTTGACAGCACAATTTTCTCATTTTTTATTTAATTTATTTTTTTAATTATTTCTCGCGTTAATTTTTATTTTTTAATTAACGGCCGTTGTCGTAGTTGAGGATAATAATGAGTAAAACCCCTCCCGTTAAATCCCACTGGCCGATGTGGATGAAAGCCGGTGTATTTTCGGCATTAGCATTTTTACCGGGTATTGGCCACAGTGCACAGACCCCACCCGATGAATTATTCGTAAAACCCACGGTAAAACCGTTGGATTTAAGTCGCACTCCGACCCGTGAAGAATTAATGCAAGCGGGGCAATTGGGCGGGCAATTGGTACCGACCAGTGCCTTGGATGTGTCTTCAAAAGCGGGTAGCGCACCCTCAGCGATGAGCATGAGCGCCGAGCTTTATCGTGATGCCTCGTCAGCGGATAAAGCCGCTGATGAACAACCACAGCGGTCGCAACGTCGTAAACGCTCATTGAACCAGGACGATGAAATTACGGCGATGTTCCAGGATTTCGGTAACGCCATTCAAGCCTGGAACCGGCACGATTATAAAGAAGCCTATCAGCTGTTTGATCAATACAAAGCCCGTTATCCCAACAGCCCCTGGACCGGTGAAGCCATTTTACATATGGGTTGTGAAGCACGGTTCAATGGCCGCTATAACGAAGCCAAATCCACCTTTTTAGAAGTCATTGGCCGTTACCGGAGTCAGTCCTATGTGGGGGCCAAATGGTTAGGGGATAAAGCGGTTAGCCGGTTGGCGGTACTTAATGTCCTGGAAAATAACCTGGATGAAGCCCTGAAGCTGTTTTCCGACCTGCAACAAAACAGTGTGGACTGGCGACTAAGGACTTACGCCTCTGGCTGGATCATGCGGCTGTCTCAGCAAAAAGCCAACCGTTTAGCCCTACTGGACTGTGGTACCCGTGCTTTAGCGCATATGTTGGAGCAGGATGGCAAAGCGGCATCGGCGAAAGCGGTACTCGCAGAACAGGCTACCAGTTTACAAGGCCATAGCATTGCCGATTTAACGGATCTGGCAGCAGAACATGGTTATCAAGTCAATGCCCGCCAGCTGGCGATTGGCGACCTAAGCCACATCCCATTGCCTGCGGTGGTGCAAATTGATCGTTCTGGCAATAGCACCGGACACTACTGGATTCTGGAAAAAGTCACGGCGGAAGGGGTGACCCTGCATGACCCACAAATGGGCCGTCGTTTTGAACAAACCCTCGCCGAATTTGACCGGGAATGGGGTGGCCATACCCTGGTGTTTGGTGGTCATACTGAAAGCCTGCCGGGCCTTGCCCTCAATGACAGCCAAATGGCCGATATTTACGGTGGCTGCTGTGGAGTGCAACGGCGAGAGAGTAACTTAGGTGAACCGGATAACGGTGAGCCTGATGAAGAAGACTGTGCCCAGGGAGCCCCGATCTGGAAAGTGAACATGGTCAATATGAACCTGTTCATGAAGGATGTTCCGCTGTGGTACAAGCCTGCTATTGGCCCTGCAGTGAGTCTACAGCTGAATTACAACTCGCAATCCGCCATTGCCCAGAATGAACCCTTTGGTAATAAATGGAGCTTTAATTACGGTTCTTATCTGGTGGTAGACCCCGGTAAAGCGGTCACCGTGTTTATGCCGGATGGGGCACGTCATGTCTATGTGCGTAAAGACGATGGCAGCTACACCGCTCCTTATGGCGTGTATCACCAACTGCTCCGCCACAGTGAACATCACTTTGAGCTGACATTGCCTTCCGGCCAGGTGTACGAATATAACCTGCCTGATGGTACTGACTCGATGCAGCCCTTCCTGGTGGCGATTAAAGACCCTTATGGCCAGCAGTTAAGTTTTGCCTATAACGCCCAGGTCAAGCTGTCCACCATCACTGACGCGCTAGGCCAGACCACCACCTTGACCTATAACGAAGCCGGCTTAGTCACCGAAGTCGCTGATCCTTTTGGTCGCAAAGCGTTGTTTGCCTATGATGAGTCCCGTAACCTGATCCAACTGACGGATATGGGGGGATACTGGACCAAAGTCAGTTATGATTACAACAATTATGTTACCTCAGTCGAAAACCCATTGGGTAAATGGGGATTCCGCATTGAAGCTGCCGATGGTGTCGGATCTACTCGAACGAGGATGTGGGCCAGATACCGCATTACTATTACTGATCCTAATGGTAATAAAGAAGAGTATTACTATAATGGTAGTGGTAAAGCCTGGTATGTTAGCCCGAATAACTATGTCGAACGCCAAGGGAAGATTACCAATAACTATAATTCGGCAAAAACCGAGTATTACTTTCTCAACCAATCTAACGGCCAAGGGAAGATTAGCAAGATTGTTTACCCGGATGGTCGTGTCATTGAATATCAATACGACAGCAAAACCGGTGAGAAAATTGGGCGTAAGGTCAATGGCCAAGGTTCAACCTTCGCCAAAAACAACTTAGGTAAAATCACTGAGCTAACTAATGCTTTAGGCCAAAAAGTCAGTTATCAGTACGCCGACAATGGCCGTGATGTCAGCCAAATCACCACGCCTCAGGGCAACATTGAGCTGCAGTATGATGCTCAGCATAACCCCACCACCATTAAAGACGTCACGGGTCGTGAAACCCAACTGACGTACAACAGTTACGGTCAATTGACCAGTATGCAGGTGGGTGAGCAGCAACGGTGGGAATATCAATACAACGGCCAATACCAGTTAACATCAATTACTTTCAATGGTGAAACCACCAAACAGTATACCTATGATGACATTGGTCGTGTTAAATCAATCACTGATGAAACAGGTGCGGTTCAGACATTTTCGTATAACGGCTTAGATTCCGCTACCGTTGTTACCTATGCTGATGGCAAGCAAACGACCACCACTTATGGACAATGTCCTCGACTGGTAACCAGTGAAACGGATCGCGGAGGACGCACCTATCGTTATGAATATGATGCTGCCAAGCAGCTGACCAAGCTCATTTCCCCTGAAGGTACCGCGACGCAATTTGAGTACGATGCCAATGGCAACCTGATCACCCTGATCGATGCCAACCGCAATGCGACACGCTTTGAGTTTAATAAAGCGGATCAGCTGACCGCCAAGGTGTTTGCCGATGGCAGCAAGATTCAATACACCTATGACAAAGGCAAAGTCAAAACCCGAACCAATGCACGAGGCATTAAAACCACCTATGAGTATGATGCTCAACAACGCCTAACTAAAATTGACTATGCCAATGACACGCCAGATGTTACTTACACCTACAACGCACAGGGTCAGGTTACCCAAGTCAGCGATGGTTTAGGTACCCACA
>NZ_JAGSOY010000010.1 GCF_018837975.1 Zooshikella harenae | reverse complement strand
TCAAAAGGAGAACAATTATTTTTTCCGAAAAAAATGGTGTTTTTTAATAACGCAAGTGTCAACAAATACCCACAGTGAAGAGTATCATTCACTCGCCGTTTAACTCACGATTTATCATGCAGACAACTTTCAAACAAGGCGCGTTCTGCCGCTAATGTCCAAGTACTTCCAGCACCTAATTGTTTTGCCACTGCTGGCAGTTTTTCAGCCAGTTCATCCAACCCTAATAATGGTAAATTTTCTAACTGGGGGAAGATTAAAATCTTACCTGGGTAACGGGCATCAATCATCGCTTGAATACCATCTTTGGCGACGTTCATTCCACCAATAGCCGCCACACAAATGGCGGGTGCAATATGCCCCTGCACCGTGTTATCCATAACAATCGTTTGATCATTAATCGTTAAACCTGATGTACCTGTGTATTGCGCATTGCTCAGATAAACAGAGCTAAAATCAACAGGCGCCAATGTTCCATTAGGGACACCCGCAAAAAGCACCAACATGCCATCAGATTTCATAAAACTGGCTGACTCAGCCATGATATCTGCATTAGGGACACAGACCACCACATCATCAGCACCTTGGTTATCGGTATTGGCTAGTACAAATTCAGGCAGGGATTCATCTCGTTTAAGCGGGTTAAAGGTTAACATCTGACAGTTATTTGCTTCTGTTAGCGGTATAAAGCGTGACTCTATTTCCGCAAGGCGCTGGTCATTAATATCTGTCACGATAACCAACCCAGGCCCTTTACGAGACTCGATGGCACGCTGCACATGCATTTGCCCCATAGGCCCACCAGCACCGACAAATACAGCAACACCGTCTTTGCGTAAATCACAGCGATTCCGAGCTTCACCATAGGAGTCAGCGATATCGTCACCCTGGTTACCCACAAAAGCGACATAATCGTAATGCAAACGTCCTACATCTGCCAGCACTAGCCCATCCAATGGTTTTTTACCCACCAGATTCATGGTTCCACGACGAGCAATGTATTTTGCGATTTCGCTCACTTGAGTGGCTGATTCGGGTGCAAGTAACACGGTGTCATCAAAACCAAGCCCACTGGTAAACTCATCCACTAATCTATTTAGGTTGTCAAAGCTCACATCATTACGGATTATCACCTGTTTACCTTGTTGTTCTGCCAGCAGACGAACAGATTCTGGTACATTGGTTAGAATAATGGTGGCAGGTGCAGCCAGACCTTTGGAAAAGCGATAATGACTATCGTCACCTTGCTGCCCGACAATCCACATCACACCGCCATCTTTGGGCTCAAGCCGACGCCGTTGGGTATACGCAGCCCACACACAGCCCCAGGGTTCAAGCAGTGCTGATTCTGCCAAACCCAGCTGCTTATCTACCTTAAGTAGACAGGAACCGGCATCTGTCTCTAACACTTCTGGCCCAATAAGATGGTACTGAGTTAACCCGCCTGGGACGGTATAACCATAAGCAGTACTTTTACCCTTTTGATAGATGTCTGGTTGTACAGCATAACGTTCACCCACCTTGAACTGGTCTTGTAAGGCTGCTCCAACTTTAACAATGGTCAACGTTGCTTCATGACCCAGCCGCGTTGGTTCTTTTTTTAAGTCCCGGTTGTAGAGTTTGGGGTGTTTTCCTCCTTGATTAATCAACTTTACATCCGAAAAACATAAACCCACAGCATCAACACGTACCAGTAACTGCCCATCATCTGGCTCTGGCACCTTAAAGGCTTCAGGCTGATCATTCTTACCAATGTTCTCCACACCTGCACCATATAAATTCCAGGCTTTTGTCGTTTCAGGAATGTTCTGAGCAAGGTTTAGGTACTTTTCATATTCTGTTGTCATGTCATATTGCGTAGTCATGGTTTAACCCTTGTTCTTTTAACATTAAGTTCGTCTGCAACCTGGTTTCATACCAAGTCATCATGATTCTGATAGAGCGCCATCACCGCATCAGAACTACCCAATTGCAGCGCCTTTTGGGCTTTCTGTTGCAACTTGGTATAGGAAACTGAGCGAATACTGTTTTTGATGGATGGCACACTGGCCGGGCTGACAGAGAGTTCATCGACACCAAGCCCCACCAGTAACATGGCCAGCGCAGGATCAGATGCCATATTGCCGCAAACACCAACCCACTTACCGTGCTTATGGGCAGCACAAGTCGTCATTTCAATCAACCGCAATAAAGCTGGATGATAACTATCCGCCTCATGGCACAGCTCTGGGTGCAAGCGGTCCATCGCTAAGGTGTACTGTGTTAAGTCATTGGAACCGATGGAAAAGAAGTCCACTTCCTGGGCTAACTGTTCAGCAATTAATGCTGCTGAAGGCACTTCAATCATCACCCCCAGTGGCAACACGGGAGCATTCAATTGACTGCGAACCTGTTCAGCTAAATCTCTTGCTTTTCGCCATTCAGACAACTTGGCAATCATCGGAAACAGAATATGCAAACTGCACTGTTGTGCGCTCTGCTGCTGCCATATTGCCGCCCGATAGATCGCTTCCAATTGACGGCAAAACATCGCTTCATGTTTAAACGACAGGCGAATGCCACGTACCCCCAGAAAGGGGTTATCTTCTGGCGCCATGCTCAACCAAGACACCGGCTTGTCACCACCAATGTCTGCCGTACGAACCACCAGTTGGCGATGTGCTAAGTCGGTAACAATGTTTTTTTGCACCGTAACTTGCTCATCCACACTAGGCTCTGACTCAGACGCCTCAAATAAAAACTCCGTACGAAGAAGACCAGCCCCTTCACCCCCTTGTGTGGTCACAGAGGCCGCTTCATCGGGTTGAGCAATATTGCCAACGACCTTTACTCGATGCCCATCTAAGGTTTGGGCTGGTTCGAATTTCTTCTCATTCTCTACAGCCCGAAGGTTTTGCCACTGCTGAATGAGTTCAACAGCACGTTGCTGCGTAGCATTATTGGGTGCAATGATTAATGCTGAGCCTTGAGGGTCAATAATGGCCCATTCTTTATTATTCGCTTGCTGACAAATACCATCGCCCAGCCCAACAATAGCGGGAATCCCTAAAGCTCGAGCAAGAATCGCCATATGGCTGTTTGGCCCCCCCAGCTCCGTAGCAATCCCTAAAATAGGCTGTCCATCGAGTGCCGCTATTTGTGACGGGGTTAAGTCACGCGCAAGTAATATGAAATCAGTAGTGGGGTACTGCACACTGACGGAGGTAGGTATCAGCTTTGCCACAACACGATCACAGACATCATGCAGATCCGCAATTCGCGCCTTGATCCGTTCATCGTCAACAGCAGCCAAGGTATTAACCTGTTTATTAATGGCTTGCTGCCAACTCCAGGCTGCACTTTTATGCTCAACAATGAGTTGATGGGCATCTTTCAGAATTAGCTCATCAGTCAGCAGCTGCTTTTGTGCTTTGAAAATAACCGCTTCCTGCGGTGAATGTTTTTGCAGCTTGTGTACCAACGCATCGAGCTCTTGCTTTGCTTGTTCACACGCCTGGTGAAGGCACTCTTTTTCAGCGTCAACAGTTCCGAAAGCATCTTGTTTTATAGCTACTGTTGTTTGTTGAGGAAGGGTAAACAATTCAGCCATGGCAATGCCGGGTGATGCCGCCGCACCTTGAAAGGTCAGCTGGCTTACAGCATCTTTAAGCGCAGGAAGTCCAGACAAGCCACGATAAGTGGCGGTTTGGTTATCTTCTTCGCAGTCCAACCCTGAGTTAATCATCTGGCACAGTTTTTCCACCGCTGCTTTGGCTTGTATACCTTGAGCTGACACGACCAGCGTGTCTCCACACTGTGCGCCCATTGCCAGCAACGCAGCCATGGACTTGGCATTGGCGACCTTATCACCATTGCGTATATGAATATCAGTATCAGCAAATACAGATGCCTGCTCAGACAGTAAGCTGGCAGGGCGAGCATGCATACCGGCTTCATCGATAACTTGAGCTTCAGCGTTAAGAGCAAAGTCTTTGAGTTTTTCTGTGCATTTCTCCGAGTGGCTATTTGTGCCTAAAGCACGTATCACATCATCTGTATCGAGGGTTGTTGCGAGAAGATCAGTCAGTTCAGCGTTCATGACCACAGTCGTCAGTTTTTGCAGCAAGCTAAGGTGCTCACTGCCATTTGCTGCAATTCCCACAATCAAACGCACAATTTCATTTTTATCATTCCAGATAATGCCTTTCGGCACCTGCACAATGACAACACCTGTCTTTTGCACAAGTGCTTTTGCTTCATTGACACCATGTGGAATAGCAACGCCATTTAGCAGATAGGTGCTGACTTTCTGCTCACGAGCAACCAAGGCATCATAATAATCATCACTGACCAAGCCTTGTTGTTGCATAACATTGGCTATTAACCGTAATGCCTCTTCTTTGCTGGTAAGTGTTTGATTTAGTAAGATCTGTTCGCGACCTACACGAAGCGTATGCTCTGAGGTTACTGTTTCCTCATGCTGTTGAGGGCACGCTTGTTGCTGGACCTCTGGTGTCCTTGTTCGGGTACCGACAAAGAAATTTTTTAAGAAGGACATGGTGATCCCTTTTCTTTCAGCAATTAATTCACTTATCCCATTCAGTCCGATACTTATATATTGGTGTAAGGATGCAGTACCCAGACTGAGTCAACACTGCATCCACACTTAACCTCTACACCAGTTTGGCTACCAGTTCGTCATAAAAGCTGGCGTCCATAAAGTTGCCAATACTGAGGTGCTGAGCATGAGGGAGCTTTGCTCGCGCACGGTCTGACAGTGCTTGCTGGGTAATGACAATGTCAGCATCTTCTAAGTCATTGATCGCTGAGTTTGTCACTTCGATATTCAAGCCTGCCTCCTGGATTTTGCCGCGTAACACGGTCGCTCCCATCGCAGATGAGCCCATGCCGGCATCACATGCAACGACGATAGTGCGTACTTGAGCAGCTGGCTCATTCTGCAAACCTTTAGCCTGCGTTTTATTCGCTTCTACTTCGGCTTTGGCTGCGTCTAAATCATCACACGCTGACGCATCGTGACGAATCAACACTGCTGCAATTAGAAAAGAAGTCGTTGCCGCTACGGCAATGGAACCTAAAGTCAGCAGTAAGCCAGTACCTTTAGTAGACATTAGAACTAAGGCGAAGACAGAGCCAGGGGAGGGTGGACCAACCAAAGCATTACCAGTCACCATATTAAAGGCAACACCTGCCATGCCACCGGCAATGACAGCAATCATGAGCCGAGGCTTCATCAGAATGTAAGGGAAGTAAATCTCGTGAATACCACCTAAAAAGTGGATAACAGTAGCACCATAGGCAGACTTTTGTGCCATGCCTTTACCTACAACCATATAAGCTAAAAGAATACCTAAACCAGGCCCTGGGTTAGTTTCAATTAAATAGAAAATGGAAGCACCCGTTTGTGCTGCTTGATCTGCACCTAGCGGTGTAAACACACCATGGTTAATTGCATTATTTAAAAAGAGAATTTTTGCGGGTTCTACGATGATGGAAACCAAAGGCAATAAAGACTGCTCAACAATCCAGCCAACCCCATTACCAAGCGCTTCAGTAACCACGGCTACCACAGGACCAATCACCACATAAGCGATCAGTGCAATCAACATAGCAATGATGCCCAGTGAAAAATTATTCACCAACATCTCAAAGCCAGGTTTGATTTTATGATGAATATATTTGTCAAACCTTGAGATAGCCAAACCACCCAGAGGTCCGACGATCATGGCACCTAAGAACATGGGGATTTCAGCGCCAACGATAACACCCATAGTAGACACTGCACCTGCAACGGCCCCACGGTCACCGCCGACCATTTTACCACCAGTGTAACCAATCAATAGTGGCAGCAAATAACGAATCATCGGGCTAACGAGTGCAGCCAGACTTTCATTGGGTAACCAACCTGTAGGAATAAACAGTGCGGTGATGAGTCCCCAGGCAATAAATGCCCCAATGTTTGGCATCACCATACCACTTAAAAAACGTCCAGTCGTTTGGACGACTACTTTCAGGCTATTGCCAGACATAACCATTCCCTCCAAATTACATTGTTATATTTAGATTGGATTCAAAAGCTTGATTTAAACTATCGAGAATGACTTGCTCATCATGAGTCGATAACCAAAGATCAATGATTTCTGGGCGACTAATTAACTGAGCAACGGATGAAAAAACATAAGACTGACTTTGTCTTAACTTTTTTAAATCATCCTGAGCTGGCGCGGATAGCAAAAAAATGAAACGCACATCTTCATCGTCGCCGTCCCATGTAAAGTCCTCTCCTCTAACACGGACAAAACATAAAACAGGTTCATTGATATGCTGACTGACCGTGTGTGGGATAGCTGTGTGCATACCAGCAAAGGTACTCACTACTTGTTCACGGTTCATTATGTCCAAGTAAAGCAAAGACGGATTATCCGTTTTCTTTAACAAAAACAGGTGTGCACACATTTTATGTACCGCGTCCGTTTTTGATTCAACATCCATATCGAGCAAAATTGTTTCTTTTGTGATTAGACTTTTTTTCATTGTTTTTACCTCTCACCACTCACCATCGAGTATACAAACTGCTCAAAATGCGTCAAAAGAGCTACTCGCCGTAAGTGTCATATAATTAAAAATAAGTATAAGCCGCTTTTTTTTGTGATTATCAGCTCAAACTAGATCATAAATAATCAATTCTTATTATAAAAACCCATTGAAACGATCAAGTAGTCATTTACAATCAAATTTAATCAAAAAATTATCCTAGGTACGCATCATGACTTCACGTGCACGACACCACAAAATTCTGGACTACTTGCAAGAGCACACCATTGTGACAGTAAAGCAACTTGTGGAAATATTGCAGTGCTCGCCAGCTACAGTACGTCGTGATATCACTGAATTGGATGCAGAAGGTAAATTGAAAAAAATTCGTAATGGGGCTGAAAAAATTCTATCGCCCAATGTTGCTGAGTCACCAGGAATGAAGGGGTTTTACCCCAACATCTCTGACTATAACAATTATCAAGAATGTGACCGAATTGCACATAAAGCTGTATCTATTTGCCAAGATAAAGACAATATCTTCATTGGTGAAGGCAAAACTACCTTTTTAATGGGCAAGTATGTACTTAACTCTCACATCCATGTTTATTCTAATTCCTTACCACTGATTACCTATTTAATTTCCCAAGACTATCCGCATCTTGTCGTATTGGGTGGGCAATACATCAAAAACCAAAATATGTTGGTATCTCCTGATACCCATGTGTCCTATCAGGGACGTTATATGTTTGTCAGTGGTGATGGTTTGACAGAAGCAGGGTTAACGAAATCTGCATTATTGGCATTTATGGAAGAAAAGAAAATGCTGCGCTATGCCGACAAAGTGATTGCTCTGGTTGATTCAGAAAAAATTGGCGTATTTGGCGGGATTTCTTTATTTAGTCTGGATGAACTTGATGTTGTCATTACAGGTACAGGCGCTGACCCAAATATTATAGCCATGTTGGAAGATAAAAACGTACAGGTACACTTAGTTTAAGATGATGCTATGCCCAAAATATAGTCTTTTTGACAAGACAATGAAGTGAACGGTAATTTAATTTACTTTTTCATTCTCTTTTTTTTAGTCTTTTTTATTTAATTGAAGAACCTTGTTTCAAGTAATAAGTGCCAGCTTATAATCTTGAAAAGCTTCATCTGACTTTAAAAGAGAGAGGGTTTTATTATGGTCACTCATTTGCGTTTGAGCCAAACTAGCTCGTCCCATAAAAACAAAAAAATGAAAGGCTATAACGTATACAGGCCCAGTAAAAACTGAGCCTGTATCTATCTGTTTATACTACAGGTTAAAACGTTGGCCAATAATGATTCTCTTCACACGGTTTTACTGAGAAGTTTTCCTGGTTTTGCCATGTTTGATCATTAATAAGCACTTTCATATTGAAAGCTGACGTTTGTTGAGGAAGTGTTAGACGCCATACATTACCCTCTGACCAGCGAGCAGAAGCCCCTTCATCCCAACTGAGCAATTCTGCATCCCCGCGAATTGCCACAGTGTTACCCCAACCCGCATCATAATGTACATTAACTGTCGTTATGCACCCCTGATAGCGGTTTGCCACGATGTCTGGTGTATCAACAATACGTTGCTCTTTTTTAGACTTTAACAGTTTTATATATTCAGCATGTGACCAGGCCAGCGGCGTTGCACCACCCGTACCTTCGCCGAATTGATAAGGCCCTTCCGCTTTATCCCATACTTGCTCAGGTAACATATTGCCTTCATTAGCAAACTTTTCCATGGCCTTAATATAGTGGTCAACATTTTTATGTTGAGCAATATCTAAGTGTGCTCTTTCTCCTGTTAAGAATGGCCATAAACGTCCAATGCCATCACCCGCGTCGGCAACAAAGTCGCTACCGTCATATTTCTCGCCGTAACGGTCATGATTATACCGGTAAAAGCCAGGTCCATTCGGGGTCTCCACTTTTAAAGACTGCTCATAGCTCTTTACAGTATTAGTGATAGATGGGTCTGTGGGACTCTTAATACCAAAGCGAACAAGCTCTAAAAAGCCACCATCCATCACATTACGCTCTAAATGCTGACCACCACCATTACCAATATACAAGACACTATTATCTTCTGGATTATAATCAGTATGACAATAGCTTGCTCCTTCAATACGTTGGTAGTAAAGCCCTTCGCCTAATGCACCTTGGTGTGTAAACGTCCAGTCTGCAACTCCATCAGCCCACAGGTCTGCGTTTAACCGGTAATAGCGAGCGGCTTCTTTGTCACCCTGATTTTCTGCAAAGTCAGCCGCTGTAATTAATCCAGCAATGGCGGCAGAAAGTGTTGAGGGTGAAATACCATGGTTTTCTTCCCATCGTTCCTGATGTGTCCAGGGGCCTACTTTTGCAACAAAGTCAGCAGCAGGTTTTACAAATGACGCATAATAGTCTGCAGGATTGATAATACCTGCCCTCCATAAGCGCCACGCGAGCACAATGGGCATGGCCGTTTCATCAAGTTGCATTCCTGGCCAGTGGGTTTGTCCAGAAAGCCAAAAGTTCTGAGGGAAAGAACCTTCCTTACTGACAGTGTTACCGCACAACTGCCAATTACCGTCATCCGCAGCGAGTTGAACCTCTTTTAAGTAGCTTAAAGCCGCTTGTGCTGTATTTTGGTCTCCTGCTGCAAGAAATGCAGTTGCCACTTGATATAAGTCCCGAGGCCAGACAACATGATAGCCAATAGGGCCGTCTTTGTAGCCATCGGGTCTTGATCCCAACAGGATTCCCCGCTCATCATCACTGTCTTTATCAAACTGGCTTTGTCCCCAAGGTATACTCAAAGAAGCAATCATTGCACCTTTATTCTCTTTATCCTCATGGGCTTTAAGTACCATGGCTGATGCATAATAGAGTGCACCACTATCAAACGACTCCTGACTTAAGTCTTCCAAACCATTACAGTAATTATTCCATTCTCCGTTGTACGTTGATAGCACAGCATTGAAAGATTTTTTGGCGCTATTTGCTGCAATTTGTTGAGCATTGTTTTTATCTTCTGCAAACCCAATGGCGACAGTAAAAGTATATTCTCCAGCTTTGGCGGGTAGATCCAGTTGTCCCGTCAGGGCCACATTACCATTCTTGGCATATTGATAGGCCCAATCCATTTTAAAATTGTCATTTAAATCCTGCCAACCATCACTTTGACCCACAAAGCCTGCTGACGTTTGTTTAAATGGTACACTTGCTGTCAACGCCTGATATTGAGCAACTTGGTTACTTCCACTACCATATTTTGCTCGATCATCCCAGGCATATAATGTGTCTTTAGTTGCCTCGCCATAATCATATAGGCCTGTATTACTTACTGCAGGGTTAAGCAATAAAAATAAACCTAAATTATCTTCATAAGCTTTGAATGTAACGTTTAATAGTAGGGCATTAGTTTGCGGGTCAGTAATTATTTTCTTATGAATTTCATATTTTTTTTCTTTATCGATATTAACTTGCTCAAAAGCCAGGGACATCTTATCTAAAGTGTGTATGGTATGCTCAGTATGTTTTTTTTCTTCATCAAAAAAGCTTTTACCATCACTTACCATAAACTGTAAGTCAGTAATTTGTGCCATATCGATTTGTGGCCAATACACTTCTGAAACAACACCATCAACTAAGCTGAACCAAACTTTAGATACTTTATTATTGGCTGTACCTATTCCCGTTTTGCTGGCTGAAGTCCACTGATGATCAGCACCAGGTGCTCCGGGTGCTTCTCCAGTATTGCTCCAAGCCAAGCTGGAAGTCACACCAGCAATAAACAATGTGAGCGCCTTTTGCTTAAGACTCACCATAGTTAATCTCCTCTTACACTGTCATCTTTATTTTTATATAAAATAGTTTTTGAGATATACCCTTTACGAATCATTTTTAGGGTTTGTTGTCAGCGTTCTTGAACACCAAGGATGGTGTGAATGCAGTTTATGCAGGAGCATTTAACTGCCACCCCAGTCACTGGGTATATATTGTTGTTATAAAATTTATTTTTTAAGAAATAATTTGCTAGAGATTATTTTTATGCCATCTCATTTACTATTATTATAAATAATGCCTAGCTACTCGCTCACTGAATACTGAGCAAAAAAAAGAAAGTACTTAAAAGTCAATATAATTAATTCAGAAAAGAAATAGTTGTAGCGTATTAAGGTGGTACATCGCTTGTTAACTTCATACTTTTAACTTCTTTTATTATTTAGAAAGTAGCCATCAAAACGGATTATATATCCTCTACTTGTTTGGTTGTTGATGCAAGTCACTTATGCCACAGTTGCAAATCGATCATTCTGTATCATTTATAACCACCCCTGATACAAAGCGATTTGTAGCTAAAACAATCAAATTACTTGATTACCCCTTAAATAGGTAATATTTGACCAAGTACTGTTAGCATAATTGCTTTATATACACTAGGTAGGCTGACTTTGCACTCTATATGCCTAAGCGCTAATTTATATTATCAATAGAAACTAATTATGCAATCAGAAAGTGATATACGGAAACTATCTGATAAAATAACTATTATCATGCAGCAATAAGCGAATTAGCGAATGACATCTAATCAACACTGGCAAGACATACTATGGGGAGGGCATACAGGCTGGAGTATAGCAGAAACTTTAAACTGGTTACTTACGACAGGAAGAACCCTCACAGACCCTGCTGTTTTTTTGAAGGAACTGGGTGACAAGCTAATAAAAGCACATGCTAAGGTCGCTCGAATTCGTATTACACTTGATACCATTGACCCGGAAATAAGAGCAAGTGTGTATACCTGGTGGTGGGACCGAGAGGAAATTGATGTATTTACACCCCCTCATGGTATAGAAAATACACCTTCTTATAAAGGAAGCCCAATAGAAGAAGTTCGTAACAACTGTCGTATCGTGCGCTATAGACTCACAGATGGCTTACCTGAAGACGCCCATATTGTTTTACAAGAGCTTTATAGTCAAGGAATCACTGATTATGTGGTCTTTCCTATCCAGTTTACGGATAATACCATCAGCACCTTTATTATTGCCAGTGATGACCCCAAAGGGTTATCAAAAAGTGATTTAAATAAATGGAAAGCCCTCCTTTTGTATTTATTACCTGTACTTGAGGTATTTTCAGCTCGCAATACGATTCGGTCTTTATTAAATACCTATGTAGGTCCCAATACTGGACAAAAAATCCTCAAAGGTATTATAAAGCGTGGAGATTCAGAGTTAATTGAATGTGCCCTTTGGTATAGTGACTTACGTAACTTTACCGTTTTAACGGAATCTCTTTCAACTGAAACCATGTTGCAGCTCTTAAATGCTTATTTTGAAGTTGTCACCAATGCAGTGACACAACGTGGTGGAGAAGTATTGCGTTTTATTGGGGATGCGATGCTCATCATTTTTACAGCAGATGAACTAGGCTCTGTAAAACAAGCCTGCCAAGCAGCACTACAAGCAGCCATTGATGCTAATACTCAACTACAAATACTCAATAAAGAATTAGCCACTAAAAATATGCCTCAACTTTCATTTGGTATTGGCCTCAATGAAGGGAAGGTGATATACGGTAATGTGGGCTCATTATCTCGATTAGACTTTACTGTGATGGGACCTGCCGTTAACCGTACTGCACGACTTGAAGAATTAACGAAAAAGCTCAGTGTAGACTTATTATTGACGGAAGAGTTTGCACACTATATTTCTGAGCCTACTCACTACTTAGGGAGTTTTACTGTGCGTGGCGTACCAGAGCCACTGCAAGTACATACACTTCAACAATGTACTCAAAATAAGTAATGCGCTTATTCGTTGAATCCTCGAAATAAAAAAAGCGCCGTACGGCGCTTTTTTTTATGAAGGCAGAAACACTGTTAGTTACCAATTACATTGAACGTAGGTTCAAAAAGAGCAACTTCTGTGAAATTATGGTTTTGATAATTACTTGCCATATCATAAACACCCATTTCAGCAACCCCCCAAATACCAGGTACAGAGCCCGCTGGCAGGTGGATTTTCTTAGTATAGACTCTTTGTTCGCTAGGATTGCCTTTAAAGAATAAACGACCATCATTATTAGGTTGGTGAATAAAATTGTGAATCACACCTTGTGGATCCCGCAGTTTAATTCTGGCATGTTTAAATCCAGAAATATTATCACTCACTTTATAACGAATAGTTACGATCGTTTCACCATTAGGGTTATTAGGTGATACAGGTTCAGCACTCACATTAATTTGATTTAAGTCTAACACGGGTGCCAAAGTATCTGGGTTAGTTGAGTTAAGGGTAACAGTAGGTGAAGCTTCTTTCTCAAAGAAATCAAACTTGCCTTCATTAAGCGCTTTATCCTTCATTCTAACTTGATGAATGCTATAGGAACCAGAAGCCATATAGTTTGGCATGAGATAGACCAGTTTACAGGTACTGGTATTTACATTGAAATCACCGTATTTATAAATAGAGTACAATTTCGCTGACTCATGCACCATCGAACCATAACAAGGGTAATTTTCTGCCATACCCACTTTTTCAATCACTTGCCACTCAGCCACTACTTTATTAACCGGCTCTGCAAAAGACTGGGTATCTTGAGAAACATTAAGTTTTAGACTGTTAGGAACATAGGCAGGAGGTGTCGTATCTGAGTTATCATTACCAATAAACAGCTTCCAACCAAAGTCATCGATACCGCTGAATCGCTCATTGCCATTCACATCATTCAATGCAATTTGATCAGGACGCCAGTAACCACTGGGAGCATTCTTATCAATGGTAAAACTACCCGTTAATACCGTACCTACACTAACGTTTGCACCTGTTTGATCAACAGGGGTTAACCAAAAGTCTTTATAAGTGCCTATCGGGCTAAATACACGTACAGAAGTACGCGTAGCACCTTCTAACTGACTATCTTTAGCATGTAATTTGATGGTGACATTCACTTTTTTATCACCATTGTTTTCATTGACTACCCCAATTTCAACATTCTTGATCTTACCTGGGTAGATATAGTCTGGATACAGATTGAGTACTTCAAATGTTTTATCTTGATCAATAATAGATACGTACTGGCTGCCTTTCATAATGCGCTTTTGGATAAAGTCGAATTTACTAGGCGATCTAGAACGTAGCTTATCAGGGTTGATAATATAGTATGCTATTGACTCCGCCATATCTTCGTTGGGGTTTTTAGCATGGGCATACGCTGAAACAAACTCTGTTTGTTTTGTGGTACTCCAACCATCACTATCATTAGGGTTTAAATACCAGCCACCCACTGCAGCCCAATCATCACGGGTCTGTTCATTTAACACTTTCCCATAAATAAAGTGAGATTTTTCATGCACGATTAAACGATGAATATAGTCATCAGATTGCTGCCGAAAAGCACTTTCCATAAACTCAATATAACCATTATTACCAGCATCTTTGCTAGTGCGCCATGCCACAGCCGGTGCCGTAGGGTAGAGTGGATGCTCCAAACCATTTTTACGTCTTACTAAATGGGCAAGGCCTTCTATTTTATGCATACCCGTTGGCATGTCTTCAAAGATATTAATGAGTTTAACTTTTTCTTTGGGTAAAAATGCCTGGAAATAATTTTCCGTTTCGTTGGTTGTACCCGCAGTTAACTGACTAATATCGGCTTTAAAGCTTACGCCATAACGCTCATTCACTATTTTTTCGACACGGTCACTGTTATTACCATAGTCCGTAACAAAGTTAACGAGCGCATGGTGTAAACGCTTTGAAAAGAACCGACCTTTAACGCCATCAATTTCAGCTAATCGAGGCGCTGCATTGGTAAATGCTTTTTTGTTAATACGAACTTTTTGAACCTTGCCTTTAGAGGTTATTTCAATATCATCTGTAAGTTCTTCAGATGTAATTTCCCAAACAGACTGACCTAAATTTTGTTCACCATAAGAGTTTCTTTTTTGCTGCGGAATCATTCTCATGGTACTTAGCAAGCGGTTAGCATGCTCCAGTGACCAAACTTTATCGTTAGAATCAACTAACACAATGTTGTAGTCATGCAATAAGGCATCTGATGCCGAGTTATCGACAACCTCTATCGTTTGATTTAAAAATTTAACGGTACGTTTTTTATTAATGTGTGTTTGATACTCTGATTTGTCGTACTCTTCAGTATCTTCCCACTGGAAATGGTATGAATATTGGTCAGTGGTGGCTTTCTCGAAGTTAAAGGTCACGTCATCAGAAGTGACCTTTCGCTGGTGGTTTTGCAAAACATACCCAGATGCGTAAGCTTCAATAGTCGCGTTACCTACGTATTGTTCAAAACAAAATTGACCGTTACCTTGTATCGACCGCGTTTGAAGTTCGGATTCAGATGATAGAGTAACTTTTACTGTCGTATCTGAGTCGATCCCCATAACAGAACCAGAAACCTGGCATTTATTCGCTGTACTGACTGGGCTATTTGAATCAGTTGAAGTCGATGCTTGCTCATCCAGATCAAAGTTCAACTGAACAACCGCCTTATTTGAGTATGCTTTCCCATCAGTAACACGATAGTAAAACTCATCATAATCAACGGTTGAAGTAGGTGTGTAAACAAATGTGCCAGATTTTTGATCCATTTTAATCTGGCCAAATTTAGGCTGAACAACAACTTCATACGTTAAAGCATCTCTATCCTGATCTTGTGCCCAAACCCAACTGTTATGGCTACCTGATTTAGTGATTGTTTCACTGTGACCTTGTGTAATGGGGGCTTGGTTGGCAGCCCAAACGGCTGTAGCGACTTGACTTAAACCAAATACCAAAGTAATTGGCAGTATTTTTTTAGTCATAGCCTGATTACCTTTCCTTATAGTGTGTCATTGGAAAATGCACAGCATATGTAGTACTTATTTACCAATAAAAAATTTAAATTTGTTGCTTGATTGATACTTATTGGCTGTCACTCTATATATCTACATATACGCTTATTGAAGTGTTAGGGATATTCCTGCCGCAAAAAAATTATTGCTTTGCAAAGAGCATATTTTCGCAACGAAGGATATAGGTGCGATTGAAATACCTTGTGCTCAGAAAAATAATTCAAATAAAAATAGAAAACACATTATTTAATCGCGGGGCAATAATATCAGGTTGGTCACTTTAAAGTTCAACTGAGCTTAGCTTTTTGTGATCCAGTAGACATACTTAAATTGTCGTGAATATATCTTTAAGAAATAGGGTGGCTGAATTTTAAACAGCCTAACCTCCCACCCAACAGATCTACCATAATCTTACTAACGTCCTACACTCATTAATGTGAAAACTAACATTTAACACCATAAACCAAACAGGTCATTACTATTATTAACATTTTTTACTAACAATAAAAAATTAACAAAATAATAAAAATTATATAAAAATAAGAAAGTATTATTATAAGTGTAATAAATTCGCCCAGTATGTATCCCCCCATTGATGACCTCCCGAAATAGACATAACCTCCGCTAATAACAAGCAACTACCCACAGTTATCTATCCAATCCCCTTATTTCTCTAAATATAGGCTCACTATATGAGATACGTTTATCCTGCATTAACGGCAATAAAAAGAATAATGATCGGTATGTCAGGGTTTTGCATCGCTAATGCATGCTACGCAGAAACATGGTTATATTTTACTAATAACACTGACTACACTGTTAGTGTGGATACCAAAAACACGATTGGTAACTTAAGTCGTGATTATTGGACGAATAATCCAGGCCAAATCCCAGCCAGAAATGGTGATGATAAAAAGATTGAACAACAACCTATAGCTAAATTTAACCGTAATGAAGGACTTGGATATAATAATTTATTTGAGTTTGTCTCAATATTAACCATTATGTCGCAAAAAGTGACACTAACAACTCAAATTATCAGTGCACCTTGTAATAAGTTTCTGGATATATGCACAGGCCAGGGAAGTACGATAAAAACAAAAATACAAGGTCCAGGTTATAGTGGGACTAAAAAATTCACAGATGATTATAAACCTAAAACATTCACTTTTACTTTGAACAATGGACAAACGATTCAAGCACAGTATCGTCAATATAATTCAGGTACGGGGGATGATCAGATATATCTAATACTAAACCAAGATCATCCAAATAATTATACCATTTCAGCAGATGCGAACAGAGAGAATGTTATTGACGTTATTAGTTACAATACATGGATGCCAAGAGGGATGGCCAATAAAGCGAGTTATCGTAAAAATGAAATTCCTTTTCACTTAAAACCATTCGATATTATTGTTTTAGAAGAAGTATTCAATGACGAATACCGCAATGATATGCGAGCAGCTTTACATAAAACCCACCCTTATTGGACGGGGCCTCTTAATCTACCTCAAAACCAAACTTTTCAAGACGATGGTGGTGTGGTTATTTTAAGCAAATGGCCTATCGCAACAGATACCAATGATAAGGAAATCAAGGATTCAAAAACATATACACATTGCCCATGCGATTTTAATAAAGAGCACAAAGGCGCTTGGTACGTCAAGGTCTTGAAGCATGGCACACCTTATCATATTTTTGGTACTCACCCTGTATGGAATAAAGCACAAACAGCCGATATTAAGACAATGGCGCAAATCGCAGAACTAGGGAAATTTATAGCTAAACAAAATATCCCTAGTAATGAAGCTGTACTCATAGCAGGGGATATGAATGTTTTTCAGCATAAAGCAATCTACGCCCAAATGTTGGCATCACTCAATGCTGAAAGTCCATCTTACCTATCAGATGCTGTATTAGTAAACAGTCATGATGAAACAAGAAACAGTGATGCAGATGGTGGCACAGGCACCCTTGATTATGTACTTTATTCCAAGGTTCATAAGCAACCAGTATCAAGCTATGTAAAAGTCATCCCCTTTATGAGTCCTCAAATTAATGATAACAACGGTAAGGGTGGATACCTTTTAAGTCAGTATTTGTCTGATCATTTTGCTAAACATGGCCACTTTGAATTTGCCACTAATAGCAGCAACCCTAATTACCTAGAGATCAAGTCATTCGATGATTATAACTATACCTTCAGCTATAACGGTGGAGAGCCCTATACAAAGCTTGTAGTCTATCGTGAAAATGAAACGCTTGCTCAAGACTCTGCTTATACTTGGGGGTATACCACAAATTATCGTGGGCAATTAAACCTAACCATTGCCGAAAACGGCCGTTATAAAGCCTATCTACTTGATAATGACCATAATAAAATTGCAGGCCCGGTTTATTTCAACAAAAACTAGCGCTCAAAATAATTCATCACTTAAAAGACGCCATTCACCTAATATTTTACTAAGCTCCGTTTAAAATGAGTTAACTCAATCTATAGACACCATCAATAGATGGTGTCTTA
The DNA here is from genome assembly GCF_018837975.1 of Zooshikella harenae. Taxonomy (GTDB): domain Bacteria; phylum Pseudomonadota; class Gammaproteobacteria; order Pseudomonadales; family Zooshikellaceae; genus Zooshikella; species Zooshikella harenae. Next base: position 87,046 of record NZ_JAGSOY010000010.1, on the reverse strand, counting down.
TTCGCACCTTTGCCATTTTGCCCCTATCACAGTTAGCTCCCAATCATTGACCACCTCTTGCTGCTTTCTTTAAATCCAACAGTTGCAGTCACATTATAAAGGACGCTGCTTGGCATTAAATTACCTCAATCTAATACTACGTAAGATTTTCTGCTTTTAACTCACAGTGAGCTATAGGGCTTTCAAATAGGTATTGGAGAGTATTAATCTACTTCAACTACAAAAAATAGCCGATAACTTCAGTTATCGGCTATTTTTTTGTCTTCATAATAATATAATACTATATTTGATAATACGTATTACTATTTATCAAATATAGTATTATAATTATTAACAACCAAGGCTGATTAATATTTAATCAAACAAGGCTACACTTAACTAAAAACAAACACTTATTGAGAACACGAAGCGCTATGGCAAGCTCAGTTACACGTGATGCGGTATTTGCCGCTTGTAAGAAGTTGTTTGAAGAAACAGGCCATGTAAAACAAGCTGATGTACAGGCCATGACGGGGGGATCATTCACCAAGCTTGGACCTTGGATACAAGAGTGGAAGGTACTCAACGCCAGGCTTAATGGTCTTGAATACTTAGATCATGAGCTCTTGGCAGGTTTAAATGAATGGTGTCTACAGCTTAAAGAAAAGTTTCAATCTGAAGCAGCAAAACGTAATGAAGACTTGAGAGCAGAACTCGCAGAGGAAAAAGAAAAACAGGCAAAGTTTCAGCAAGATAAAGATAAACAGCGTGACGAGTTAGCAAGTATGCATGCCAAGCTGGCAGAGTTAAGAGATACCGTATCAGAGCGTGAACGTCATATAGACCGTAAACGAACAGAGCTAAGCCAGCTAAAAACAGAACGCTTGGAGTTTAAACAGCGCTATGAGACTGAACTCCAAACAAACCAGCATCTAAAAAATACCATTGAGCAACTGCAACGCAAAGTTGAAGATGAACGACATGCAGCCAATAAACGGCTTCACGAGGAAATGAAACGTATCAGTGATCTTTATGAAGCAAATGAAAATAAGCTATATCAACAACTGGACGAAACCCGTCGTTCATTACGAGAACAAGAAAAACGTAGCGCCCAGGAAAATGACAAGCTTAGACAGGAAGCCGCTGACCTAAGCAAACAAAAAAATGAACTAAACAGCCAGCTTGTTCGCACTCAAGCTGATTTGGCCATTATTCAAGAGCGCCTTCAGGAAAAAGAAAAGTCCCTGGATGCACTGAATGAACAGCATCAACAAACCTTACAAGCATTACAACAAGAAAAAGAACGACGTCAGGAAATGCATGTTCAACTAGGCCAACTTAAAGGCCAGTTCTCTGTTATTCAAGAGCGCCATGACCAGCTTGAACACCAACTGCGAGAGTTACGCCATATTGAGGCTGAACTCAAACTTTTGCGCCGTCACCAGCAAGATGACTCCACAGATTAAATAGAAGAGGGGACATCACCACTCTTGATGTGAAAGCTTCATGAGTGCTGCTTCTCGGTCAGCCTGATCAAGCTCCGCGAGTACTTCACAAGCTTTATAAAACGCAGACAGTGTTTGCTGTTGTGCTAATAGCGTTTGTAGTGCAGGAACCCAACGATAATAGCTGGCAATTGAGGCCAGCTTTGCATTATTCAGCCCTGTTGCAATCCATTCATCGTAGACAGACCATTGTTTCCAGGGGCCCTGACGCAACTTCTGGTAATCTTGCTGTATTGCAGCTGTTACTATGTGCTTTTGTTGCAACTTTTGGTCATCTGCCAAATGACTTCGATATACTGCACCTAATTGCTGACGATACCCCAGTAGCCAACGGGTAAATTCATCCTCAAACTGCAATCGATCTTGTAGTGGTCCTAAGGGATCAGCCTCAGGATGGGCTTGCAGATACCAGCGTTTTACGCCTTCAAGAGCAACAACCGTTGCCAGACTTTCATTAAAGTCTGTGTCACCAGGAACATACAACCACTGATGGGCAAGCTCATGAATTAATAATTCAGCTAAGTGAGCTTCAGGAAAATGTATAAAGGTATTTAGCAAAGGATCATTGAACCAGCCCAACGTAGAATAAGCTTTGATACCTGCCACATAAGTATCAAACCCGCCGTCCTGAAGCCGAGTAGCAGACTGTAGTGCATCGGCTTCATGATAGTAACCCCGATAGGCCAGACACCCCACCAGGGGATAACACCAGGTTTTCTGTTCAAGCGATAATTCTGGAGCAGCAAATACATTCCAAACAATATAAGCACGCTCAAGATCAGCATAGTGCTGATAACTATTCCCAACAGGTAAGTGCAACTTTTGCTCAGCAAAATGCAACAGTTGCTGGCTTAGGTCTAACTGCTGCTTAAGTAGTACATCATCTGTCGTATCAACGACGTCAACGACAGGCTTGCGGCGCTGGACAACATCTAACTGACCAAAAGCAGCTTGTTGATAATAATGAATCGTCTCGCAACTTGTTATCAAAGCAGCAAATAATAGTAAAATGACTGCTCTACAAACGAATACTCGCCCAATGGCGACGGGACCAAATAATGCCATAAATAACTGAAGTTAGCGTTCGCTGTATAATTTGTAAAAGCCAAATAGCCACTAAGCCATAACCAAGATAAGGACCAAATACCCAGGCCAGTGGCAAGAAAAATAGCCATTGCATAGACACGGCAATTTTCAATACCGTCCGGTTTGCCCCTGCACCTAGTAATGCCTGCGTTAAAACAAGCGAAGTGGCATCCAACACCATCGTTAATCCCGTAAGCTGTAAGGGAAGTACCCCCATAGCTCGAACCTGCTCATCATGAATAAAACAGCTAAGAATAAGATCCGGACAAAGCCAGAAGGGGATACCTAGTACAATGAGAATTCCACCCGCTACTTTAACGGTATCCCACCCCCATTGATAGGCATGATCTGGCTTATTTTCACCCAGTGAATGGCTGACTAATGTGGTTGCAGCCATACCTAACCCCACACCAGGTAAAATAAGGAATAACGCCAGGTTAACCAGTACATGTCCAACAGCTAAAGCATGACTACCTACTTGACCAATAATCCAAAACATGGCCGTTATACCGGTTGCAAACAAGGTTTGTTGCAACGAAGTAGGTATTGTCAGTTTAAGGACTCCAGCCCAGGTTCGTCGGTCAGGTAAGCTTTGCATAAAACCATAACGACGCCCCATCTGCCATGTCATCCAAGCATAAATTAAGCTACCTAAATACATGGCAATTGTCGTACCTAAACCTGCTCCTGCTGAGCCCATAGCAGGCAGACCAAAACAACCAAAAATAAGACTATACGACAGAATGACATTAATAATATGCATTAATAGCAAGGCACGAAGATACGTCATCGAGTGATTTATACCATTCCAAAATCCTCGAAAGGAAAAATTAAAAGCAACGGCCGCGATACTTAAAACGCGCCATTGAAAATAAGGAATGGCTTCAGAAAGCACACCAGAATCATTATTTAACAGCTTTAAATACCAAGGCGCGAACCAATAAATTAATATACTTATGGGTAATGCGACCCCGATTCCTATCAGCAAACCAACATGTAGTGGTTGAGCACACTCACTTGTACGTTGCTGTCCATTACGACGGGCAACAAGCGCTTGAACACCAGAAGATAAACCCGTCACTAATGAGACACACATAAAGTTGGCATAACTGGCAATCCCTACACCGGCCAAAGAAATTTCTCCCAAACTGCCCACCATGGCCGCATCCACCAGGTTTAACAGGCTTTGCGATAACATGCCGCCAATAATAGGTAGACCGAGAAATAAAATGGTTTGAATACGTTGAAATTGCAACCGTGCCCCCAATACATGCCATGAGCGTTCAACTAAACATCAGTGACTTATCATGCCTTATAGGACTTCACTTCATCCTACTTTTTAAACAGGGCAGATAATTTAGGTATTAGTAGAAACAGAAAAGATACTATCCAGGGTAAGATAATACGCAAAGGACAAACATTTTACTCCCGACCCAAGGAGAATATCGCAAAAGGTAGGGAGTAATTCGATTGTCATTAAGGTTCATAGCTTAAGTTTGGTGCCAACCAACGTTCAGCTTCTTCAACAGTAATTCCTTTCCGCTCAGCATAAGATTCAACTTGATCTTTCGCTATTTTTCCCACAGAAAAGTAACGTGCTTCTGGTGCAGAAAAATACCAACCACTGACAGAAGCCGCAGGCAACATGGCAAAGTGCTCAGTCAATGAAACCGTTGAGCTCTGTTTGGCTTTGAGCAACTTAAATAATGTTGCTTTTTCAGTATGATCTGGACAAGCTGGGTAACCAGGAGCAGGGCGAATACCTTGATAACGTTCTTTAATCAGCGCCTCATTATCAAGGGACTCATCTGTTGCATACCCCCATAATTCTTTACGAACACGCTCATGCATATGCTCCGTAAAGGCTTCTGCCAAACGATCAGCAAGTGCTTTGACCATAATGCTATTGTAATCGTCATGAGCTGCTTCATATTGACGGGCAAGTTCGTCTGCGCCAATACCCGCTGTCACAATAAACCCACCCACATAATCATGAATACCACTCTTTTCTGGGGCAATATAATCGGCCAGACAGTGTTGTGGTTTACCTTGAGGTTTTTCAATTTGCTGACGCAAATGATGCAGGCGCGCTTTAATCGAAGAACGACTATCGTCTTCATACACCACAATATCGTCATGATTTTGCTGTGCAGCAGGCCAGATGCCTATAACCGCCTCTGCTTTAATTAATTTCTCATCAATAAGTTTTTTCAACATTTGTTGAGCATCCGCATATAGCTGACTGGCCGCAGTACCCACTACTTTATCCTGGAGAATGGCAGGGTATTTGCCCACTAAATCCCAGCTAATAAAGAAAGGCGTCCAGTCAATATAGGGAATCAATGCTGTCAAATCATAGTCTTTAAACTCTTTCACCCCAATAAAAGTAGGCTTGGGTGGAGTATACGTTGACCAATCAATAGCATGCTTATAAGCAGCTAACTCTGCATAGGGTACAGGGCCAGCCTTTGGTTTTCGCCCCATATTTCGGGCACGAACAGTGTCATATTCCTCATTGAGCGAGGCTAGAAACTTTTTACACTGCGCACCTAATAACTGAGTAGCAACCCCCACACTACGAGACGCGTCAGGAACATAAACAGTTGCCCCTTCATACTGTGGTGCAATTTTAACGGCAGTATGTGCTTTAGACGTTGTAGCCCCGCCAATCAGTAACGGTATCTTAAATGCTTGGCGCTGCATTTCCTTAGCCACATGCACCATCTCATCAAGGGAAGGGGTAATCAAACCACTCAAACCAATAATATCAACATCATGCTCACGGGCTGTTTGCAGAATTTTGTCACAAGGCACCATAACGCCCAAGTCAATCACTTCATAGTTATTACATTGCAGGACTACACCTACAATATTTTTACCAATATCATGCACATCACCTTTTACCGTAGCCATTAGAATCTTGCCTTTGGCTTTCGCACCTTCACTTTTTTCAGCCTCAATAAAAGGCACTAAGTGGGCTACAGCTTGCTTCATCACACGCGCACTTTTCACGACCTGAGGCAAGAACATTTTACCAGCACCAAATAGATCGCCGACTACGTTCATTCCTGACATTAGCGAGCCTTCGATAACCTCAACGGGTTGATCTGCAGCCAATCGGGCAGCCTCGGTATCCTCAACAATAAATTGAGAAATACCTTTAACCAGCGCATGCTCTAACCGTTTTTCAACGGGCAGGCTTCGCCAGCTAAGATCTTCAGTTGATTTAGATGTCGCTTTACCATCACCCCGAAACTGATCGGCAACCGCCAGTAATGCTTCAGTGGCATCTTCACTGCGGTTCAATACTACATCTTCGACACAGTCTCGTAGTTTTTGTGGAATTTCTTCATATATTGCCAGTTGCCCCGCATTGACAATACCCATATCTAAACCCGCTTTAATTCCGTGATAGAGGAAAACAGCATGAATTGCTTCACGTACGGAGTTATTTCCTCGAAACGAAAATGAAACGTTACTCACGCCTCCTGAAATTAAAGCATGAGGTAAATGCTGCTTGATATAACAGCATGCAGTATAAAAGGCTTGGGCATAATCATTGTGCTCTTCAATCCCCGTTGCTACTGCAAATATATTGGGATCAAAAATAATATCCTGAGACCAAAAGCCAACTTTATTGACCAAAATATCGTAAGAGCGCAGGCAGATTTCTATTTTTCGTGCTGCAGTATCAGCCTGGCCTTGTTCATCAAAAGCCATCACCACAACCGCTGCACCATAATACATACAGCGTTTTGCCTTATCGATAAAGTCAGCGTCACCTTCTTTTAAACTGATAGAGTTAACAATGCTCTTACCCTGAACACACTTCAAGCCTGCTTCAATGACATCCCATTTAGAGGAGTCAATCATTAGTGGTACCCGGGCAATATCAGGCTCAGCAGCAATCAAATTAAGGAAGGTGACCATGGCTTGCTCAGAATCAAGCATGCCCTCATCCATATTGATATCAATTATTTGAGCGCCATTTTCAACTTGGTCACGAGCAACCTCTAATGCAGTCTCATAATCATTTTCACGGATGAGGCGAGCAAAACGAGCAGACCCGGTGATATTGGTACGTTCACCGATATTCACAAATAAACTGTCAGCTTCAATATTAAAGGCTTCTAAACCACTGAGTCGGCAGGCCACGGTAACGGTTGGACGCTGGCGAGGAGGGTACTTAGCTACGGTGTTGGCGATAGCTTGAATATGAGCAGGTGTGGTACCACAGCAACCACCAATAATATTAACAAACCCACTACACGCAAACTCGTCTATAACCGCAGCCATGCTCTCAGGCGACTCATCATATTCACCAAATTCATTAGGTAATCCCGCATTAGGATGAGCACTAACCAAGGTATCCGCTTTTAAAGCCAACTCTTCAAGATAAGGTCGTAATTCTTTAGCGCCAAGTGCACAGTTCAAGCCGATACTAATAGGCTTGGCATGAGCTACCGAGTTCCAAAAAGCTTCAGTGGTTTGTCCAGAAAGCGTCCTACCCGAAGCATCTGTAATCGTCCCTGATATCATAATAGGTAACGACATTCCTAACCGATCAAACAGGGTTTGCACAGCATAAATAGCCGCTTTACAATTCAAGGTATCAAATACAGTTTCAATCAAAATAATATCAACACCACCATTAATAAGCGCCTGTGCAGCTTCAGTGTAATCTGCAACTAACTGATCAAAGGTGATATTGCGAAAGCCTGGGTTATTTACATCAGGTGATATTGTTGCAGTACGGCTTGTGGGTCCTAGCACACCTGCTACAAAACGGGGCTGGTTTGGTGTCAATGCAGTTATTTCATCTGCAGCACGCCGTGCTAATCGGGCTGATTCATAGTTCAGCTCAGTCACCAGTGATTCAAGGCCATAATCAGACTGGGAGACCTGAGTCGAGTTAAATGTGTTGGTTTCAATAATGTCTGCACCGGCTTCCAGATAGGCTTTATGAATAGCCAAAATACTATCAGGTTGTGTTAGTGACAAAAGGTCATTATTGCCTTTCAGTTCCTGGTTAATATCAGCAAAGCGCTCGCCACGATAGTCAGATTCCTCCAGGCGATAGGTTTGAATCATGGTTCCCATTGCACCGTCCAGAATCAATATCCGTTGCTGTAACTGGTCCATTAACAATGTGGTGCGTTGGTTATTTACTGTCATTATTTTATTCCTGAAGACGGGTTAACAATCAGTCGGTTTGGCCTAGGAAAGATCTGCTAACACTTCACAGCGGTTTATTCATTAGCAATATGCAAGCAAAGCTAAGCATTCTAACAAAAACCTTTATACTTAAGCGATGCTTTAGTAATAAACTGTCGCCTATTAATACCCGATCAATTTACTCGGAATTGAACTTGTTATAAACTGTCTAACTAGAATGTGAATTAGTCTGAAGTGTGTTACTGAGAGTCATAAATGAATATCAAAGTTACTGAGTCTGCCCAAGATTATTTGGCAGAACTGCTGGCAAAACAGGAAGTTGAAGGGATTGGCATCCGCATTTTTATCACGCAACCTGGAACGCCCTACGCCGAAACCTGTATCGCCTATTGTAAGCCTGATGAGAAACAGGAAGGCGATATTGAAATGCCACTAAAAGCATTTAGTGCCTGGATCGAAGGCGATAGTGAACCATACTTGGAAGAAGCAGAAGTTGATTACGCGACTGACCGCTTTGGTGGCCAGCTCACCATCAAGGCGCCTAATGCCAAAGTACCACGTATCAGCGAAGATAGCCCACTGAATGAACGTATTAACTACATTCTTATTACTGAAATCAATCCTGGACTGGCAGCACATGGTGGACGAGTCGAGTTGATTGAAATCGTTGATGATGTTGCCATCTTACAATTTGGTGGTGGTTGTCAGGGCTGTGGTATGGTCGATTTGACGCTAAAAGAAGGTATTGAAAAAACGCTGCTAGAGCGTATACCTGAGTTGAAAGGGGTGAGAGATGTCACTGATCACTCAGATACAACACAAGCCTACTACTAATTTATAAATAATTTATCTCAAAAATTAGCTGCCTGGCAAAAGCGGATGGAATGTTCCACCAATATGCCCAAACATTTTTTATGGGCACCTCTAAAAATGAGCTTTTTCCCTGATAGCTGTGTAAGCGCTGTGCTTGGATCCTCATGTATTTCTTATACACTGTAGCCCTCCGTACAGTGCTTTCTTGCTCTCACAAAAAAGTCACTATTTTTAGAGGTGCCCTTATTTTGAAATATCAATATTAAGGTAATTTGGAGCTAAAAAAGAATTCTAATTATTATCAAAAATACATTTTAGTGTTATTTCACCAAGTAATATATTACTCGGCGAAATAACATAAAGTGCAAGTATGTGAACGTTTTTATTATGTGTTAGTTCCGATCAAAAAGAACACCAAAACTAACTTATTAAACTACTTCATAACTATTTACCGGGGCTGAAGAAGTGGATGGAAGCTCTGAAGTAACGGCTGAAATAGGGGCTGGACAAAATAATTTGTGCAGTAAGCTAATGAGTTCTTTGGCTTCCTCACTGGCTAAAGAGTAGTAAACTGTTTGCGCTTCTTTGCGCGTAGTCACCAGACCATCCTTGCGCAGTACAGCTAAATGCTGTGAGAGGGCTGACTGACTCAAATCGAGACAGTCATTCAACTGCGAAACAGAAAACTCCCTTTCCCCCAAGTAGCATAAAATCATAAGTCGATTTTCGTTACTTATTGCCTTGAGAAAATTAACTGCAGTACGTGCATTTTCTCTCATATGATCAGGGTTTACAGTTGTACAAGTTGGTGATGTCATGGACTGCCTTACCATAGTGATCACTTTTTGTGTATCGTAATGAAACTAAACATAAATGACAACCAAACACTCAGCAATGTCACAAAACTAACAACCTTGATACAAGATTTTACAATCCTGCAAGTTGAAGGCGGCTAGCATGCTGACGGTAAACCGTCACTGGATCAGTCTCAAATAAGTGGTGAATACCAAAAAAGTGATTTATTTGATCTAAATGGTTCATCTTAAAATTATCCCGAATAACACGTCCCAAGTGGCTACTACAACGGGCAACCATTCCATCATTCTCTTCTGAAAAAGCCAGCCCTGTTGCAGATAACGCATAATCACTGGCATCAAGGACATTTGTCAGCGTTGAGCTGCCTGCCCAAGAGTAATAGCGTACTCCACTAACCAGCGACTCCCCCTCACCACAAAAAGATGACGGAATACCTGCAGGAAATTGGGCATTAAATAATGCTGATTCGTAAGTACTTAAAGAGGAGAGACTTCGTTGAAAATCTTGTTTGTCTTGCGGAGAGCCAGAAGCAATACCAATAAGCTTTGCTAAGCCGTTGAATACTGTTTTCAACAGTTTATCGCCCATATTACCACCAGGTTTTGTCATCAGTAGATCAGCCACTTTACTGCCCTTATGAGGTGAGGCAACTGAAGAAACAGATTTAACCAAGTCAGGACGTACTGCAGCAACATAACGACTGGTAGGACCACCCTGCGAGTGTCCAATCAGATTAAACGCTGAATGTCCTGTTATCGCTTTAAGCTCTTCAAGATAATGCAATAATTCTTCACCACGACGAACACTATCTTCCAACGCTGTCACTTGAGCTACATAGACTTCTGCACCACTACGACGTAAGTCAGACACAATACCATACCAATAATCTACGCCTAATGCAGAGTCAAAACCAAACATCCCATGGACTAAAACAATGGGATATCGTGTTTTCGTATACTGTGTAGCACTGCGTTTTTCTGCAGCAAAACTAGAAACCGATGAAACAACTAAAGTAGCGCCAAATAACCACGCGCCTAGCTTAATTGACATTTTCATAGTTGATCCTTTGTTCTTATTATATTTTCCTTAATTGTTATTATTATTCACGTATCTTAGGAGCTTATCTAAACAATCACCTCCCTTAAAGAAATACCCATTTTTATTTTTTTAATTTTTTATTCACACTTATTATTAGTAAAAAAAGTGTCTTACATTTTAGGCTAAGCTTATAAATGCCTAAGTGAATAAGACATTGGTTATTTGATTATATTTAGCGTGAATTAGTCAAGCGTTTTGTTAAACAATTCTCGTTGTTGTGTCGACTACAGCATATTTTTGTTAATACGTACATCACTTGTAGATAAAACTTTTTATCAACCCGTTGATAAAATAGTGCGGCAGGACCATTAAATCAAATAAAGAAGCGAAAAAAACGCTTTTTTCTCATCAAACCAAAACCATCGTATAAAATTATTAAAATTTAACTAATCAGTTCGCCCAACTTTTAACGTTATACATAACAAATCGAATACTGTCTCAGCTCAAAACAGCCAGTCCACACCTCTTTAATAAATACGGTTGTTCCACCTTCACCATAAGTCATTTAATTTTTTACTTTTCAAACATTTGCGATGAAGATTCAGTATAGTCAATAGCAATGACAGTAATTGTCTTATGACCTGAAGGGAGTACCAAGTCAACTTCATCAAACAATGTTTTACCAATCATGGCTCGAGCTACAGGTGTATCAATACTGATTAATCCCTGACTCGCATCAGATTCATCTGTACCCACAATTCGATAATGTGCCTGTATACCTTCTTCATCTTCCACTGTGACCCAAGCACCAAAGTATACTTTATCTCTTTGCTCAGGCAGGCTATCAACAACCTTGATATGCTCTAGTCGTTTTCGTAAATACCGCACTCGACGATCAATTTCTCGCAGCTGTTTCTTACCATAGATATATTCAGCATTTTCAGAGCGGTCACCCAGTGCTGCCGCTTCAGCAACAGTCTGTGTAACCTCAGGACGCTTAATACGCCATAAGTAGTCCAGCTCGTCTTGAAGTGCTTTTGCACCTTCAGGCGTAATATAGGGGGGACGAGAACATGTATTTTTGCTCATAGCAGAAAATATCAGTCACCGTATCAGTTGCTAACCAGAGTACCAGGTTGAATTAACTGTAGTCTATTCAAAGGCCAATAAATCGTGTATCTTAGCCGCCTTTTGCCAGGAATGACAGACGATACGGTGAAACGCTACAAGCAGAGTATACTTTCTGATTACTTTGTGATTACTGACCCTGAAAGTCATGAGCACCATCTTGTGGAGTCAAACTATGACATTGAAGAAGGGCAACGAAATCGCACGTTATGTACAGAGGTGATTCAACATGCTTCCTTCGCAGATGTGCTCACTAATCAGCGCTTGTCTGAGATATGCCTTATCTGTAAAGCTATACTATTACGTCGAATTGAAAATATGCCTCATTCCACGAAAAAGTCTAAGACATTAAAAGAAAGCGAAGAGGAGTTCTCAGCAGAAGTTTCTCCTCAACAGCTATCACTGTTACAGTAAATATTAACGTTTAAAATATTACTATCAGGGCTTGAGAACTAAGCCCTCAAGCCCTAAGTTAGCTTAATCGTTATTTAACGTTTCGTTTTGGCAATACATCTTTTAGCTTGTTACGCATGTCAATCAAACTTTTTTCCGTGGTATCCCAGTCAATACACGCATCAGTAATTGAAATACCGTATTTCAGGTCTTCTAAGTTATCAGGAACAGATTGACTACCCCAGCCAAGATGGCTCTCTACCATCAACCCAATAATGGACTCATTCCCATCAATGATTTGATTCGTCACATTTTCCATCACTAATGGTTGCAAGCTAGGGTCTTTATTTGAGTTAGCATGGCTGCAATCGATCATCAAATTGGGCGTAATACCGTGCTTCCCTAGTGCCTGCTCACACAAGGCCACATTAACAGAGTCATAATTAGGTTTACCATTACCACCACGTAGCACCACATGCCCATAAGGATTACCTCGGGTATGAATGATCGCGACCTGGCCATCTCGGTTAATCCCCAAAAAACGGTGAGGGCTTGAAACAGACTGTAACGCATTGATCGCCACAGTAAGGCTGCCATCAGTACCATTTTTAAAACCTACAGCAGAAGACAGACCACTGGCCATTTCCCGGTGTGTCTGAGATTCAGTTGTTCTTGCACCCACAGCAGACCAACTGATCAAGTCTTGTAAATATTGAGGTGAAATGGGATCCAGGGCTTCAGTGGCCGTAGGCAGCCCAATTTCCGCAACATCCAACAATAGTTTACGGCCGATGTGTAGCCCGTCTTCAATTTTAAAGGAATCATTTAAATAAGGATCATTGATAAGGCCTTTCCAACCCACTGTGGTTCTTGGCTTCTCAAAATACACACGCATAACAAGATAGAGGGTATCTGACACTGCATCGGCCAGTTTCTTCAAATGATGAGCATAATCAATCGCAGCTTCGGTATCGTGAATAGAGCAGGGACCAATCACAACCATTAAACGGTGATCTTTGTGATCTAAAATGTTTCGAATAGTTTCTCGACCTTGATCTACAACCTCATAAGCTTTATCTGATAACGGTATATCTCGCTTCAACTGGGTTGGTGTTATCAGTAAGTCTTGTGCGACAACATTTAAGTCATCAATGGGTAACTTAGACATCATGATTCCTATTTATTTATTACACCCTATCTTGTTTAACTTGGCTCATCAGCACCAAGTGAATTTATTGTAATAAAACCTGCGCAATAAACAGAGCCTATGATGACATTTTTTCTAAAAAAACTTTATTCGACGATGAATATACCCTCTACGAAGGGTATAGCTATACCATCACCTTAATTAAACGAGAAATATTGGTAAAATAAAGGGCTGCTTGAGTCGGCCGAGACTCCATTAATTGAAACGTTTGTGCATAATTCTGGAGCTGCGATTTATATTCAGCGACTTCATGCTGAATTAATTTATCCAGCGAACCCATTCGTGAATCCAGTTCAACTGTTTTATAGTCCACAATCCAGCGTGTGCCTTCAGCATCAATAAATGTCCGATCAACAACATAATGCAGCATTTTTCCACGTATCTGCATCGTAATAGGGTATTCGCACTGACTATCTTCCAGTGAGTGATTCAATAGCCACGAGGCTTGTGGATCTTGCAATGTCTTCAATACCGCTGCCCTGACTGATTGCAGTGCACGTTCATAATCCTCACGACCAACCCCGAGTTGACGCAAGTGTTGTAACCACATAGCCTGGCGCTGTTCACAGTAAGCCTCAGCTTGCGCCGACACCTGTTCTACGCCTGTGATGGTAATATGATATAGCGCCCGATGCACGACAGTACCCACATGACGAGGAACATCATCCCAAACCAGCTCAGGCATATTTTCTTCACCGTCATATTCTTCCCCGCGGTAGTCTTTTAACAACTGACCACTTTGTAAACCTGGACTCAACCAGTCAGCAGGAAGTCGGTGCAGAAACTGCCCATTCACCATATTTACATGTACAGACTCATCAATAGAAGAGGTCAACGTTTGCCACTGAATTTGGTGGCGAATAGCAGGCCAGATGGCTGCGAGCAATGCATCTTTACTGGGTTCTTTATTCGGGTCGCCTGAAAATAATAAATAAAGTTGTTTTTTGGCGCGGGTGCAGGCTACATAAAGCACTCGAATCGACTCTAGTCGCTGCTTCTGTTGCTCTTGCTGGCGAATAAACTCATAGAGTTTATCGCCTTGTTCATCCTCATAACGATGTAGTGGAGACATTAAAAGCGAAGAGGGGGACTGTTGATCTTCACTTAAACGCTGCTGCCACAACAATAAAGAAGAACTGTCAGCCTGACCTCGTTTCTCTAACCCAGGCAAAATAACTGTATCAAACTCCAGCCCCTTGGCCTTGTGAATAGTCATTATCTGCACGCGAGGGTCACCCTCTGGGTCTGCCTGCGCATATAGCTTCGCGACCTTTTCTTCAAGCTCTGTATGATTAAATGGATTAATAATCGTTGATGGCATGTTGTCCAATACCAACCAAAAAGCATCCAGATCATTTAACGTGGCTAAATCAAGCGTGGCGGCTGGCCCCCCTAGTGCCAACCAACAACCCTGTACCAGCGTCACTAAATGTTTACGCTGGCGCTGTTGATACGCATCCGCCAAAACTGGCGCTACACGCTGTATGCGTTGCACTCCATCCTGGCTAAGATGATTGATGACTTCAAGGGTTTGTATGTTCTGAATAACCGTTTTAGTTTCAGCTTGAGCGATTACTTCCAGATCTTGCTGACCTAAACCACACCAAGGCGCTCGGAGCACTGCTAACCAGGCAAGCTTATCTGCCATATTTGTCAGTGCTCGAGTTAAGCTTAAAAGGTCAAGAATCAAAGGTCGACTGGCTAAAGGATCAATATCAGTCGCTTGCCAGCGAATACCTGCTTGCTGAAGTGCAGGAATAATCGTTTTAAGGTGGCTTCGGTTACGGACTAGTATAGCGATCGTCTGTTGTGGTTCTTTGTTTAGCTGTTTTTGTATCAACTGAGTAATTTGCTGGGCCTCAAGTTGTCGTGAGCTATCTTCACAACCGATACAAACCACCGGGCTTTCATCCAGGGCAGGGCAAAATGGTGTAGACGCACTGTATTGCACAGCACCTAAGGGAATATTTTCTTGAGCAGGAAAAGCCTGTCGAAAAACCTGGTTTACCCAGTCAATAATACCTGCTTGTGAACGGAAATTTGTGGTGAGTTGCAACGGCGTTAATGACACATCCCCCACACCATAACGCCTGGCCCGCAAAAACAACCCTACATTGGCATCTCGGAAACCATAGCAGGATTGCATGCCATCGCCGACAATAAACAACGAGCGATTATCACCAGGCATCCAGCCTTGGACCAACCGCGTCAACAACGCAAATTGTGGTGATGAAGTATCCTGAAACTCATCCACTAGGATATGTTTTATCTGATAGTCCAGGCGTAATGCTAAATCAGAGGGCGTTAAATCCTGCCCTAATGCCACCAGTGCTGCTTCTGTGATTTGGCTATGATCGACTGTTCCTTGATCTCGAAAAACTAACAGTAAATGTCCTGCTAAACGTGGTAATACATGGCTTAATGCTTTAAGGACCTGCCACTGCTGCGGCGCATAGGTAACAGGTGGCAAGATACGAACTTGCTGTAATGCTTCCGCCAATCCAGGTTGCTCAGATAACGTCGCCAACAACGCATTCATCGCCTGCTTCAATGGCTCAAGCTGCTCTTTTTCAGCTTTCGTTTTCCCTGGAGGAAAGCCTTGCTTTTTAGTCACTGACTTACGCCATTGGCCTTTTTGCGTCAGTAACATTTCAGCCAGGCCAAGCCATTGTGAGAGAACAGAGGGTTCAGCTTTGGGTAGCTCAATCATTCCCAAGCATGACACCTGAATATGATCTGGCTCCTCACTGACCAGCTGCTGTGCCGCTTGATCTGCCAACACCACTAAGTCACTGCTATATGGTGCAAGTTTGTCTCGAACCTCCTGTAAAAGCTGACAATTGACTTGATAGATTGCCTGCTCCAGCTTAGCTTGAAACTGCTCATCCTGGTGACATGCCACCATGAACTGTAACCACTGGTCACGACGCTCCAACAAGCTCACCAACAACCGCTGGAGTCGATCCATGCGATTATCTAAGTGGTCCAGCAATAAGGCGATATCATCACCAATTACATCCTGAATATTCAGCTCAGCGAGCAAGCGTTTTACCGCTTCTTCATAAAGCAGATGTGCGCTATCAACAATCTCTGGCATACCGCCAAACCCTGACAGCATGGGTAACTGCCTGGCAAGCTGTGCACAAAACCCATCAATGGTTTGAATGCGTAGCCGGTTAGCATTCTCCAATAGCTGCCAACCCATTGATTCATTTTGCTGTAAGGCTTGACGAGCCAACTGGTAAGTCTGCGCTAAATAGGGGTCTTCCGGACAAGAACAACTAGCGGCTTGACGTAGTGCATTAAGAATACGAACACGCATCTCAGCAGCTGCTTTACGGGTAAAGGTAATACAGAGAATTTCTTCTGGCTTTTCGACAACCCCCAGGAGTGTTAACACGCGTTGTGTCAGCAAACCTGTTTTACCTGATCCCGCAGGTGCCGTTACTGCAAATGACTGTGCAGGGTCAAGCGCTGCTAACCTGGCATGACTATCAGCAGGTTGGCTCATAGTGACAACTCCTGCACGCGACACAGTGATTGACGCTGGCATTGCTGGCAAACTTGAGGACGCTTTGGCGCTACACGGGTATCACCTTGTAAAAAGTCTTTAACTAAGCGTGTTAAGTTGGTTTGCCACTGCTCAATAAGTTCATCCCACTGAGCAGGAAGCACTATGCGACGTTTTTTAGTCGTCAACGGGTCAACACCCTCAATGCCTAAAGCTGTTGCTGTAAGCCCTTGCCATTGACATAGTCCACGACGCACTTCGGCAAACGCCAATGCAGTGATTGGCTGTTTGGCTTGTAGTACATAAAGAGGCAATTGCGGATTATCAGGTCGTTCACCCAACCAACCTTGTAGTTGGCTCGCGCTACTTTTGTAATCAATCAACAATAAAGTACCATCCGCCAATCGATCTATACGATCAACCTGAAGCTGTAAGGGGAGTCCAGCAAATTCACAACGGCGTCGCTTCTCTATAACCACAACTTCAAAATCTGGCCGAGCCTTTTCTAAGGAAAGCCACTGTAGCAACGTTTCCTTGAGGCGCTGGTGTTCCATCTTATAAAGACGGGGTGTCATTAATTGCGGCTGACGTTTACGAAATTGTTCCAGAGCTTCTTCAACTGCAGTATTGACCAGTTGTTCTTCCTGAACTTCAGTCAATGCCATCAGCTCTTGGCGTTCTCCTAATTGTTGCCAACAAAAAGCCAGTGCCTGGTGTAGATATTGCCCTCGATCCTGCGGGGTAATACCAAACACCACCTGAGGCCATGGATTGACTCGCAACCGATGCTCTGCAAAGGCTTTAAAGGGGCAAAGCGCCTGATTCTGCAAAATACGGCTACCGCCTCTTACTTGCGCAGGCTGTGCAACCCCTGAGCTGTGATCTACCCGCCAGCGTTCCAAGTGGCGATGGGCGAGAAGTAAATCTGCATAGTTATTGACAGGCTTCAGCCAGCGGCTGATATCCAAAGTTGGTAAGTCATTGAGTAAAGGGCAGGGAGATTGCTCGCGTTCCCCCTCATGTTTTGCATAGGAAAAAACAACATGCTGGGCATTGTGCTGATAACCCGAAATCAGTGACTGCGTAAACGTCAACTCTCGTTCAGCAGAAGCATGAGGCATTTGTAGTCTAACTTGCATAGCAATTGGAATCAGCGGGTTGGGTGCTGGCGATGGTGGCCAATGACTATCATCAAAGCCAATCAACCAGCAGTGGCTAAAACGCAAACCAGCCCCTTCAAGTGCCCCTAAAATTTGAATCGGAGAGTCTTTGGTTTGCGCTTGAAAGGTATTCTGCTGCAACTGCCGTTGAAACAGTGCCAATGCTTCCTGCAGTGTGAGTGTTTCTGTAAAGCCATCCAATCCTGCAAAAAGCTTAAGCGCTTCATGAAAACGGGTGACTTGTTGAAATTCAACACTGTCTAATCGGTGTTCACCTGGCCACCCCAATAACTCGAGCTGCTTAGCGAACAACTTTGCCCAATGACTTGGCCATTGCTTGTTTCCTTGATAGCCCCCCTGATGTTCAATCTTCAATTGCTCAAAGCGTTGTAACTGTTGTGTTAAATAACAGGAAGGTTCATCAAGTAAATCACCTTGAGGGTTCACTTGCTGCAGCTGATACCACCGAGAATAGCTGGCTTGACTCCGATAACGTACTAACGATGTGGAAAGTTGTTCTTGCTGTAAATCGGCTAGCTCTCTTAAAAAATACGCCAGAAACCCTTCTTCATATAAAGAAATATGCCAAAAAGGCGTATTGAATAACGCTTGCCAAGTACTGCTGGATAGATGAGGCCGGTTGAGCTGTAACATCATTAATGCTGATACGACAATCGGCTGCTGACTTAGTGGCGTTCCTGCTGAAAAGTTAAAGGGTAGGGTATAGCGAGCTGTACCTGCCAACATGTATTGAGGCTCAAACACCTGCTGAAAGATCCGCTCAACTTGATCCCGACACTGACTTAACGTTGGGATAATAATACCAATCATGGCCTCTTGATTTTCAGCCAACACTGATTTTGCCCACTGTGCAGCCACTCGCAACTCATCATGAAAGCGAGGTAAGCAGGCTAGCGCTTTGCTCTCAGGCTCACAGGTTGGCCGAATATCATGAATGACATCAGCTACCACCTTAAAAAGGGACTGATATAAAGGTGCCAACGTATCAAAGCCAACCAACCACACCTCATTTAGCTTTGTTAACCATTGCTGTTGCCAGGCTTTACTAAGAGCCTCCGCTAACTGCACGATAGGTAACAAGTGTCGTTGTTTGCACTGTCCTAAAAATTTGACGCTCCACCGTTGGAGCATGACTCCCTCTGAGGTTGTCGCTAGTTCAGTATCATCAAGTTCAACTTGCCACAATACCAATTGTTTAAAGGCATTATGTGCTGTATGCGCTGTTGTGGTCACCCGTAATAGTGCACTTGCATCTTCATCCTGGCGTAAAATTTGCTCCCACATCAGCTGTGTTTGAAACTCGGTTAACAAGTTTCGAGTCAATGCGGGTCGATAACCAAGATCAGCTAGTCGTGTCCATTGGCTTTGTAACCAGGCTTCAAGTGCCATTACCCGAGGCGTTGGCCAGGCATGGAGTCCCATTGCGACTTTTTCTTGAGCATAAGCCGCATGAATTTTTGCAGCCATACGACGGTTTGGCGTAATAATCGTATGTTGCTCCGCCAATGCTGGACGAAGTGCTGTTAAATCAAACAAGGCTTTACTCAATGCTTAATATT
Organism: Zooshikella harenae; assembly: GCF_018837975.1. Classification (GTDB taxonomy): domain Bacteria; phylum Pseudomonadota; class Gammaproteobacteria; order Pseudomonadales; family Zooshikellaceae; genus Zooshikella; species Zooshikella harenae. Next base: position 67,655 of record NZ_JAGSOY010000010.1, on the reverse strand, counting down.
TCCTTTTACCCTTTACGAAATACATAATACGAGCGCATTATAACGATAAGAACTAAATTACCAAGTAACTGACTATAAACATACTAAAAGGATGCTTATGAAAATTGCTGTGGTTGGCGTTGGTGCAATTGGTGGTATCTATGGTGGTTTACTGGCCCATATAGGTCATGATGTACACTTTTTATTACACAGTGATTTTGAACACGTACAACGCAATGGTCTCAGGGTTGACTCCGTGCTGGGTGATTTTCAGTTACCCAAGGTCAATGCTTACCAGCATGCCGCTGACATGCCCCAATGTGATGTCATTATTGTTGCCTTAAAAACTACAGCAAACATGCAGTTAGCACCAATACTTGATGTATTGCTTAAACCTGAAACAACTTTATTGCTACTTCAAAATGGACTGGGTGCAGAGGAGTTCCTGGCACAACACTACCCAGATACCAGTTTACTCAGTGGCCTTTGTTTTATTTGCTGCAGTAAAATTGGTCCAGGACATATCCTGCACCTTGATCAAGGGGCCATCCGTTTAGGCGAATACAGTCCCCAACAAGAAGCTGGCATAACACCTAAAATGAGAGCTATTGCTGAGTTGTTTGCTAATACAGGCATTTCAATCCATTTCACGCCAAATTTATTACAAGCGCGTTGGGAGAAACTGGTCTGGAATATTCCTTTCAATGGCTTATCCGTTATTTTGCAGCAGTCCACACAAGGACTACTAACGGACCGCCATTGCCGTGATTTATTGGTGGAGTTAATGGAAGAAGTGATTGAAGCGGCAAACCATTGCGGCTTTACGATTCAAGCTCACTATGCACATGTTTTATTGCATGCCACTGACAAAATGGCTGACTATCAACCAAGTATGCTACTGGACTATCAAAATAAGCGACCTTTAGAGCTGGAAAGTATTTATTGGGAGCCCATTCGCACAGCAGCTGAGCGCGGTTTTAACATGAGTAAGACCCGAGTCATTGCTCAGCAACTGGCATTTCTTGATCAGCAAAACAAACAATAAACCAATTTTACATCAATAAGTTAGGTTATATTATTAAAGTAAAAATGAAGCTTAACGCTTGGCCTTAAACCTATGACGAAACTACCTGAAAAACTCGTTATCGCGGTCTCATCCCGAGCACTATTTGATCTGGATGAAGGCCATCATATTTTTCTGGAGGAGGGGCTAGATGCTTATTCTGAGTACCAAATTGCCCATGAAAATGAAATACTCGCGCCAGGACAAGCCTTTCCCTTAGTCAAAAAATTACTGTCAATCAATCAACAACTACCTGGTGATCCGCGAGTTGAAGTCATTTTATTATCTCGCAACTCCGCAGATACCGGATTACGCGTATTTAATTCTATCAGCCATTACCAGCTCCCCATCGAACGAGCGGCTTTTTGTGGTGGTCGTAGCCCTTATCGTTATGTTTCAGCATTTGGTTGCCACCTTTTTCTATCCACTCATGCAGAAGATGTGTGTAGTGCATTGCAAGCTGGTTATGCTGCGGCCACCATCTTACCGACTCCACGTAAAGCCCAGCAGGCTGATGGAGGGGAACTTTGCTTTGCCTTTGATGGTGATGCGGTCCTCTTTTCAGATGAAGCAGAACGTATATATAAATCATCAGGTTTAGCCGCATTCAGTGCCAGTGAAAAAGCAGCTGCTAATGAGCCCTTATCGGGAGGTCCCTTCAAAGCATTTCTGTCTGCACTGCACAACTTACAACAACAATTTCCTCCTAATGAATGTCCCATTAGAACAGCCTTGGTTACAGCTCGTTCAGCCCCAGCGCATGAGCGCGTCATTAAAACCTTACGGGAGTGGAATATTCGAATTGATGAGTCGCTCTTTTTAGGTGGCCTTACCAAAGCGGCTTTTTTAAAAGCATTTCATGCCGATGTTTTTTTTGATGATCAAACTGTGCATTGTGAATCAGCAAGTGAGCATGTGACTACGGGTCATGTTCCCCATGGCATTGCAAATGAGCAGCCAGTTGATAATCCTAAAAAGAAAAATCATTAGAAAAATGCATACTTAACACCCAAAGCAAGCAGCGTACTTGCAAGTACAGGGTGCATTACCTGGTCAGGTAACCGACTACCTATACGAGTACCAACATAAATCGCAGGCAGTGAGCCAATTAGCAAGCTAAAAAGTAAGTGAAAATCCACATTACCTAAAAACACATGGCCCAGACCAGCCACAAGCGTAAGAGGAACAGCATGGGCAAGATCAGTTCCAACAATGCGATTTGATGCCAAAGTAGGGTAAAGCACTAATAATATTGCAGTACCAATCGCACCCGCACCAACGGAAGAAAGTGTCACAAAGGTCCCCAGCAGTATCCCCATCATGCATGTCAGTAGTTTCGTGTGTCGCTGATAAAATGATTGCAATCTAGGCTCAGTCTGCCTTTTTGATGGCACCAGCCACTTCCTAGCAAGCAAAACTAGCGCTGTCAGCATCAGCATTGTCCCCAGGCTAGAGGTCAATACATGACTATAGGTCTGACTGCCGGAAAAAAAATAGTGAAGCACTAATATGGTTAATCCTGCTGCAGGTAAACTACCCGCACCGAGAACCGCTACGACTCGCCAATTTATCGTTTGTTGACGATGGTGAATAAAAACACCACTAGCTTTAGTGAGTGATGCATACAACAAGTCAGTACCAATAGCGATATTAGGAGGAAAGCCAAACAGTAAGAGGAGGGGAGTCATTAGTGAACCACCGCCAACACCTGTTAAGCCGACCGCAAAACCGACTAATGCACCTGTGAGGATATAAAGCAAAATTTCCATCAAATATGGTCTAAGGTTATAAATAGTGAGCGGGAAGTAAACATTCGCAACATATGCCCTGTTAGCTCTGGTAAATGTAGCGGTTTAGATCTATTCTTAAAAAGAATATTTACTTATATTTTTATACTCTATGCGTATAATACAAAATGGAGGGTATAATGAAGTTGCAACAGCTGCGCTATATATGGGAAGTGGCGCATCATGATCTAAACGTCTCCGCGACAGCGCAAAGCCTCTATACTTCCCAACCCGGCATTAGTAAACAAATCCGGTTATTAGAGGACGAATTGGGTGTTGAGGTTTTCGCTCGGAGTGGAAAGCATTTAACCCGTATCACGCCTGCAGGTGAAGCGATCATCAAAAAAGCAGGTGAAATACTTCGTAAAGTAGAAAGTATAAAACAGGTTGCGCAAGAATTTAGTAATGAGCAAAAAGGCTCATTATCAATTGCAACCACCCACACTCAAGCTCGCTATGCATTGCCACCTGTAATCAAAAAATTCATCAAACAGTATCCCGATGTATCCCTACATATGCATCAGGGGACACCTATGCAGATTGCTGAGCTGGCTAATGATGGCACCGTTGACTTTGCCATCGCCACTGAAGCGCTGGAACATTTTAGTGACTTAATTATGATGCCTTGTTATTGCTGGAATCGCTGCATTCTGGTGCCCCAAGGCCATCCTTTAGCACAAGTAAACCCATTAACACTTGAGGAGGTCGCTAAGTACCCCATTGTTACTTATGTTTTTGGCTTTACTGGTCGCTCAAAACTTGACGAAGCCTTCTTTAACAGAGGTCTCTCAGCCAAAGTCATTTTCACTGCGACTGACTCTGATGTAATCAAAACTTATGTACGACTAGGGTTGGGTATTGGTATTGTCGCTAAAATGGCATTTGATCCTGAGCAGGATAGTGATTTGGTTGCACTGGATGCCAGTCATTTATTTGAGCCAAGCATCACCAAAATAGGTTTTAGAAAAGGCACATTTCTACGACGTTTTATGTATGACTTTATTGAACAGTTTGCGCCTCATCTAACCCGAGAAATCATTGATGAAGCTTATCATCACCACAATAAAGCAGAGCTTGAAGACTTTTTCAAAGAAATCAGCTTACCGACTTATTAGTTATAAAAATCCACATAAACGGTAAACAATAATCGCCGTTGAGTCTCACATGCCCCTCCATAATAATTTAAGTGAGACTCAACTTTTTTCGACGTACTTTCTCTCTCTTTAGCTTGCAAGTGAGTCTTTCATCTAAAGCTTGGGGATATAACCTCTAGGATCTTCTTCAAGCTGTTTACGACGTGGTTTTAACACTTCTTGCACCAGTTTGAAATAAACAGTATAGACTTGAGTACCCTCATTTGGATCTTCAACTATAAAAAAGGGTGCTTGAGTGACCCCCAACTCAGCCGCTTTGATCATACCTGGTGAAAAAGGGTCAGTTTCATACGCTTCAACAACCTCATTAATAAGATCAATAAATCCAGATGTCTCTAATCGCTGCTGCACATCAATACACTTCTGACAAGCTGAACCATCTGCCAGAATTTTTTTTACCATCGTGATATAAGGTTTATTGGATCCTACCATTGTGCAACCTATCAAGCTTTTCTTCTGCAAACTACCTTAGTCTGCTTGTGGAATATTCCCAGCATGTAAACCACATTCTTTTTGAGTAGATTCTTCCCACCACCAGCGACCTTCTCGCTCATGCTGATTTGGCAAAACCGGACGGGTACAAGGCTCACAGCCAATACTGACAAAACCACGCTCATGAAGTGAGTTATAAGGAAGTTCAAACATCCGAATATAATTCCACACCTGTTCTGATGACCAGTTTGCCAATGGGTTAAACTTCACTAATGGTTGCTGTTCACTACCAAACGTATGGTCCTGCTCAACCACTGGAATTTGAGCCCGAGTACTTGGACTTTGGTCTTTGCGCTGCCCAGTCACCCATGCAGGTAAGGTACTGAGCTTCTTACGCAATGGAGCAATTTTACGCACCCCACAACATTCCTGATGACCATCTTTATAAAAACTAAACAATCCCTTTTCTTTGACTAATGCTTCAACCGCTTGTGCATCAGGAGAAAGCATCTCAATAGTGATCCCGTAGCGGTTTCGAACAGCTTCAATAAACTGATAAGTTTCCGGATGTAATCGTCCTGTATCCAACGAGAAAACCTTAAAATCATTACTGACCCGGGATGCTAGATCAATAAGCACAACATCTTCAGCACCACTGAATGAAATCGCCAACTCAGGAAACAGCTCAAGCGCCAACCCCATGATTTTTACCGGGTCTTGATTGTCATATTCCAAATTGAGCTGCGTAATATTAATTGACACAGAGGAACTCCTCTCTCAGGCTAATGCGAACACATAAGTGCTCAATATATAGTTATAAAGAATAAGCTAACTATAACAAAAAGCCTGAACTGCATTAAAATAAAAACATTCGCTAACAATATAAGTAGCTGCTATATACGATACTTCCTAATCATAAAACAGCATCACTTGACCAACTATTTAGCTTGGAATGTGTGCAAACAAGTCAGTAGGTTATGAACTTTCGTAATTGATTCCTGATACTCAGCGTCTGCATCAGAATCAGCCACGATACCACCGCCACCCCAGCAGTGCAGTTGATTTTTCTCAGCCACCAGCGTGCGAATTGCAATATTGGTATCCATTGATCCATCCAAGCTGATATAACCAATACAACCACAATAAGCCTGCCGAGAAACAGACTCTAACTCATCAATAATTTCCATTGCACGCACTTTAGGTGCACCAGTAATCGAACCACCAGGAAAACTGTCTTCTAATATATGATAGCAGTCCGCATCATGTTTTAATGTTGCAGTTACTGTAGACACCAAGTGATGTACATTCGCAAATCGTTCCAGGGCAAAGAGTTCAGGTACTCGAACTTGTCTACAATGCTTACTTAAATCATTACGAAGTAAATCCACTATCATGACATTTTCAGCCTGATCTTTATGACTACGTCTTAGTTCATCAGCAAACTGTTGATCAAGTAGTGGATCAGCGTGTCTTGGTCGCGTGCCTTTAATTGGCTTTGTTTCAACCTCACGGGCCTGAATCCGGATAAAACGTTCAGGAGAAATCGACAAAATAGCGATATCTGGGAAGTCTAACCAGGCAGAGAAAGGTGCAGGACTGACCTCACGTAAAGCAAGGTAGGCATCAGCAACATCCCCTGAATATGTTGCTGAAAAACGCTGGGTTAAGTTGACCTGGTAACAATCGCCCTGTCGGATGTAGTTTTGAATGGCATTAAACTGCTGTTGATACTGATCAGGTGAGGTCGCAGAACTAAACTGTACTTGTAATCGAAATGGCTCAAGTGAGCGATTGGTCTGACTAAATAATCGGGCCAATATCTCTGCCTGACTAAGCTGACATGCTTTATGGACAACTACAAACCCTCGTTGTTGTCGATGGTCAAGCACAATCGCCCATAAGTATAAGCCAACCACCATATCAGTTTGGGTTGGTTTACTTGAAAAGCGGCGAGGCTCTATAGCCGCTTTTAAGTCATACCCCCACCAACCAAGCCAACCACCAGAGAATGGAATACCTTCAGGTATATCCTCTTCAGCAACATCATAGTTCGCTGCAATTTCACGCATCACGCTAAATGGGGAAGGGGATTGAGTTAATGATTCTGCGTGGGATACAACACCATCTACGGTATAAAGTTGACCGTTCTTATAAACCTGTCCTTCACGGCATGCTAAAACGACTTCGGGTGCTGCCGTCAAAATATCAATTTGGCTATCAGAGTAACTTGCAGGTTTTGCTGAGCTGTCAAGCCATGCAGCATAAGACCAAACTCGTAATCGAGAAAAGTAAATCCAAGAAGGCTGGTAGGGAATAGGGATGACTGTTAGTGTTGGCTCGTTCATGACGCTTACTACCGCTTAACACGGGCGCATTCTAACGTCTTGATAAAGCAAATGCATCCATAAGCAAAGCAGTTAAGCAAAATCTCATCGGATAGTCGTTGGCGTTATCCCTCCCAACAAATCAAACCAACCACAAACTTCTGTTGTTGAGTACAGACACAACTCGACATCGCAAACGTCAATTATTGACCTTTGAGCTACATAAGCGAACAAAACCATCTCCTCTCAGCATAAATAAGCTGCAAGGCTGGAATAACTCATACTGACAATGTTTTCTTACGGTGACACGTATCTTATTTTTAAGGCCACGGCAACGTGCAAATGTCATTCGCCAAATCGCAATTAGCTTGGGCCAAATTAAACAGTCCCCAAACCAAGACCAAAGATACAACAAACGTAACGATTTTCATTGGCTGTACTGCTTCCATTTTGAATCCCCCTCTGATACATCCACTGGTTTCCCTTCAGTGACAGATAAAGCAAATCAATATTAGTGACAAAAATCACACTTTTCCAAGCACGATTGTTTCTATCCAGATTTTTTTTATAGTCATAAGCAATATAACCTCAATTGTATGACATTTTATTTGTAGCTCTATTCATCTTCACTAATAAAAAAACAGGAAGTGGATCATTCACTCAACCAATACTAGGCTTAACATGAAGGATAAAGTTACTTACGACAAAAGCATTATTGTTGCAATGATAACCAATTGCTGAATCATTCATTTCTATTGAAAGATACCCAAAACAGATGGTTTCTGTAGCCTCAACTGAGCGACTAACCATTTCACCAAACTACCATTGTTTTTTAATGCAAGATGGAAACAGTACTTGCTCAAAGGGAAATGAAGCTTAATGACTGACCAATATCGTCATATACAACATGTAGGTGATCATGGTGATGCACTTAAACATACGGTTTTAGCACATTTATTAACCCGGTTTCGAGCTGAGCACCAACAGCTTTACTTTATTGACAGTCATGCGGCATCAGGTGTCTACTCAATAGCTGCAGCACAAGACTGGTCCTCTGGAATAGGTAAATTATGGTCCTCTGCTTTTTGTGAGCATCCTTTATTAGCTCCTTGGAAAAATACCGTCTTGCGATGTAACCAGCACCACACGCCACTACATTGTTATCCAGGCTCACCAGCATTAGCATTTTTATTATTACGCTCACAAGATCAATTATACTTTGGTGACTTGCAAGCTACAGAATTAAATCAGTTGAAGTATTGTATAAAAGAACTAGAAAATAGCTTTTTTACATCGGATTCAGCACCCAAAATCCATTTTTATCAAGGTGATTGTCATACATGGTTACCCAATACTGCTCAGCAATGGCAGGGAAAACCAGGCATATTGTTAATGGATCCCCCTTATGAGCAGGAAACAGATTATGAGAAAGTTGCATTAACGCTTAATACTGTTCATCACCTGTGGCCTGAGGGAAGTCTAATTTTATGGTACCCCCATTATAAGGAAGATCTCAGTTTTAAGCTTTTTAATACAATAAAACAAGTTATACCAATGCAATGTTGGCAAATGGACTTAGTTGTCAGAAAACCTTTTCCTAATGATCGCTTGGTAGGGTGTGGATTACTTTTTATTAATGTACCACCAGTGGTACTTAGTGAAATGCAACCCATTCTGGATGGTTTGGTTTCACTATTTATGGAGTATTCTGGCCATTGCTTTTTTGGTCCACTAAAATAATGAAGATATTATTTCCGGTTAAAATCGTTTTAATAACTCAAGCCTAACATAATTAAATTAAATATATTTTTAACGGATAAAAATCAACACAAAAACCCACCGATCATTAACAATCAAACCAATAAACTATAGATATATAAATCCCATGTATAACCCAAAAAAATATATCAACGAGGCAGCAGTTTAATATAATTGTGTTTATGCATTTATTAATTTTCATTAATAAAGCATCACATTTTTTATAACTATTTTCGTTGTCAGGGTTTCATGGAAGATACGTGGTTTTAACTTAGCTAGGATGCAAAATATATTTATTCATACGAAGTAAGAAGTTAATAACGACCTCATCATCAAAAACCCATTAATTGGCCATGGAATCGATTTATGGAAAATCCAATACTATTTTATGAACCTGAAGCACCTTATGGATACTTATCCAACTTTGCACGTTTTCCCATTAACGATGGCGCAGTGACCTGGAAAACAGTAGAGCACTTTTATCAGGCGCAAAAATTTAATAACCCTAATATTGTTGCGCAAATTCACCATGCACGCACGCCTGCTGATGCATATGCTCTCGGCAAACAATACGACGAACAAGTCAGAACCGATTGGCATCAACGAAAAGAAGCGGTAATGCGTGATGCTCTTCAAATGAAATTTACACAAAACCATGCCATAGGGCACTGGTTAGTCGCAACCCGTCCACATACGCTCACAGAGCACTCTTTCAAAGACGATTACTGGGGAGATGGTGGGGATGGTCATGGTAAAAACCGGCTTGGTCATTTACTCATGAACTTACGTCAAGAACTAAGTATCACGCCCCCCTATAATCTAATTCACTTTATTGAAAGTGCTAATTTACCCACAGATTGGGGCATATTCAATATGCATGGTTTTGAAGACCCCGACACAGGCGTAGAGCATGTCGCACTCACATTCGGTCACTGGAAAGAAGAAGAATCCGTTTTAATAAGACTCCATTCTGAGTGTCTTACCGGTGATGCCTTATTTAGTAAACGCTGCGATTGTGGTTCACAGTTACGTAGGGCTTTTCAAAATATAGCGCAAGCTGGTACAGGAGCAATCCTTTATCTACGACAAGAAGGGCGTGGTATAGGATTACTGAATAAAATCCGTGCTTATCATTTACAGGACCAAGGAGCTGACACCGTTGAAGCTAATGAAGCATTAGGCTTTGCTGCTGATCTAAGACAATACGACTTTTGTAGGGGAATTCTTCATTACCTTAATATTAACAAGGTGAAACTCATGACGAATAACCCAAGAAAGGTAAAAGCATTGAGAGAAGTGGGTATTAATGTTGTAGAGCGAGTCGCTATACAAGAAGGTCAAAATGTATTCAATGAACGTTACCTTTCCGTTAAGGCGACTAAACTCGGTCATATGTTGGATGTCATTTCTCCAGTTTAAATAATGCTTACGGTGCTTCCGGCACCTGTTTCACAAACTAAGTCAAGCACTTGAAAACCTGCATTTTGCTATACCTCAATTATTATTAAATGAACACCTGTGGTAGAAAAAGGCTGGATAATGCACATCCGAACTGATTGCCGCAAGGATGCGGCAATCAAGCCTCCAAGGAAGGATTCACGGGGTGTTCGAAGGGCGTTATGCAGACGGTGCTTTAGAAAAAAAAATGGCTTTTATAAAGGTAAAGTTATATGCGATTGCCCTGGGTGATTATCCTTGTTCTGTGTGTAACTTATTCTCAATCAAGCAATACCACACTATAAACAAATGGACTTCTTTCCTTAAAATATTAAAAAGCCCGTCAGATACTTAGTCATAATGAGCAACAATGGCCTCTATTGCTTTAGAATCATGCATGGCCTTCAAGCGTTTATTCATAAAAGAAACTGTTTCTCGATCCATGTCTGAAGAATATGCAAAATATACTTGATAGTCAGGTATGATTAATGAGAAATCGTGAAATTGAAACTGATCAAATGGTTCCTTATTCTTTTTAAGGTTATACTTTAAGCGGAAAGCCATTTCAAGAATAAAAGCGTCGTCTTTTAGCCTTTTAAGTACACGAAATGCTGGTTCGTAGCCTTTTACCCACATTACATTTACTTTCTTATTTTCAACGTAAGGATCAAGTCCAGGATAAAGAAACCCTAATAACGCTATGACTGTTTTACCATACAGGTCTTCTATTTTGGTAAATTTAAAACCTGGTTGCTGATAGCTTAGTAAGCTATGCTTAACTGTCACCAAAGGATATTTAGATAAATTTTCTGACTGTACTCGCACACTTTTCCATTCTGGTGATCCATAGGTGATCCAATGCTTAATTCGACCACTTTCCAGCATGCTTATCATTCTCTTATAAGGAAAAGTATGTATTTTAAGCTGCCACTCATCCCCTGAAAAAATGTTTTGAACAATCTCTGTGATAATACCACTATGGTCATGCCCATTGTTTTCTATCTGGAATGGGCGGGCTTGATCCGCAATAACAACGTAATTGATTTCCTTAGCATTTGCATGAGAAACCATGGCAAGTAAAATGCCCCAGAGCCAAACACGCTTTATCACAAGAAGTAATTTAGACATATTTCCATCCACTATGAGAAATAATTCTTTCCCTAAATTGTCACTCCCAAGAAGCATGTATTATATAGTAGGAGCACAGCTTTATAACCTATGTATAGTACATGCCTTATCTTATAGACAAACTAAAATGAATAAATAAACAAATCATTCTGGCCCTATACTAATATGGAGTTCTTCTTGTATAGGTATTATTCATTTCCTACTATTGAATTAACTATTAAATCAATTATGGTTTACACTGCATGGACGTACCTGCAAAACAACCTTTCAAAGATAGCATTGCCAAGCGTTTAATTTTTTGGATCTTATTAGCAAGCTCTTTTCTGACTCTGGGCATAACAGTACTTCAACTTTATGTTGACTATTACAATGATGTGTCAGCCATCGATGACCGTATAAAACAAGTAGAGTCTAGTTATCTCCCTATTATCACTGCCAGTTTATGGGTTGAAGATGAAGAGCAGTTAGCAGTTCAGTTAGCGGCAATATACTCGTTAGATGACATTGAATATATTGCGATTATTAGAAATGGAGAGGTAACATTATCCCAAGGCACCCCTTCATCTAGTTATACCATTACTCGTAATTGGACAATTGAGCAGGATTATAACGGCGAACCAATTAAACTCGGTGAATTAGAGCTCATAGCCAGTCTTTCTCAGGTACTTCAACGACTCAGAGATAAAGTCTTAATCGTTCTCGCATCACAAAGCGTAAAAACATTTATTGTTTCAACGTTTATCTTTTTCATTGTCTATTGGCTAATTACCAGTCACTTAAAAGATCTTGCAGAATCAATGCGAACTAGCGACCTCAGCAATAAAAAATTCAAACCACTTACACTTAAACGAAAAACACACTACCAAGATGAGCTTGCCTATGTGATAAACAGTTACAACCATATGCAACAAAAAACACAACATGCTTATAAACAAATGCAACTGGCTAAAATGTCTGCAGAAAAGGCTAACCGTAAGAAAAGCGAGTTTGTAGCCAATATGAGCCATGAAATTAGAACTCCGCTCAATGGGGTTATTGGTATGTCATCACTCTTAAAAAATACCAAGTTAGATCATGAACAACTTGAGTACACCAATATTATTTATACCTCCTCCCATGCACTACTCAGCATTATTAATGATATTTTAGATTTTTCTAAAATCGAGGCCGGCAAGCTTGATATAGATGATGTTGATTTTAACCTATTAGATTTAGTGGAAGATCTAACAGACTTATTGAATATAAAAGCCCAAGAGAAAGCCATTGCTCTCTACAGTTATGTCGATGATCAAGTTCCTCCTTCTTTATTAGGTGATGCAGGACGTATTCGGCAAGTCCTCACCAACTTAATGAATAATGCTGTTAAATTTACCCATCAAGGATACGTCGGGCTTGATATTCGTTGTTTACACCGCATCCAAGAACAGTGCGAATTAAGTTTTACTGTCGAGGATACAGGCATAGGCATTAGCAAAGAGCGTCAACAAAAGATTTTTGAGCAGTTTACCCAAGCAGATAGTTCGACAACCCGACTGTATGGTGGTACAGGGTTAGGTTTAGCGATTAGTCGTCAATTGGTCAAACTAATGGGGGGAACACTCTGTGTTGATAGTGAAGTAGGCAAAGGTAGCCGTTTCTATTTCAGCTTGGTTTTACACGTTAGTAAAGAGCAACCCATACTCCCCCTTGCCGAAGAAAAACAACTGGCTTGTCAACGAGTACTGGTTGTCGATGATCACTCATTTAACTTAAGAGTCACAGCTGATCAACTGCGTAGTTGGGGATTACAAGTGATTAGTCATGAAGATCCAGAGTTAACATTGGCAACATTGATCACCGCAAGTAATGAAAAGCGTCCCATTAACCTTGCAATTATTGATAAAGTGATGCCTGAAATGGATGGTTTTTCATTAGCAAAAGCCATCAAAAGCAACAGCCATATCGCTAGCTGTAAACTGATAATGTCTACAGCTGAACCCCAGGCAGAAGATAAAAACAAATGTCTTGAGGCTGGTTTTACGGGATATTTAGTTCGCCCTTATCGTAAAAAAGTGCTTAAACAGATGTTACTCGCCTGTCTACACGCCAGCCCTCAACAAGAACTGATTACGCGCTACGCCCTTAGCCGTCGCTCCGCACACAGTGTCCCATCAAAAACACCATCATTAAATTTACATGTCTTGCTCGTAGAGGATAATTTAGTTAATCAGAAAGTAGCGCGCACTATGCTCGAAAAACTTGGCTGTCACGTCACCATTGCTGAACATGGTAAAGTGGCCCTTGCATACAGTCAGGTGGATTTATTTGATATCATTTTAATGGACTGTCAAATGCCTGTTATGGATGGCTTTACCGCAACCGCAAGAATAAGAGGTGACTCAGCAAACCTCAATCATCACACACCGATTATTGCGTTAACCGCAAATACTATTCAAGAAGAGCAGGAGAAGTGTTTTTCTTCTGGCATGAGTGGTTTTATCAGTAAACCTGTTACCTTAAAACAACTACAAAGTACTTTAAACAAATATACCGAAGAGTCAACATCTACAGCCCCCAGTACGACTTAAATATCAAGCACTACCTAAATATACAAACGCAGCTCGGAATCATTCATAAATCTCTACAAAATCACCTATCATAGACTTTTTTTAGGTGCTGGAAACAAGGTAGTCCACATTGGGAAGAGTATACATAAAAAAAACAGCCCTAACGGGCTGTAAATTTTCCTTGGAGAAATGACAATGAAGCAGCAAGTTACATCCATAAGTATTCAAAACATACTTACATCTTAAGGACACTCATTATTATCAGTATAGTCATGAACCTTAATTTCGCCGCTAATAATTTTGTCTTTAAGTGCATTAATTTCAGCCTCCATCTCTTCACTCACCAGAGACCGGTTATGTTCATCCAGAGCCCAGCCTACACCATCCTCTTTTAAACCTTTCAGTTTGACCCCTGGTTGCCACTGACCTTGTTGAGCCTCCAACCATGTCTGTAACGTTGCCACCCCTACATTCTTCAACATCGACGTTAACATTGTGCCTGGCTGCAAATGGTTTTGGTTTGAGTCCACCCCAATAGCATATATTCCACCTTGCTTAGCAGCAGCATAGACACCAATACCCGTACTGCCTGCAGCCGCAAAGATAACATCCACACCATCCTTAATTTGAGTTTTAGCCAGACTCGCACCTTTAGCGGGATCATTGAATGCCATTGGTGTACTGCCCGTCATTGTTTGTAACACCGTAATGTCAGGCTTGATCTGTTTGGCCCCCCTGCTGATAGCCACACGCAAACTTATGAATCATGGGAATATCCATCCCCCCAACAAACCCAATCTTATTGGTTTTTGTTGTCAATGCAGCAAGGGCGCCTACCAGAAAAGAACCTTCTTGCTCTTTAAACAAAATGGATTGCACATTGGGTAAATCAATCTTGGCATCGATGATGGTAAATTGTATATCTGGAAAATCCTTAGCCACTTTTTCAACATGGGGTTTCATCGAAAACCCAACAGCAACAATGGGTTGATAACCCCGTTTCGCTAACTTGACTAGCCCACTTTCAATTTGTGTCTCTGACTTTGGCGAAACCTCGCGAACCTTAATACTGTGCTTCTCCATAAGTGGCCGAACACCACCTTTATAAACAGCTTCATTAAACGATTTATCAAATTTACCTGCAGTGTCATAAATAACCGCCGGTTTAAAAGGGGCGGCCAAACTCATTGAGCAATACAATATACAAATCCAAGCTGTTATTAATGCTTTCATTACCATCTCTAATAGATGTTTTTACGCTTTGCAATCTCTGCTTGATAACTGACGTACAACCTAAGTTGTATTGCTCTGAAGCCAATGACAACTTTATGTAATTAGTTTCAGCACTATTGAACTTTAAACCGACTGACGAGAGACTCTTGCTGGTGCGCCAATGCCGCTAAATTTTTACTGGTTTCTGACGTTTTATTTGCATCTTCAACGGCCACATCAGCCATTTGTGATATTTCAACGACATTTTCACTGATTTCTTTAGCCACATTACTTTGCTGCTCTGCAGCCGCCGCAATTTGTGCTGACATATCATGTATTTGAGTCAGTGTTTTTTGCATGTTATTAATCACACCAGCAAAATCCCGCACCTGCTCAGCGCTTTGCATGGTTTGTTGCTGACTACTGTTCATAATTGTCACAGCCTGTTGAGCTTGTTCCTGTAAGACCGAAATCATGTTATGAATTTCGTTGGTTGCCTCCTGAGTCCGCATGGCTAAATGCCTGACCTCATCAGCAACCACAGCAAAGCCTCTCCCTTGTTCACCCGCTCTGGCGGCCTCAATGGCCGCATTCAGTGCTAATAAATTTGTTTGCTCAGCAATATCACGAATCACATCCAGAATTTTTCCGATATTGTCACTTTCGGTTCTTAACGCTTTGATAACATCTGCAGCCCGATTAATTTCTTGATTGAGTTGCTCAACGTGTCGAATATTTTCGTCCATAGCGACTCGGGAATCCTTCGCCAACTGATCGGCAGCAATCACTTCAGTTAACGTTGTTTCAGCACTTTTAGCCACTTCATGTACTGCGGATTCCATTTCAACTACAGCCGTTGCCACAGAAGAAGACTGCAGGCTTTGCTGGCCAATACACTGTTTGGTGTTGTCACACGTCTGGGTTGCCTTATCTGACTCCTGGCCAATTTGTGTTGCCATATTCATAATATTGCTTACCAAATGCCGTAAATTTTCTGTAAGGTGATTAACCGATGAGGCGATTTGCCCAAATTCATCGCGGCGCTTAATGGCAATTGTTGTGGTTAAATCCCCTTGAGCAATCGTATCAAGAGACAGCATCATGACTTTTAACGGCTGCTTGATGCTATTGCTGACACTCAGAGTGACCAATAAAGCAATAATTGTTGAGGCTACAGCAATCCCCACAACTGTATAAATAGCACGCTGAGCATTGGCTTTAGCCTGCTGTTCTGACTCCGCAGCCTGCTGCTGTAAGTGTTCTGTGACCTGTTTAAGATCTGCTAAACGTTGATTCAATTGTTGCGTAATGGTATTGACTGACTGATAACTTTTATCCTGTAACGTTAATAGTGATAACCAATTATTAACGATTCCCCCATCAGCATTATTCGCCTGTTTTAAAACCGTAATATAGGGTGTTATCGTGCTGTGAGCTTCCGCATCCTGCTGTTCAACAACCTTAAGGCGCGCTGTTAAGTTATCAATGATATTCTGATTGGTTTTTCGTATTTCCAGAACGGTTTTGGACTTATCTTTTAATAATAATTGTTCAATATTCGCCAAGACTGCAGCAGATTGCTGTGCTATAAATTGGGCTGCCCACTTAAGCTCGTTAGACTCAGCCATCTCTTCAATCGAAACCAAGTCATCCTGCATAAAACCAAGATCATCAGCAAATGTTTGCTTTTTTTGCTCCAGGCTTTTCTTAAGGTTTAAAATCGCTTGATGACGTTGCATCTGCTCAACACTTAATGCGGTCAAGCGCTTATTTTCTTGATGAATACTGGAAAGTGTTGATTTGAGGGAAGGTTGAGCTTCAACTAACACAATTAACGGCTGATAATGGTGCTCATAATTTTTCATAGCACTATCAAAGTCGCTTCTTATGGTTGCCAGAGGTGACGTTTCCTGCATGCTGGTATAAAACATCAGCGCTTTATTTGCTTGCAGTAAATAATTGGTTAATTCACTATGATTAACAAGGGTAGGGAGTGTTTGTTGAGTGCTAAACTCAAGTCGTTTATTAAGCGTCATTAACTCAAGTAGGCTCATACCAGCACTTGCCAGCAATAAAAAAAGAACCGCGATAAAACCAGTTACTATTTTTTGAACAACAGTCATATCATTAATTTGCTTATTTTACAGATAGCCAGCCTCTTTAATTTAACATCACCTAATTAGCCTCTTCGCTGAGAGATTCTTGTCAGTCGCTGCTCCCAAAACTGACTCACCATGCCACTCAGTTTCACACTTAACGCTTGCAAGTGAGTACAGCTGGAATCATTTTCCTCAACACTTTCTTGTAAGAGCTGTGTAAGGTCTCTTACCCCCGTAACGTTTTCACTAATAGACTCAGATACCGAGCTTTGTTCTTCTACGGCAGTGGCTGTTTGCAGGTTCATATCATTGACCGCATCAATTGACTGCGCAATGCGATCCATAGATTCAGTGGCTTGTTCAACTTCACCGAGACTGTCACCAACACTTTGCTGAGACTTTTTCATCAGCTCAGCGGCTTTAGAGGACATATCTCGTAATTGGTTAACAATCGTGGTGATCTCATCCGTTGATTCATAAGTACGATTTGCCAATGTTCTAACTTCATCTGCGACTACCGCAAACCCTCTGCCTTGCTCACCTGCACGAGCAGCTTCAATAGCTGCATTTAATGCCAGTAAATTGGTTTGCTCGGCCACATTACGTATTACATCAACAATGGCATTAATGTTTTCACTGTTCGCTTGTAATTGATCAATAAACTCATTGGTTTCCTGAATTTCAACCTGTAAGCGACGCATTTGCTCACATGCATTATTGATCGTAGATTTACTCGTCTGCGCTTCATCGTTCACCGTTTCCACCCGCTCAGACGAGCTTTGCGCATTGCCCGCAACTTCCTGAATAGAAGACGACATTTCCGTAACGGCAGTTACAACTTGATCGATTTGCGAAAACAGTGAGTCAGTTTCCTGCATATTATTTTGAATCCGTTTACGTAAGCTATTAAGCTCACTATCAATCCCTTGTGCACTATCACTAATTCGGCCAATCGTTGCAGTTAACTCATTACGGTAGGCTTTAAACGCTAATAAAATATCTCCCGCTTCATCCTTACGTCCGGTATAAATAAAGCGTGCAAGAGGGTCAGAATAAAATGATCTTGCATTTTCAGCTGCTTGAAGCAAAGGATTAATTAACCACCAGGCATAACCACACATCAAAATAGCTATACCTGAAAATAACAGAACAGCCGTCGCATCAAATAGCCCTTGCAGCCATAGCCCAGCCATCACTAAAAGAGGAACAATTAATAGTCCAGTCAGTATTTTTTGAGATAAGGTGAAAAAGGGCATTAACCGAAGTGACTGTTTATTCTTTAACGCTTTGTAGAGTGCTTCAGCACGTGTGATATATTCTGGTCGCGCTTTGACTCTGACTGACTGATACTCTTGCGTTTCACCTTGCCTTTTCATCGGAGATGCAAAGGCATCAACCCAGTAGTGATCGCCATTTTTACAGCGATTTTTGACAATTCCCATCCAAGACTTCCCTGACTTAAGATGCTGCCACATATCTCCAAAGGCTTCTTCTGGCATCATTGGATGACGAATAATATTATGGTGCTGGCCTATTAACTCTTCCTGGCTAAAGCCACTAACCTTGATAAAGTCTTGGTTTACGTAGGTAATATCTCCATTCAAATCAGTAACAGACAGCAGATTAGCTTTCTCATCGTAGCTGAATTCTTTCTCAGTAACTGGCATATTGATGCGCACAGCATACCCCCGCAACCCACATAATGTTACTGTCTAATTAAAGACCAATGACAGCCACTTCGCTAAAACAAGTCGCGACGATTTAATTCTTATTCGCTAAAATGCCCGTTTTTGCTCAATCTAGAGTAAACTTATAGCCTTTTTCTATAACGTATATTCAAAGCACATATTTAATTGATAGCCTCGTGATGTGAATGATATTAGTCATCGATACACCACAGGTTATAACTTAACCGCTAAGGAGCCGCTTATTTATGACATTCAGTTCCGTCAAATCGCTATTAGCAGGCTTGAGCCCTGAAGGTAGTGAAGTCAGTGTTCAAGGATGGGTCAGAACAAAACGTGAGTCAAAAGCGGGTATTGCTTTTATTGCATTACATGATGGCTCTTGCTTTGACCCTATTCAGTTAGTTGTACCTCAAGAGTTGCCTAATTTTGAGCAAGAAATAACTAAAATCACCAGTGGCTGCTCAATTTCCGCAACAGGAACTTTGGTTGCTTCCCAAGGGAAAGGTCAAGCCTATGAAATTCAAATTTCTAAACTTGAAATTATCGGCTGGGTTGATAATCCTGATACCTATCCTATGCAGCCCAAGCGTCACACAGTAGAGTTTTTACGCGAGGTTGCTCACCTGCGTCCCCGTACTAACTTAATTGGTGCTGTGACTCGTGTTCGAAATTGCATATCGCAAGCTGTTCACCGTTTCTTTAATGAGAATGGGTATTGTTGGATTCATACGCCTATCATCACCGCCAGCGACTGCGAGGGAGCAGGGGAGATGTTTCGCGTCAGCTCTCTGGACTTAGCCAACTTGCCTCGAACCGAATCTGGTGCCATTGACTACTCTCAAGACTTCTTTGGTAAAGAAAGCTTTTTGACTGTATCAGGGCAATTAAACTTAGAAGCTTATTGTCTAGCGATGTCAAAAGTGTATACCTTTGGCCCCACGTTTCGTGCGGAAAATTCAAACACCAGTCGGCACCTTGCTGAGTTCTGGATGATAGAGCCAGAAATCGCATTTGCAGATATCAATGACTTGATAGATTTAGCTGAAGATCTTCTGAAGTACGTTTTCCGTTGTGTATTAACAGAATGTGCTGATGATATGGCCTTCTTTGCTCAACGGGTTGAAAAAACAGCCATTAGCCGACTTGAACATATCATCAATCATGACTTTGCCCGCGTGGATTACACAGATGCCATTGATATTTTACAAAAGTCAGGCAAGCAATTTGAGCATCCTGTAAGCTGGGGTATTGATTTACAAACTGAACATGAACGCTATATCAGTGAAGAACACATTGGTAGGCCTGTTGCCGTAGTCAATTACCCCAAAGAAATCAAAGCCTTTTATATGCGCCTTAATGATGACCAAAAAACTGTCGCGGCCATGGATATTCTGGCTCCTGGCATTGGTGAAATCATTGGTGGATCGCAACGGGAAGAGCGTCTAAATGTACTGGATCATCGTTTAGAAGAAATGGAGCTGGATAAAGAGGACTATAGTTGGTATCGCGATTTACGTCGCTATGGCACTGTACCTCATGCTGGATTCGGCCTTGGCTTAGAACGTCTGGTATCGTATATAACGGGTGTAGCTAATGTACGGGATGTTATTCCTTTCCCAAGAACCCGCCGTAATGCAGATTTCTAGCACTCGTTGTATGAAATATCATGTAAAACCAGTAAATTGCTAAGTTAGCACAACCTAAGGGCTATCCACTTAAATAGCCCTTAGCCACTATAACCAGCAAGCTACAAAGCACAAAGTTAGCAGTGTAAAAACCATCAACGTGGTTAGGAGGTGATGTTTGCGCCTAGGTCTTGATATTGGTGGTACGAAAATAGCGGCTACCGTCATTTCACCAGAGCTGGATATCCTTTGGCAAATATCCACCCCCACCCCCAAACAGAACCTAAATGACTTTCTGTTATGTATTAATCAACTTATTCAACAAGCGATAACCAAGACAGGTACTTTAACCCATATAGGTATAGGCATTCCGGGGGTTGTAAATGAGCAAGGTGTGCTTAATGCCAGTAATATGGGGGCGATTAATCAACAGCCTATTGAAACGTTATTTAAAAAGTACATACCACAACCATTCTCTATCGAAAATGATGCAAATTGTTTTGCACTTGCTCAAGCTCATGGTCATCAACTGGGTAAAAATGAGGTCATGTTTACTGCGGTGTTAGGCACAGGTGTAGGTGGTGCCTGGGTGTTACCAAATCGCACATTATGGTCTGGCGCTCAAAACTTAGCAGGGGAGTGGGGGCATAACCCGCTGCCAGACTTATCATTAATTCCGATTGAACAACAACTTACATGTCAGTGCGGTCAACGGGGTTGTATAGATACTTATTTATCAGGATCTGGCTTTTCACAGCTGTATTTTCAACACACTGGAGAACAACTTGATGCTCCAGCGATTATTACTCGGTATCGTAACCAAGAAAAAACAGCATGTGATGTATTTGGTCGTTATACCCATTATCTTGCCCATGGTCTAGCGACCATCATTCATACTTTTGACCCAACCTGTATTGTGTTGGGTGGTGGAATGTCAACCATACAGGAACTCTATCAAGCTGTTCCTCAACATTGGGCAAATTACACATTAAAACCACCTGTCACCCCATTGCTTCCACCCGTTTTTGGAGACTGGGCGGGAGCGATAGGCGCTGCGTTACTTGAGTGATCAACTACGATAGCAATATACAAAAAAGGCGGGAATAATTCCCGCCTTAATGATTAGACACTTTGTTTTATTTTACACTGTTACTGTCGCTTAAACTGGATATTGTCTACTAAGAAATCATTACCTGATTTAGGCCCGAAGACAAATAAGAAGGCACGCTTAACCTTACCTTTTGCTTGGTAAGAAAAGTCACCACTAATGCTCATCCACTGTTTATTTGCAGGTATGGTTTCATACTTAACACGCGTCCAGTGAGCGCCATCGTCATCCTCGTAAAACAGTTGCATATCAACATACTGTTCTTCTTTGACGCTATCTGCCAGGCGTGTATCAAAACTGTACTTATAGGTTTTACCACTTTCCAGTGAGCCTCGGACATTCAAGTAAATACCTGCATACCACTTATCACGTCCAGTGAGTGACAAGCTATAATTACCCGCGTTAGCCGATGCCGTGGTACGGGTTGCTTTTTTCAAACCGAAGTAAGGCTTCCAACCTTGATTATCATTTTCAAAACTATGATTAATCACTTGCTTATCATCCTGTCCTGGCTGTTCACCAGCCTTAGTCAGCAAGACTTCATCTGCGTAGAAATCCACACCCTCTTTTGGTCCAAAGATCAGTAATTTAACCTTTTTGACCTTACCAAATGTTTCGACCTTAAATTTAGTGGTAATTTTAGTCGCTTCATTTGAGGTAATGGACTTATGGGCAAGTGTTTGATACTGAATGCCTAGATCATTCTCAATTTGTAGTACAACACTGGCATTATCACGCACTTGAGATTTTGCAGCTAACTGCATATTCAAACTCAATTCAAACTCAGTTGCCGTGATATCACCCGCTGACTTTAAGCTTTCAGTAATATCTTGGATAGCACCATCATAGTAAGCAGATCGACCCTTAACGTGTAACAGGTTATCTGTACCACAATTTACTTCAATCTGTTTTTGTGCAAGGTTAACTGAATTATTTTTAAATGTGCTCCACCCATCAAGACTATTAAAGTCAGGTGATTTCACTAAGCTCTTTTTAAGCTGAGGCTTATCACACGTACCTGGTTTAGGTTGGTCTGGGTTATCTGGCTTATCAGGATCAGGCCAGCCTGGATCGGTTGGGTCTGTAGGATCGGTTGGGTCTGTAGGATCGGTTGGGTCTGTAGGATCGGTTGGGTCTGTAGGATCGGTTGGGTCTGTAGGATCGGTTGGATCTGGATTAGGAGAATCAGGGTCAGGCCAACCGGGACCATTAGGATCTGGCTTAGGCCCATCAGGGTCAGGCCAACCGGGATCTGTTGGGTCCGTTGGATCTGTCGGATTGGGGTTAGGATTGGGGTTAGGGTTTGGATTACTGACCTTGGTGGGCATCCATTCAGCCATTTGTGCTGCAACAGCATTTAAGTTAGTAACAGAATCCGCACCATCTGACCGGCTTTTATCAATTCCGCATACCTGATTATTACATTTACGAATGCGGGGGTTGGAGAAATACTGCAGACCTCTGGCATTATAAACATGAGGATAGGCCATGACTGTGGTAAATGAACCATTCACACCATAGCCTCGTGCCCAGTTCCAGATACCACCATTGCTTTGTTGTTTCAAGCCATGCCCCAAGCTCATGTTATGACCTAACTCATGGGCAAATACACTCAGGCCACAGTTAGAAGCTACGACACTATAAGCTTGGTTTCCAGCTCCACGATTAAATTGTCCATTCCGACCTTGAGGCACCCAAGCAATACCACAAAGTCCACCATTACGTGGTGCTACATAACTAACAAAGTCTGCACCATATTGTTGTCTTAGCCGAGCAGCTTCACTGTCTCGTGTAATGTTATTTAATGCATACTCACTAACAGCACCATAACTACGACTAAGCGGCTTCACACCCACAAGCCGTAACTGAACATTTGCACCGCTATTTATATATGCTTGGTTAGCATACTCAACAAACGTTGTGGCAAGGGATTTAATATCCTTAGTGCCTACATTACCTGTAGGATAAACAACCAGTACATCCAGCGTGGTTGCAGCCATTGCCTGAGCTGAGGCGAGTGACGCCACAGCCAGACCTGTCAAGATCTGCTGCTTAAACTTCATAGTGTAAACCTTCTTTACCCATTAATTATGCAAAATGCTTTACCAGGCAAAAACTGCCAAAGGTAATACTTGCTAAAAATTTGTCGTATAACAGTGTGTTAATTTGTTTTGTAATTAAATGTGACAAGCTGCATCAAAACGGTTAAAAACACACAAAATATGCTGCTTTTTGCAGTCGTTTTTACCTAAATTAACGAAATAACATAAAATAAAACGCGACACATAACACAGTTACAAAATACACCTATCAAAAAACAAAAATTCGCAAAAGTGATCACGAAGTTTTCGCAAGCAGCATCAAACACAATGTGTTGTGTAATTAAATTCATGGGTAAAAATCTATCAAACGTGCAAAAAATCCTGGCACGTATAAAAGGCAAAGAATTAAAGGTAAGAAGTTTCACAGGATAATTCGTGAGTTAGTCAAAAAAACTAAACTGTCTTTTTTTTACCACACAGAATTAATAAAAATTGTCACCGCTCTTAGAGCCAGTCATTTACAATGCTTTATAAAAGCAACAGCGTTTACCTAAAAAGGACTCATTCATTATGGCTATCTATCATGTGCTCTGGACAGGTGGCTGGGATTCCACATTTCGGTTATTAGATCTACTCATCAACAAAGCGGCACCTGTCGTGCCATACTACATTCTCAATACTGACCGTACATCAACAGGCATTGAGCTATCAACAATGACCCGAATAAAGCGAGCCATACAGCACAAGTGGCCTGATAGCGCTAAACGATTATCACCCACTGTATTTCGAGCCGCTAATGACGTGGAATCGGTTGATACTTTAATTGAGAGTTATGATGACATTTTAAAAAGCCAATACATTGGTCCTCAATATGAGTGGCTGGCTAAGTTTGCTCACCAGCTTAATTTACATGACCTTGAACTCTCAATACACAAAGATGACAAGGCTCACGATGTTTTGCTGCCCTATGTCGTTAAACAGGCTGATGAACATGGCCCTTACTGGGTAGTCAATCCTCAACTCAAAAATACGCCAGAATATCAACTCTTTCATTATTTTCGCTTTCCCTTATTTGAGCTCACCAAATTGGAAATGGCCCAACAAGCTGAATCGAGTGGTTTTTCAGATATTTTAGAAATGACCTGGTTTTGCCATGAACCATTAACCAACCAACAGCCTTGTGGTACATGTAACCCTTGTCGATATACGATAGAAGAGGGGTTAAGCCGACGAATTCCTTGGCGGGGGAAACTACGATACTGGGGAAAACGAGTTCTTACTCCTTTGTTATCAAAAATTTAGTGGCAGAGGCTCCATGGCTCAGGGTAATTGCCTCTGCCCACGATGCTTCCAGCACCTGTTTCACAAACAAATTCAACCACTGCAAACCAATCCCCAACCACAACTAAATAAACAGCTGTCGTATATCAATGTACATCACGGGTAAGCAAAGGCTGGATAACGCACGTCAAACTGTTTGCCACAAGGATGCCGTAAGCAAGCCTCCACGGAAGGATTCACGGCGTGTTTGAAGTGCGTTATGCAGGTTTTTGAAAAAGGTGCTTTAGAAGAAAATCGCTTTTGTTAAGGTAGAAATTGAGAACAAAATAATAAGCTAATTAATGACTCAATGAACACGACAGTAAACGTGTTTTTCTTTCCCAGTAATGATTCAGCAATAACGAAACTAGAATAATGCCTCCTCCTAGCAGTAATCGAATCACATCAGCATCATGGTTCCAAATGACCAGATTAACGACCAAGCCTGCAGGTATGAGGGCATTATTCATAACCGCCAAGGTGCCAACATCCACTTTAGTAGCCCCTTTATTCCAGCAAAAGAACCCTAAGCCAGAAGCGCCTAATCCCAACCACAACAATACTCCCCATTGCACAGAAGTTGTCGGGTAACGATCAGTGCCTAAGAACCACCAGGCAATCAATGCAACCACTAAGGCTCCGGCATAAAAGCAGCCAAAGACAGCATGTTGAGGCAAATGTTGACCACGACGCTGGATAAATACTTTATAACTGACCTGACCAAGGGCAAAACACACATTAGCACCTTGGACCAACAAAAAACCCCATACATAATCTTGCGTAATGTTATCGTAACGAATAACCACAGCACCTAACACAGCTAATATAGCGGCTAATAAATAACGTGTCCGAAAGGTTAATGTCCAAATGTCATACAATAAGGCAACATAGATAGGTGTTAATGTGGTAAATAATAAGACTTCAGGTACCGTCAGTAATAAAAAGGACTGATAGTAAAAAATATACATAAAACCTAGCTGTATGGCACCAATCAGCATCAACGGCAAAATATAATCCAACCGCAACCACTGCCTGCGTAATAATGGTATAAATAGCAAAAAGGCCAATGTTATCCTTAACAGAACAGAAAAATAAGCGTCAACTTGCCCGGCAAGATATACCCCAATCAAACTAAATGAAAAAGCCCACAATAGGGTAATCGCTGACAAGTAATACATTATCCCACCTTAATTTTTACACTGAACCGTATGTTCACTATCACCAAAATTGCTCATGAAAAGGCCAGCGATAATGCCAGATTCACAAGACATGTACCAGCGCCATTAAGCGGCAAAGAAAGATACAGGTCCACCCCAAAAAGGCGACTTTCAGAGCCAAGATGGCGTCATACACCCCAAAAACGTTCACTATGAATGCCATGCTAGAACATTCAATACAGTAGATTGTCAACAATATTGGCTTGACTGAATCAGTTTCCCACGTTAACTTGCTTTTAAATAATAAGATTGTTGACAATGTATGGATGGTATTCATAAGCCTGCAGACCAGTTGTTTGAAAATAGCAAGCAAACAGCTTCAGCCAGAATTTTTAATGAATTACTGCAAGCCATTCTTTCTGGTCAGTTAATTCCAGGTAGCAAAATTAACGAAGCGGAATTAGCTGCACGCCATGGGTGTAGCAGGGGGCCACTTCGCGAAGCACTGCAACGTTTGGAAGGGTTACATTTAATCCTGCGAGAAGCCCATGTTGGCGCACGTGTGGTCAGTCTTTCAGATCAACAACTCACCGAGCTTTACCAAATTCGGGAAGTATTAGAAGGACTTGCCTGCCGTCTGGCAGCACAACACATGACTGAACGAGCTAAGGATGAATTAAGGAGGTTACTGGACACCCATCGACGCTATTTAGAAGACGGTGGACATCAAAAATACTACCCTCAGTCAGGAGATTTGGACTTTCACTACTTGCTGATTCGTAGTAGTCAAAATGCGCTCTTACTCCGCCAATTAGGTGATGAATTATATCCCTTGTTACAGCTTTATCGCCGGCAGTTTCGCGACAGTGGTTACCAACAACCACAACTCGCCTTCAAAGAACATTTACACATTGCAGAAGCCATCATTGAAGGAGACGGTGAATTGGCGGAAATCCTCATGCGTAAACATATTGCCCGAGCCCGAAAGCGTTTGAAACATATCTTAACCACTTAATTATTCTGATCGAGTTAATTGTAAAAAGCACATTTCACTAGCATCGTTAAAAACATAACAAGCATAAAAAGTTTCACGAAAGCTATATAGGCAACTTGGAGAGAAAGGATGAATACAACCTCCCAACAATCACCTGGCGCTCGCTTTCGTCAGCAGGTAGCAACACACACACCCTTACAAATTGTAGGTACCATCAATGCTTACTGTGCCATGCTCGCGGAGCAAGCAGGACATCAGGCTATTTATTTATCAGGTGCAGGCGTTGCTAATGCCTCTTTTGGCCTCCCAGACTTAGGTATGACTTCACTCTCCGAGGTATTAGAAGACGCACGTCGTATCACATCAGCCAGTCAGTTGCCCCTACTCGTTGATATTGATACAGGGTTTGGTGGCGCCTTAACCATTGCTCGAACAATTAAAGGGATGGAACAAGCAGGTGTAGCCGCTGTACATATTGAAGACCAGGTTCAACAAAAACGCTGTGGACATCGTCCCAATAAAGCAATTGTCTCACCTGAAGAGATGGTGGACCGCATAAAAGCCGCTGTTGATGCGCGCGTCAATGAAGCATTTGTCATCATGGCGCGCACTGATGCATTAGCCGTAGAAGGGATGGAATCAGCCATTGAGCGAGCCTGTTTATGTGTTGAAGCAGGCGCTGATATGATTTTTCCTGAAGCGATGGCAACACTTGATGATTATCAGCGTTTTACCCAAGCCATTAATGTGCCTGTGTTAGCCAACATTACGGAGTTTGGTAAAACACCATTATTTAGTTGTGGTGAATTAGCTTCCGTAGGTGTTCAAATAGTGTTATATCCACTGAGTGCTTTTCGCGCCATGAGTAAAGCGGCACTCAATGTATACCAGCAATTAAAAGAAAAAGGGCATCAACGCGACTTAACCGTTGATATGCAAACCCGTGAAGCACTCTACCAAACACTTAATTATCATCATTATGAACAAACTTTAGATCGTTTGTTTTCAAAAGAAACAAATAGCGATTAAAACGCATCATTATTAAATAAATTGCGAAAAACAAAAAATATATCAACATAAAAGGGTCATAAACATAAAAACACTTTTAACTGTCAAATAAATAAAGACAAGGACGAAAGGACTTCTCAAAAACCATTTAACCATGATTTACGACGCAAATACCTCACCAGGGAATGGATAAATATTCCAGCTTTTTAAAAAAATAACCTATGAAGGGTATATAAAGGATAACCTTATCAATTAGGAGAATAATAATGACTGATAATAAAAAAGATTCAGCAGGACTTCGTGGGCGCTCAGCCGGTGAAACGGCATTATGTACTGTAGGACAAAGTGGCGCAGGCTTAACCTACTGTGGTTATGATATTGCCGATTTAGCTGAACATGCACGCTTCGAAGAAGTAGCCTATTTATTATTTCATGGCGAGTTACCCAATCGCCAGCAGTTGGACAGTTACCTTACGCAGCTGGTAACACTGCGAAAAATGCCTGATGCTTTGCGAAAAACACTGGAATTAATGCCTGCCAGCACGCACCCTATGGATGTAATGCGCACAGCTTGCTCTATGTTAGGCACCATCACCCCTGAGCATGATTTTTCCGAGCAACAATTACATATCGACCGCATGCTTGCCTTGTTCCCTGCCATTATTTGTTACTGGTATCGTTATCATAAAGAAGGGGTAAAAATCGATATTGAATTGGATGACAAGGAAACGGGTAGTTATTTTCTACATTTACTCCATGGTCGTGTACCTAAAGCGTTACACGGCGATGCAATGAATGCCTCATTAATTGTTTATGCGGAACATGAATTTAATGCCTCTACTTTTGCAGCCCGAGTGTGTGCTTCTACCTTATCGGATATTTATGCCTGTATCACGACTGCTATTGGTACTTTAAAAGGTCCTTTACATGGTGGTGCAAATGAAGCTGCGATGGCTATGATCAGTCAATGGCGCACCCCAGAAGAAGCAGAAAAGGGCATTCTCGAAAAATTGGCAAATAAAGAAAAAATAATGGGGTTTGGTCATGCAGTCTATCGTGAATCAGATCCTCGCAATGCCATTATCAAAGCATGGTCAAAGCGTTTAGCCGATGAGCACAATGATCATGTACTGTATCCTGTCTCGGCTCGATGTGAAGAAGTGATGTGGCGGGAAAAACACTTATTCTGCAATGCTGATTTTTTCCATGCATCAACCTATCATTTTATGAACATTCCAACCCCCTTATTTACCCCCATTTTTGTCTGCTCTCGACTAACAGGATGGGCTGCCCATGTTATGGAACAACGCTCAAATAACCGCATTATTCGACCTTCAGCCGACTATACCGGGCCAGAAAATCGACCCTGGTTACCTATAGAGCAACGCTAATTTTTTAAGCTATATATCCCTTGTGATGGGTATTTTACTTATTCGACTAAATTAAGAGTATTATTATGAGTTCTAATGTTGATATTAACGAACGTACAGCACCCGATGCCTTATTGGTTGAAATTGCAGAGTATGTGTGTGACACCGCTATAAATTCTGCAGCAGCCTATACCACAGCCCGACACTGCCTTATGGATACGCTGGGCTGCGGATTATTAGCATTGCGTTTTCCTGAATGTACCAAATTACTGGGTCCGATTGTGGAGGGTACTTTTGTCCCCCATGGCGCTCGTGTACCAGGAACCCAATTAAGACTAGACCCAGTAAAAGCAGCCTGGGATATTGGCTGCATTATTCGCTGGTTAGACTTTAATGATACCTGGCTGGCGGCAGAATGGGGACACCCTTCAGATAACCTTGGCGGTATTCTGGCCGTTGCCGATTATATTTCCCAACAACGTATCAGCCAGGGACAAACGCCGCTAACGATGCATGATGTGCTCACAGCAATGATTAAAGCCCACGAAATTCAAGGCGTGCTCGCGTTAAATCATAGTTTTAATCGGGTTGGGCTGGACCATGTTGTCTTAGTCAAAGTCGCCTCGACAGCGGTGATAACGCATATGCTGGGAGGTACACGCGAACAAGTCATTGATGCTCTGTCTCACGCCTGGCTTGATGGCCAATCATTGCGTACTTACCGTCATGCACCAAACGCAGGTTCTCGAAAATCCTGGGCAGCAGGGGATGCAACATCTCGAGCAGTTCGACTGGCAGATATCGTTCTAAAAGGGGAGATGGGCTATCCTAGCGTACTTTCAGCACCTAAGTGGGGCTTTCAGGATGTGCTATTCAAAGGAGAATCACTGAAATTGGCTCAACCACTTCATAGTTATGTTATGGAAAATGTGCTGTTTAAAATATCATTCCCAGCTGAATTTCATGCACAAACCGCCGTCGAAGCTGCCCTTAAACTGCATCCTCAGGTTAAATCTCGAATAAATGAAATTGAAAAAATTGTCATTCATACCCACGAATCGGCGATTCGTATCATTAGTAAAATGGGACCATTAAATAATCCAGCAGATCGAGATCACTGCCTCCAGTACATGATAGCTGTCCCATTACTATGCGGCAGTTTACGCGCTGAGCACTATGAAGATGCATTCCATAATGCACACCCTGAGATTGATCAACTACGACAAAAAATGGCTGTCATCGAAGACCAACGTTTTAGCCGAGAGTACCTGGAAGCCGATAAACGTTCAATTGCCAATGCAGTACAAGTATTTTTTACGGATGGCTCAGCAACTGAGCAAATTACTGTTGAGTATCCTATTGGTCATCAACGTCGTCGAAAAGAGGGGATTCCTCTGTTAGAAGAAAAATTCCAGGCTAATTTAGCCACTCGTTTCCCGAAAATGAGTGCTAATAAAATCTATATGTTATGTAATGATCAACAGCAGTTAGAACGCACCCCCGTGAATACATTTATGGATTTATTTATGATTTAGTGACTAGTCACAAGCCAGCCTGTGTTGTTTGAGGCTGGCGGGTAGATGATTTATTTCAATAAAACAGTTACACCCTCATAAATAATTACTAGACTAAAAGAAGAGTAAAGTCCCCAAAAGCTGTAGTAGTAATATGTCGTAAGAGGTTCCTACTCATGATGGTTGAGCCACCTGTCACTCGAGAATCGATTATCACTTGCCCTAAATGTGGTCACAAACAAGCCGGGTTTATGCCAACCAATGCCTGTCAATGGTTTCTACCCTGCGAATCCTGCAAATTTATGATGCGTCCCAAACCTGGCGACTGTTGTGTTTTTTGCTCCTATGGCACAGTGCCATGTCCTTCAAAACAACGGTTGCGACAATGTGGATAGCCTTGATAACAATAGAAACATTGAGAGCATCAGGTATACACAATATATCTCTATATCATCAGTACTGGTCCTAAATGAATCATTTAG
Organism: Zooshikella harenae; assembly: GCF_018837975.1. Lineage (GTDB taxonomy): Bacteria > Pseudomonadota > Gammaproteobacteria > Pseudomonadales > Zooshikellaceae > Zooshikella > Zooshikella harenae. The sequence continues at coordinate 36,428 of NZ_JAGSOY010000010.1, read as the reverse complement.
CCGCTATGCCCATTAGATGCTGAACGACTCATTTACTCATTCATTTTTTCTGACTAATGATCAAACATATCGGCCATTTTTTTGAGCACAGATAACGTTGTATCAAGTTCTTGCTTGGTTAAGTGGATCGAACATGTTTGTGCCCAGTCAACCTGCTTTTTATCTAACTTGCCATAGATTTCTTCCCCTACTTCTGAAAGCTTGATTAACTTTGCACGCTTATGTTCTGGGTTAGTTTGAAATGCTAAAACCCCATCAGCATACATCACATCCACCAGTCTCTGTACAGCCTGTCGAGTGAGTCCCATTGTTTTAGCAATTTGCGGGACAGTCAATGGTTTACCTGCTCGTACAATTGCCCCCATGATTTTCCATCTAGCACTGGTAATTCCATATGGACTCCCCATTAGATCACCCTCATTCACAAGAAGCCCTCCCAATTTAAATATTTCCAGTGCAATCTCAGTAAATACAGGTCCTTTCTTTGTTTTTGTCATCTAAAGCTCCCACCTAAAAAAATCGACAACATATTGTCAAGCACGATCACCCTATGTCATAATGACAACATATTACCAATGTTATGTTCGAGAGGAAAACTATGACACATTTGATCCACCGTTATGCCGGTATAGTGTCCTTCCTGTGTATAGCTACATTTTTTTCATCAACTGTTTTGGCTGAGCTATTTGGTTCCTTTGAAATCATTGCGAAGGTAAAAAACCTGATTGTATGGCCTGGGTTGTTAATACTTGTTCCTGCTATGGCACTAACAGGAGGCTCAGGCTTTTCATTAAGCAAGTCTCGAAAAGGACGATTAATACAACAAAAACAAAAAAAGATGCGCTTTATTGGGGCGAATGGTATTTTGGTGCTTATTCCATGTGCACTCGTGCTAAACCACTTGGCTGCGATGGAAGCATATGATGTCTTTTTCTATATTGTGCAGGGAATTGAGCTACTATCTGGCGCTATTAATCTCACTTTATTAAGCCTGAATATCCGAGATGGAATGAAAATGAAAGGACGTTTTCGTGCATCTTTATCAGCAGGTCGCTAAATCCATGTCAAATGGTTCTTGCTACTAATGCCTGAGGGTATCATGTTACGCTTGAACTGACTAAAATAAACCTGACAAAGAATAATAAGACTACGTTTTACTCATAAGCAATCTATGAGAAAAGCTATCACAATAGAGAAAATTATTATGAATAATATAGCTCTATTTTCTTTTTTTTCCTGCTTAGGAAAGGGATGAACTCCACCTTGAATAATGCCCAAAGCATAAAAAAGAATAATTAAAGGACACATTATTGGCAATGCTGTTAACATTACTGGTAGCTCATTACAACGAAAAAAGGAGGGTAGGGAAGAATTAAACCAATTAAGAAGTAAAACAAAAATAATTATTCCTGCACAAACTTTCAAGCTTTCCTTAATCCGATCTTGTAGACTTGATTTACAAGCAACTTCTCTTCTCATACAAAGCTACCTTTCTAACACTGGATTAAGATTAGGTTATAAATTAGGCTCTTATAATAATCAACTAATATTTTATGTATACAATATCAATATTTTATTGACAACTGGTTCTCATATTTTTATTTTTTAGACGCAACACTTTGGGGAAAAGGTCGCTTTAAGCCTATGTATGCCTCTATAAGAAGCTAAACCACCATTGTACTAAACTGGCTGATGTAAATATCCACTAACCAACAAAGTCAATAGCTATCTGTAGCGACCACCATATGCTTCTCAGAGAAAGTGGTATGCATAGCGCTACCGCCATCTTCATTGAGTTAAGGAGTAGTTCTTTCCCATGTAAAGCCTACTCCTGCTGAATGAGTTTCAGGAAGGTTTATTAGTACATTGTAAACTGCATCCGGGTTAGTGAATATTCTAGTATCTACTGGGATTTTTAAATCTTTGAATAATGATTCATTATCGTATCTATATCCTGCTGCATAGCTTCTGCAGACCTAACTAAATATAGATTTAATAATATCACCACCTCCATCAACAGAAATAGCAGGCAGCATACAAATTGTTAATAAAACCAACTCTTATTGCTTGTAGTGATAAGCTTAAAACTAATATATCCCCCATCAATAGACTATTAATAGGGAAAATTATGAAATATCAAAAAAATCATTCCTAGAAAATTTAAAAACTAGGCAATATGTATTGCCTAGTTACTTTATAAAATTAATCAGTTAGACTATCTGTAAACCATAAAGCAGCCCCGTCCTCCTCAAGTGAGGAAAAACTTTCAAACTGACTAAATCTAGTTGCTCTTATATAGCCTTTTTTACAAACCACATATGACTCAATACTGAGTTTATCATCTGATACACCAAGTATATCCTGCGGAAAATGAGCACCATTTTTAAAAGATACTTTCACTTTTTTGAGAACTGATTTATCAGTAAGCGTAAAATGTTCTAGCTCTTCTATCTTTAACTCAGCTTGTCTAATGTCCACACCTATTCGTGAATAGGAAGCGCCTGTATAATACTCTTTTGCAAGCATTATTTCGTAATCACCATTTATTTGAAGCGTTCTATCTGCATTACTACAAAGGACCATATCGCTACCTAAAACACCTTGATCCGCATACGCATTTATTGCGCCACTGATCAGTATTATAAAAGCAGCCGTTTTTTTTAACATAGTTAACCACCTATTTAGTTCTTTCGTACATCTAAAAAACATTATTAGTACTACTAAAGTTTAATGAGTAGTCTTCGGATTAAAAGATACAGATGGTGTCCATACTATGGATACAGAACAAATTAATTTTTGAGTCAAACGTTAGCTTTACTGTATAACACCATACCTTTAATCAAAAAAAACAATTACAAAGGTAGTAATAAATGAATTAATTATTTAAACTAAATAAAAAAAGGGGAGTACTTAATTTGATTGAGTCGCTAAATGCGCTAGTTTCTTTATATGTGTTTTTATATGGGCTTCTTTAGATTCATCATAGGATAAGCTTACTCTAATAGCATTCTTGTACGAGGGAGTGGCAGAGCAAGTTAGCCCAGGCAAGACATAAATTCCATGTTTCATCGCTTCTTTCCAAAGCTTGCTCCCTCCATTAGACTCAGGTAATTCAATCCATAATACGTAACCTCCTGAAGGTAAACAAACTTGAGTTCCTTGAGGAAAGTACTCCAGAATTAGTTTTCTTATGAGGTTACTTCTCTTAAATAATACAGCCCTAAGCTTTCGCAGATGTCTTGGCCAAGCACTAGAACTGAGGTAATGTGCAAGAATATATTGAGATCTTGAATTAACTGTAAATAGACTCGATGCAAACCTGTCTGCTATTTTTTTATGCCACATCCCACCAATACACCACCCAATACGTTCACCTGGAGCAAGAGTCTTAGAAAATGAGCTACAATATATAACATAATCATCATTAGGATAGGATGCAATAGGTTTTACAGTCGCTTCAGAAAAATGAAGATCACCAAATATATCATCTTCAATAACTGGCTTTTCATATTTAGCTGCAAGTTTTGCAATTGCTTTTTTTTCCTCCTCACTAAAGGATAATCCTGTCGGATTATGGACAACTGAAGACAATATTGCTGCTTTAACTTCAGTCTTCTTGAACGTTTTCTCAAATGCCTCTAAGTTTATTTTTTGACTAATGAGTGGTATTTCAACAGGTTTAAAACCAAGATTATTAAAAACAGCTATATAGCCTGGGAAACAAGGAGTAAGTACTATAATTTCATCTCCAGCCTTTGCAACTGATAGCAATGCAAGCTCAATAGCATGCATACAACCATAGGTAATCTGGATATTTTCAGCATTACAATAAAAGTGTCGTGTAGCTAAATGATTGCTTATTGCTTCACGAAGTCCTTTTAGGCCACTCGGATGTGAATAGGTAGACATCTTTTCTCCATAGGACTTAAGCAAGCCACTATGAATATTTGCCAAGGCTTTATTGGGCATAAGACTTGGGTGGGGCCAAATTACTGCTAGAGTATCTTGTTCAGCCTCATACACATAACTTCTATACCATGCCCATGCTTTCTCTGCACTGATTCTATCGTTTTTCTGGGAAATGGAGGCTTTCTCAAACCATGCAAAAAAAGGAGGTTGCATTGCATCAACTATGTAACCCGATCGCTCAACACCAATAATTAATCCTAATGACACTAAGTGCTCATAAGCTGATTTTACTGTATTTAAGCTAACAGAATAGTTCTTAGCCACCGTCCTTAATGAAGGTAGTTTTTGCCCAGGCTTAATTTCTTTTTTAGCAATTTTATCTTTGATTACATTTGCGATCACAAGATAAGAAGGTTGTTTCTTTACTGCATCCATGATAACGAATCATTTTATATAAAAGAAGCATCAATAACTGGCATACTAAAACAATTTTATATTTTGTAAAGATAACTTTTTTAGATCCATCTTTTAAAAGGCACTTGAATGACACTTGTCAGTGATTACCTTTTATCTAAATATTGAAATGTCCTCGTTAGGCTACTTTATACTCATAAAAGACTTTTAACTGATCATTATATTAGCATCCATTGAAATTTACAGTAGTGTTTTGCTTATAAGAAATATTATATTGATTGATAGCCAGAAAAATAATTATATATAAAATACTACCTGTTGATCCAATACTTTGGCAATGTAAATCGTTAATCACAGTCCTAACGACTTTGACTGTTTTTGAGTAATACAAGAAAGAAGAATAACATCAAGAAAATTTTAACTATACAACAAAAGTAGATCTCTAGTTCCAGTTAAATTTAGTAAAATTATTAGTACGCAATACAATAGATACTCCCTGCAGGGCAATTGCATTTAAGAATAATTCATGATGAGTATAATTAATGTGTTCCTCCCGCAGCAGAAGACCATCCCTGATCTCTACTGTTAACGGTGCTCCCAGCACCTGTTTCACAAACCAATTCAAGCACTTGCAAACTCACAATTTGCTATACCTCAATCATGATTAAATGAACACCTGTGGTATTTCGATGTACGCCAGTGGTAGACAAAGGCTGGATAATGCACATCGAATTGTTTGCCGCAAGGAGGCGGCAAACAAGCCTCCAAGGAAGGATTCACGGCGTGTTCGAAGGGCGTTATGCAGACGTTGGACAAAGGTGCTTTAGAAAAAAATGGCTTTTATAAAGGTAAAGTTATAGGCGATTGCCCTGATACTCTCTGTGTTAGCTTAAAATTGATGTTGTTGTTCATCTATCATTTTAAAAATTTCATCACCAACCTTTTTAACTGCACTTTCTAACGGGGCTGAAGGTTCATCACTGTAATTAATACGAATGCAGTTCCTATATTTCCCCGTAGCAGAAAACAATATTCCTGGAGCCACTTGTATACCTTGCAATTCTAGTCGTTTGTTAAGTTCTACCGAATCCACTCTTTCTGGTAGCTCAACCCATAACAAGAAGCCCCCCTGAGGATAACTGACTCTTATATTTTCAGGCAGGTAATGACTTAACCAACCCAGCATAACATCACGTGACTTTTTATACTGTAGACGTACTTTACGTAAGTGTCGTTCATAACCACCTTGAGCAATAAAGTTTGCTAAAGCTAATTGAGGAAGTGTCGCGGTACAAGCGCTGGAAACATACTTCATATGGGTCACGAGATCACAGTAACGACCTGGTGCAGCCCAACCTAACCTAAACCCTGGTGCAATCGTTTTGGAAAATGAGCTACATAACAGTACTCGTCCATCCTGATCAAACGACTTCACAGTTCGGGATCGAGGCAAGCTATAAGCAAGATCACCAAAAATATCATCCTCAATAATTGCTATATCAAACCGCTGAGCAAGTTTATAAAGTTGCTCTTTTTTATTATCTGGCATGGTGTAGCCAAGAGGATTATTACCGCTTGGTGTGACCTGGATGACTTTAATAGGCCACTGTTCTAGCGCTAACTCCAAAGCTTCAATACTAATCCCTGTTTCAGGGTGAGTTGGGATTTCTAAGGCTTTTAACTGTAATGATCGAAGAGTCTGCAAAGTACCATAAAAGCTAGGCGAATCCACCGCAACGATATCACCAGGTTTAGTTGTAGCTCGAATACTGATAGAAAGAGCTTCTTGGCAGCTATTGGTGATAATAATATCATCAGGGTGCAGCTGACAGCCAGAGTAAATCATTTGTCGTGTTATTTGAACTCTTAACTCTTCCAGGCCAGTTATCTGGTCATACCCCAGACCAAGATTTTCGGAGTCCCGAGTCATAATAGCCATGTTTTTTAGCAGGGGCTTTAAGGTAGCTACATGACAGTCAGGCATTGCTCTACTCAGCGGAACCCAGTGAGGTCCATGACGAATATGACTGGTTAGTAAATCCAATACTTGATGCCACAAGGAGACATCAACTGGGCGCTGGGTTGGCCGACTCACTTCTGGCAACCTGGGTGTGCTATTAGACTGGCAAACATAAAAACCTGATTTAGACCTTGCTTCAACTATGCCTTGCTCTTCAAGTAACCGATAGGCTTCTTGAGCCGTTGAAATACTAATACCATGATCTTTACAGAGGTTTCTTATAGAGGGAAGCTTGGAGCCATCAGGATAATAGCCCTGTGTAATGCGCTGACCTAGCGCCTCTGCAACCTTTTCGTATAGCTTCATAACACATTTCCAGTACACATGTAGTTACCAGTACAGATTAGTCAATATTTTACCTATACAGACGCGTTTTACTATTAACTGTAATGGTTTGTTTATTAATTTTTGAATCTGTAATGGTTTTCTTAAAAAAATTACTATTGAACTTGTTCTAGAGATGAAATTAAAACTTTATGCATTTGTTGAACCTGAGGGAATGACATGATTGTTTCCAAATATATTTACTATCTCACTCATCATATAAAATATTGGCACATTCGATCAAAAACAAGAAAGCAACTGCTTCAGCTAACGACCCACGAATTAAAGGATGTAGGTATTTCCAAAAAAACAGCATTAACTGAAGGAAATAAACCCTTCTGGAAAACCTGATAGATAACCTTTGTAGACGATTTTTAAACTTATAAAATATCATAAACTTAAAACATACGTCATATCACTTCTAAGTAATGGGTAAGTAAATGGTTTTTATAGTAAGTTGGTTGGCAGTAATGTTCCCATTAGTATTTAGCCCGGGACCAACTAATATTGTATTCGCTGCAAATGGAGCAAGTTTTGGTATTAGAAAATCCTTGCCTTTGCTATTAGGTGTAAATATTATTTATTTATCAAAAACTATTATTATTGGTTTTTATTTTAGTTCCACATTAACATTTCACCCATCAGCTTTATTATATTTACGAATAGTGGGGGCTCTATATATTTTTTGGTTGGCTATTAATCTTATTAAACCTATTAATACTAATTCATCAAAACAACCTAAACATTTTAGTTTTACAGATGGAGCATTATTACAGTTACTTAATTCTAAAGGATGGCTGTTGGTGATGTTGATGTTTACTTCGTTTACTGAACAATCAACTCAAGTATTTGGTGAATTGGGTATAATGATCATGATTGTTATGCTGACGATGTTAAATATTTTTACTCACATTACATGGATATGGACAGGATTATTCATTGTAAAGTTGTTAAAAAACACTGATTACATCAAGTTTATAAACTATGGTCTTGCATTATGCATGGTAATAGTAGGGATATATCTGATTTTGGATGCAATTCAACTATAAAAATCATCGTGTATTTTCTTCCTGAACTCCTTGCTGTCATTTGGCACAGAGAGGTGAATGCTCGAGCAGTATTTTAAACAGGTCAATTGCATATAAAAATAATTTGAGAAAAGTATTGACTGTGCCAATGCCGTGCATGAATTAATGTATTCCTCCCGCAGCAGAAGACCATCCCTGGCATCTTAAATAAGAATGGTGAACCACCCCAAATTATAAGTCAGTTCAAGAAAGCAGGGTTTCAAAATGAGCAAACTTGATTTAAAACTGTCGTTGAATACCCGTCATTGAGAGCACACGAGTAGCAATTTCTTCTATGGAAAACCGTGTAGTATTAATAAAAGGCACATGAGCCTCTTGCATTAACGCTTCTACTTCATTGACCTCTTGTCGACATTGTTTAATGGAAGCATAACGGCTTTCCGGTCGACGTTCGTGACGGATAGCTGCTAGTCTCTCGGCATCAATGGTCAATCCAAATACACGATCCTTATGACTCAGTAATATTCCAGGTAGTCGTTGATTATCCAAATCTTCTTCTGTTAATGGGTAGTTAGCGGCATTTATTCCATACTGAAGCGCAAGGTATAAACAGGTAGGCGTTTTTCCACAACGTGATACGCCAATCAAAATCACATCCGCTTGATCATAAGCATACGTTTTTGCACCATCATCGAAATCCAAGGCAAAATGAACGGCTGTAATACGTTGATGATAACGGGGATCAGCAGCAATAACACGATTTTGTCCAATACTATGATTAGAAGGCTGCTGTAGTTCTTGTTCAAGAGGCGTTAAAAATGCTGAAAAACAATCAATGGTAAATGCATCTAACGAGCTTAATTCTTGTGTTACTGCTTCATTGACAATGGTTGAAAAAATTAAGGGGCGCTGTTCTGCCTGATAGGCATACTGTTTTATTTGCTTAACGGTCTGCTGAGCTTTTTCAACGGTATCAATATAAGGGAATGTTTTATAGCTAAACTGATCTCGATTAAATTGAGTCAACAAACTATGACCCAAGGTTTCTGCCGTTATTCCAGTACCGTCTGAAATAAAAAACACACAGCGTTTTACCATGTTGGAGTTCTCCCAACTTTTTTATATAAGCTATGTTTTAGCTTGTTTGTCAATGCTAATTCCCGTCATCTTACTTGACTCCATAACCTGGTAGAGCAAGCAAGGCATGAAGAGGGGATGAGTCGCAACGAGTATACGTGACGATCCTTAAAAATGACAAGTCATGCCTTATATTATTTTGACGAAATCAATCTGCGTCACCTTAGAGCCCTTAAGTAAAATTGTTCACTAATATTTTGCAATAATTTTTTTTTGTAGAACAAGCAGAATCATGAATTTTCTTCTTTTAATAGTGGGGACTTATAGAGCGTAGTTTACTAACTCCTGCATTATTAAACGTTATTATGCCGTTAAGTCTCAATTCGAAAATAAACATTTTTCACTAACAATTTCAGTACTTTTCTTTGTTTTAAAAACACTCACTTTCATGATAGTGTTTAGTCAATGTGGGTGAGTTATTGGTTTTATAGATAAAAAACCTGATTTCTTTTATGGCAATTATATGACGAAAGCGATAAAACAAGCAGGCTATGCCAATAACTCAGAAAACAGCCATGTATAGGTATTGTTCGAAAAATATTTTAACGTGGAGGATATACCTCTCGTGTTTAATGCGTATCTAAAACGAACAGTACACATCAATATCCTAAAATAACCCTAGCGTTTCATTAACAAATAAACCATAAGGTATCGACACTGGAGACTGACTGAGTGAATAAATACGTTATTCCCTTTACCCAACTGGGTGTCAATGATATACCACTGGTAGGTGGCAAAAATGCCTCTCTTGGTGAGATGATCTCCGCTTTAAGCGATGCTGGGGTAAAAGTTCCTGATGGTTTTGCAACCACAGCAGATGCTTATCGGGAATTCCTAAGCCAGCAAGGGCTGGACCAGCGTATCAAAGCTGAACTTAATCAACTTGATGTGGATGATGTTCAAGCACTGGCAAAAGCAGGACGAAGCATCAGGCAGTGGATAATAGATATGCCTTTTCCTACAGAGTTTCAGGCCACTCTGGAAGAAGCAATTACCACACTTCAACAAAATCACGAAGATTTATCTGTTGCAGTCCGCTCTTCAGCAACAGCCGAAGACTTACCCGATGCCTCATTTGCAGGCCAGCAAGAAACCTTTTTAAATATTCGGGGCACCAGTAATATCCTACTTGCTGTAAAAGAGGTTTTTGCATCACTCTACAATGACCGTGCTATCGCTTATCGTGTGCATAAAGGGTTTGATCATAGCCAAGTTGCGTTGTCCGTTGGCATACAACAAATGGTGCATAGTGAAACCGATGCTTCAGGTGTTATGTTTACATTAGATACCGAGTCTGGTTTTCGCGATGTAATTTTCTTAACTGCCAGCTATGGGCTGGGCGAAACCATTGTCCAAGGAGCGGTCAACCCTGATGAATTTTATATTCACAAACCAACCCTTCGTTCTGGGCATCATGCTATTTTGCGTCGCAATTTAGGTCAAAAAGCCATTGAAATGGTGTACAACGGTAGTGGTGCTGTCCATGACTCACTCATTACACAACCCGTCGACGCCCCGCGTCGTCACCAGTTTTGCATAACCGATGAGGATGTTTTAGAGCTAGCACAGCAAGCGCTCATTATTGAGGCCCACTATGGGTGTCCTATGGATATTGAATGGGCAAAAGATGGTATTACTGGAGAGCTGTTTATTGTTCAAGCCCGTCCAGAAACGGTCAAAAGTCAATCTGAAGCGGCTGTTATTGAACGTTATCTTTTACAAGAACAAGGTCATGTACTAATGGAAGGCCGTAGTATTGGCCAGCGTATTGGTTCAGGTTCCGTCAGCGTTATTACAAGCCTTGATCAAATGCATGAAGTAAAACCTGGCGATGTACTCGTTGCCGACATGACAGACCCTGACTGGGAACCCATCATGAAAAGGGCAGCAGCGATTATCACCGACCGGGGAGGGCGGACCTGTCATGCCGCTATTATTGCTAGAGAACTCGGCATCCCTGCAGTGGTTGGCTGTGGAAATGCCACAGAGCTTTTGAAATCTGGGCAAGATGTTACTGTTTCCTGTGCAGAAGGGGATACAGGCTTCGTTTACCAAGGTAAATTAGCTTATGAAGTGCAAAAAAGTACCGTTGATGCCATGCCACAACTGCCGTTTAAATTAATGATGAACGTAGGTAATCCTGACCGTGCATTTGATTTTCAGGCAATTCCTAATACAGGGGTCGGTCTTGCACGGCTTGAATTTATTATAAATCGTATGATAGGGATTCACCCCAAAGCCCTGTTAAATATGCAAGACCTCCCAGGTGATATCCGCGAAGCCATTCACGAACGTATTGCTGGCTATGATAGCCCAGTTGGTTTTTACATTGAAAAATTAACAGAAGGTATTGCCACAATTGCCGCGGCTTTTTATCCAAAACCTGTCATTGTGCGTTTATCCGACTTTAAATCCAATGAATATGCAAATTTAATTGGTGGGGAGTTGTTTGAACCCAAAGAAGAAAATCCTATGTTAGGTTTTCGTGGCGCTTCACGCTATATCGCCGACAGTTTCCGCGACTGTTTTGAACTCGAATGTGCGGCCTTAAAACGCGTTCGAGAACAGCGGGGATTAACCAACGTAGCGGTCATGGTGCCCTTTGTGCGGACAGTGGGTGAAGCCCGACGTGTCACCGAATTACTGGCTGCGAATGGATTACGTAGAGGAGAGCATCAATTAAAAGTTATTATGATGTGTGAGTTACCCAGTAATGCTCTACAGGCTGATGATTTCTTACAGTACTTTGATGGCTTTTCTATTGGCTCTAATGACATGACCCAGCTGACCTTAGGGCTGGATCGAGACTCAGGCTTGATTGCGCATTTATTTGATGAGCGTAACCCTGCAGTTAAACATTTACTGCAGTTGGCTATCGAAGCTTGTCGCCGTCAAAATAAATATATTGGCATTTGTGGGCAAGGTCCTTCAGACCACCCGGATTTAGCCAAATGGCTTATGGATCAGCAAATTGAAACTATTTCGCTCAATCCAGACTCGGTGCTGAACACATGGTTTTATCTAGCCGAGAAAGTAGCAACACCAGCTTAATAACACCCAGGGCAATTGCATATAAAAATAGTTTGTGATGAATAAAGATTGTGCCAATGCAATGCATGATTATCGATGTGGAACATTGGCTGAAAAAGGTGGGATAACGCTCAACGAACTGTTTGCCACAAGGAAGTGGCAACCAAGTCTCCAGGGAAGAGGTTAGCAAAAGTAAATATCGGCTCTAAAGAAAATCACCTTTTTTCAAGAGCTCAGTACGACTTGTGTTTTAAAAGGAAATTATCGTGTTTTTTTCAACACCGGACTTGTGTGATCAATACGACGCATTACTTCAAGTGATGTCTCCTGTTTTTAAGCATTTTGGTGGTCAAACTCATTTCTGTGGAGAGGTAGTCACCGCTAAATGCTTCGAAGATAACAGCGTTGTCAAATCAATCCTAGCAGAGCCAGGTGAAGGCAAAGTGTTAGTGGTGGATGGCGGCGGTTCGTTACGCTGTGCCTTATTGGGTGATCAAATAGCAACTCGAGCCGTTGAAAATCAGTGGGCAGGGATTGTGATCTATGGCTGTGTTCGCGACGTTACCATCTTAAAAACATTATCTATTGGCATTATGGGTTTAACGGCACACCCTCGAAAATCCATTAGGCGAGGGGAAGGGCAAAAGCAACTTGAAATAAGCCTGGCTGGAGTCAATCTACAATCAGGTAATTATTTGTATGCGGATGAGAACGGTGTAATTATCTCACCTGAACCTTTATCGCTTACTAACTCATAAACCAACAATACAGCAGTAGTAGTATTATCATAGCTTTATTTAAATCAGTGGGCGACACTGCTCACTGAGCACTTTATCGTGAAAGGTATATCACAACAGCGCTTGATAAATAGCCAAGTCCTCGCCACTAAAGCAACAAAAAATCACTTTTTCTAATGAATAAGGTTTTTCTTCAAAGTACTGCTGTACCGTTTGCACTGCAATTTCGGCTGCAGGCTGTTTTGGAAAACCATAGATTCCTGTACTTATTGCTGGAAAAGCAATTGATTTAAGGTCATGCTCACAAGCACGCTGTAAACTTTCTCTGTAGCAACTGGCGAGTAATTCCTGTTCATTTAACTGACCACCATTCCATACGGGACCCACCGTATGAATAACATAGTGGGCAGGCAGGTGAAAACCAGGTGTTATCTTAGCCTGTCCAGCTTTACAACCATTAAGCAATCTGCATGCTGCAACCAATTCAGGTCCTGCGGCTCGATGGATGGCCCCATCAACACCACCACCCCCTAATAAGCTGCTGTTGGCAGCATTAACAATTGCATCAACAGCAAGCTGAGTGATGTCACCTTGTAACGCACTTAGCTGTACAGTCAACGACCTTCTCCTTTAAACCTTCAAGATTATAGCGAACGGAATATGTCATGATTATACACTAAAAGGAAAACGCTATAATTTACTGTCAAAAAACATACATGTTGCGATGAAAGTAGTTATGCTTTTGTTATTTAGTCAATGAGTAGCAAAGTATACTCAACTTGTCGCATAATTAACTGACAGTTTTATGACATATAATGTAATATAAATACCTAAAGGCTAAACACGGATGTGCAATAAAATGGTGATAAATTATCTTGATACTAAAAATTTCACGAGTCCTTCCCGAATGGTGTTATTCATCAGAACAACTTGCATTTTTCAATTTCTTGGAACCACTTACTTTCTAAAATTTCATCTATAATCGTTAAGCTATGAAGAAAACAGCTCAGTATCAACCACTGAAGCCAACTATGAGGGTGTCGTGAATGAAGGCGGTCTTATTTAATGATCAACAAATTATGCTGGTTTCTCCCTCAGACCCTGAACCCGCCCCAAATGAAGCATTATTACGCCCACTGGTGGCTGGTATTTGCCAAACGGACATCGAACTATTCAATGGGTACTATAACTTTCAAGGTATTCCTGGCCACGAATGTGTGGCAGAAGTGATTGGTTGCCCAGCAAAGCCAGACTATGTAGGAAAACGTGTTGTAGTTGATATCAATATTGGTTGCGGAGATTGCCCCGCTTGTCAGCAAAATGACCCTCACCACTGCCACCATCGACAAGTTCTAGGCATCAAGCATAAAGATGGGGTTTTTGCAGAGATGTTTACTGCTCCATTAGCAAATCTTTGCTTGGTTCCAGACAATATCCCTGATCATGTTGCCGTATTCACAGAACCACTGGCGGCAGCTTTAGCCATTCAAACTCAATTACCTGTACCTGATAATACAACGATTGCTGTACTGGGCGACGGCAAACTTGGCCTACTCATTAGTCTTGCCCTTAAGGAAAAATTTCCAAACCTGGTACTGATTGGCAAACATCCCAATAAACTGGCCATTGCCGCACGCCATGGAATAACAACAGAACTACTTGAATTCAAAAACACCAGCCAGCTACTTCAGCAATATCAGCAGCACTTTTCTGTTATTGTGGAAGCAACTGGTCGACCAAATGGGCTAGATATGGCACTCGCGCTTGTTGCACCTCGAGGTACAATTGTGCTGAAAACAACAAGTCACCAATTAAGCGAAGTAAACTTATCCCAACTTGTGGTGAATGAAATTAAGCTTATTGGCTCCCGCTGTGGCCAAATGAACGAAGCACTTCAATTTATGGAAAACCATAGCTTGGATACCGAGCTACTCATTGAGGCTCGTTACCCATTTCAACAGTTTCAACGAGCATTTCAACATGCACTGCAAAGAGGCAGTAAAAAGGTGCTTATCGACTTTCCAAGTGGTGCTAGCCCTGCATAATGATGACTAGATATTAATAAATGACTGACTGCTAGTGCTTATGGTATTTCCGATAGGAGCCTAGTATTTCTCGTCCCACCTGCCCAGCATTCCTTGCCCAGCGGGCTGTCATCAAATGACCAATATGCCTCAATTGAGCAACCAGCTTGGGGTTGGGTGATACCACCTGAATGCCATGTTTTTGCATGGTGAGCAATGCTTGCTGCATATGCTGTCGTGTGTTTCGCCAAGCTTGTGCTTCTAGTTTACTGGCCAACTTAGTTAATGTCTGACGTTCCTGAATACTTAAACTCTGCCACGTTGAACGATTAATCACTAACATATTTTTGGGTATCCATGCCTGAATATCATAATAGTATTTTATGTATTGCCAGGCCTGTTGCGTTACCGCTGTTACAGGTGATGTGATCATTGCATCTAGCTGTCCAGTCAACCAGGACTCACGTAAGTGTTCATGAGGCACATGAATAGCTTCAGCGCCTAAGTAACGCGCCAATAATGCGGTTTCTGTTGAGTATGTTCTTAACTTGCCGCCGCGTAGATCAACAAGAGAGGCTAAGGGTTGAACCGTAAAAATACCTTGTGGAGGCCAGGGAGCGACCAGCAGTAAATGCAGACCAAGGTTATCTAGTCGCTGCTGTACTTGCTCTCTCGAAATTTCCCATAGCTGCTGCGCTTCTGATAAATCGGTTGCGATAAAAGGAATATTATCTAAACCAAACAGTGCATCCTCATGCTCCAACTCAGCCATTAATAGCTCAGCCAGTTGAATATCATTTTTCACAACACTGGTTAATAAATTTTTATTGGGAATCAAGCTGCATTTGTTATAAATATCCACTTTGAGGTTAGCATTGGGTAACGACTCAACCCCATGGACAAATTCAGTAAGCAGGTTTTGGTGACGAGCATCCCCCAAATAGACAGAAACTAATTGCCAGGATTTAGCCCAGCCTTGACCTCCCCAGCAGAATAATAAACTACACAATACCACTAAACATAGTGGATGAAATAAGTCCTTACCTTGCTTATGTCTTATGATTTTAATCATCAACTCTCATCCTGATGAATCTTCCTTGTTCAGCCGCTAAGTATGCGCTGTTTAAGGAATAACAGAACAGGCTTAAGTACAGATAAACTATGTAAGAAATTACAGGGAAAGTCAGAGGAGGTTTGATATTCAGATGTGCGTTATCTGACTTACACTCGTCATTGCCAAAATCACTTAAAACAACGTTACTATGGCTATTTCTATATGCCGAAATAGCCTTTAACTGCCACCAACGATGACTTACATCAAAATCTACCAAGCATTTCATGCTATATCAGTAGGAGTCAGAATAAACACTATGTTTCAACAAGGTTATTCGGCACACTACCACAACAGCGGCAATTAGATTTGTAAATAGGTGTAACCAGCTGGCAGTTTATAATAGTCATAAATTTTGTTTTTTGGCATCATTGTCATACTAACGACATGAGCCGTTATTTTACTATTCAAGTCTACCATGCTGTAAACTGACAATCTGTGTCGCCTAAATGCCATTCCTTACCAGGAATGTAAATGACTTAGCATTATTTTTTAGTGTTGAGTAATAACAAAGCAAGACAGGTATAATAAGCAGTGTATGTATACCTAAGACAAATAATGCCATAGGCTAACATGCCGTACGTATCGAACGACAGTCACATCAGCCGTTGATAGTGGTTGATTTTTTGACCTAATGCGTGTCGCTATCGCAATGCGTTGGCGGACAGAGGTAAATTAACCGGTTAATGAGATAATTGAATAGACCATGCTTATCGGAATTCCTAAAGAAATATTTGCCAACGAAACACGGGTAGCCGCTACCCCCAAAACCGTTCAGCAGTTAATTAAACTTGGCTTTTCAGTCTGTGTGGCTGAAGGTGCAGGCAAATTAGCCAGCTTTACGGACAACGCTTATAAAGACGCAGGTGCCAGTATTGTCAGCCAAAAAGAAGCTTGGCAAGCTGACATTATTTTTAAAGTCAATGCGCCTCAAGAAACCCCTGAAGATGAAATTAGTTATTTTAAAGCAGGACAAACCCTGGTCAGCTTTATCTGGCCGGCACAAAATGAAGCACTACTGGAAAAATTATCTGCGAAGGGCATTAACGTATTAGCGATGGATGCTGTGCCTCGGATTTCTAGAGCGCAAGCCCTCGATGCCCTTAGTTCAATGGCTAATATTGCAGGTTATCGTGCCGTTGTCGAAGCATCTCACCAATTTGGTCGTTTTTTTACTGGGCAGATTACTGCAGCAGGTAAAGTACCCGCCGCTAAAGTGTTAGTGATTGGTGCGGGTGTTGCTGGGCTTGCAGCCATTGGTACCGCAAGCAGCCTAGGTGCCATTGTTCGCGCATTTGATACGCGCCCAGAGGTAAAAGAGCAAGTTGAAAGTATGGGCGGCGAGTTTCTTGAGCTTCATGTTGAGGAAGATGGCTCTTCAACGGATGGCTACGCAAAAGAAATGAGTGAAGCCTTTATTAAGGCGGAAATGGAACTCTTTAGCCAGCAAGCTGCAGAAGTGGATATTATCATCACCACTGCACTAATTCCTGGTAGACCGGCCCCAAAACTAATCACCACTGACATGGTTAAATTAATGAAGCCAGGCAGTGTGGTTGTTGACCTGGCTGCTGCAACGGGTGGTAACTGTGAGTTAACCCAGGCAGATCAACTGGTCACTACAGACAATGATGTACGCATTATTGGCTATACAGACCTGCCAGGCCGTTTACCTAATCAGTCTTCACAGCTCTACAGTACCAACCTGGTAAACCTGACAAAGCTGCTTTGTCCTCATCAAGATGGCAATATTTCGATTAACTTTGATGACCAGGTTATTCGCTCGGTTACTGTGGTAAAAGAAGGCAATATCTCTTGGCCACCACCTGCTGTCAAAGTCAGTGCTCAGCCTCAAGCTAAGGTACAAGCGCCTGTTACGCCTGTAGAAAAAGAGCCAAAACCCAAGTCCTCAAAGCGGAAACATATTGCATTTACCATTGCTGCTTTGGCATTTGGCTGGATAGCCAGTGCAGCACCTGCTGCCTTTTTATCCCATTTCACTGTGTTTGTGTTGGCGTGTATTGTTGGCTATCACGTGATTTGGAATGTAACACATGCGTTACACACCCCACTTATGAGCGTAACCAATGCGATCAGTGGCATTATTGTGGTTGGAGCACTCCTACAAGTCTCCAGCGATAATGGGCTGGTTTGGTTTTTCTCTGCCATTGCCGTTTTAATCGCCACAATAAACATCGCAGGTGGCTTTTTTGTCACGCAACGCATGCTGAAAATGTTTCGTAAGTAAGGGGCCCAATCATGTCACAAGGTTTTATTAGTGCAGCCTATATAGTCGCTGCCATCTTATTTATCTTTAGCTTAGCGGGCCTGAGCAAACAGGAAACAGCAAAGCAAGGAAATATCTATGGTATGGTCGGTATGGCCATTGCCTTACTGGCCACCATTGGTAACCCTGAAGTATCTGGCATGGGTACAATTATCGTCACCATGGTCATTGGTGCGGTGATTGGCTTGAACTTGGCCAAAAAAGTACAAATGACTGAAATGCCAGAGTTGGTCGCCATGCTGCACAGCTTTGTTGGTTTGGCTGCTGTTCTGGTTGGATTCAGTAGTTATATGGACCACCCACCAATGGCAGGGGCCATGCTGACGATTCACCTGAGTGAAATTTTCATCGGTGTTTTTATCGGGGCGATTACCTTTACCGGATCAATCGTTGCGTTTGCTAAGTTACGCGGAATAATGAGTGGACGTCCTTTGTCATTACCGCATAAGCATAAGCTTAATCTTGCTGCAGTCGTTGTATCCTTCTTACTGATGCTTAACTTCATCAACAATGATAGCGCTACCTTCCCCCTAGTACTTATGACAATTATTGCCTTGGCTTTTGGCTGGCATTTAGTCGCCTCTATTGGTGGTGCAGATATGCCTGTCGTTGTATCCATGCTGAACTCTTATTCAGGGTGGGCTGCAGCAGCAGCAGGCTTTATGCTCGCCAATGATCTGCTGATTGTTACAGGTGCACTGGTCGGCTCCTCAGGTGCCATCCTGTCATATATTATGTGTAAAGGGATGAACCGCTCATTTATCAGTGTGATTGCGGGTGGCTTTGGTACTGAAAGCGGTACTGTATTGGGCGAAGGTGAAGAGCAGGGTGAGTATGTTGCAACATCTGCTGAAGAAGTGGCTGAAATGCTCAAAGACTCTACGTCTGTCATTATCACCCCTGGCTATGGTATGGCTGTTGCGCAAGCACAATACCCCGTATACGAAATCACCCAAAAGCTGCGTGAACGAGGCGTTAATGTCCGGTTTGGTATTCACCCTGTTGCAGGGCGCTTACCTGGTCATATGAACGTCCTGTTAGCCGAAGCTAAAGTGCCTTACGACATCGTTTTGGAAATGGATGAAATTAATGAAGACTTTCCAGAAACAGATACCGTATTGGTCATAGGCGCAAACGATACAGTTAACCCGTCAGCAGCCGAAGACCCTGCAAGTCCCATCGCAGGTATGCCAGTGTTAGAAGTTTGGAATGCTCACCAAGTCATTGTATTTAAACGTTCAATGGCAACAGGTTATGCGGGTGTGCAGAACCCTCTTTTCTTCAAGCAGAATACACGTATGCTGTTTGGGGATGCGAAAGAGAGTGTTGAAGCCATCCTGAAAGCACTTTAAATAGTTACCCTTGATTAATAGGGTATTCTCCAGAAAAAGCCGAAGTCTTAGACTTCGGCTTTTTTTATGCTATATACCCATACTGAAAAACTTTAACCTAAAATGAAGGGCTTTTATAGGAAAGGGTATAACAGCCTGGCCAATTGTCATCGAACACGCTGTGAATCCATCCATGGACGCTTGGCTGCCGCATCCTTGCGGCAAACGGTTCGGTGACAATAGCCAGCCTTTATTCGCCCATGCAACCTTTTGTAAACACAACAAATGTTGTAATTTATCACAGTCAAAGATAAATGCTTGAAATGGAAAAGTAATATGGATATTAGGGTCTTGAATAGTAGTGATGCTGAGCAGTATAAAAAAATTCGACTTAATGCTTTGCTGTCATGTCCTGAATCATTTGCTCAAAGCTTTGACTTTGAACAAACTCAACCCCTTAACTATTTTGCAGATAAAATTACTCAAAGTAATCAATCTTTTGTTGTTGGCGTATTTAATAAAAACCAGCTAGTAGGTACTGCAGGTGTTAGCCGGCAAGACCGTTTAAAACGGTCGCATAAAGGTATGATTTGGGGATTTTATGTTGATAAATCCTTTCAAAAAAATGGTCTCGGTAAGCACCTACTTGAAAAAATCATAGATGAGGCAAAACAGTTTAAAGATTTAACCCAGTTGCAGCTTGTTGTTATTTCCGAAAACATCTCAGCCATTAAACTCTATCAAAAATATGGCTTTGAAACGTTTGCTTTTGAGCAAGATGCACTCCGCCTGGGACAAAGATCTTATAACGCACAGCATATGGTGCTTTTTTTATAGATGGCACAAGTGGTAAAAAGAGTAGGTATTGCAGAACAATTACTGCCACCATCCTTTGGCAGCAAAGCATATATAAAATTGAAGCAGTTTAGAAAGTATACTTAGCAGACAGTGTAAAGGTATCTACATCAGTTTCGCCAAAACGTAACTTATCCTTATCACCTAAATCGTTAATACGTTCCCAATCGAGACCGAAAGCCACATTATTAGTCAGGTTATAACTTGCACCCAAACCAAAGACTTTACTAGTGCCTTTTACAGTTTCACTTGACTTATAAACATTAACGCCGCTAACAGAACTACTACGTTCTTCTTCAATCTTCCATTTCATCAGTCCAGCACTAGCATTTAGTTCAATATCTTTAGTAACTGGATAAATACCAACTGCTTTTACCCCATAGCCACTAATTTCATTCTCAATATCCCTAGTTATATAGCGATTAAAGCCAACACCACTAGCTTCAAAATCAGTATCAGCAAACTTAGTATAATTCGCTTCAAGTGCAAAGAACTTATTAATGCGATAGCCACCAAATACCTTTGCTACACCATCACGTTTAGTTTTAGTTCCAGAAAAACCTATGCTTTCAGCAGCTTCCTCTTCAACTGAGTAAACATCATCATAACTAGCCGCACCAACACCTAACCCTAGATAAAAACCCGTTTTTTCATCTGCGAATGGATTAATACTATCTTGTGCAAAAAGCGGTGTGGAAACGACTGAAGAAATCGCGATAACCAAAGCAGTTTTTTTCATGATTCAACCTTTTATTTTATTACAACTCAAATTAGTACTACAGAACAGGTTTTTTATGATCTGCAGTACATTCTCATTGAGAACAGACAAACGGTTGAATACGTATTAACCACAAATATAGTGCACCTTTGTTTTAACTATAAACAAAGGCGCAGCAAAGTTATTCGATATATTAATAAAAAAACTTACATTATTTTAAAGATTGCATTAAAGATTTAAAAGCCATCAATAACTGTATCAAAATATATCAATAAGAAAAAAAACGGTATTTATATTTCATAGCTTTATTGACGGCTGCACCTGCATCAATAACACCATGTCCACACTCACTACACTTTGGTTGTTTTTGGGCAGTACTGGTAATTAATTGCTTAATTTCTATTGGGGTAATAGTAGGTTGTAAGCTATAAAGAATAGCCGCAACCCCCGCAACATGAGCTGCCGCAAGTCCAGTTCCAGCCGCATATTGGTAACTATCACTAGCGGCGTTTCGATACCCTGTATTTGAGGTAGATAAAATACCCGCATGTAAGGGTTCTTTGACACCACCAGGCGCGGCAACAGTTACCCCTTCACCACGGTTACTGTAGTCTGTGAGCTTGCCATCAAAATCACTGGCAGTCACTGCAATGACATTTTGGCAGTTTCCTGGACTATAGTGATTAGCTTGATCACCATTATTACCTGCAGCAACAATGATGGTAATGCCTTTCTGATTGGCTTTATCAATTGCCTGCTGAAGTGAGGCTTTACATTTCCCAGGCTCGCTACTGGAGATGGTGATAATTTGAGCAGGGTGCTCATTCAAAGGCACATTAGCGACAGTAAGTCCCGCAGCCCACCGAATGCCATCGACTAAATCTGAAGTATACCCTCCACATTTACCAACAGTTCGAACAGGTAGAATTTTTGCTTGATGCGCAATACCACTGATCCCAATATTATTCGCAGCGGCAGCAATGACTCCAGCAATTTGTGTTCCATGCCAACTACTTAAAGTGTCTTGCGCTATGGGCTGAGTACCAAATTGACTACACTCACCCGCTAAATGCGCATCCCCCGGATCAAGTGGATTATTGTCACGACCATCACCATCATTAGCCATAACAGGATCACTGACCATGTCATATCCTGATAATAGATTTTCTTTTAAATCTTGATGAGGAAGATAGCCACTGTCTAAAACAGCAACGACTACGCCTTGTCCTTGATTCTGTTGCCATGCTTGTTGCACATTGATACTACCAAAATACTGATCAGATAATAAACTCCATTGTTGATTAAAAAGTGGGTCAGTCGGTGTGATTGACATAGGTACTTTAGGTTGCATCATCCAGTCAGGTTCTACATATTCAACTTCTGGCTGCTGTTGCAGTTGATCAACTAACTGTTGAATCTGTTGTGTATTTTGAAAAGAGGGCAGTTTAAAAACAATATCCCCTGTTCCCATGGTACGAACATAAGTCATCTGTATTGAAATTCTATTGCTAAGTTGTGCTAAAACCTCTTTTACAGGAAGTGATATGTGCGCTTTGTTAAAACGCATGATTAACCGGTTAGTTGTTTGTGCGGACTCAACAGTGGATATGCTATTAGCAGGAGGAGGAGTCGCTTCTGTTGTATTGCCAGCATAAAGCAATGTACCTTGGGTAAAGGTGAGGGCAGACACTACTACGGCTGAGACCATATATTGCTTAACGTTCATTAAAATCCCTCCAGTTTGGAAGTCTACTTATACGACAGGATCCGTCTGCCGATATTATAAACTATAAAAAATAGATGATTTAGAACACACTCTTTGTACTTTGGATAAGTGCATTTTTAACCTAAAAACATTAATGTGGGTTAATCTTAGATGACTAAAAAAAATGAAACTTGTCTTAGAGCAATATTAACTCATAAAATACTAGACTTTTAAGTCCGGCGTGCAACGTTAACAGTCTTTATTCGCCGTGTATACCCCAAAACAAGTGTGCGTTTAATAAAGTAGTAATTAACTTTAATAATGAAAAATATTCATTATATTTATTCCCCAAAACATCTGACAAATAAAAAAAGGACCACGGGTGTGATCCTTAAAATATATGAATAATGGTAACACGAACTATGCTTAATAAATATCATACATTGCAGATAAAGTAATTACTACAATCGCTACTACATTTTTAATCCTGAGCAATTAAAACTGATCTTCTTCTGTCGAGCCTTTTAATGCAGTAACAGAAGATGAACCTCCTTGAATCACATTAGTCACATCATCAAAATAGCCTGTCCCTACTTCTTGTTGGTGTGCCACAAATGTATAACCACGCTCTGCATCTTTAAACTCTTTTTCCTGTAACTTAACGTACGCAGACATGTCATTACGAGCATAGTCATAGGCTAAATCAAACATACTATTCCACATAGCATGAATACCCGCTAAGGTGATGAATTGAAATTTATAGCCCATCGCACTCAATTCACGCTGAAACTTGGCAATAGTGGCATCATCAAGATTTTTCTTCCAGTTAAAACTAGGAGAGCAGTTGTATGCAAGAAGTTGGTCTGGATATTTATGACGAATAGCTTCAGCAAACTTTCTTGCTTCATCTAAATCAGGTTTTGCCGTTTCACACCATAATAAATCAGCATAAGGCGCATAGGCTAAACCACGGGCGATTGCCTGTTCAATTCCTGCACGTGTTTGATAAAATCCTTCGGTCGTACGTTCACCCGTAATAAAGGGCGCATCGTATTCATCAATATTCGAGGTTATTAAATCAGCCGCATTGGCATCTGTTCGTGCCAACACAATCGTGCTAGTACCCATTACGTCTGCCGCTAAACGAGCAGAAATTAATTTTTGAACAGCCTCTTGGGTCGGTACGAGTACTTTGCCGCCCATATGACCACATTTTTTCACTGATGCAAGTTGATCTTCAAAGTGTACACCTGCTGCTCCAGCTTCGATCATTGCAATCATTAGTTCATAGGCATTCAATACACCACCAAAACCCGCTTCTGCATCAGCCACTATCGGCGCAAAGTAATCAATATAGTGCTCATCAGAAGGTTTGACGCTTCGCTGCCATTGAATTTGATCTGCTCGGCGAAATGAATTATTAATCCGCTTAACCACTGCAGGTACAGAGTTAACTGGATATAACGATTGATCAGGGTACATGCTCATAGAGCTATTGTTATCCGCAGCAACTTGCCATCCTGATAAATAAATAGCTTTAATACCAGCCTTAACCTGTTGTACAGCTTGGCCTCCCGTTAACGCGCCCAAGCAGTTAACATATCCTTTATCCACACCACCATTAATCAATGACCAAAGTTTGGTGGCACCTTGTTCTGCCAGTGTATTGGCAACATGAATTGAGCCACGTAAACGAATAACATCACTTGCCGTATAAGTACGTTTGACATGCTTCCAGCGAGGATTTTCTGCCCAATCCTTTTCAATACGAGCGATTTCTTCATTGCGGTTATAAATAGCCATCGTTGGCTCCTGTGGTTAGCTGTATTTATTATGAATTATGAACAAGGCACGACAAAGTCTAGAAATTATGCCATGATTTAGGAAATTTATAGTTTTTATTCTCGGTATCAACAAAATGAATATTTCACGGGTTGATCTTAATTTATTGGTTTATTTAGATGTTTTATTACGTGAAAAAAATGTCACCAAAGCCGCCAGCCACTTGGGGATAACACAACCCGCAATGAGTAATGGCTTACGCCGTTTACGAGAGCTTTTTGATGATCCACTCTTAGTCAGAACCAGTGAGGGAATGACTGCAACAGAGAGAGCACTATCATTACAACCTATGGTTAGAGATGTATTGTCTAACATAGAAAAAGCGCTACAACCCCAAAAAGATTTTGATGCCTATAGCAGCGACCGCGTATTCAGAATCATGGCCAGTGACTATGCTGAGTCAACCCTGATTCCTCCTTTATTAACACAATTAAGACAACTCGCCCCTCATGTCACTTTAGATATTTTAACGCCAAGTGACGTTAGTTTTTTAGATGTAGAGCAAGGCCGTGTCGATATGGCCATAAACCGCTTTGATGAAATGCCTCAGTCTTTTCATCAAACAACCGTCTGGCAAGATAGCTTTTCATGTTTAATCAGCGCAAATAATCCTATTTTAGATGACTTTAATCTGGACACTTACTTGCAAGCCCAACATATTTGGGTAAGTAAAACCGGTATGGGCGTGGGCGTTGGTATGACACCGCAAGATGTACAACGCTTGGGGTGGGTTGATGAAGCATTAGCCAAATTAGAGAAAAAGCGTCGTATTAGTGTTTTTACGCGGCATTATCAAGTAGCGATGCTGCTTGCACAACAACCAGACCTTATTGCTACATTACCAACACGTGCTGCACTGCTTGCTCAAAACAACCCACACCTTGTCATTCACAAGCCTCCATTTGCTATTGCAGACTTTGAGTTAAAAATGGCTTGGAGTCCATTATTACAACATAATCCTGGGCACCAGTGGTTAAGGCGACTGGTAGGAGAGGTGGCTAAAACTGAGTTAGAATTAGTTCCCAGTCCATAATACGTAAGAAGATAAATCCACTAACACCACTTAAAACGAAAGCACAATTACAAACAGGGGCTCGCTTAAGCGAACCCCTGTTTTGCATCTTAATTTAAGTGGTTATAAGCAGGTAATGTCAGAAAATCAACCAACGATTCTGAGGTCGTTATTTCATCAAGAATCTTCATTGCCAGTTCGAATTTTCCAGTTTCCCAATGGACTTCACCCACCTCTTGTCGTACAACTAAAGACTCTTCCTGAAGCATCTCCCGAAACAGGGCCACGGTCACCGTCTTACCAGAATCCAATTTTCGACCATGACGAATCCATTGCCAAATTGAAGTTCTCGCAATTTCTGCTGTGGCAGCATCCTCCATTAAACCATAAATTGGCACACACCCGTTGCCATTAATCCAGGCTTCAATATATTGGATTGCTACACGGATATTATTACGCATACCTCTTTCAGAACACTCACCAGGACAAGGAACGAGCAAATCACCTTCAGTTATTTCAGGGTCATCATCTCGCAGCACATGTAGCTGGTTTGGTTTATCTTCTGGTATAAACTGGTTAAATACATCCAGTGCTGTATCGGCTAAACCTGGGTGGGCAATCCACGTACCATCATGCCCATTACGCGCTTCAAGATCTTTATCCTCTCGCACTTTCTGTAATACCCGGGCATTCGCCATCTCATTTTTAGCTGGGATCAACGCAGCCATTCCACCCATAGCGAGCGCACCACGACGATGACACGTTTTAATGAGCAACCGAGAATAAGCGCTTAAAAAAGGTTGGTCCATAGTCACTTTTTGTCGATCAGGTAAAACCCGATCAGCATGGTTACGCAACGTTTTAATATAACTGAAAATATAATCCCAACGTCCACAATTGAGACCAACAATGTGTTCTCGTAACGCAAATAAAATTTCATTCATTTCAAATACGGCAGGTAAAGTTTCAATCAAGGCTGTGACTCGAATGGTACCTTCTGGAAGCTGGAAACGGCTTTCTGTATACTTAAATACGTCTGACCACCATGCTGCTTCATGATGACTTTGCAACTTGGGGATGTAGTAGTATACGCCTGTTCCTTGCTGTTTTCTTACTTGCCAGTTATGGAAAAAATACAGCGCAAAATCAAAGAGGCTGGCAGGAATACTTTGCTGCTGATGTTGCACATGTTTTTCTAATAAATGTAAGCCTCTTACTCTGGCAATCAATAAAGCCGGATCATCTTTTAGGGTATATTTTTTACCCAATGTTGGATGAGTGTATTCGATTGTCCGCAAATTCGCATCACGCAAATTTATTTGTCCTTCAATGACACCTTCCCATGTCGGAGATTGAGAGTCCTCAAAGTCTGCCATAAAGACTTTCACATTGGCATTTAACGCATTAATTATCATTTTTCGATCAACAGGACCCGTTATCTCAATACGACGATCCTGCAAATCCTGAGGAATTGGGGATACCTTCCAGTCACTCTCTCGTATTTCTTTGGTTTCTGGTAAAAAACCTGGTAACTGTCCTTCATCAAACGCAGTTTGACGCTTTACCCGTTCAGCGAGCAGCTGCTCTAATCGAGGCTGAAACTCCCTGACCAACTCAGTAAGGAAGGCGACTGCCTCAGGGGTCAATATTTCCTGATAGGCAGGAGATAGTTTACCCAGAAATGTCATGTCTCCAATTTGGGCTGGCTCAGTCATTTTAAACCTCATTATTTGTCTAATTACTTTTACATTTATTCTGTAAGACAACTGACTGCTTATTTATTTTATTAAAAACTTAGCGTCTTATTTAACGACGATCACCTTATAAATAATTATTTTTCACCACGCTCCAACCGTATTTCAGGCTATAACCGGCTATAATATAAATAGGAGAATAATCAAAGTGCTGTCGTTCGTACAATACTGTTGCTCTCTAGTAAGAATGTCAATTCACATGAATCATTATTTTTAGAATAATGATTATAAATAAGATAAATAACGAATATACTCGCTGTAAGTTGTATAAAAAATGTCAATAATATAAAAGCACTACTCAAGAATAGGATAAACAGTCACATCCTTAAACTGGCTACCATAATTAGCCCAGGTATAAAAGCCAATGGTTCCTTTGCTGAAAGTCGAGTCCACTTCTTGAAACACTAGCTGATCATCCAAGAAAATCTCTATTTGGTTGCCATTAACGTTAATAATGACATTATACCAGTGTCCTTGAATATAAGGTTCATTAGTCTCCGCAAGCAGTGTATACGCCTCACCCATTCGACGAACCAGCCGCCGATAATTTCCAGCTTTATTCCATTCAAAACGATAGTAGTGCTGCGGGTCTTGCATTCGAAATACAACACCCAGAGCATCATCATCCCCAGACCTCAGTTGCAGATGTATTTCATAGTTATCCCAGAGTTTTCCCGCAGGATAATAAATAACGCTACCGGCTTTACGTAAATCCGTAAAATCAATGGGTAAACCATAAATATTTGAGTTGTCGTATAAAATACCTGCACTGGATTGCCATTTTGCGGGCGCTAATGTGGTACCTTCACTCACAGACCACCAATTACTGATTAAATGTTGCGTCTCATAGTTAGCCGGTACTAATAAAGTAGGCTCTTTCAAAGGCATTAACGTTATCTGCTGTATATCTTTACTCCACCATTTACCATCAGAAACAATGGCAGTTATGGTCAACGTTGTCGGTTCAGTAACAGTTTGAGTTGATAATATAGGGTTTGATGTAAACTCACCCATCATGGTAGCAGGTCCAGTGACAAACCAACGCCAAGAGAGTGGTTTTTTTTCTGGATCACTCGCCACTATCGATAACGGTAAAGTACTACCAGATAATAAATAGGCTGGTAAATTTTGTATTGATGATATTACTGGAGGCCTATCAATTAAGGTTTTGCGCTGTATTTTAATATCATCAAACCATGTGCCTTGATTAGCCCAAGTATATAAACCAATTGAACCCTGAGCGTATGTATCATCACTGGCGGAAAGTATTAAATTATCATCAATAGAAACTTCAATGGTATTACCCTGTAAATTAATCTTGAGTGAGTACCACTGACCAAGATTAAAGGGCACATGATCTTCTGCTAACACCGTGACCTCATTATCCACTATTTTTTCAAGCCGCCGAAAAGCAAACACTTTTGACCAACTAAACCGGTAATAGTGCTGTTCATCTTGAACACGAAATAACACCCCCATGACATCATCATCTTCAGACTTGACTTTGAGGCTTAATAAATAGTCCTGCCAGCTATAACCAGACTGGTAAAATAATATCGTACCAGGCTTAACAGTTGCGGTAGCAGAGGAGGGCAGAGCATACACATTACTGGACTGGCGTAATACGCCATCGATCACAGCCCAATCTGCAGGCCCTTGTAGAGTACCTGTTGTGGCTATAAACCAGTCTTGACTTACCCCTGAACTAAATGACTCATCAAGATCAACCGTTGTACTAATAGGTAATACGGTAATATTTAATGTTGCTGTAGTCGATTGATAGCCATCACTGACAGTCACCTGCAAGGTATGGATTTCTGTATCAACAACAACATTAGGCGTGTAATAAGTAGTTTGCTGATTTGCGGTAGACAAAACGCCATTACCAGACAGCACTTGCCACGTATAAATCAAACGTGTTTCGGGGGTATCACTGTCACTTGCCACAACCTGTAATAATGCAGGTTCAGAAGCAAAAACAGATGTTGGTGTAGCCGTTAAACTATCAATAGCAGGTGCTGCACCAGGTTCTTCACTGCTCTTGATGTCCAACACTTCTAACGAGTGAATGTGATAGCCTTCATTTGCCCAGCTATAAAAACCAAAGCCTCCCTGAGAAAAAACACTATCGTTAATGTTAAACACCAAATTTTGGTCTATAAACACCTCGATACTATCACCCTGAGCTTTTATCATCAGTTGATATAACTGATTTTTCTCATAGGGCATTGTATCTTCCGCAAGAACAAAAAATACTTCACCATCACGACGTTCTAATCGACGATAGCCTAACGCTTTATTCCAGGTAAATCGGTAATAGTGGGTTGCATCCTGCACACGAAAAACGACACCAATGGCATCATCATCTTCTGAGTAAAACGTTGTTGTTAACTGATAGTCTTGCCAGGACATGCTGTTAGGGTAGTACAGTACCGTGCCTAACTTAGCTAAATCACTGGCAATAATGGGCTTGGCATAAATGTTACTTTGTTGAATCAACTGCTGACCCATTTTGACCCAGGATGACGGTGCCTGAATATTACCCTCATCCACTACCAACCATTCAGGTGGTGGTAGACCATCATCACCTTCAGTGAACGCGGTATAGAGTAACAATGGAGGACCTTCCGCATCAGCCACCGTAAGATAAACCGTCTCAACGGCAGACTGCTCACCATCTGTCACAGAAACCTGAAGTAAATGTAGTGCTGTCGTATCCGTATCAGCAGGGTAATAACGAATCTCGGTTGTAGACACCTGCTCGATAGTGCCCTCACCAACAATAATATCCCACTGGTATTGAAGAGGCTGTGGCTGATTATCAGGGTCACTGGCAATAACAGTTAACTGAGCAAATGATTCATCCGTAATACGCCTCGATGAAACCGTCAGTGATGAGATATCAGGTGGTACATTGAAGTGGTATTCAGCAGTCATGACACGACTTGGTCGCTTATCAGCAACGATGGCGACTGCTTTTACTGTTGTTGATGAGGTTAATGAAATAGGTCCTTCACACGGAATACCATACTGTGCTGGGTCACGACCATCCATGGTATAAAGCAAGATTGAACCTGATTCAGTCGCAGTCAGTGTTACCGTCTGAGGGCTTGTATAAGTGCCCGCAACAGGGGCTATCTGTGGTGCTAATGTTCGCTCGGTAAGTGTTGGTGACTCCCAACCTATGGGCTTATAGACCCAAACCTGGCCTCCATTGATGTCCTGTAAGCCAATAAAAACATCCAATTGTTTAATGTATTTCCAACGCCCTAAAATGCCTGTGCCAGGCCCTAAATGAGGCGCATCACCAATCCATAGGGGTTGCTTAATTGCACGCCACCCCTCGGTACTGACTGTGGTCGGTGGAATAATAGCCCAAACCTCATTAAAACCACTCCACAGTAAATACTGATGGCGATTTGCATCATAATCCATCCCCATATCTCGGGTAACTTTGAACTCATCGCCTGTGGACTGAGGATAAAATAGCTGATCTTTATTTTCAGAGCCTGGCGTGGATAAATTCCAAAAACCGATAACCTTCCGACCACTTCGTACATAAAGATTTAATACAGGATCAAATAAACCAGCCCCCTGATTATTCACCCCATTCCAATATGTACCTACAAGCTCCCAGGAATCTTTAGCGGGGTCGTTAATATCATTAATCGAATACTGATACAGATATTCATGAGTCCCACCAGGCCGTGCATTCACCAACACCACATCTTTTCCTTCACCACTACGCAATGCGGTAGTACCTTCCACATGGCTTTTGGGAAGAGGTGCCAAGCCCATGAGGTGAGTATGAATATCACGGTTTTGCCACATGTTCCCACCCACAATTTCTGGATGAGGACCTGTGCGCTGTACATGAGAACCTGTCGTGCCACCCACTTTGTCCTTATCAGCTTTTTTTGGATCCCAGAGATAAGGGCCAGTAGGGCGTGTTGTTGCACCATCAACCTGACGAATGAACATTCCACCATTGTTGTAAGCCGCCCCACCAAACGTCAGCACGCGATCATGAAAGGGCAAGTAAAGCGTATTATCATAGGTATGTGCTGAACTCGGTGCCGCATCAACATCATCAATGGCTCGCCAGTTACCAAAGTCATCTTGGATAATTTCACTGGGTAACGAAGCTCTTTCCCACTTTTGTGTTGTGCCTCGCCAACGATATACTTCGTTGCCACTGTAATTAGCATGGCCCCCACCATAGAGTACTAAATCACCACGTCGACTATCCCAGGCAAATGAACTCCAGGCTGCAATAATACGATCAGGCTGAGGGTTTGACAGGCCAAAGAGTGGTCTTAAATCAGCTGGAACCCATACCTCATCAAAGCGGTTAAGACTCACCTGAAGCCAACTGCCTTCAGGCATAACTGATATTTCCGCCAACAGGGCAGATAAATCAGGAGGTGTCTCATCACTCAATACAGTTTCAACACTGCATAATATGACTACACAACAAACTAGTCCTTTAACCAACTTTTTTGCCGCCAAAATCATTACGTCCATCATCAACATGGCCATTTAGTGTTTGTCTTGGTATGAAAAAAGGGTGGAAGGTAAGAGAAAAGCATTCGTATTGGAAAAAACATACAGCGACCAAGTTTTTTCCAACTGTTGACCCACACTATCTAAAACCCTAATGGTGATGGACCAATGACCAGATTGCACAGGTGTACCTGACAATACACCGGAAAAGCTCAGAGATAATCCTTGAGGAAGGGGAGACAACAGTTGATAACTGACTTCGCCATACGAATCATCAACAATAAATTGAAATTGATAGGGGGTATTAGTCTTTGCCAGGGGCAATTTATCCGTTCGCCATGCAAGTCTGGTTTTTTTATCAGGTAGTAAAACCACCCGCACAGCGTCTATAGCTAGTACACTGTGCTCACTATTACTTAATACAATAGAATGCTTTCCTGCACGCCAGTAATACTCTCCAAGCTCGACCCATTGACCAGCTAAATGCTGTTGGGAACGAGTAACAAGCGTGACTCCCTGAAGGTCATCGACGATACGATATGTTGCCGCTTGCGTGAGCTGATCAGCGTGTGGCCACCAACCAAAAACAGCATATCGTCCTGTTTGAGGTATATTGATTAAAAATGTGTAATTGACTCTTTTCGCCAAGCTGATGAGGCTTGTTTGTTGATAAGCTAAGGGTAGTGATGCCGTTTCAAATACTGTAGACGTTTCTAGTGAAGCATCCACAATCTTTTGCCAACTTGTTGATGCTATGAGTGCTTGTGTAAAGCAAGTGATGAAAACCAGCAAACCTATTTTCACAATACTACATAAATCCGTATACACGGAATAAAACTGATTGTTAATCACTATTTTACGATACGTAAGGGCTTTTTTTAACGCTAGTGGCATTATTATTTCAGTCCTGAAGAATGATAACTTACGTCTCTATTTTTTTGACGTAGTTTTTCTTACAGGAGAATAAGCAAACATAATGCCTTTTATCTAAATTGAGTAATTAAGTTATGAATCATCAAGGGCTAAAAAACCCACATTTAAACTGATTAATCTCACTCCCACTACAAATGTAAAATAATACGACAATTATTGCAGTTTTATTAAAAATAAAACACCAGAAGGTGTCAGAAATATTTAATGCTTAACCATCATTTTTTTGAAACTCATCTTCGTAATTTAAACTATCAGCAAACTGAGTTAGCAATACCTTAATATCACTCGACTGGATAGACATCATGAAAAGTTGCCTGTTATTCCAGTCAGGTAGGGGTAATTCATTCTCCATAGCATTTACAACAACTAGGTTATCTACCATATCAGTCGTAAAAGAAAGTACAAAGTGTCTTGTTTCGTCCTGTTTCTGGATAATATGTAACTCACAACAATGTTGATAACAACGAATGTCAACCACTTTTATTTCTGCACGAAATACTAGCTTATTTTTAAAATCATATAATTGAGGAATGATTACCTTATGATACAAATAATTTACCAGTGTTTTATTATTTTGTTCTCGTAAATCCTTATAATGCTGTTGTTCATTACGTTCATGCTCAGGTTGTTCTTTTGAACTAAGCCAGTCTTTTAACCAATGCATTGTGGTATCCTAGTGATACTCTATACCCCTTACTAAGGGCATAACATGAAAAGGAAATGGTTTTGTGTTACTTTTTAATAATATATCCTTCATAAATCATTATTGTACGCACAATACATAACGCCCACCCTCGCGTAACAGCATGTATAGTGAAATGCTCTTAATATAGACAGTTCCTAGCCTCCATGCCAAGCATCTTTTATTCCTGAACCCATTGATGCCCCTGGAATAATTGCAAGTATTTATACCCACAGTGAAGGATATTATACATACACCACTAAAAATTATCATTTAGGAATATAAGTGTCTTCTCAGTAGATATTTATATTAGACACCTATTTTTCGTTAAACCTTCCTTGGTTTAAATTTATACAATACTTTCAGTATAGGCTTGGTTGACGTGTAACTCTAATACAATAAACGGTAAGCTTCAATGTACAACGGCCTAAGAAAAAGGGTTAAACTGCCTTAGCCGTAGTATGATTACGTAGGGTAAACTGACTTCTGAGAAACCGTAAAGCCGGCTTTTCAACATAACGTGTTGCCAATGACGCAATAAATATACAAAACAACATCACCAGAGGTACAGCTACATAAGAAGGTATACCAAGAATGTAAAGTTTATGCAATAAAGTAAAACCAATATTATGGTGAAATAAATAAAGCGAATAAGAAATAGTTCCCAAATACATTAAAGGTTTTAAGCAAATTACGCTTAATTTATTATAAACAAATAAATAAAATGATAAAAATAAACCTAGCACAACGCCACAAGACACTAGATCATTATCAATCCAGCATTGCATTCCTAAGCAAAGAATAACTAAGCAATGCCGCACTAGATTATAACGATCGCCCTCAGCGCTTGCTTTAAGTCGATAAAATAAGATGCCAGCCATAAACAAATGAGCATAATCCAACATAAAGATCAGTCTTATTTTCCAAGGAAAATAACCTGTATAATATTCACTCAACAACCAACTTAGTTGAAGAATCAACCAACCCATACAGATAAACTCAATTTTTTGCAAACCTTTCATTTGCCACACAACAAGCATTAAACAGTAAAATATCAACTCATACTCTAGTGTCCAATAAACACCATCAACGGCAGGCGTCTCGAAAAAAGCTGGCACCATTGTTAGATTTAAGCTTGCTGTTGTCAGCGAGAAATCCTTTCCTGGTAAACCTATTAAATTAACAACGGTCGTGGTCACTATAACAGCCAGCCAATAGACTGGAAATAATCGAGAAAAGCGTGCAGTAATAAATCCTAAGGCACTTTTAGTCCTATTTAATGTTAAGAAAATTACAAACCCACTAATCAAAAAAAACCATTGCACGCCGTATTTGCCAATTTCGAAACTAAAGGCTAATGAATGCCCATAAAGTTCATCAAATCGGGTCGTCAAATGAAACAGCACAACAAAAAATGCCGCTAATCCTCTAAATACATCAAGTTCTTCAAGACGGCTAGACAAGAGAATACCTCAATATTTACAAATAATTTATTATACCTACTATTCAGTCATTTGTAGCAGGAGGGTTGCCTCTGTTGTTCCTACAAAAATATCCATTAAAAAAACGCCCCCCTAAAATGACTTGTCATGGGTAAATTTCAAGTAAAACGTTACAGTTGCATAAATTCAGCGATTTGTTTTTTCCATAAAGCATACCCTTCGCCATTTAGATGGATACCATCTATCGAATATTGATTCTGAAGAACACCGCCTGTAGCTAACACCTTATTAAGGTCAATATATTTGATGTTTTTTCCCTTCGCAATTTTCTGTAAGGAATGATTTAACATCTCTACTTGGCCATTCAAATGCTTAAACTGCGAGCCCAAAAGCAGGGTAGATTGGATAATAGGCGTAACCCCCTTATTTAATAGTTCATCAATTATACGATGATAATTTTTCAATATACTATCCGGCTTTATACCCTGCATAATATCGTTAGTACCCAGTAGAATAAAAACAACTTCAGCATCATTAGAAAGTAAAGAAAGTCGGCTCAGGGTATCCGCTGTAGTATCACCCGCAATTCCTCTGTTTACGATGGAGTAACCTGGAAAAAGTTCTTGCCACTCAGCATCATCTGTAATGGAATCACCCAACATAATATATCTTGCCGATCCTCCATGGTGCTTAAAAAAAGACACTCTGCGTTTATGGTATATATGTTGACTGTCATTGGATGAAACATTGTTATCAACATCAATCCATTGCTGTACCTTTTTTAATAGGACATAGGGGAAAAAATGATACTTCATTGTAGTAATACCGTATCCAAACCCAACAAACAGCAAAGCCAGCACCAGAATAATTTTTTTTATCATTTCAACACTCAACACTGTATAAAAAACGTTCTCTAAAGATTTGTGCGTGACTAACCACCTAACCGGCCCTCAAGCAACAACGTTTACCCTAATGACATGCTCTCTTTAATTTCTACGCGTAGGTATATATCCTTTGCTGAGGGTATAACTTACTGTTTTTGTAAGTCCTTGAAGAAGACGCACTTAACAGTTTAATTAATTGGCACTCAAGTTTATATATATTCGTCGACTGGATTTTATATTCAATTTGACTTTTTATCATTATATTGCTCTAGCAAAAGCTTAAATTAAACTACACTACTCATAAAGAATCTTCAGTAACAGGGAATATAAGAGGGAACGGGTAGCAACTCCTGCCATTTTGATGTTTTTGCTAACAAATCATCTAAGGTATATACAAATACAGCCTCGGAGAATAACGTTATGTTCCATTTTAAAAGTGCCATTACTTCTTTAGTATTCTCTCTATCCTTAAGCTCATTGTCTTATGGTAATGAGCTGAATAAACTAACGTTTATTACTGAGTCATACCCACCTTATAACTTTGAAACATCAGGTTTATTGAAAGGTATCGCTGTAGACTTACTTGTTGCAGCATCAAACAAAACAGGCTCACCAATAAAACGAAGTCAAATAAAGGTATATCCTTGGGCTAGAGGCTACCGAGCTACCCTTGAAGAACCTAACCATGTCTTATTCTCAACCACACGTACTAAAGAAAGAGACCCCCTCTTCAAGTGGGCAGGTCC
>NZ_JAGSOY010000001.1 GCF_018837975.1 Zooshikella harenae | reverse complement strand
ATGAACAATGATTATAGCTATGAGATAAAATTGATAAATGTAAGTAAGATCATAGCTACAGAATATCACTGTAATGAACATGCGTATAAGTTGTCTCAAATAATTAAAATAGAAAGTATCTGGACCGATCCTCTGATTATTGAAAAAAATAAATATTTTGTTATGGATGGACACCATCGTTTGGCGGCTGCACAGTTACTGGGTTTTTCTTATGTACCGTGCATTTTGCTTGAGTATAGTGACCCTCGCTTAACTGTTTCAAGTTGGCGGGCAGAGGTTGAGGTTACAGAGTCGCTTATTAATCAATATGTACGAAAAAAAGCACTTTTACCTTATAAAACAACGAGACATACGCTAAATCCAAAGCCAGAAAAAATAAAAATTACAATAAATGAGTTAACGCAAAATGAATCAACCTGTAGTTACGCTTTTTGATAATAAAATAACTGAAATATACCACTCTCCAATAGATTATCGACCGAATAATATTTTCTTTTGTTTAGATAATATTATTCGTAGTAATGTTTATATGAAGTATGAGGCAGGCAATTTTTCCGGATCGATAAAACTAAAGCCTGCACTCAGGATGATAGAAGCATTAGAAAAAGAAAATAAAATTAATAGAGATACTGTTATTGTTGAATCTTCATCAGGTAATTTAGGTATTGCGCTGAGTCTGATCGCAGCATCAAAAGGCTATAAGTTCTTGTGTGTAACAGATGCTATGGCCTCTAGGCAAAGTATCAACCTTATGAAAAGTTATGGCGCCGAAGTGGTAGTTATCACTGAGCGAGATGAAAATGGCGGTTTTTTAAAGAAGCGCATTGAGTACATTAATAGTTACTTACAAAATAATCATAATTGTGTTTGGCTCAATCAATACGCTAATCCCAACAATTATTTAGCACACTATTACTCAACAGCAAAAGAGTTGTTAGACAGCTTTTACCATATTGATTATCTATTTGTGGGTGCAGGAACAACGGGTACATTAATGGGCTGTGTTAAATATTTTGAAGAATTTTCTCCAAAAACAACAATTGTAGCGGTGGATAATAAAGGGTCCGTTACTTTTGGTTTGCCTCCAGGTAAGCGTAATATTCCTGGTCTGGGGACCAGTCGTGTTCCAGAGATCCTCCAGACGGATAAAGTGAGTAATTTGGAAATTGTCAGTGATCAGGAAACGATCGCTATGTGTAGGGAGATGGTTAAACGAGGTTATCTGGTTGGTGGATCTACAGGCACCATTTTAGCGGCAATTAAACGCTGGAAAGATGTTATAGAGCCTCATGAGACCGTAGTAATGATTGCTCCCGATAGCGGAGAAAAATATATAGATACTATCTACAACGATGAGTGGTGTGAAGGTATTAAAGATCAGCATTGAGATAGTCTCCATAAATTTTGTGGTTGTATAAAAAGAAAGTACTCACTAGCTAAACCCTCCACCAAGGGAATAGAAATACACTTTCCGCACTAAGTATAGTGATTTCAGTTTAAAGAGTTAAAAATGAATATAGTTCCAAAGTTTCGGGTAATATCAGGAAAAGTAGTTAATGGCTTGCTCTCTCAAAATTATGAGTCGTTAGCGAATATTATTGAAAAAACCTATTTAGACCACGGTCAAGGACTGACTATTAACCCAGATAGTTATTTCTTACGATTTAAGCATAAACCTAATGCAAGAATAATTGCATTGCCAAGTTATATTGATCCGATAAATGTGGGTGGCATAAAATGGATTTCCAGTTTTCCTGATAATATACAAGAGGGGATTCCTCGGGCATCAGCAGTTTTGATTCTCAATGATGGAAACACGGGTTATCCATTAGCGTGTATTGAAGCGAGTATAATTAGTGCGATGCGTACAGCCGTATCTGCTGTTATTGGTGCATACCATTTGAGAAATAAAAATAAAAAGGTCGGTACACTTGGAATTGTGGGTAATGGCCTTATTGCAAAATATGTTGTATCCGTTTTGCAAAGCTTGCAGTGGGATATTAATCAAATTAATGTTTATGATCAAAATACAGACTATAGCCGCAAGTTTTCAGAGTCTGTGGGCAATAAAACAGGTTACTCTTTTCATATCAGTCCTAGTTTAGATGATTGTTTACAAAACTCTGAGGTTATATTACTGACAACGACAGCAGCCCAACCTTATATTCATAATTTAAGTTTATTCCGACATAATCCACTTATTCTCAATATATCACTGAGAGACCTGGGAGAAGAGGTTATTCTTAGCTCATATAATGTGCTGGATGATGTAGATCATTGCTTGAAGGCAAATACATCACCACATCTTGCTGAAATGAAAGTAGGTAATAGGGAGTTTGTAGATGCTACCTTACCTGAAATATTAAATGGCACTAAAAAATTACCAGACAATAAAAAGCCTATCGTTTTTTCACCCTTTGGTCTAGGTGTCTTGGACTTGGCAATGGGCTATTACATATATCAACAGGCTATTGAACAAGATTCAAGTGTTGAAATAGATAACTTTTTTTATGACCTGAGCAGAAACTAACTATAGGGAGATGTTATGTTAAAACAAGAAAATATTGGACATAGTCGGTTTCCTCATGATCAGTATTGGCCACCTGTTAATGCTGTCAATGAATTTAGTTTTACACTAAATGAGTTGTTAGCTTGTAATATGGGAGAAATAACCAATCAGCTAAACGATATCATCGTGGCTAAAAATAATGAAGAACTTGTTAATAAATATTTGGCAGAGATTTACTCATTGTACTATGGCTATAAAGATGCTCCCAGGTTAGATTTTTGGGAAAAACCTGAGGTTTTTTCGCGTATAGAGTTTGTTAAGTTAACGCTAGAAGATTACTTGATTAATTCTTTCTTAAAATCTAGATATGAACTCCCTGAGATTAGTTGTGTAGCTCAAGTCGGTGATTACCTAAGGTTTTTTGTTGAACATAATTATGGCGTCAATCATGCCTTCTTTGACTTCGTTGCCGATGAAATGCCAGAGCAACAGATTAAGGAGTTTTTACTACTAGAAGTCATTCGAAATGAAGTAGTTGATGATGAAGTTGCGTTAATGGTACCAGGATTACAACATTCGATGAAGCAAGTGGTTGTGTCTAATTTGTGGGATGAATGTGGTAATGGGGCTATTGATAACTTTCATACTAACTGGCTAAGGCGTTTACTAACGGCTCATGATGACTGGTCCAATATATTGGAGTATAGGGCAGGACAAAAGCCTTGGATTGCATCAATATCATCAAACTCTTTTAATGCGGTGTTAACAACACGGTTTAAATGTTACCGGGCATATGGCCACTTTATGACAACAGAGGCCTGGGTTGCGCCTCATTTTAAAAAAATTCTACAAGGAATGGATCGTGTTGGTATTAATGATCAAAACGTACGCGTTTATTTTGACGCTCATATGAGAATTGATCCACATCATGCCGATGAAATGATTGAAGGGCTATTAAAAAATACGCCAGAATTAGCACAGGTAGTGTTGTATGATATTATCAAAGGAGCTCACCAAGCTGCGATGGCTGGTGAAGTAATGTATGACAAATTATTAGAATACTTTCGAGGGAATGAACATTGAATAGTATCTACTTCCTATTGGCGGCATTACCGGTACTGTCGTCAATCACTGTGATTCTTTGTGGAAAAGGAGCCCTAAATGGGGCTCTTGTTGGTTTAGTTACAGCAGTTTTAGTTTCCCTATTTATTCCTGAATTTGCTATTGACTCATCACAGTATAATGCAGGTATTGGGACTGTATTAATTTTAGGATTAAGTGTTGCATTGGTGATTATTCCAGGCCAAATCCTTAATCGTGTTCTGCAGCAGCAAAATATTATTAAAGCGTTGGCTCATTATATTGACTGTGTAAAATTACCTAAATTACATAAAGCTTTATTGTTATTACTAGGGGTAGCTCCAGCCGTTGAATCTCTTACTGGGTTTGGGGTTTCGCTTTTTTTATCAGTGCCTATCATTTTTCAGCTTTATCAAGGAAAGGCTGCGTATAGAACTGCAATGTTAACAATGAATATTATGCCATGGGGAACGCTGGGGCTTGCGACTGTGGTTGGCGCAGGAATTGCGGGTTTATCAATTCAGCAGCTAGGGATTTATTCTAGTATGACCAGTATGGCAGTATTTCCAACGTTAGGTATTGCTTGTTTATTTGCCTTGGGTGGCTGGCACGCATTTCGTCAATATAGCTGGTTGGCGATCTTGCTTGGCCTTGTATTCTCAAGCTTATTGTATATTAATAATCGTTGGTTATGGGTTGAAACCGCAGGAATTTTTTCTGGTTTAGGTACATTATTGGTCGGTGTTATTTTAACGCAAGCTCGATTTGAAAAAAGAGAGTTTGTCGGTGTGCCCCTTATGAGAGCACTAATACCTTATGGCCTTTTATTAATGCTCGTTGCTTTACCACGTTTAATCCCTGGTGCTTGGGACTGGCTAAGTCATCTACTGATATTAGAAACTGAACATATCAGGTTTACGCCTTTTACCAGCCCTGGTTTTGCTTTGTGTATTACTGCAGTGATAATCGCACTTTCTCAGCGTACTCGAGTATCTATTAAATCAATATTACCTACCGTTGCAAGACCAATAGTGTCCATTATAGCCTTTGTTGCCATGGCGCAAATTATGCGTGAAAGTAATATGTTGAGCTATGTAGGTAGTGCATTGGTAGGCGCAAATCAAACACTTAATGTTGTGCTTTCCTCTTTTCTTGGTGGTGTAAGTGGTTTTGTTACTGGTTCTAATGTTGGAGGGAACGCATTAATGATGCCATTACAGCAAACCTTGTCTTCTGGTGCTGATACACACCTGACAATACTGGCGGCTATTCAAAATAGTGCGGCTGGGCATTTAGTCTTTGCCTCAATTCCCATGATTTTATTAATGACTACAATAGCGAAAGATTTATCAGGTCCTCAGGAAGTGCCAGTTGCTTCGCTGCTTAAGTTTGGTCTCGGTATGTCAGTGTTAATTGTAAGTGTGATTGGAATAATGGGAATAATTTTATCGACTGTAGTATAAATTTTTTTTCACAAAAATGTTATTAAATCCCCCAAACAAGGGGGATTTTTGGTTATAGTTTATCTTTGGTGCTGAGCTAACCATTCAGTGGTAGTGTAGACATCACCATAAGCAAACTGTAAGGCATACATAATAAGTGCTTTATTGTCTTCTGCATTAATTTTAGTTTGCTTTAAGTCTAAAGAGGGAGCTGCACAGGCATCATTGATAATGGTGCATTGGTAGCCTTTGTCCGATAAACTCCTTGTGATTGCATCGATACACATATGAGCCATGGCTCCTACGATTATGAGCTGTGAAATACCTTTTTCAATCAAGTATTGTTCAAGCGTTGTTGCTAATGTGCTATTTGCTTTGTGTTTAGTAATAACGATTTCATTGGATTGGGGAGCCAAACTAGGGTGTATCTCTTTGCCTTCGCTATTGGGTTGAAAAAAAGGTGCGTCCATATGTTTAAAGATATGTTGAACATGTATGATAGGCTGTTGAGCGCTTCGAAAATGTGTAAGTAGTGTGCGTGTATTTTCTGCTGCGACCTCTATATCCGATAGCGGCATTTTTCCATTTGGAAAATAATCTTGCTGCATATCGATAATAAGTAGTGCTGTTCGTGAAGAGTGATTCGTAGGTATAGCATCATGTTGTGCTAATACACTAAAATCGTCTTCTGCTAATAACCACTTTCCAGAATGATCTTTAACCCAAAGTTCTTTAGTGATAAAACCGCTTGCAATATTCATTTGCCAATCAGCAGATAAAATAACGTGTGTAGGACTTAATATTCTTAACTGAATATTTCTGTACGTTAATTCTGCGGGATGTTTTAAGGAAAATGTCTGCCAGAATTCTGCAATTTTAGCTTTATTATTAAACTCACCAACAGGATTGACTCGCATTGTTGCTGTTTCAGTATAAGTGTTAATACACTGTTCAATATTGCCTTTATTAAATGCTTCAATCCATGCTTGGCTAGCGTCCATTACTTCGTTGTAGATTGTTTGAGACATAGATTGTGTTCCTTGTTGTTTACTTGATGATTGATTGAGCTGCTTCTGGCTTGAGTCATTAAGCATGGTTAGTATTATATTGTTTTACTTAAGAGTAATAATTGGTGTTATATTGAACTTAATGTTCTGAATAGTTGAACAATATGAAAGAGCGTATGAGTCATCAACGTAAGCATAAAAAACAGCTAGCCTACAGAATGCTGGTTTTTGCTGAGGTGATTAGGCAGGGGTCTTTCACTGCTGCAGCAGAAGTGTTAGGTCATTCCAAATCAGCGGTAAGCACCTATATTACAGAATTAGAACAACTAGTTGGGGTTAGGTTGTTAAACCGAAGTACACGGTCACTTAATCTCACAACAGTAGGGCAACAGTTTGCTACGCGTTGTCAGTCTATGGACACATTAATAGAGACTGCAATTAATGAGGTCAGTCAACAAGCAGATATACCCCAAGGAACTATTCGAATTACAGCACCAGAAGTATTTGCTGAGGAAGTGCTGGTCCCTGTAATAAACCTGTTATGTCAGCAATATCCTGAGTTACAGCCTGAACTGATTTTTTCAGATGAGCGCTTGGATTTAATGAAGCACAAACTTGATCTAGCTATATCTGTTGGGGAGTTAAAGGACAGTAATTATCGGGCGGTCAAAATAGGTTCGTTAACTTCAGTATTAGTAGCTTCCCCAAAGTTGGATTTGAGTAATGAAAAATGGGATGCTGATAATCTTGAAGGGTATAGGAAAATTATCACAAGCTGGCAGCGTAAGACGCAAATATTTGATGAAAACACAGGGTGCTATCATCGCTTTTTTACGTCAAATCATTCCGTACTCGTTAATAACTTACCTGGTGCATTAGCGTTAGCTATTCAGGGTACAGGCATAGCGTTGCTGCCAAAGCTGTTTGTAAAGCGTGCAATAGAAGATGGCTTGTTAGAGATTATTTCTCCAAACTTAACGGGAGAAAAAAGAGATATTTATGCCGTGCACGCTTATGAAAAACAATTACCTTACTTATTTAGAGTGATGATTCAACAGCTTAAAATGCACTTAGTAATTACTTAATGACCTTCCTGAAAATCGAGTTGCCGCCAGCTCTCGTACACCATAATGGCAACGGTATTTGAGAGGTTCAAACTACGGCTATTTGCTCGCATTGGAATACGAATTATTTGATCTTCAGGCAGTGACTCTAACACTGCTGTAGGTAAACCTCGGGTTTCTGGTCCAAAAACTAAAGCATCACCTGCTTGATAACAGGGTTCGGTATGATAACGCTTGCCTTTTGTGCTGATGGCATACACATTTTTAGGTTTAACCTGGGAGAGAAAGGCAGAAAAATCATCATGTAGTTGAA
Source organism: Zooshikella harenae (assembly GCF_018837975.1). Lineage (GTDB taxonomy): Bacteria > Pseudomonadota > Gammaproteobacteria > Pseudomonadales > Zooshikellaceae > Zooshikella > Zooshikella harenae. Next base: position 222,272 of record NZ_JAGSOY010000001.1, on the reverse strand, counting down.
CACGCGCAAACTCATGATAATCCAGTCCTGCACGTCGCATGCGTTTGTCATCAAAATCAAAGCCCAAGGGCTTGATTAAATGCAAGTGAAACCCTGTATTGGCACAAAGCCTAATGACATTTCCTGTATTAGGGGGAATTTCAGGTTCAAACAGTACAATGTGAAGCATACTTCGTTAAACTCACTTACAAGCTAAGCTGAATAGGCCCGAATAAGTATATAGAAGGCCTTTAAAAATGCACTATCTGTTGTTATCCCCTTTGATGTGGGTATAGTAGTGGCGGTTAGCAGGCCATACCTTCATCTTCCTCATCATTGCTGTACATGCCTAACTCTTTTATTTTTCGGGTTAGTGTATTTCGTCCCCAGCCAAGTAAATTTGCAGCATCACGCTTGCGTCCACCCGTGTGTTTTAACGCCACTTCAATCATGATGCGCTCAAAAGTCGGTACTGCTGTTTCCAAAATATTTTTGTGGCCTTTACGTAGTTCCTTATTGGCCCACTGTTGTAGGGCTTGTTCCCAATCCAGTGAGGGGGTGGTTTGCTCATTGTGTTGCAAAAGTTCTTGGGGAAGGTCAGAAATATGTACTTCTCGGCCTGAGGCCATGACTGTTAACCAACGACAAATATTTTCAAGCTGGCGAACATTACCTGGCCAATCAAACTGACTCAGGAAATTGGCTGTTTCTTGGAGAAGGATTTTAGGCTCAACATCAAGCTCATGCGCAGCACGAGTCAGAAAGTGGTTTGCTAACAAAGGGATGTCTTCTCGACGATCACTGAGCTTAGGGATGTGAATCCGAATGACATTTAAGCGATGAAATAAGTCTTCTCGAAATAATCCCGTAGTGACCAGTTTTTCCAAATTTTGGTGAGTTGCGGCGATAATGCGTACATCTACTTTAATGGGGGTGTGTCCACCAACTCGGTAAAATTCGCTATCCGCTAATACTCGCAATAAACGGGTTTGTGTTTCTGATGGCATATCACCAATTTCATCTAAAAACAGCGTACCACCATTGGCTTGTTCAAAGCGGCCTTGTCGCTGCTGCGTTGCACCTGTGAAGGCACCTTTTTCATGACCAAATAATTCTGAATCCATCAGGTCTTTAGGTATTGCTGCCATATTTAACGCGATAAAAGGTTGCTGTGTTCTAGGGCTATGACGATGGAGGGCCTGAGCAACCAGCTCTTTCCCTGTACCAGATTCACCATTGATTAATACGGTGATATTCGATTTTGATAAACGTCCAATAGCCCGAAATACCTCCTGCATTGCTGGTGCTTCACCAATAATCTCAGGAGTGACAGGTGCCTGCTCAGGCGTGAAATTAGGTTGTTGTTCGTGGGCATGAGCTACCGCGCGTTTCACCAGACTAACGGCTTCATCAACATCAAAGGGTTTGGGTAAATATTCAAATGCCCCCCCTTGATACGATGCAACAGCACTTTCCAGGTCGGAGTGCGCTGTCATGATGATAATAGGAATATGTGGGAATTGATGACTGACATTGTTTAGAAATTCAAGGCCATCAGTACCAGGCATGCGAATATCACTGATGATGACCTGAGGTTGATGGCGACGGAGTTGAGCCAGTGCGGCATCAGCTGATGAAAAACTGCTAACAATATAAGTTTCCCGTTGTAAGGCTTTTTCTAAAACCCAACGGATAGAGCGATCGTCATCAATTATCCAGACGTGATCATTTGTGTTCATGGGCAGATCCTTGATGATGCTCAAAGGGCAGGTAAATCGTAAACGTTGTGTTTCCTGGCTCGCTACTACAGCGTATTAGTCCTTTGTGTTGACTAATAATGGCTTGGGCAATACTTAGGCCTAGTCCTGTGCCTTCTGCCTTACCACTGACCATGGGATAAAAAATGGTATCTATTAGGTGAGTAGGTATACCTGGACCATTGTCATTGATGTCGATCTGACAAACCAAGCGATGACAGGTGCTGGCAATAGTGAACTGGCGAACAATACGACTGCGAACTGTAATAGTGCGAGGCAATGTTTGTTGAGAGGCTGCAAGCGCTTGTAACGCATTATGCATGATATTGAGAACAGCTTGGATAAGTTGTTGAGCATCGCCAGGAAGTTCAGGAATGCTGGGATCATAGTCACGGATAACATCAATACAACCTGAAGCTTCAGCAGTGATCAAGTTGCAAACATGTTCCAGTACGATGTGGATATTGATGGGGTTCATTTGTGGTGGACGCATGGGACCCAGCATGCGGTCTACAAGGTTTCGTAAGCGGTCAGCTTCTTCAATAATGACGTGAATATATTCTTGTAAATCTGAGCTAGGCAGCTCTCTTGAGAGTAACTGGGCAGCACCTCTAATACCTCCAAGCGGATTTTTTATCTCATGTGCCAAGCCTCGAATTAAAAGCTTTGAGCTTTCTTGTTTGGCAAGAATGGATTCCTCTTTGGATATGCGTAATAGACGGTCTTTAGGGAATAACTCAACGAGCAGTGTACAGCTATTAGCGAAAGCATCATGCTCATTTAATGGGGTAATGGTGTAGTCCAGGATAAGTTGTTGACCATTAAAGAGAGTCAGGCTTGCTTCTCGTTTGGTAAGAGGGTGTCCACTGTTGGCAGTATGTAGAAGATTTGCTTGGAATTCATCTGGATTGCGAAAAAGATCTTCCAGAGCTTTATGTTGAATGCGTTGTCCGCTCACAGCCAACAATATTTCTGCAGCATGATTGATATAACTGAGTTGCAACTGCTGGTCAATCACCACCACTGCGGTTGTTAAGTTATTGAGAATTGTCAGGTTATCCAAGGTGATTTGCTGCATTGCCGATAGGTTATTGGGCTGTTTACGTTAAAGGTTCAATATCAACCATAATTTGTTCTTTAGTAAGGCAAAATTAAGGCCAGAAAAGTTATTAAGGAGAAAATACTTATAACTTTTTCCTTTTTAGAAAACTTTAGCAAGTCAACGGCATGCTCTACCTCATCCAAGAGGGCTTAATAGGGTTTGGATGAAGTAATGATGATTGGCTGATAAGGAAGAGGCTGCTTGTCAGTGCTGAAGTTTTCCTTGCACTATTTTAGTGCAAGGAAGCTTTTTTGCGAACTTTCTTAATGAGTTTCCAAACTCGTTCTAGCTACCACTATTATTACTTGGTGCAGGGGTAGGTTTTGGCTTTGGCTTTGGCTTTGGCTTTGGCTTTGGCTTATTTTGGGGGTGGTTAGGGTTTTTTATGCTAGTACGTTTAACGTGAATGGTTGTACTGGTTGATTGAATCTCATTGTTTTTACTATCAAATAGCTTAATTTCAACAGTATGCGTTCCTCTTTCCACATTACTTAACTGGAAATTCAGCTTGGAATTTTTGTCACCTATTGGGGTTCCATCTAGAAAAACCTGAGCTTTATGACTTCTTTTGAGCCTAGGGGAGGTTTTTGCTGTTACTGTGAAGTTTCCTGGGTCACGGACAGTGGAGTTATTTGCGGGAGCAGTAATACTAAATGAGTCATACGTAAAGCGTTTATCGCTATCTGATGATGTGTCATTCGAGTTTGTGGCTGGCTTGGGCAGTGAGATAGTCGTTACGGGTTTTACTTCAATTTTTTCAGGGTTTTTAGTGGTAGGTTCATCCGTAAAATTAATATTACCGTGCTCATCAACTTCTTTATAAATCTTATCTGCACCTGTTAGCAGTACTAAACAGCAGCTTAGGAAAGCGAGTGTTATTAGCCCTTTGCTCATCATTTTATTTGCGATGTACATAAGCATTCTATCCTAGATGGGGTTGTACAGATAATTATAACGATGAACCATATCAAGGACGTGTCAAGAAAGAAGAGGCGACCTGAACAGGAGATAAGCCGTATCATACAAAAAGGGCTACTGATACCCTTCGCTATGGGTATATCAAGTAGCCCTTTATAGCACAATGCTGAGAAGTTGGGTTACACGCTGTAATACATATCGAACTCAAGCGGATGCGTGGTTTGCGCTAAACGCTCACATTCAGACTTCTTGAGATCAATGTAGCCATCAATCAAATCATCACTGAACACACCACCTTCTTTTAGGAACTCACGGTCTTTATCCAGGGCAATCAATGCTTCTTCAAGACTTGTGGCAACGGTTGGGTATTCTGCGGCTTCTTCTGGTGGCAAATCATACAAGTCTTTATCAGCCGCATCGCCAGGGTGAATCTTGTTGCGAATACCATCAAGACCTGCCATCAGCATTGCTGAAAAAGAAAGGTAGGGGTTAGCAGTTGGATCGGGGAAACGAACCTCAATACGGCGAGCTTTAGGGCTGTTAACGTAAGGAATACGGATGGAAGCTGAACGGTTACGTGCAGAGTATGCAAGCATAACAGGTGCTTCAAAGCCTGGTACCAAACGCTTGTAGGAGTTAGTAGCCGGGTTAGTAAACGCATTCAGTGCTTTAGCGTGTTTGATAATACCGCCAATGTAGTACAGCGCCGTTTCAGAAAGGCCGGCATACCCATCACCTGCGAAAATATTTTCACCTTGTTTGGAGATTGATTGGTGACAGTGCATGCCACTACCATTGTCGCCCACTAAAGGTTTAGGCATGAAGGTGGCTGTTTTGCCATAGGCATGCGCAACGTTGTGTACACAGTACTTAAGAATTTGTACTTCGTCTGCTTTGCGCACGAGTGTATTAAATTTAACACCAATTTCGTTTTGGCCCGCAGTGCCTACTTCGTGGTGATGAACTTCAACAGCTAGTCCCATTGCTTCCATGGCAGAGCACATTGCTGTACGAAGGTCATGACAAGAGTCTACAGGTGGCACTGGGAAATAACCGCCTTTTACTTTTGGGCGGTGGCCGATGTTGCCGCCTTCAAAGACTTCAGAGGATGACCAGTGTGCTTCCTCTGAGTTGATATGATAGTTACATCCAGAGATATCGACTTTCCATTTCACATCATCAAAAACAAAAAACTCAGGCTCTGGACCAAAGAATGCTGTATCGCCGATTCCTGTGGACTTCAAATACTCTTCAGCTCGCTTGGCTACAGAGCGAGGGTCACGATTGTAACCTTGCATGGTCGCTGGTTCGATAATGTCGCAGCGAACGATTAAAGTTGTTTCATCGGTGAAAGGGTCAAGCACCGAGCTGTTATCATCAGGCAACAAAATCATGTCTGACTCATTGATTCCCTTCCAACCAGAAATTGATGATCCATCAAACATTTTGCCTGATTCAAAGAACTCATCATCAATTTCGCTAACGGGCATAGATAAATGCTGCTCTTTACCATGAGTATCAGTAAATCGAAGATCGATCCATTTAACTTCATGTTCTTTGATAAGATTCAGCGTATGCTCTGACATTGCAATTCCTCCAGAGGGATATACCCAGCGGGACACTGCTATTGTTATTTTGCAGAGTTGCCCGTAATGATTTTGGCTACTCAGTTTAAGTAAAACGCGAATAGCCCCCATAAAAGATATTTACCTAGATAGCAATTAGTATGCCATATAGATAAACACCCTTATTTGGTGAGCAAATGCACCAGAATAGGGGGTGAGTTTATTCACTATACGCACAAATCTAGTGCAATATATTGGTTTATGCACTTAAAAAGTGCTTTTTAAAATCAATTGGCTATTTATTACTCATGGATGAACTGTTCCTTGGCGTAGAGTGGCGTTATCAGAGCACTCTATGCTCGATCGCATAATGGATAACAAGTATTTGGACGTTAATTAAAAAATCCAAGATAGATTAACGGTGCTGATAATAGCCAGATTTTGTATAATGTTTTGCTACATTTTTATTGACCATCCATGAAATTTGCCCATGAATTTTGTTGTAAAGATCTTTCCTGAGATAACTATTAAAAGTAAGCCGGTTCGGCAGCGCTTTGTTAAGCAGCTTCGACGTAATATCCGAACCTTATTACGGCCTATTGATCCAGGTATCGATGTGACAGGTACATGGGACAAAATCATTGTGTCTACTGAACAGCAAGATGAGCAGGTCTGTTGGCAAATTAGAGAGCAGCTCGAGCATACACCAGGCATCTGCCATATTTTGGAAGTTGTTGATTTTCCACTGCTCGACTTGGATGACATTACTGAAAAAGCCTACCAAGTCATGGGAGAGACCATTCGAGGCAAAACATTCTGTGTTCGTTGCCAGCGTAATGGGCATCATGATTTTTCATCAATTGAGGTTGAACGTTATGTGGGTGGGGGGCTATTACAGCGCGTTCAAGATTGCTCAGTTAAACTAAAAGGTCCTGATGTTACGGTGCGTATAGAGATTCACCATAAACAGCTGTATATCGTTCGTGAAAGACATCTTGGTATCGGAGGATATCCTTTAGGTACTCAGGATGCCGTTTTGTCTCTCATTTCTGGTGGATTTGATTCAACCGTTTCCAGCTTTTTAACCATGAAGCGTGGTGTGCTAACTCATTTCTGTTTCTTTAATTTAGGTGGTCATGCCCACGAAATAGGCGTTAAAGAGGTTGCTTACTACCTTTGGAGCAAATATGGTGCATCTCATCGTGTAAAGTTTATTACAGTGCCTTTTGAAGGTGTTGTGGAAGAAATACTCACCAAAGTAGATAACTCTTACATGGGCGTTGTGCTCAAGCGAATGATGCTTCGAGCCGCTGATAAAGTCGCTGAGAATTTGGATGTTCATGCACTGGTTACTGGTGAAGCAATTTCTCAAGTTTCCAGTCAAACCTTGCCAAACTTGGGTGTGATTAATGAGGCTACTAACAGATTAGTGATAAGGCCTTTGATTACGATGGATAAGCAGGACATCATCGATACGGCTGCCAGAATAGGCACTGCAGAGTTTGCTAAACATATGCCTGAATATTGTGGGGTAATTTCGGTTAACCCTACTACGCGTGCCAAACCAGAAAAGGTTTCCAGGGAAGAACAGGCATTTGATGTTGCTGTGCTTGAGCAAGCGCTTGATAACGCGAGTGTGGTCAGTATTCATGAAGTAATGCAGGATGACCGACAGATCCATGAAGTGGAAATCGATGAAGAGTTGCCTGAGCATGCCATTGTTATTGATATTCGCCATCCAGACGAAGAGGAACATAAACCGCTTGAGCTGGATAGTGAAGTGATGACGGTACCTTTCTATCAGCTGAGCCGTGTATTTGCTGAGTTGGATCGTAATCGGCGCTATTATCTCTATTGTGAAAAGGGTGTCATGAGCCAATTACATGCACTGCACTTGCTCGATGAGGGGTACAAAAATGTTAAAGTGTATCGTCCTGCTTGATAATTAACGCTGTTCGTCAAATATGCCCACTATGATGGGTATTACTATAAATTTTTAATGCTTTTTAGTTGAAGGTGCCATATCTGCGGTTAAGATATGGCACATTTTGTTTGCCGGTTGAAAAGTCACATATTCATTCATCAGAAGGATATGTGAAGGGTAAAAACGTATCGCTACTTAGTCGTTATGTTAGTAATGAGCTTATACTTTACGCAGAACTCTTGGGTAAAAGCTAAGTGTTTGTCCGTTGGTTTGTTCATTGCAGTCCAGTAAGACCGGGTAATCCTTATTGAGGCACTGTCTTGTGATTGAGAAGTTACGGAATATAGCCATTATTGCGCATGTTGACCATGGTAAAACTACGCTGGTGGATAGGTTGTTGCAACAGTCTGGAACGTTGCAACGGAAAGATATGGGTACAGAACGGATTATGGATTCCAACGATCAGGAAAAAGAGCGTGGAATCACTATCTTAGCCAAAAATACAGCGATAGAGTGGCAAGATCACCATATTAATATTGTGGATACACCAGGACATGCTGATTTTGGTGGTGAGGTAGAACGTGTATTGTCCATGGTTGACTCCGTGCTCTTACTGGTTGACGCAGTTGATGGTCCTATGCCTCAAACACGTTTTGTTACACAAAAAGCTTTTGAGCAAGGACTTCATCCCATCGTTGTCATAAACAAAGTCGATCGTCAAGGCGCTCGTCCTGACTGGGTTGTGGGCGAAGTGCTTGATCTGTTTGATCGTTTGGGGGCGACAGAAGAACAGTTAGATTTTCCAGTTATTTATACATCTGCCATTCAAGGAAAAGCAGGCTTGGAGCCTGATCAGTTAGCCGAGGATATGACCCCTCTTTTTGAGATGGTTGTAAAAAATGTGCCCGCACCTGATGTAAATGTGGATGGTCCCCTCCAAATGCAGATTTCTGCTTTAGACTATAACAGCTATGTGGGTGTTATCGGGATTGGTCGAATTACCCGTGGTAAATTAACGCCTAATATGCCTGTTAAGCTGGTTTCGAGTGAAGGTCAGCAGCGTAATGCTAAAGTCTTGAATGTAATGGGGTATCTTGGCCTGGAACGTGTTGATACGACTGAAGCATCAGCAGGTGATATTGTCTGCATTACAGGTATTGATGGCTTGAATATTTCCGATACACTCTGCCATCCTGATCACCCTGAAGCGCTACCGCCACTAACTGTAGATGAGCCCACTGTCAGCATGACCTTCCAAGTCAATGACTCACCATTTGCAGGTCGTGATGGTAAGTACGTCACCAGTCGGAATATTAAAGAGCGTTTGGAGCGAGAATTAATTCATAACGTAGCACTACGTGTTGAGCAAGGTGATAGTGCAGATAGATTTATCGTTTCTGGGCGGGGAGAATTACACCTCTCTGTGTTGATTGAAACGATGCGGCGTGAAGGTTATGAAATTGGTGTCTCTCGGCCAGAGGTTATTACCAGAGAGGTTGATGGTGAGCATCAGGAGCCTTATGAGCATGTCATGATTGACATTGAAGAAAATCATCAAGGCAGTGTCATGGAAGAGCTGGGTAATCGCAAAGCCGAGCTGAAAAATATGATACCTGACGGCCGTGGGCGTATTCGATTGGAATACGTTATGCCTGCCCGAGGTTTAATTGGTTTCCGCTCTCAATTTTTAACAATGACTTCAGGTAGTGGTATTTTGACTCACGTCTTTGACCACTATGGTCCAGTTAAAGTGGGAGAAGTAGCGAGTAGAACAAATGGTGCTTTAGTTTCAATGGTATCTGGAAAGGCGTTAGGTTATGCCCTTTATAATCTTCAGGATCGTGGTCGTTTATTTATCGGTCCCAATGTTGAAGTGTATGAGGGAATGGTTATAGGTATCCATAGTCGTGAAAATGATTTGGTGGTTAACCCAACAAAAGCAAAACAATTAACCAACGTTCGTGCATCAGGTACTGATGAGAATATTATTTTAACACCGCCTATTAAGCATTCTTTAGAGCAAGCGCTTGAGTTTATTGAAGATGATGAACTGGTTGAAGTAACACCCACTTCCATTCGGATTCGTAAAAAATACTTAAAAGAGAATGATCGGCGAAAAGCGGCACGTGCAAAAAAATAAATACTCACTAATATTTGAGTATTTTGTTAAACAAAAAAGCCTGTTGTTATACAGGCTTTTTTATGAAGGTTGAATAATGGTTAGCATTTTTAAACGGTATTGTTACGGATTCGATGAATAGCTATAAGTATTATTTAATTATTGATTTAGAAGCAACATGCTGTAATCAAAAAACGATTGCGCGGAATCAAATGGAGATTATTGAAATTGGTGCAGTCTTGGTTGATGCAAAGACACTTACGATAATAGATGAATTTCAAACTTTTATTTGTCCTGTTAGAAATCCAGTATTAACTGCATTCTGTACGGAGCTGACAAGTATTACACAAAAGGATGTGGATAATGCACCAGGTTTTTCTGAAGCAATAAAAAAATTTAGACAATGGCTGCAATCTTATCATAACTATGTTTTTTGTTCCTGGGGAGACTACGATAAAAAGCAGTTTGAACAAGATTGTCAGTTTCATCAAGTAGCTTATCCTTTAGCATCAGGACATATTAACATTAAAAAAGCTTTTTCAACGACGCAGGGATTTAAGCGTAAGTATGGAATGAGTAAAGCTTTAAAATTGATTGGTGCTCCGCTGGAAGGTACACACCACCGTGGCATTGATGATGCTCGGAATATGGTTAAACTTATGCCGTTTGTTTTAGAGGATAAAAATTAAGCTGTTATAAACTTGACGAGTTATGGTTAATCATAAAAGGTTATCGATAATGTTATTGGTTGTGCTGGTGAAGCTTGGGCAAGTGGTTAGCTTATGGAAATTTTTGCTATAGGTGTAATTGCAGTCGTTGTTATTTTTTTTGTTATTAATCATAAGTTGAAGAAAGTTCAACAGCTAAATTTTATTGAGCGCTACCGATTTCAACAGGTACTTAAAATAAAAATGAGTAAAAAGTATCCTCAACTTGATAGAGAGCAATTAAGGCTCGTTTTTGAAGGATTAAGGGATTACTTTTGGATGTGCCATAAAGCTAATAGTCAAATGGTTGCCATGCCTTCACAAGTGGTTGATGTAGAGGAGGAGATTAAATGTTTTAGCATGTTCAAAGTTGACCTACTATCTCTCTAGTAGGTCCGTTCGTAAATAGCACACCATAAGGTATGATCAATATTAAGGTCCAGGAAACATCGTAATTACTTGGTTGACTACAGAGTTGTATAAGATACTTCCTTTTTTAGTTGCTGCACAATTATTATTGGCAAGGCTTCCTAAGTCATTAGTGATTGTAGCTGAGCCGAGTATTCTTCCTCCACGTAAAGAAGTCTCAGAGCAGCTAGAGTCGGCGATAATTGCATTACAAAGATCTATCATGGTTTGTTTTGATGCACAGTGAGTGCTATCGAATGTGCTGTTAACATTGGCAACACATGGATTATTACAATAAGTGCTTTGTATAAATGTCCAGGTTGTATCACTGATATTGGCACAGTCAATATTTGTACACGCAGCTTGAATATTAAAAGCCAATAAAGATAACGGTAGTATAGTTGAAAAAAAATTGAGACATTTTACTAAGGGAAACCTTAACTTATTCATTGTAGTACCTTCCTTGATACAATAACCCTTCTTTGTATTTATAATAGTTGAGTTTTCCATCTTATTGAATATCACAATACTTGATGCGTTAGCGTTAAGCCACTCCGTGTAAATTCCAGTTTTATATAATTAAAAGAATGGCGGAGTTGAGGGTAATAATAAGGTAGATTAAAAAATAAAAGCCTACCATTAAGGTAGGCTTTCTGTGATATCACCCTTTATTTTTAGTATATATCTACTTAGTATTATGCGTAAAGTTTCCAGTAATATTCAATATAATAGTGACCACCGTGTCCATAGAAATGGCTACGACGAATACCTGATGTGGTCGAACCCCAAACACCACTGATTGTCCAGCGAGCACCAAAAGAAGGAACAGTACAGCTGACGGTTCTGGGTGGGAATATGTCATCATTCCAAGCCTCAATAAACCAGTCAACGATTTTAGCCACGGCATAACCAACGGCTGCACCAATGAGTGTTCCTAATGGACCAAAACTGGAACCAATCAAACCGCCAACATAAGCAGCAACAGCATCTTTCACTTGAGACTCAACTTTTTCCCACAGTTTTTGTAAGAAAGCAGCCAAACCACCATTATCTTTTTCAGCAAGAATCATAGTGATGTAATAGGATTTTGGCCAGCTGTCACCTTCACGCATACTGAACCAGTGGAAACGCCAGTTAGGGTTATACCAGCGGCTATCACCATCATCAAAGCCACCACCGACAAAGTGCTCATTTATTTTTTTGGTATCACCTGTTTCATCAACAGATGTTCCCGCAACAGAAACTTCATCTGAACCCCACCATTCGGGATTTGTTTCATCAACACACTTAACACGACGTACATAAAGTGCAAGTTTGTCTGTAACAGCCTGAGGCTCAAAATCATCATGATCAAACTCACCTTGTAAATCAGTGAATACACGACCACCACCTAACAAGGCATCTGAAGTTAAAATATTATGACTATTGAGAATTTGAGGTTGTGTTGAACGCATACGTTCTACTTCAGGTTGACTAATGTCAGAAGCAGGTGAAGGCGTCCAAATTCCAAGTAAGCGAGGATCGATTTTTAGCTTAGGTAGTTTTGTAACTTCATGCTCAACACTTTCCATCGCTTTTACATCAATTGCACCTAGATCACCATATAAACGTGTTCTAATAGCTTTATCTGCAGTGTAAATAGGTTTTAGACTGCGCCTAATTGTTTCCTGCTTGTCTTTTGAATACTCGCCAAAGCGCGATTTAAAAATATCTTCAAAGCTACGTTCCAGTGGATGAAAGTTTTCTTCTACCGCAACTTTTTCGGCGGCAATTTTTGCGCTATTTATTACACGCTCAACAATCTTCTTAATTTCGCTATTAGCAAGTGTAATATTGTCATTAATGATTGGCTCCAGCTTCATATTATCCTCACTGTCCTTATGTTAATTGATACCCTAGCAACATACTTAAAGGGTTTTTTGTTTAATAAACGAGTTAATTAAGAGTGTTTGTTTACTGTTAGTTGTAACTTCAGAACGGCAAAGTCACAAAATTTTTTAATTTTAAAAATATATGCAATAGCAGTGTTTGCATTATTTTTAGCACTAAAGATGAAAAGTGCAAAAAAATTATTTATTTTAAATAATTGTGAATTGTCAATCCTGCAGCAATAACACAAGCCTGGGAACTACCAGAATGAATATGCCAGTGAGATAAGCTTGTGGATTCAATATTATGTCCAGGAACTACGTAATGGTCACTTTCTGCTTGATAACATTCAGGTAGTACTTTTCCTTGATTATCACACGCTGATATTGCAAAAACATCTGGAAGTATTGCGGGAAACAAAAGCTTGTCACGACCATAATTGCCTGCCGCTGCAAAAATGGGAATACTGCGTAGACTTAATTGTTTCACAACATGAGCTATTTTGGAGTGATTAGCCATTGAGCCTAAAGGCATAATAATGAGACTGGCATGCTGAAGACACCATGTTAATGCTTGCAAAATAGCTTTAATTTTTTGTTGTTTGGATAAGTGCCTACCCATGACTTTTGCCATGATCAGTGGTTTATCAGGAATTAACCCATGAAAGCCAGCCTTATCATGACCTACTAAAATGCCCGCACTATGTGTACCGTGTCCTATATCATCTTGACAATGACCTTGTGGATAAGTGAAGTCTATTAAAGTCAGTTGGCTGCTTTTAAAGGCTGGGTGGGTTGCATGGATGCCTGTATCTAATAAAACAATGTGATCTTTGCTGTGTATTCTCTCTTGCTGTTCAGTGGATAATTTAGGTAATAAGCAGTATTTCTCATTTATTTGTTGGTTGATTGGCAGTGGAATGTGCATTAGACAGATATACTATTTGAGTTTTCTACACTAACTCTATAGCTCAAATACTTGCTAAATCAAGGTGCCTGCGAGTGGATACAAAGAATGTTTTGTCTAGTCCTTGATATCCAGATAGGTTAATAGCCATTGATCGTCATTTTTTTTCCAGCGACCTATCACATGGTAAATTTTTCCTGATTCAGGTATCCATCCTGCTTGACCAGTAAGTACTACGGTAGCTTCAGTGTTAGCTTCGTTTGGGTGCTGTTTATTAATTTGTGTATCTGATTGAGTGATTAGAATAGTGATACTTTTATGACGAAGAAAATAAAGCGCCATTATGCGTTTTACCCATGTTTTATCCTGGTTCTTATTTGTTATAAAGTCATCACTAAGCGTATTGAGGACTATTTTGCTATTCTTGGTTTCCAGTCCTTCTTGAATATCGCTAATAGCATCAGCAATAAGTTCTTCATCTGGGGAGGAGCTGCATGCACTTAAAAGAATACTGATACTTAATGCGAGTAATGCTTTTATTAGTTGTGAAAAAAGGGTACTTTTTCTATTCATAGCGGTTTCGTTATACTCAAAGCGAATTTTAGTAGAAGTGTCAGCAAGCAACCTGAGGTAAACGTTTAGTTAGCGTGTGAGAATAGGTTAAACGAGTTGGTGCATAAGTCTATATAAGTGAAAGCTTAGCCATCGACTGTATTGGTCACACCTTTTTCTAAAGACATTTCGTGAAGGGTATATCATATAGAGGTCAGGCCTGGGTAAAGGAAAAACTATGTATACACTCTATCCTGCAATTAAGCCTTATGCTCGTCATACATTGCAAGTAGATGAACCACACCAACTCTATCTTGAAGAAAGTGGTAATGCTGATGGTATCCCGGTTTTGTATTTACACGGAGGTCCTGGGGCCGCATGTGATAAACATAGCCGACGTTTTTTTGATCCTCAAACTTATCGTGTTGTCTTATTTGATCAACGGGGATGTGGACGGTCAATACCTCATGCAGAACTGACGGCTAATAATACTCAAGCTTTAATTGAAGATATTGAAGCGATACGTAAGTTTTTAAATATTGACCGGTGGGTGCTTTTTGGGGGGTCTTGGGGGTCAACACTTGCATTACTTTATGCACAACAGTATCCGTCTAATGTGATGGCGATGGTTCTGCGTGGAGTATTCTTGTGCCGAGAAATAGATATTCGCTGGCTTTATCAAGAAGGTGCAAATCGTATTTTTCCAGACTATTGGCAACATTTTATTGCGCCTATCCCCCTGGAAGAACGAAAAGACTTATTGAGTGCTTACTATCGCAAGTTGACAGGTAATGATGAATTAGCTCGTATGTTTGCAGCAAAAGCCTGGTCAGTATGGGAAGGCCATTGCGCAACGCTAAGACCAAATCAGGAAGTCCTCGATTCGTTTTCTGAGCCTCATCGTGCAACGTCGCTAGCAACAATTGAGTGCCACTATTTTACCAATAAAGGTTTTTTAGAACATGATCAAATCATGCGGGATATTGATAAAATTGCAAATATTCCCGGCATTATTGTACATGGTCGTTATGATATGATTTGTCCCTTGGATAATGCATTACTACTGCAGGAAGCTTGGCCTGCTGCCGAGTTACATATTGTACGTGATGCAGGACATTCTGCTGCAGAACCGAGTATTGCTGATGCGTTAATTCGTGCAACAGATGAAATTGGTAAACGGTTAAAGCATGAATGGGGGAATGAGTAATACTCAAGATGCACTAAATGTTGTATTTCTTCTAGTAGTGTGAGTTAGGGTAAAACAGTCAACGAAGTAAGATGAGTTATGAAAGCATTGTTACAGCGTGTTTCTCAAGCGCAGGTAGATGTTAATGCTCAAGTAGTTGGAGCCATTGATCATGGGCTTCTGGTGCTATTGGGCGTTGAACAACAGGACACGACTACCATAGCAGAAAAGCTAGCCGAAAAGGTATTACATTATCGCTTATTTAGTGATGATGTGGGAAAAATGAATTTAAATGTGCAGCAAGTTAATGGGGGAATATTAGTTGTTTCTCAATTTACGTTAGTAGCAGATACTAAAAAAGGTTTACGCCCTAGTTTTAGCTCTGGTGCTTCTCCTGAACATGGCGAAGCAATGTATGATTATTTTGTTAACTATTTGCGACAACGTTATCCCCAAATTGCAACAGGTATATATGCTGCGGATATGCAAGTATCATTAACAAATGATGGGCCTGTTACATTCATGTTGGAATTTTAAAAATACGGCAATACGTGTTTTTGAGGATACAGCTTTAATAAAAAGTAAATTATTAGAAAATAATTGCTAATAAGTGTTAAGTTAGATTAAACATGCGGCCAACAAGTGTAGGAATGGCCGTTTCTACTCTCAATATTCGTTCACCTAACCGAACAGGTTCAAATCCTCTTTCAGCTAGCATTTCCACTTCGTATTCAATAAATCCGCCTTCTGGACCTACAGCAACAATGCTTGGTGTTGTCAGGTTAGTTGGAGGAGTAGAAATAGCCATAGGGTGTGCTACATAGCACTGATTACCCGCACAAAGTGCAGGCAGCTCATCCTCAATAAAAGGTTTGAAACGTCGTGCAAGAATAACTTCGGGTTGATGGGTATCTCTCGCTTGCTCTAAGCCGGCATGTAAAAAGGGTGCCATTTTTTCAGGTTGAAGCCATGGGCTTTGCCAGTAGCTTTTTTCAACACGATAACTATTGATAAGTATTATCTTTTTTATTCCCAGCGTGGTGACTGAGTATAAAATACGCTTGAGCATTTTGGGGCGGGGTAAGCCCAATAATAAGGTTAAAGGTAGAGGTGCTGGAGGAGGGGATGTTAGTTCTACTTCTAATTCAATACCGTGTTCATTGATTTCTGTAATAATAGCTTGTCCGATATCACCGCCAAGCAGACCAACGGTAACTTTATCACCAATCTGTTTAGTCAGGATATGTTGGATATGCCAGTGTCTTTGGTCAGAAATCCTCACATGACTTACACTGATAAAGTCTTCTTTAAACAGTAGTATTAAATTCATATTTTTATAATTATCACTTAGTGATTGGTTGTTTCAGATGATCGTTGTGTAATCATTTTTCCAAAAAAAAGACCGCTTTCAAATAACAGCCACATTGGAATTGCCAGTAAACTTTGTGAAATTATATCTGGCGGTGTTAGTAACATGCCGACAACAAAGCAGATAACAATAATATAAGGACGCTTAGCTTTTAAACTTTCAACAGATGCAACCCCTGACCAAATAAGTAATACCGTGGCTATAGGTATTTCAAAAGCTGAGCCAAATGCCAAGAATAGTTTTAGCACAAAATCCAGATATTTGTTTATATCTGTCATTATTGCCACATCAGTGGGGCCTATTTTAGTGAAAAAGTCGAATAGTAAGGGAAATACGACAAAATAGGCAAAAGCTACACCCAAGTAAAATAAAAGTACACTAGAAGCAAGTAATGGAATTGCTAGCCGGCGTTCATGATGATATAAGCCCGGTGCGATAAAACTCCACGCCTGATGAAGTATATAAGGGATGGTTAAAAAAATTGAGGCAATGATAGTGAGTTTAAAAGGCGCTAATAAAGGAGAGGCTACTTCGGTCGCAATCATGGTGCTACCTTCAGGAAGTAGCTCCCTTAAAGGCAATGAAATAAATTCATAAATAATGTTGGCAAAGGGAATTAAGAGTACAAATGCTACCCCAATAGTAATAAAAACTCTTAGTAAGCGACTTCGAAGTTCTGTTAAATGCTCAATAAAGGGTTGTTCTTTATCGTTGTTATGGGTCTCTTCAGTACTTGAGTTTTGCGAGCTCATGGATAGTCACAACTTATATCGAACGGTTAGGAATCAGACTGATGAACTGACTTTTCTGCTGGCACTTCACTTTTATTACCTGTGTCAGATGCAGGTTGTGAAACAGAGTAAGGTTTGATTGTTGGTGGTGCCTTTGAGTCAGCTACAGGTTGCTGTGAAGATGAAGACTGGGAGAGAGCCGGGTGAATTGAGTTATCCAAGTCGTGTTTTACATCCTCAACATTTTCTTGCAAGCTTTTTTGAGCCTGCTTTAACTCATCCATGATTCGCTCATTATGAAGTTGGCGCTTAATTTCATCCGCGCCAACTTCTCGCTCAATTTCAGATTTCATTGCTGTAAAACCACGACGAATCCTGCCAACCCATAGAGTGACAGTACGAATAGCATGGGGGAGTCGCTCAGGACCTAATACGATCAGGCCAATAATGGCAATAAGCAGAAGCTCTGCAAAGCCTATGTCAAACACGTTATTTCCTCAATGTGGAACTTCAAAACTACTGTTTGTTTACAGTATCGTGTTCTTTTGTTGTATCTTGTTTTGTTTCAGAGGATTTGTCCTGCTGCTGGTTTTGTTGCTCTAGCTTGTTAGGAGGAGCATCTTTATTAGCATCTGAGTCAGAGTCCATTGCCTTTTTAAAGCCCTTGATCGCAGATCCTAGGTCACCACCTAAGTTGCGTAAGCGTTTACCGCCAAATAATAGCAAGACAATAACAAGAACAATTAACAGCTGAACCCAACCAATATTACCCATGTGTTACTCCTTTTAACGAAATTCCACAGCCAAAATGACGCTGCATTATAAGGGATTTAGTGGCCCACCACCTAGTATATGAAAGTGAAGATGGAAAACTTCCTGGCCACTGCCTTCACCTGTATTGGTTACCGTTCTAAAGCCGTTATCCAGGTTTTGCGCTTTGGCAATAAGTGGAATGGTTTTTATAAGGTGGGTTAGCAGGTGATCATGTTCAGGTTTTATATCATAAAGGTTACAAATATGTTGACGAGGGATCACTAATAAGTGAGTGGTAGCCTTGGGGTTTATGTCTTTAAAGGCAATACAGTGTTCATCTTCATGGACAATGTCTGCTTTGATATCGCCCGCAACAATTTTACAGAATAAACAGTCAGTCATGATTTATTACCAGTACGTGAAGCTTTTTCTTCTAAGCCAGATATTGAAAAACGTCTGGCTAACTCTTGTAGTATTTCTTCTGGTTTAATATTCAAGTGAGCCAACATGACAAGGGTGTGAAACCATAAGTCAGCCGTTTCATAGACAACATCCGCCTTTAGTTGTGCTTGCTCTGCGTCTTTGGCGGCAATGATAACTTCTGTGGCCTCTTCGCCCACTTTTTCCAGAATTTTATTAAGCCCTTTGTCATAAAGGCTTGCAACGTAAGAGCTATCGGCACTAGCGTTTTTTCTTTCTTCTAATACTTTGCCTAGTGCTATTAATACATCACTCATAGGTTTGACTCTAGTAAACAGGTTTTAGTCAAAAAATATTTCATCGTAAGCGCAGCAAGCTTTTTTAGTAGTAATTAAATACTCAAGAACAGCATCTATTTATTTGAGTATATGGTCTCTGGGTCTTGTAGAACAGGAGCAACGGTTTGCCATTGAGGTGCTTCCTGGCTCGTATCCAACTGGCGATAGAAGCAGCTTAGTCGGCCTGTATGGCAGGCAATGCCCCCTTGCTGGGTCACTTTCAGAATGAGGACGTCACTATCACAGTCCAAAAAGATGCTATGAATTTGTTGGGTGTGACCAGATTGTTCGCCTTTATGCCATAACTTCTGGCGTGACCGGGACCAATAGACTGCTTCACCCGTTTCAACAGTTTGTTGCAGAGAGGTTTTATTCATCCAGGCCATCATGAGGATTTGATCCGTCGTAGCATCCTGTGCAATCGCGGGTATTAGCCCATTTGCATCCCATTTAATATCATTTAGCCAGCTATCGTGTTCTCTATTTGCCATACTGCTTTTAGTCCTGCTTAACCAGTAATACAACACCCAGTGCTACAAGTATTAAGTGGGCTTCACTTGCATTTAGTATGACGTTATACCAGTCAGGAATCCACAAACCAATTAGACCAACCGCTAGCGTCGCACTACCAACCCACTGTTGAATTCTGCGACGTTGTTGCTTATGCCGTGCTTCTTCAAGTTGTTGCTGATAGTGATGTTGATGTGCTACATAGCCCTCAACGGCTTTAACTACTGTCTGTGAGAGTAGTGGAGCTTGTTCAAGTAAGTCAGGTGCTTTTGTGTGCAGTGATTTTAATAGACCCATAGGACCAATACGCTTTTTCATCCATTGTTCTAGAAAAGGTTTAGCGGTTGACCAGAGATCAAGCTCAGGGTAGAGCTGTCGACCTAGACCTTCTATATTTAGCAGTGTTTTTTGTAACAGTACCAGCTGAGGCTGGACTTCCATATTGAAGCGGCGTGCTGTTTGAAATAGCCGTAATAGCACTTGCCCAAATGAAATATCTTTCAGCGGTTTTTGAAAAACAGGCTCACACACAGTACGAATTGCAGCTTCCAGCTCATTCACTCGGGTGTTTTTAGGCACCCAGCCAGAGTCAATATGCAGCTGGGCAACCATACGATAGTCCTGTTTAAAAAAGGCAATCAGGTTGCGTGCCAGATAGCTTTGATCCTCTGGTGTAAGTGATCCACATATCCCACAGTCGATAGCAATATAACAAGGGTTGCTAGGGTCTTCCGTTGCAACAAAGATATTGCCAGGATGCATGTCAGCATGAAAGAAGCTATCCCGAAAGACCTGGGTAAAGAAAATTTCTACACCACGCTCAGCCAGTTTGCGCATATTAGTGCCTTGCGCTAATAAGGCTTCGACATTCGCAACAGGGATGCCATGAATTCGCTCCATTACCATGACCTGGGTAGACGTAAAATCCCAGTACACTTGTGGTACATAGAGCTTGTCTGAGTCGGTAAAGTTGCGGCGGAGTTGGGAGGCGTTAGCTGCTTCACGTTGTAGGTCTAACTCATCAAAAATTGTGTTTTCATAGTCTTGCACAACTTCCAAAGGGCGAAGTCGTCGGCCTTCACGAGAGACTAAAACAATAATACGTGCTAACAGATAAAGTAAGGCAATATCTTGTCGTATAACCTTGTTGATTCCAGGGCGAATGACTTTTACAACAACCTGCTGGCCATCAGGTAATTCTGCAGCATGTACCTGAGCCACAGAAGCTGAAGCCATAGGTGCTGCAGAGAACGAGGTAAACACCTCTGAAACAGGTCGCTGTAGGCTTGCTTCAATAATTTTAATAGCATTTTCGCTAGGAAAGGGGGGGACTTGGTCCTGAAGCTTTTGCAGCTCTTGAGCAACGTCATCTGGGAGTAAGTCTCGGCGAGTGGATAATAGCTGACCAAATTTGACGAAAATAGGACCTAGCTCTTCCAAGGCCAAGCGTAAACGCTCTGCTCGTGGGTGTTGATTTCGGACGAACCATCGCCATGGTAAGCACCAAAACGCCAATCGCAGGTAAAAGGGCAGTGGGGCATCGTCTATCAGATTATCTAAACGATACTTAGCAGTAACATAAATGATTTTTAGCAGGCGGGGAATTTGAACCACGGCTAGTCCTGTTGCGGCGCGTTTTTAAATGGTTTCTGGAGGCGAGCAAGCCGGCATTCAAGTTGCTCTGTATCTGATTGCAGTTGAGCCAGGTCTTCTTGAAATATCTCTACAGCATTACGAGGTGGGAGTTCTTTCAGCTCTTCTTGTAAATATTCAGTGATATTTTGCTGTAATGTTAGCCGAGTATATTGCAACCAATGCAGGCCACTTTTCAAACCATTAGTAACTTTATGTGCTAAAAGCGGACCTGTTAGCTTGGCAATCAGGGCTTCCCAGTCAAGCTCACTTTCTTGAATCACATGGTGAACAGCCATGATAAAGTCAGTGTTGCCAGCTAACTGTAAGCGCTCATGTAGCGTGTTATCTGCCGTTGATTTGTGGAGTAGGAGGCGTAGTAAATGAATACCTTCACCAGTGATGCAGGCAGTAAGGTTAATTTCGTGATGACTATGTAGGCTAATGCCCTGCAGTGTAAATGATATATAAAAGGTTAATTTGGGTTGTGTACTTTGGATGCACAGTGTTTCACCACTAAAGTGTGCAAGGCGCTGCTGAGTTAGTGGATCAAGCGCCAGTAACTCGTTTACCACCTTTTCCATGGCAGCATACAAGGCTGTATTAACAGTAATGCTCATACTTCTGACTCCCTTCTACTTCGCAACCTATTTATTGTAAATGTACTAGTCAGGGTAAAAGTGCTCGCGTGATAAATGCGTACTAATTAAACACGGAGCAGTAGCTCAAGTTGATTTTATAAATTTAAAAAAAGCATAACACTATGGTTTTGTTCCTTTATGCAGTGCGACTATGCCTCCTGTCATATTGTGATAGCTAGTGCGAACAAACCCAGCATCCTTCATCATTTGTTCTAATGTTTCCTGATCAGGGTGCATGCGGATAGATTCTGCAAGGTAGCGATAGCTGTCACTGTCTCTGGTGATTAACTTACCCAGCAAAGGCAGTACCGTAAATGAGTAGGTATCATACATCTTACTCATTATAGGGTTATTGGTTTTGGAGAACTCAAGGATCAGTAAGCGCCCGCCAGGCTTTAATACCCTATGCATGGATTTTAGCGCTTCTTCTTTATGAGTCACATTACGTAAACCAAAAGCAATGGTAATACAATCAAAGGTGTTATCCGCAAAGGGCAGTTTTTCGGCATCAGCTTGTACATACTCAACATTACCGCAAACACCTCGATCAATTAATCGGTCACGACCCACTTTCAGCATTGAGTCGTTAATGTCTGCAAGGACGACCTGACCATCCACTCCCACGAGGTTGGCAAATTTAAGAGTAAGATCACCAGTACCCCCAGCAATATCTAATACTTTATTGCCTGTGCGAACACCGCTAAGCTCAATGGTAAAGCGTTTCCAAATTCGATGAATGCCCATCGACATAAGATCATTCATCAGATCATACTTTGGCGCTACAGAGTGGAAAACATCAGCAACTAACTTGGCTTTTTCACTATCTTTAACTTGTTGGTATCCAAAATGGGTCGTGTTCTGCTGACCATCTGATGGCTTATTATTTCCAGACATACGCGCCTCTAGCTATGGAAAAAGTAAAATAATTTTTGAGTGAAGGTAGGATATTTCCTATGAGAAAGATGCTTATCCATGTAACGATGGTCACAAATACACCCTTCACAAATGACTTTTTGCCTTTGTTATCATCGCTCGATGGCTACACCGAAAAAACATTTGTATTGGGCATAGAGCATGGAAAATCAGCCTTTACTCAATTAATTTAACAACACTAATGTCAGGGTCTCTGCTTGCTCCATCTTGGTGAAGCTGTTGCAGATATTCATCCCAGTACTGCTGCTGATGACAACATAAGTCGTACAAATAGTCCCAGGTAAATAGTCCGCTATCATGTCCATCATCAAAGGTGATTTTTAACGCATAATGACCAATAGGCTCAATCTGTTGTATGTTTACTAAACGCTTTCCTGTTTGCAACACAGCTTGGCCTTGACCATGACCACGAACTTCCGCTGAGGGAGATAATACTCTTAATAATTCACAGGGTAATTCAAACCGTTCACCATTGTTGTATGTGAGGCTTACTTTACGCGATTTCTTGTGGAGTTTGATATCGGTCAGCAAAGGTATATTCATAGTGTTGCTGGTGATCGTGATTATTTCAGATGATAGCTCGCGTTGATTGTAGACTACTCTTAGGCAGATTGGGAGAGAGGTTTTAGCTGGAAAGCCTATAATAGTTGTAGTGGAAGGGAGTTTTTTGAGAATAAAAATAAATCATAAAGCAGCTGAATGAGCTTAAGGTGATAAAGCTCATTCAGACACAACATTAAGTGTGATTTCGTTAAGTCACTATAAAATGTAGCGACTCAAGTCTTCATCTTGAGCCAGCTTGCCTAAATGCTCATCAACATAGGTAGCATCAATTGTAAGTGGTTTATCATTGTACTCTGTGCTTAAGTCAGCGGCGCTGAAAGAAATTTCTTCTAATAGCCGTTCCATCACGGTATGTAGGCGACGAGCACCAATGTTTTCAGTACTTTCGTTGACTTGCCATGCCACTTCCGCAATACGTGTGATTGCATCTGTCTTGAATTCAACATTCAAATTTTCAGTTGCAATCAGTGCTTGATATTGCTCTGTGAGAGACGCATCAGGCTCTGTCAAAATACGCTCAAAATCTTGAACTGTCAGCGCATTAAGCTCAACACGAATGGGTAGGCGTCCTTGTAACTCAGGAATTAAGTCTGAAGGCTTGGACAAGTGGAATGCACCTGAGGCAATAAAAAGTATGTGATCTGTTTTGATCATGCCAAATTTAGTGTTGATAGTGCAGCCTTCGATTAAAGGTAACAAGTCGCGCTGTACACCTTCACGAGACACATCGGCATTGCTGCCTGCCGAGCGTTTGGCAACCTTGTCAATTTCATCAAGAAAGACAATGCCGTTTTGTTCGACCGACTCAATGGCGCTTGCTTTGAGCTCATCTTCATTAACCAGCTTGGCTGCTTCCTCATCCTGAACTAGCTTGAATGCATCTTTTATTTTTAGCTTGCGTGCTTTTTTCTTGTTTGAGGACATATTGGAAAAAATATTTTGCAGCTGGCTTGTCATTTCTTCCATGCCTGGAGGAGCCATAATTTCCACGCCTACAGGAGAGTCTTTGACTTCAATCTCAATTTCTTTGTCATCAAGCTCGCCTTCTCGTAATTTTTTACGGAAGACTTGTCGAGTGCTTGAACTTTCACGCTCTTGAGCGCTGTCTTCAAAGCTACGAGCTGGAGGTAGTAATGCATCCAAAATACGTTCTTCGGCAGCATCTATTGCAAGATGTTTTACACGCTCCATGGCCTGCTCACGCTTCATCTTAATAGCTGCGTCTACCAGATCGCGAATGATTGACTCAACATCGCGTCCTACATAACCCACTTCAGTGAACTTTGTTGCTTCAACTTTGATAAAGGGGGCATTCGCCAGTTTAGCTAGGCGACGGGCAATTTCAGTTTTACCCACGCCTGTTGGGCCAATCATTAAGATATTTTTAGGGGTTATTTCATTACGCAGATCAGCATTGACCTGCATTCTACGCCAGCGGTTACGTAAAGCGATCGCGACAGCTCTTTTTGCTTCAGCCTGGCCAATGATATGTTTGTCCAGCTCGTGAACAATTTCCCGTGGAGTCATATTTGACATGGTAAACCTGTGATATCTAAAAGGTAAATCTTACTCACAATACGACGTGTCGTGCTCTTGTGTCCTGGCTCAGCGCTTACTCACAATCAAGCTCTTCAATGGTGCGATTGTGGTTGGTGTAGATACAAATATCTCCAGCAATCTCCAGGCCTTTTTCAACAATATCGCGAGCGGGTAATTCAGTGCTTTCTAGCAGGGCTCGAGCAGCAGATTGTGCAAATGGACCTCCTGAGCCAATGGCAATTAACCCGTTTTCAGGCTCAACAACATCACCGTTACCTGTGATAATGAGCGAGGCTTTTGAGTCTGCAACTGCCAATAAGGCTTCCAAGCGTCTAAGGGCACGGTCTGTACGCCAGTCTTTTGCTAGTTCGACTGCCGCTCGCACTAAGTGACCCTGGTGTTTTTCCAGTTGTGCTTCAAAACGTTCAAACAAGGTGAATGCGTCAGCAGTTCCACCTGCGAAACCGGCAATCACGTTGCCATTGTATAACCGTCTTACTTTGCGAGCATTTCCCTTTAAGACGGTGTTACCCAGTGTCACTTGGCCGTCACCACCAATAACGACTTTACCGTTACGACGTACAGACAGGATGGTTGTGCCTCGATACTGTTCCAATGTGAACTCCTCTGATCTTGCTTGGAAATAACGCTGTCTGAACATATTCAGTTTGCCGAAACATTGTCTAACCCGCTGTGTATATAAAAAGACAATACTGGCTACGCTTTTCTGCACCCAAATTGAGCTGGTGAGTTCGGTTGGTTCAGTGCGTCATAGTGGAGCCTGATATCAGGCTCGGGTATGTTTTCAATATGGGGTATCTAATGAATAATTCAAGGACAATGGATGAGGGGGGGGTTACTTAATCTGAAGCGCAATCGAGTCAATATTATGTTGCGCTAAATTGCCCTTAACACTCACCATTTGCTGTTTATTAGCAAATGGACCTACTTGTACACGATACCAGGTTTCACCATTGCGGATGTTAACAGGCTGGGTTTGTGCGGTCAGACCCAGTAGAATGAGTTCTGCTCGTCGGCGGTCTGCATCCAGTCGGCTTCTAAACGAGCCAGCTTGAAGCGCATATTTAGTCTGTGCAGCTTTCTCTGGAGGAGACGGTGCTGGAGTTTGCTTCTTGGATTGCGTTAATTTTGCTGGTAATACTTCATTTTCTTCCACATTTTGTACAACTGTTTCAGATTCTGTCAGTAGCGTATAAAAGTCAAAGACAGCCTTAGATGGACTACCTGATTGTTGTTCTGAAGCAGGCTTGTTATTTTGAGTGACAGTTTTGCGTATATCACTTGCATTAGGGACAAGCTTGATCAGAAAAGCTAAAAAGAGTCCAACCACAACACCTGTGACTAGCCAGGGGAGTCCAGAGGGGCGTGCTTGCTGGGTTTGCTTGGTTTTACGACTTGCACCGCGTTTTGTCATAATCTTACGTTTCTTTACTTACCTATGTGAAAAGATTATCAAAAAATTGAAAAATGTCTTCCTTCGTTTTTGAATCAGGTGCCTCACGCTGAATTTACCATCAACTTGAAGTATATATAGTTTGTTAATTTAGTAGACTATATATGTTGCAAGTGTATTCAGTTTCATCATTAAAAATTTGAGGTTTATCGTTCAGATAAGGCACTTGAGATGTATTTTGAAGACAATAATTGACGTGCATTATGCCAAAGCTTATTTGAATTATCAGTAGCCGAACACTAAAGTTGTTTTGATGTCAAGATTCGGCTAGTATGCACGCGCTATGAAATATATTTTAGGTAAGACTGTACAGAATTTTTATGGAGGTGTTACGCCCATAACGCTTTATTGGGGGACATCTGCATTATTACCATTCCGACGAGGCTTTTCATTACTGCAGTTATGATAGCAAGCCTGTCGGTCTGTGCTCGTAGAATGTAACACAAGCCCGATTAGCATTGCTAATCGGGCTTTTTGCTTATGCATCTGGTAACAGCAAACAAAGGAAATCTGATGAACATTCGCCAGTTTTTAGAATCCGAAGTTAGCCGGGCGTTAGTTGCCGCTGGGGCGCCAGAAGGAACTCAAGCAATGGTACGAACCAGCGCGCGAGCTAACTTCGGTGACTATCAGGCTAATGGAGTAATGGGTGCTGCGAAAAAGCTTGGCAAGAATCCTCGTGAGCTGGCTGAAAATGTAATTCGACAACTCAGTTTGGCTGATGTAGCTGAAAAGATAGAAATCGCAGGCCCTGGCTTTATTAATATCTTTTTAAAGCCTGAATGGATGCAACAGCAACTTCAACAGTGGATAACAGATCCTAGAGTTGGGGTGCCTAAAGCGGATAAATCAAAGACAATTGTGATTGACTACTCATCGCCTAACTTAGCAAAAGAAATGCATGTAGGTCATTTGCGTAGCACAATCATTGGCGATTCTGTAACTAGAGCCTTTGAATTCTTGGGCCATAAAGTTGTTCGTCAAAACCACGTGGGTGACTGGGGTACCCAGTTTGGGATGTTAATAGCCTATATGGAGCGGTTAGCGGCAGAAAACCCAGACGCTGTTTCTATGGAACTGTCTGATCTGGAAACCTTTTATCGAGACGCTAAAAAGTCTTTTGATGAAGACTCAGAATTTGCTGAAGTGGCTCGTGAGTACGTGGTTAAGCTACAAAGTGGTGATGAGCACTGCAAAAAATTATGGGAAAAGTTCATTGATATTTCATTGAATCACAGTGAAGAAATTTACCATCGACTCAATGTATCGCTGACACGTGATAATGTTATGGCTGAAAGTGCCTATAACGATGACTTGCCTAATGTTATTAAGTTACTTGATGAAAAGGGCTTACTGACTGATGACCAGGGCGCTAAGGTTGTTTTTTTGGATGAGTTTAAAACCAAAGACGGCGAGCCAATGGGGGTCATTATTCAGAAGAAAGATGGTGGCTTTTTATATTCAACAACAGATTTAGCCGCTATTCGTTATCGTTGTCATACACTACATGCTGATCGTGTGCTGTATTATGTTGATGCACGACAAGCGCAGCATTTTGAACAGGTCTTTTCAATTTGTAAAAAAGCTGGATTTTCTACGCCTCGCTGCTCACTAGAGCACCATGCATTTGGCATGATGTTGGGGGATGATGGTAAGCCCTTCAAAACCAGAGCAGGTGGGGTTGTGAAACTTGCCGAGTTATTAGATGAAGCCGAAGACCGTGCGGCTACATTGATAGCACAGAAAAGCCCTAATTTAGATGAGGAGCAAAAAGTAGACGTTATTCGTGCTGTTGCCATGGGTGCGATTAAGTATGCTGACCTTTCTAAGAACCGTACCAGCGATTACATTTTCAACTGGGACAATATGCTGGCGTTTGATGGAAATACAGCGCCTTATATCTTGTATGCTTATACTCGTGTGAAAAGTATCTTTCGGAAAGCTGGCGTGCAACCAGAAGAGTTATCGGGTGAGTTGATGGTAACAGCTCCTGAAGAGCGTACTTTGGCTATGAAACTGATGCAGTTTCATGAAACCCTTGATGTCATGGTCGCTGAAGGCCAGCCACACCTGTTGTGTGGTTATTTATATGATGTGGCGGGTACATTTATGACCTTTTATGAAGCTTGTCCAGTTAATAAGGCCGGTGTGGAAGAAGCAACTAAACAGAGCCGTTTATTGTTTTGTGCACTGGTGGCTAATACTCTTAAAGCAGGGCTTGATGTATTGGGTATTGATACTGTGGAGCAGATGTAAGATTTTATTGTTTTATTCTGTGTGTAAAAAAGGGCTTTTTTAAGCCCTTTTTTATTGTGTTTCTTAAGTGTGTTGTTTACATCATGTCTTGAGGGTCAATATCCACAGACCAGCGTACTTTACGTGCAAGTTTAATCATTGCTTGAGTTCCACCTTCTAGTTGATGGATGGCAAATGTAATCGCTGTGTGGAGTGGTTGTCGAGAAGGACTACTGATGAGCAGCTGCCATCGATACCAACTTTGTCGTTTTTCCATCGGCGCTGGAAGAGGTCCAAGTAATGTAACACCAAGGGGGCCATTCAGGTTATTGTATTGCAGAAACTGGCTTATCAATTCTCGCAGTTGAAGTAATAGCCGCTCACCCTCTTCTTGGTTTTTACATTCCACTCTAAATAGCCCTAAATAGCTATAGGGAGGCAAGCTAAGTTTTTCTCGTTCGGCTAACAGTGTTTTGGCAAATACCTCATACCCTTCTGTTACCAATCTGTTCAATACTGGGCTTTCAGGGTGATGGGTTTGTATGATTACCTCTCCAGCTAACTTTCCTCTACCCGCTCTACCTGCCACTTGAGTAACGAGTTGTCCCAATCTTTCTAAGCCACGAAAGTCGGTACTGAACAGTCCTGAGTCAGCATCCAGAATGGCAACTAGCGTCACTTTAGGAAAATGGTGGCCTTTTGCCAACATTTGAGTGCCGACAAGAATGGCCGGTTTGCCTTGGTGTATATCGCTAAAAAGTTCTTGTAAGCGCGTTTTACCACGTGTGCTATCACGGTCGATGCGAATAATGGGGATAGGGTCAAACTGACTAAGCAGAAAGTCTTCAATACGCTCTGTACCTGCCCCAACTGGAAATAGGCTTGCTGTATTACAGTGCCCACAGCGTACAGGAATAGACTGCTGATAGTCACAGTGGTGACAGTGTAAATGGGGTGGTTGACGGTGAATGGTTAGGTGGGCATCGCAGTCAGGGCAATCTGCAACCCAGCCACACTCATGACAAAGAAGAGTCGGTGCATAGCCTCGACGGTTAATAAAAATGAGTACTTGCTGACCTTTTTCCAGGTGTTGCGTTATTTTCTGTTGGAGGGCTGGAGATAAGCCAGCCTGTAAGGTTTCCCCTCGAATATTAAGCAGCTCGATGCTAGGAGGTTTAGCTTGGCCTGCTCGTTGACTTAAATGTAAATGTCGGTAGCGGTGGGTCTGAGCATTATGCACAGACTCTAGGGATGGTGTGGCACTGCCCAGTACAATAGGAATGTTGGCTTGTCTAGCCCGATAAATAGCGATATCTCGGGCCGAGTAGCGTAAGCTGTCTTGTTGTTTATAGGATGCATCGTGTTCTTCATCAATGATGATTAAACCAGGCTTGGCGAGGGGAGTGAATACGGCTGAACGTGTACCAATAATAATCCCGACTCGATAATCAACTGCTTTTTGCCAGGCAAGGTAACGCTCATTGTCGTTTAACCCTGAATGAATAACGGCGATGGGAACAGCAAATCGCTGCTCAAAGCGGTGTAATGTTTGTGGGGTTAAGCCTATTTCAGGGATGAGTACCAGCGCTTGTCTACCGGCTTTTAGCGTTTGCTCGATCAGTTGTAAATAGACCTCTGTTTTTCCACTACCTGTAATTCCTTGTAGTAAGAAGACCTGAAACTGTTGTGCGGTTTGCAGTATCTGCTGGACAACATGTGCCTGCTCGGGATTGAGCGTTAAGGGTGCCTCATGCAGTATGCTTTGTGGCATGGTATGAAGCGTAGGCAGATTTTCATAAATGCATTCTGCTTCCCCTTTTTTTTCCAAAGCTGAAAGCGTCTGATTACTGACTCCCAAGCTTTTTAGCATGGGCTCATGTAAACCTTTTAGGTGTTGTTTTAACAACTGCCAGGCAGCCAGTTGTAGCTTAGCATTACGTGCTATATGGCTTGGAGCTTCTGCGTTGGGATAGGTAAGACGCCATAGTTTTCGAGTCTGCTGAGCAACAGGTCTACCTTGTCGTAACGCCGTGGGGGTGGCAGTACCGAGAGTTTCTCCAAGGCTATAGTGATAGTAGTGGGCGACCCACCGACAAAGCTCCAGTATGTCTTTAGGAATTATTGGCTGCTCATCAAGAACTTGCTCTACGCGCTTTAGGTTGGCTAGCGGTATATCTGTCTTTGCTGTAATAGCTATAAGAATGCCAATAAGTTTTCGGGGGCCAAAGGGGACTTTGAGTCGAATGCCTGGCCTTAAAAAGTCAATACCTGATTTGGGAGGAAGGTAGTCAAATACTCTGCGTAATGGGGTTGGCAAGGCAACCTGAAGGTAATGTGTTGGTTCTGACTTGGCGTAGTTGCCCATAGTGATGCGATTTAGTAAAGGTTTAATAAGGCTGCTCAAAATAGCACATCATAACCGGCAATTTCTGCTTAAGCGTAGCATCATAGATTTTGCAGTAGGAATCCACTATAGGATAAATAATGACCAGCGATTGCTGGAGGTTGCCATTACTATACTTTCTGGTAAGATGCCCGGTCAGTTTTATTTAGGTGGTAGTGTACACTTGCGTTACTACCCTAGCATGCTTTAAGTGCTAAATATATTATTTACAGTAAGTGCGGTGCCTGACAAAGTGTGTATGTAAAGGGTTCGGGTAGCGGCACATGATACAAGAGGAAACGTCATGAAAGCAGAAATTCATCCAAATTATGAGACAGTTGACATCACTTGTAGCTGTGGCAATGTAATCAAGACTAAGTCCACTGTCTGCAAAGATTTTAGCATTGAAGTATGCTCTGCTTGCCACCCGTTCTACACTGGTAAACAAAAGATTCTTGATACTGGTGGTCGTGTTGAACGCTTTAAGCAACGTTTTGGTATGCGCACTACACGTAAAGCATAATACCAACGCGCAGAGATTCTCTGAGAAGGCGCTGATTATTAGCGCCTTTTTTGTTTTAACGGTTTTTTATCTATCCTCTACGTTTGCTTCAACTCTTCCTCCATCAAGTTTCCTCTCTACTACAGTTTCTTATCAATCAACAACGCAGCCCAGCTGTAATAAACCCAAAGGAAAACAACAGCTACTCCATAATCCTGTGGTAATTGATGGTGATACCCTCTATGCGGATAAACAAAAAATCCGTTTGATAGGTATTAATACGCCCGAGATAGGCTATGATGGCCAACCCCCAGAACCTTATGCGCTAATGGCAAAAAAAGAAGCCAAACACTGGTTAGCGGAATACTCAAAACACCTTGTTTTGATAACAGGAAAACAGCAACATGATCATTATGGAAGAAGGTTGGCTTATGTTGTTAATCAACAAGGAGAGCTGCTTTCTGAGCATTTATTGTTCAAAGGGCTAGGCTTTTACATTGCTATTCCACCAAATATTGAGTTGTTGTCTTGCTTTATGGCGGCTGAGCAACAAGCTCGAAATAAGAAACAAAATATTTGGCGGGATCAGTCACCAATAAGTGCAGATCGTATTCGTCAATCTGGCTTTCATCTTATATACGGCCCTGTAACACGTGTCATTATTACCCGAAATAATTGGTGGGTAATTCTGGCTGATAATAATGTGGCGTTAAAAATTCAGCAGAAAGATCAACCTTTTTTCAGTGTGGAATGGGTCAAAAAGTTAGCGAATACAACAATAGAAGTGCGTGGCTGGTTAATTGATCGGCGAAAAAAAGGGCGTAAACTGCCAAAGCACTATGCTCGTTGGTTGATGGCTGTGAGGCATCCCGCAGTGATTCAGCTAAAAAAATCCTCAATAAGTGTACACTAGTCTTATTGTGCTAATGTCTGGCAACATGCATAAAATTGTAAATACTCATGAAACGTATCATTTCTTCATCCTATCCTTGTAAGAATTTGATCTTGGTTCTTCTGGTAGGGAGCTGTTTTTGTTTTTCAGGTTGTGCAGTTAACCCTGCAACGGGTGACTATGATTTTGTATTAATGAGTGAGCAAGATGAGCAGAAGGTTGGACGCAAAAATAACCAACAGATTCGTAAGCAGCTTGCCATACTTGATACTCAAAAGTTACAACGCTATGTCCAAGAGGTTGGACTTAAGGTGGCTCGTGTTAGCCATCGCCCTTCATTACCTTACCAATTTAAGGTAATTGACTCTCCAGAAGTCAATGCATTTGCCTTGCCTGGTGGTTATATCTATGTCTATCGTGGATTACTAGCTTATTTAAATTCTGAGGCCGAATTGGCTGCAGTGCTAGCTCATGAAGTTGCACATGTCACAGCAAGACATAGTGTTCAGCAACATGGTATGAGTACTGCCAGTAATGTGTTTGGTCAAGTGGTTGCAGCCTATACAGGCATAGGGGTTGCAGGTGATTTAACCAATATTTTGGGTACCGCGGTGGTAAGAGGGTATGGTCGGGAGCATGAACTTGAAGCTGATGGTTTGGGAGCTTCTTACCTTGCTAAAGCGGGTTATAACCCACAAGCCATGATTAATGTGGTGAAAATACTAAAACACCATGAAATGTGGGCTAAGAAAAAGGCTGAAGCTGAGGGCAGGGAGGTAAGTACCTATCATGGTATTTTTTCAACACACCCTGAGAATGACACTCGGCTACATGAAGTAGTGACAAGTGTATCAACTCAATCTCAAGGATATGTGTTTTCTGATCGGTACCTACAGAAAATAAATGGTTTGGCTTTTGGCGAAAGCGTCAACAGTGGTGTAACAGTAAATAATCAATTTTTACATAAACCGATGAACTTTAAGTTACGCTTTCCCCGGCACTGGAAAATTATTAATACGCATGCTCGCTTAGTTGCTCACCCTATTGAAAAAGAGGCCGTTTTCGTTATGGAGCAAGGCCCAATAAAAAATGGCTTCAGACCTGATGCTTACTTAAAATCATTGGCTGGTCAGCGTTATCGATTACGAGGAGGGGAGTCAATTCGTATAGGTAATACTATTGGTTACACGGCAGTTATCCAGCCTAAGTTGGGTGGAAGCTATATACGTTTGGCGATTTTGTTTCATCAGGGAAAAGTATTTATTTTACAAGGGCAGGTGAAACAGAGTTCGGCATTTGCAAGCTATGATGTTGAATTCTTGCAGATCATTAAGAGCTTTCAACTGTTACCCCTACAAGACTATCAACGAGCAGAAGGGAACAAGCTTACGCTTATTAAAGTAAAGCCAGGTATTACATTTTCTGAGTTAGCAAAGAGAAGTTCTTTGAGGGAACATGCTGAGCTTCAACTACGTTTAATCAATGATATGTATCCTAAAGGGGAACCGAAAGTAGGCCAATGGTTAAAGGTTATTAAATAAAACAAGCACTTTCTAAGTAGCAGAATTAATACTCAAATTGGGTAACACGTTGACACATGATTACGTAAAACTGACTATTAAATTTTGTAAATGTTTATGCAACATTGCCTGCTTAAGGGAGAAATGCCTTTTCTTTAAGCCTTTTAATTTAACAACAAATAATTGGAAAACAACGCCATGTCCGAGGACTTAAGAAACGCTGCACTGGAGTATCACGCCAATCCTATACCAGGAAAAATCAGTATTGAGTTGACTAAACCTGCTGAAACTGCACGACATTTAGCGCTTGCATACAGTCCTGGTGTTGCAGAACCGGTTCGTGAAATCGCCAAAGATCCCGAAAATGCTTATAAATACACAGGTAAAGGTAACTTAGTTGCAGTCATTAGTAATGGCTCAGCAATTTTAGGTTTAGGTAACTTAGGCGCTTTACCTAGCAAACCTGTTATGGAAGGAAAAAGCTTATTGTTTAAGCGCTTTGCAGGTATAAACTCCATCGATATTGAAGTTGACTCTGAAAGCCCACAAGCATTTATCGACACAGTAAAGCGCATTGCTATTAGTTTTGGCGGAATTAATTTAGAAGATATTAAAGCGCCAGAGTGTTTTGATATTGAACGTGAGCTGATCGAACTTTGTTCAATTCCTGTATTTCATGATGACCAGCATGGAACTGCCATTGTTACTGCTGCAGGCATGTTGAATGCGCTGGAGCTAGCAGGTAAGTCAATCAGTGATGTTTCCATGGTCTGTTTAGGGGCTGGTGCAGCGGCTATTGCCTGCTCTAAGCTACTTATTTCTTGTGGCATGAAGCCTGAAAATATTTATATGCTTGACCGTAAAGGGGTGATCCATAGTGGTCGAACTGACTTAAACCAGTATAAAGCTGCCTTTGCAAATGAAACCTCAAAACGTACGTTAGATGAGGCTATCGATGCTGCTGATGTCTTTTTAGGACTATCTGGGCCGAATCTGCTATCTCCTGAGCAGTTGAAGAAAATGGCACCTAACCCAATTGTATTTGCTTGCTCAAACCCTGATCCAGAAATTAAACCAGAGCTTGCTTTATCTGTTCGTGATGATGTCATTATGGCAACAGGTCGTTCTGACTATCCTAATCAGGTCAATAACGTATTAGGTTTTCCATTTATTTTCCGTGGGGCTCTAGATGTTAGAGCTACTGCCATCAATGAAGAAATGAAGCTGGCTGCAGTCCACGCGTTAAAAAATCTTGCTAAAGAGCCTGTTCCTGAAGATGTTGTTAACGCTTATGGTGGTAAGCCACTCAGCTTCGGACGAGAATATATTATCCCAAAACCAATGGATATAAGACTACTCAATGTGGTATCAGCTGCTGTAGCCAAAGCGGCTGTTGATAGTGGTGTGGCCAAACTTCCTTACCCGAAACATTATCCTCTGCTGGCAATTGGGGATATTAAATAGTTCCAGTTAATGTAGCCAGTGTATATGGACTCAAAAAGTGAGTCATTAAAAAAAGGCGCCAGATCGGTGCCTTTTTTCTTTTGAGTTACACTATTGATAAATGCTTTATGGGCTTTCCTTGCTAGAAAATCTCCTCTGTTTTAAGGGCATCATCATTGATACTTGGCATTGCGACTGATGGATCATATTCGGGTGCATTTTCTTTTAAGAAAATTTCAAACATTGCCCCTGGTGTTCCTGCGGCAACAGCCATGCCTGTTTCTGGATCAATACGAACACGTACTAAGCCATCAGGCTGTGGTAGGGGATGTTCTGGTTTATCAGCGAGTGCTTCAGTCATAAAACGAATCCATACGGGTAATGCCGCTGTACCGCCATACTCTCTTCTCCCAAGGGTTTTTGGTTGATCAAAACCAACCCAAACAGAGGTTGCGATATCGGCATTAAACCCAGAAAACCAGGCATCTTTCTGGTCATTTGTGGTGCCTGTTTTTCCACCAAGATCACTGCGTTTTAATGCCAGTGCTCGGCGTCCTGTGCCATGTTTTATAACATCCTGCAGGATGGTATACATAATGTAGTTAACTCGTGGGTCCATAACTTGCTGAGCAGGATAAAAGCTGGAACCATCATCATCAGTCAAAAGTAGTTCTGCTTCATCCGCTACTTTTGATGGGTCAGGTGATGGTGGGCACGTTTTACAGACTTTATAAGGCGTAGCTTGGTACACAGTTTCGTCCAGGTGGTCAATGCGACTTATAAAGTATGGCTTAACCTGGTAGCCACCATTCGCTAAAGCGGCATAACCTGTGGCAAGCTCCATAGGCGTGAATTCAGCAGCACCTAAGGCCAGAGATAGGTTGGGCACTAGCTTTTTCTCATCAAAGCCAAAACGTGTCACATAGTTAATGGCTTTATCAACACCCATAGCTTGTAAGAGGCGGATAGACACAAGATTGCGAGATAAATAAAGTGCTTTGCGTAATCGAGTTGGACCAAAAAACTTACCTCCCGCATTTTCTGGACGCCACACCTTCAGGTTAGCATCAGGCATAACAATAGGTGCATCATTGATGGTTGTTGCAGCAGTGAAGCCATTCTCTAAGCCGGCACTGTAAATAAAGGGTTTGAAGTTAGAGCCTACTTGACGAGCAGCTTGTGCTGCACGGTTAAACTTACTGTGGCTATAATCAAATCCACCGACAACGGCTATAACTGCTCCATCAGTGGGGTTTAGAGAGACTAAAGCACCTTGTACCTTAGGAATATGACCAAGCTCGTAAATATCTTTCCCACTTGGTTTAAATAACCTGATTAGATCACCAACATTCACAACCTCTGCAGGAGATTTTGGCTGAGAGCCTAGAGAATTGACATTGCGATAACGACGAGCCCATTTCAGACCTTCCCAACTAACACTGGCAGGCCCGTGTTTCATCATTACATCAATCGAATCAGAACCAACATGCGTTACAATGGCAGGCTCTAGATTACCGACAGTAGACGTTTGTTTCAGCTCTTTTTGCCATGCCTCTTCATCGTATTCTGTGGGTGGCAGTTGTTTTTCTGGGCCTCTATAGCCATGGCGTTGCTCATATTCTAATAAACCTAGGTGTATAGCTTCCTGAGCAGAATTTTGTAGTTTACTGGATACAGTCGTGTAAACCGTGTAGCCATCAGTATAAGCATGAGAACCAAAGCGCTCGACCATGTCTTGGCGAACCATTTCTGCCAAGTAGGGGGCTTTTAGTTCAATTTTAAGGCCATGATAACTCGCAGTGATAGGCTCTGCGACTGCAGCATCATACTCATCTTGACTTATAAAACTGAGGAAATGCATGCGTCCTAAAATCCAGTTGCGGCGTTCTAAAGCGCGTTCAGGGTTTACTATGGGGTTATATGCCGAAGGTGCCTTAGGTAATCCTGCAATCATTGCAAATTGAGCTAAACTGAGTTGATCAATGGGTTTGCCATAATAAACCTTTGCGGCAGCAGCAATACCGTAAGCTCGGTTACCCAGGTAGATTTTATTCATGTAGAGCTCAATGATGTCGCCTTTGGAGAGTTCCTTTTCGATTTGTAAGGCAAGTAGAATTTCATTGAACTTACGGGAGAAGACCCGTTCTCTGCTGAGGAAAAAGTTACGGGCAACCTGCATGGTGATGGTACTACCGCCAGATTGTATGGCACCGCTTTTTAGGAGCTGAGCAACTGCTCGACCCAGACCTTTGGGATCAACGCCGTTGTGAGAAAAGAAGCGGTTGTCCTCTGCAGCGACAAACGCATTGATCATTTGTTTTGGGGTGTCTTCGAAGGCAATAGGTGCGCGCCTTTGCTCACCAAACTCACCAATGAGTTTGTTATCGCTTGAGTATATCCGTAATGGGGTTTGCAAATTAATGTCACGTAAACTTTCAACAGATGGCAATGCTGGGCTAAGGTATAGGTATACACCTGCCAAAATGAGGAATGTGCCACATATTAAGAGAAAAGTGGTCCAAATAAAAAATCTGATCAGTGTCACAGTATTCCTCGTTTTTTTCTAGACATATTAAGGAGTTAGCGAAGTGGTTAATCAATTTTGCATTGTTTTAGTATCGATTATAAGGACTTTTTTTGCATTTCACATAATTGCGCGAATGTAAAGTCTGGTATTTAATGTAAATAATGAGCTTTTTACTGTAAGTGGCCGTCTTGATAGGGAATTATCCGTGTTAGGGTTCCTCAATAAGAAATCAAAACCCGTTTTGGGGGTAGACATTAGCTCCACATCTGTCAAGTTGTTGGAGTTAAGTCGAAGTGGTAACCGTTTCAAAGTAGAGGCGTATGGTGTTGAGCCTTTACCCGAGAACTCGGTTGTTGAAAAAAACATCAATGAAGTTGATGCTGTTGGTGAGGCTATCGCCAAAGCACTCAAAAAGTCGCGCAGTAGCTGTAAGGACGCTTCGGTAGCGGTTGCAGGCTCTGCAGTCATTACCAAACACATCGAAATGGATGCCTCGCTTTCTGAAGATGAAATGGAAAATCAGATATCGGTAGAGGCTGATCAGTATATACCTTATCCACTTGATGAAGTAGCCATTGACTTTGAAGTTCAAGGTGTATCACAGCGAAACTCTGAGATGGTCGACGTGCTATTAGCAGCGTGTCGGCGGGAAAATGTGGAGATGCGTGAAGCTGTGCTTGAACATGCTGGGTTGGCAGCGAGAGTCGTGGATGTTGAAGCTTATGCTATGGAACGGGCATTTGAGCAAATTGCCAAGCAATTAAATCTGGATGATGAGCGTCAAACTGTGGCCATTGTGGATATAGGCGCCACAATGACGACGTTGAGTGTGCTTAATGAAGGGAAAACCATCTATACTCGAGAGCAGTTGTTTGGTGGTCGACAGCTGACTGAAGAAATACAGCGACGTTATGGACTCTCTTTTGAGGATGCAGGGCTGGCAAAAAAACAAGGTGGTTTACCTGATGACTATGAGTCAGAGGTGTTGATTCCTTTCAAAGAAGCTGTTGTTCAACAGGTTTCCCGGTCATTGCAATTCTTCTACTCATCTAGCCAGTTTAACGATGTTGATTATATTGTTCTTGCTGGAGGCACATCGTGTTTGAGTGACCTGGATAAGTTGGTTCAGGAAAAAATTGGTGACTCAACAATGATCGCTAATCCATTTGCCGATATGGCTGTTGCCAGTCGAGTCAATGCGACGGCTTTAAGCAACGATGCGCCAGCAATGATGATTGCCTGTGGTTTGGCCATGAGGAGTTTTGACTGATGGCAAAAATAAACCTTCTTCCATGGCGGGAAAAGCGAAGAGAAGAACGGAAAAAACACTTTTTGACAGCCTTAGGGGTAACAGTTGCCATAGCTGCGGGACTGGTTTTTTTAGGAGACCGGCAGATCAATGGGGCAATTGCTAACCAGCAGGGACGAAATGAGTTTCTGAAAAAAGAAATTGCTGCTTTGGATTTAAAGATCGACGAGATAAAAGAATTAAAAAAGAGGCGAGAGCAATTACTTGAGCGGATGAATGTTATCAAACGCTTGCAAGGAGACCGCCCCATTATTGTTAGGATATTTGATGAGCTTGTACGTGTTATTCCCGATGGTGTGTATTTTAATCACTTAGTACTTGCAAGTAATAAACTCTCGATTACCGGGGTCGCTGAATCTAATAACCGTGTTTCAACGCTGATGCGACAGTTTGATAGCTCTAAATGGTTTAAAGAGCCTAATTTAACATCAGTGAAAAGAAATTCTGCGAATAAGTCTATGAACAACTTCGTCATGGCGGTGTTAAAGACAACGCCTGAAGCTGATAAAAAAGATAAGGAGAAGTAACCATGAGTGTTGCTGATTCCTTTAAAAATATAAATGAGTTAGATCTTGAGAATGTTGGATCATGGCCGGCGCCTATAAAAATCGTTGTGGCGATTATTCTTTTTGGCGCTGTATTATTTTTAGGCTATAAATTTCATTTAGAAGAATTAAATGATCGATACGAAACGGTTCAAAAAGAAGAAGACCAGTTAAAAGAACAATTCAGAATTAAAGCATTCCAGGCTGCAAACCTTGATGCTTATAAAACTCAGATGGTTGAAATGGAGCGTACATTAGGTGATTTGGTTAAACAGCTTCCTACAGATACAGAAGTGCCTGGGCTTTTAGAAGACATTAGTCGTGCAGGTTTAAGAAGTGGTCTATACTTTAATTCGATTGATCTGCTGCCAGAAATTACAAAAGAATTTTATATCGAACTCCCAATTCAAATAAGAGTTCAGGGTAATTATCACGATTTAGGTAACTTTGTAAGTTCTGTCGCAAGCTTATCAAGAATTGTAACGTTACATAATTTTGATATTAAGCCACAGCAAAATAATGCTGAAATACTGACGATGAGTATTATTGCTAAGACTTATCGTTATAACGAGAAGACTGAAGGAAACTAGGGGCTGGATATGAGCGGTTACACTAAAGTTTCCCTGGTAGCGTTATTGAGCAGTGCTGTGTTACTGGCTGGTTGTACGAGTAGGGAGTATGAAGATTTACAATCATTTATGGATGAAGTGAGAGCTCGACCAAAAGGAAATATACCACCTATTCCAATCGTTAAACCGTATGAAGCATTCACTTATAGTGCATCGGGGCTACGAAGTCCTTTTATAGCACCTATTCAGGTGTCAGAAAAGAAAGAACAACAGGAGTCGTCGGTTAAACCGGATTTTAATCGTCCAAAACAGTATTTGGAAAATTATGGTATAGAAACATTCCAGATGGTTGGTAGCATCAGTAACGATGATGGTTTTTGGGCTTTGGTTCGAGGAGGGGGAGGTGTCCATCGAGTCAAAGAGGGAGATTACTTAGGACGAAATCACGGTAAAATTATTTCAATTACAGAAACTGAAATAAAAGTGACGGAAATTGTCCCAAGTGGTAAAGATAAGTGGGTAGAACGCCCTAGAACAATTGCATTAAATGAAGGGTAGGCCATTAAAGCACATCTTCGGGGGAAGTCTGTTTTATTCAATTCACTACTCCAGTGCTGGCTGCGCTAACTTTACACAGTAATGTGTAAGGCAGGGAATCGCCCGCCTTTAAGGATTAGCTTGGAAACATTAATGCGTATTTTTTATAAATATGTTGGCGATAGCGGAATGAGTTCGCTTATTTATTAATGTTGAGCTGCTCTGGTTAAGGTTATTCAAGACTCAGTGATAATCGTGGTATTCAATAACATTGGTGGGTAAGTATGAACACCATACGCTTAAGAAAAGCTGGTTTGGCAATAGCCACTGTTTTGGCTTTCAACTCCTGGCAGGCGTTGGCATCAGTCATTACAGATCTGGACGTAGCCTCTCTTCCGGGGGAGAAAGTTGAACTAAAACTGCAATTTGATGGTGCAGTGCCAACGCCAAAAGGGTACACAGTTGAACGCCCTGCGCGAATTTCTATTGATTTACCAGGCGCACAAAGTGGCCTGGCGAAGAAATTCAATGAAATTGGTTTTGGTAATACAAAAAGTATTACTGTCTTAGAGACAAAAGATAAAACACGCCTTGTTGTTAATTTAAACCAGCCGGCTAAATATGCGACTAGGATTGATGGTAATAATTTATATATTTTAATTGGTACTGATGGGCAGGATCTAGCTGCAGCACAGCAGACTTCTCAGCGTGCTACAACAAGATATACACAAACTCCGCCAGCGGTTAACAATAAACAAACTCGAAAAAAATTATATAATAGAAATGTCAAGGCTATTAGTAGTATTGACTTTGAGCGTGGTGCAGAAGGTG
Organism: Zooshikella harenae; assembly: GCF_018837975.1. Classification (GTDB taxonomy): domain Bacteria; phylum Pseudomonadota; class Gammaproteobacteria; order Pseudomonadales; family Zooshikellaceae; genus Zooshikella; species Zooshikella harenae. Next base: position 181,083 of record NZ_JAGSOY010000001.1, on the reverse strand, counting down.
AGGGAAATATCGTTATTCAATTATCGAATCCTAATGTGCCCTTGGATATGAATGAACAAGGCGGGCGGATTCGTTTAGAGTTTCCTGAAACGCAAATTCCAACAAATTTACGTAATCGTCTAGATGTAGTTGATTTTGCAACACCAGTTCACTACATTGATGCCACTGTCGAGCGTGGTAATGCTGTTATCACGATTGAGCCAGAAGGCGAATATGATTACTTGGCTTATCAAACAGATAACACACTGACTATCAGTGTAAAATCATTAACGGCTAAAGAAGTTGAGCAATTAAAACGAGATCGGGCGCTTTATACGGGTGAGAAATTATCCCTTAATTTCCAAAACATTGATGTTCGATCAGTATTGCAATTAATTGCTGATTTTACTGACTTAAACTTAGTCGCGAGTGATACGGTTACAGGTGATATTACACTTCGTCTGCAAAATGTTCCTTGGGATCAAGCACTTGACCTTGTTTTGAAGGCAAAAGGATTGGACAAACGGCAAGTGGGTAATGTGTTAATGGTTGCCCCTGCAGAAGAAATTGCTGCACGCGAAAAACAAGAGCTGGAAAATAATCAACAAATAGAAGAGCTTGCTCCTACATATACTGAGTTAGTGCAAATTAACTATGCTGATGCAAGTGAAATTGCAGGTATTTTACAAGGCTCTTCTGGAGAGGGAGGGGTTCAGTTACTTTCTGAGAGAGGTACAGTGCAGGTTGTTAATCGCACTAATAGCCTGTTAATAAAAGACACTCGATCCAAACTTGATGAGCTAAGGGATTTGCTCACTAAAATTGACATTCCAGTTAAGCAGGTGATGATAGAGGCTCGTATTGTTAGTGCTGAAGTTGATATGTCCAGCGACTTAGGGGTTCAATGGACTGGTGGTAAGATAAAGAAAAATGGTAAATGGCGATTAGGTGGTAACGATGACCAAAATACTACTGGTTCAACAACACCAGGTAATGCAGGTCTAGTTAGTTTGCCTCTTGGTTCTCCAACAAGCACGTTTAACATTGGTTTTGTGTCAAACAGTGCAATATTAAACCTAGAGTTAAATGCTCTGGAGAGTGAAAATAGGTCTGAGCTGATTTCTCAACCAAAAATATTAACGCAAGATAAGCAAATGGCTAGGATTGAAACAGGCCAGGAAGTACCTTATCAAGAAGCAAGTTCAAGTGGTGCAACATCAACGTCTTTCAAAAAAGCAGTGTTGTCATTAGAGGTAACACCACAAATTACACCCGATGGCCATATAACGCTTAAAGTTAATGTTAAAAAAGACGATGTGGGAGAGACTGAGTTTAATGGTGAACTGGCTATTGATACTAATGAAGTAGATACCACAGTACTTGTACCTGATGGTGAAACCTTGGTGCTAGGTGGTGTTTTTGAAGAAGAAAATGAATTAATAGAGAGTAAAGTACCCTTTTTAGGAGATTTACCCGCTATTGGAAGATTGTTTAAACGAACAACTGATGGACGTAAAAAGAATGAACTACTGATTTTCATTACGCCTAGAATTGTTGATAATGCGCTAACAAAACGCTAATTGACATGTATAGGCCATGATTAAAACGAGTATCTTTTTGGTTGGCCCGATGGGTGCTGGTAAAAGCACCATCGGGCGTTTGCTTTCTAAAGCCCTGGATGTTGAGTTCAAAGACTCTGATCGTGAAATAGAAGCACGGACAGGTGCTGATATTCCCTGGATTTTTGATGTAGAAGGGGAAGAAGGTTTTCGTGATCGAGAATCAGCGATGTTAGAAGAACTTACTCAACAGAATGGAATAGTTTTAGCGACTGGTGGTGGCGCTGTTTTACGGGAAAAAAATCGTCGTATGTTATTACAGAGTACAGGTGCAGTTATTTACTTGTATACGAGTGTTGAGCAACAACTAGCACGAACATTTCGAGATAAACGACGTCCACTGCTACAAAATGAGAACCCTCAAGCTGTGTTAGCGAATTTAATGAAAATTCGTGATCCATTATATAGAGAAGTGTCCGACTATATTATTACCACAGATAACAAAATCCCTCGCACTGTTGTTAACGAAATTTGTCGTGTTATCCAACAGTAGATATGTATGTACTTGATTTAATTTTCATGCTTGATTTGCTACTGGGGTTGCCAGCATTTCCTTAAACACAGTAGCAAGTGATGTATTTCTGTTTATTTTTATTATTTACGCCAAATCATTTACAACTTGTCTTACAACAGTTGCAGTCCCTACCTTAAACTGGTATATAAATAATGTACTTGCTGGTCATGGTCTAGCTTGGTGGAAACACCGGAGCGGTGATGCGCCGTTCTTGCTTATTACTATGCACTGTACACAAGGAAGGCTATTTCAGGCTCGCTTTGCCACTATATACCGTTATGGTAACCAGCGACCTGAGCCAACCACGCAATCGCGGTTTCGCTAGTTACCATAACGGTATATAGTGGCGCGATCCAGTGAGCCTTCCATGTCCCAAGTCATGAAGTAGACACACAGCAAGCAAAACCTAACAACTTAACTTATAGTGTCTTGTTTTTAGAAGATATATACATAAGTCGAGTTGTTAGGTTTAATTTTATCCCCACATGATGATTAACTGTTTACTATTCTCACATATTTTTTGTGAGAGCTTTAGTTCTGCTAAATAACTGCCCTCAGCTTTGGGTATAAGAAATTGCGACGTTAGTTCGGTAATAATAAATTTAATGAAACCAGATATTCCCATTTAAGAATGATGTACGAGTTGAGCATGCTGAAGTAATAAGTTAACAAAGTGTATGTATCAGTTATGTCGTGTTGGATATAAGTAAGTGATAAAAACTAAAATGGACAAGCCAGTAGTATTATAAAGGTGTTACCTTGTCAGCATTATTATCGTTAAGCACACTTCAACAAGCCCTCCATTCAAAAGATCCCCAGTTTTCTACATTTCTTAGTCAGTATATAGATCAACAGCAGGGTATAGAGCAGTTTCCAAGTGAGGAACAACAAACTGAGTTAATGACTGTTGAGCAGTTTGTTCAGTATTTGCGTTCTCCAGCTTATTTGCAGCTAACACTAGAGCAACAGCAACACTTGCGAGAAAGTTTTTTTCAACAAGCGACCAAATTACCTGAGACTCATGGACGCTTATTGATATTTAAGTTGGTATTACCTCTGTGGAAAAGTAAGTGTGTAGTAGATCGGCAAATACTTTTACAGGTTTTAACAGAACTACCGTTTGTTTATGGTTGTTGGCGTGCGATTAAACTCATTTTTAAGTTAGCTGAGTCTGAGCAGGATTATGAAGTCTATGGATTGTTAGCTGCTCGAATTGATATGGCACTGGCAAATCCATCTCAGCATGAGGTGAGACTTGAAACGCTGACGTATCTTACTCGCCGAGCATGGCGTACCTTACGAATTATAGGTAAGCGTTGGCCATCACTTTATCCAGTAGTCGCTGGGCAAGTATTAATTCATTATCGCGATGATACATCATGGACTGCAACGTGGGTTGCTAACCATATTTTGTATCATGGTAGTAAAAAGTATTCTCGCACTCATTTTCGTTATATTCGCGATCGACAAAATGTCATTAAACATTGTGCATTTCCTGATGCTTGGCAGTTACACTTAAAGCCCCTCATTAAAATATTGTCATTAGCGAATGCTGAATTGGTAAGACGATTTACAGTTGAGCTATTACAGAAATACTTTTTAACAGGCTTACGATCACTGCCTTGTCAGTGGTTGAAGAGTTTGCCAACAGGTCAAAGTAAAGAAATTGATAAGTTTGTCATTTGGTTAATACATCATGCGCCTGTTTATGAGCAAAAATCGTTATTACAACTAGGCTTATTTGATTTGTTGTGGGGATTATTAAACTCTCAAGTTGCAGATGCTCGGCAGTTTGCAATCGACATTTTTCAGGTTCACAACAAAGCAATAACGTGTGATCAATTTCTTGAACTTTTACAGTCACAGTACAAGAATACCAGAGTGTTTGCTGAGACTTCTGTTCAACAGTTTAATCTTCGTAAAAGCGTACCACTCTCAACATGGGGAGTATTGCTGGTTGATAAGCATGCTCACGAGTTTGCAGCAGCGCAAATAAAAAAATTATATACGCGTAAAGAAATTAATTTAACATGGTTAAAGCAGTTGCTGCTTGCGAATAATTACGAAGCCTTTAATTTTGCCGTTAGCTATTTGGTTGATAATTTCAGTTTATCTGAAATTACTCTGGACTTTTTCCTGGATTTGTTACTCATCAATACTGATGAAGAGCAGCCATTAGGTGCTTACGTTGCTGACTTTGCCCTGTCAAATATTAAAAACTTTGATCTATCTAGTTTGGCGCAAGGCCATTTACAACAACTGTTACTCCATCCTTTAGCCAGTGAAACAGTTATTGACTGGGTTAATGAAGGTAAACTACAGGCAGAAAAGTTTGGCGCTGTATTTTGTCAATCACTGGTTTATGAACCAGATTGGCAGCAAGCTGAGTGGCGAACACAGCTATTAACCCAAGGTAAAAAGTGGCCTGCAGTGACTCACTTTGCCGAAGATCTGGCAGAAGAGGTCCGCTATTGGCTTAAAGATGTACGACAGTTCTCTGCTAAAACACTGGGTTTAGATTGGTTACTGACTTTAGCCGCATCATCTAACACTGCGTATCATTCTTTTGCTGTTGATGTTCTTACACTTAATTTCTTACCTGCTGACTTTGCCAGTAATACATCATCTCAAGTCATTAGCGAATCTGAGACAGAATCAACTTCGTCGACACAAACTGCTGAGTTAGTGAGTTTTGAAGGTCAGCGTTTTTTATTTACGGGTAAGTTGGCAACGATGACAAGGAGTGAAGCACAAGCACTTGTTAAAAAGCTAGGAGGTGCAGTTGCTAGCACAGTCAATGGAAAATTAAATTACTTAGTCATTGGTGATGAAGGCTCACCGTTGTATGGTAATGGAAAGAAAGGTAGCAAGCAGGTTAAAGCTGAGCAACTACAAGCTCAGGGTGCGGATATTGCAATTATTTCTGAAACTGCATTTTTGAAAAAGACGTCGGGACAGGAAGTTGAGTCTTCATCTGAAGACATAATGAACGGATGTGAAAGATTATGGCAATGGGCTACCGAAGCTAAAGTGGAGCAGCAGAACTTAGCTGAGTTTGCCCGCCATTATTTAATTCGTCACCACCAACAGCTTTGTTTAGTTGAAACAGATCGTCCTGTTGACCCTGGTGCAGAAATACCTGCTGAGTTTTTATCATTACAGCGCTTTTTCCCTTTACTTAAACACAATGACCGCAAATTACGCGCTTTTGCTTTACGGTTTGTAGAGCATGAGTGGCAGGCATGGTTACCAAGCACTAAGCGCTTAGCTCAATTACTTGAGCAGAACTATCATGATGTAAATGTATTTATTCAAGCAAGCATTGTACATCAACCCGAAAGGCTAAAGGCCTGCCACTTAGACCTAACTCGGTATACAGTTGCAGATTGGTTAGTGTTATGTGAATCAAACCATAAAGCAGCACGAACACTAGGCCTTTATGCTTTGCAACAACTCGGTCAGTTGTCTGCAGATGTACTTTTATTACTGTTGGATAGCCCAGATCGACAACTGCGTTATTTTGCAATACATCAGCTGTGGCTTCACTACCGAAAAATGAATGATATTAACTCAGTTAATATTTCACTAAGAAACTGGCAGCAATTAGTCTGTAGTGAGTTATTTACCATTCCTCCTACCCGTATGAGTAAAAATAAAGAGACCTTTTCTACAACGTTTTCCTCCATAAAAAGTAAATGTGCGTTAATTGCGACCATTCAAGAGTTTGCAGAGCGTGATTTGCAGTTTGCTCAGGCAATTTGGTCATTACTACAAGGCTTTAGTCGCTCTTTAAGTAAAATGGAACGAGAAGCGTGTTTAGTTGCTTTGACACGTATTCGTCGCGCACATCCAACGCAGTTTGCCTAATTAAAAAAGAGCAGGAAGAAGTTATGAGCCAGACGCTTTATTTACCCTATCGAGGTGCTATTCGTGCTCTGTTAGGTCATGGCAATCAATTGTATTGGGTGACTGAGCATGCTGAAGGACACGCTACAGGGTTATATTGCTACAACCTAAAAACACAACAGTTTAGACATAATTCGTTAGAATGCGGTGCTAAGCATATTGTTATTGAGGATGACAACTTATGGTTAGTTGATAGCCAGCATCAATTATGGAAGAAAAGGTTAACAGAAGATGCGTTGACACTCATACCGTTCTCACCAGCCGAATCAATAGATATTGATGCGATTGCTGTCGTACAGCAACAGTTAGCCATTTTGCAGCAACAGTATATTTGGTTGCTTAGTACACAAAATGGTGAGTTGCAGCAACAGCTTACACTTATGGAGCCAGGAGCCAAACTAGCCGTTGATAAAACAGGTAAATACATAGCGGCTGGTAGTACACAAGGCTTACTCACCATTTATGCTTTTACTGAAAAAAATGGTTGGCAGTTGTACCTTCAGCAGGAAGTGCATAAACAGGCTGTTACTGCATTGGCTTTTAGTGATGCAGATGGTCGTTTATACAGCTGTGGTCAAGATAAAACTTTTTATTGCATTGATATTCATACGGGGCATGATGAAGTTGCGCTACTTGATCGAGGGCAAAGCGCAATGCATAAGCAAGCGATTAAACAATTACTAATTGCTGAAAGTCGATTGTTTACAGCAGCTAGTGATAAAACACTAAAAAGTTGGCCAATGACAAAAGGCCAACCAGTCACTTATACAGGCAAAATTCCAGTGCCTGTAGGGCTTGCGTATGTGCAAGATTCACAACAGGATTGGCTGGCTATTGCAGGTGAAGATCATTCCATTCAGTTGCTAGCGCTAACTGCAGAGCAACGTTTTGGGCAGTCTCAAAAAGTAATTAAAAATGCTATCGCTGAAGCAAAATTTAATCTTTCTGCAAATGATATTAAGCATCGGCAGCAAGGCATTGAACAATTGGCTAAACATGTTGATCAGCAATCACTCACGTTGTTAGCAGGTGTCGTTGATCGAGAACGGGATGTTACGCTTAGACGCTTAGCCGCAAAATATCTCACCGAAGCTCAACACCCTAGTTGTTTGAGTTTATGGACAAAACAGCTTAATCATAGTGATGATGATGTTCGGCTCAAGGCATTTACTGCACTGCAGGCTATTACGCAGCGTGGTGATATTCGTTTAGCTCAAAAGGCATTGCATACAGAGCATGAAAATATTGGTTTTGCAGCATTAACATTATTAATGGAATGGGTTAATGCCAATGAAGAGGGGCAGTCAAAAAGTGTTTTAATGGAAGCATTAAATCACAATAATAATCGAATACGGCATTATGCTTTGCACAGCCTTGAGCAAGTGAACAATGAAAAAGTTGAAATTTATTTACATGCATTAAATACACATTTTTCTGATATTCGACGCGCAGCGCTTATTCGTTGTTATCAACAGCAGCAATTAATGAACGCTGCCGTCAATATTGCCTTAAGACAGTGCTTAAATGATCAGGATAATAATGTTCGACACACGGCATTTTGGGTCATGGTGCTCAGCCGTAAAGCACTTGCTGCCTTTTTACATCAAGCAGATGAATATATTGCACGGCAATTAACTGATATAAATGACTTTTCGCTTCATGGTCAAAATAATCATAAGCCTCTTGAAAAACAGTTTAAAAATGCACCTTTGCTCACACAGCATGATATAGACATCTTACTGCCTGCTACGGTCTCTCAATATACCGACATTGTTTTATTAGCCGCTCGGTGTTTAGCACATCAGCAGCATCCCTGTGCATTGCCTATATTATTACAGTTGGTTAATCATGAGGCGCAGCCCACTAGATTGGATGTGTGCTATGCCTTGTCCTTACTTAAGGATCAGCATGCTCTCTCTCATCTTCAGTGGTTACTGAACGATAAAGACGGTGGTGTGCGTATGGCGGCTTTAAATGCTATTGAGCAGCTGTTAATCGATGAGCCTTATCAAGTGGTTGCTATGGCATGGCAGTCTACCGCTGAGGATGTTCATCTTCAGGGATTACAACGATTAATGGCTATGCTGGATGACGATGTAGAGCTGCAGCATCGTAAGCACTGGTTATTACAAGGTATTAACAGCGCTCATCAGCGAGTGAGACAAGAAGCAGCTAAGGCGTGTTTGAACACAGCCTGGCCTGAAGGTAAAGCGGACGGAGTGCTGTTATTACTGAAGAGTCATTTTGAAGACTGTCATATTATCGCATTACAAGAGTTGTTAGCGCATAAAAGAAGTGCTTGGCAACCAGGCCTATTGATGCAGATGTTTAATGATGGGTTTTATGAAGTTCGTTCTCAGGCATTTGTTGCAGCTCAAAAGCAGTTTGAAGATCAGCCCATAAAACCTTTACAGTACGCTGCTGAATCCGTCCATAGAGATCTTCGCCAACAAGCTTTAAATCAGCTGATTGATTTAAATTCTGACGCTGCGCAGTTACTACTGGTGTCGTTTATTGCGGATGAAGACCCTGAACTTCGCCGGCAAGCCATTGATTCACTTATTGTGGCTCAAGCTTGGGATGAAGTGGCGGTTGCACTAAGTGCAGTTCACCAAGATATTGTTTTGGCTGCGGCAAAAGCGCTAGCAGTAGTTGGTGATGAACGGGCAAAACAACCTTTATTTCAGTTACTTGCAGAAAAAGAGCCTGAGAGTAAAGAACGTAAAACCAAATGGCGGAGTCGGCAAAAAGAAGTGCTTGAGGTGCTTGCTGAATTAGCGACTACAGACGCTGTACCTTATATTCACCCTTACTTGCAGCATAAGCACCAGCCATTAGCGACTGCAGCCACTTACGCATTAAGTTGGTGTGCATCATCTGCAGAGCAAGGTTTGTTACAACGCTTGTTGCAAGTCGATAATTCTCAACAACAAGCTTATGCTGCCCTGGGCTTGGTATTGTTAGGGCAGCATGAGGCTGCAGGTGTTCTTGAACAGAAAAATGCAGCCTTAACTTCTTGGCAACAACTGGCTGTATTTTTGTGCCTAAATAAAACACTCGCTGGGGCTGGTGAGCAAATTACTGTCCAAAATACTCTGCCTGATGTTGTTCAGAATCAACCACTTCTTGGTTATTTGTTGGGTGTTTTACCTTATATACATCCAAATGCAGTAGATCCTACACCTTTATTAGATTTATTAAATCAGCGGGATTTAGCGCTACACCTTTATGTTGCTCAAGCGTTAGCGGTATTCAATGATAAATCTGCTCTGCAGAAAACGGTTGAGCAAAGTGTTGCATGTTGGCTTCAGCAAGAAAGTAATGATTTGTCGGCATCTCATACTAAAAAAACTGACGATAACGTTGCTAGTCAAGCTGGTTCAACCATTGAAACACTGCTAACGGTGGATGATTTTGCTGTTATGACATCTATTCTTTTGGCAGATAATCTTCCATTAAAGGCACGTTTTGCTTACCAGTTATTTTCGTGGGTATCTGAAGAGCCAAAACGTGCGCGATTAATCTGGTTGCGATTTAAACAACGTTATCAGAGTGAAATTCAGCAATTACAGTTTAGCGCTGAAATGCAACTCCAAAAAAATAAGCCTACCAGCGAGCAATGTTTACAGCAGTGGGCATTAGGTGTTTTGTATGGCTTATTGAGTCATCAACAGTTACTGACATCGCAAGGGGTTGCGTTACGTTTAAATGCGTTGCAAGCCGTCATTAAATTAACAGATCAGTTTGGTGAATGGTGGCAACAAGCTGAACCTGTATTAATTCAGTGTCTTCATGATAAGTATGCCGATGTGCGTCAGCGTGCGTGGACATTATTGTCATCTCGAACTCAACAACAGTCATTGTTGATTGGAGAGGCACTACAAAGTCAGCATTTGGATATTGCAAAAGCGGGCTTACAGCTGTTGGCTGCAGGAGAGGCGGGTGATGCTGAAGTCACAGTCTTGCAGCAATGTTTGCAAGAGCGTTCGGATGGCTTGGAGTTTGAGGCTTTTACCTTATACAGCCAGTTTAAAGGCGAAGTTCAAGCAGCAAGGTTGGGCACAAAAGCCTTTTCAACTAAGTTGAGGACAAATACTGTTCAATGGCTGCTAAAACACTATGACGAGGGTGAATCTGAATTACTCAATCTTTTAGTGGAAGCAATGCAGGGTGCTTGGCGGGATACAGCACTCCAAGTTGCTATTGCATTTTATCAGCAGGAAGTGCCACAAACGTCTCAGCGAGATGCTCATTTACAAGCGGGTAATATGCTTGTTTCGCAAGGACAATCTCAAGCGATGATGGTGTTGTTAAGCTTATTAGCGGATAGTCAGCAGCAGAGTGAAACACGAGTCATTGTCAATGCATTGCGGCAGGTTGATCAGCCTGAAATTGTTGAGCCTGTTATGCAGATGGTTGAGAGTAACCACTCAAAATCACTTCCTGTTGCAGACTTGCTAAATATAGTCGCTAAATATCGACAAAAAGCTTTAGCGCCCCGGCTGCTCAAACTTTTAAGTAAACATCAGCATACTCGTGCTGTAACTGATGCGCTGACCGTTATTAGTGGTTATGACCAAACATTAAAATGTACACCTACTCAGCAACTGCAAGCTACAAAGTATCCATTGCATGATGAGTTACTTGTGCTGTTGGTACAAACACTCGTGAATTTAGGGCATTGTGAGCGCCTAGATAAACTGCTGAAGCCCTTAAAGCTTGCTAAGTCTACTGACATTAATACACTGCTGGCGAATATCATGCCGTGTTTGCCTGACGCGATGTTTTATAACTTGCTTGAACATTATGCGTGGCGAGTTAGATACCGTGGAGCAAGTGCAGAACTATTGCAGCAATTACTAGCACATCGACAAGCTCAAGTGCGCTTTATCGCTGCAGAAGGTTTGGCTATGGTGGGGCAGCGGGCAGGTAAGAGCATCTTATTAGCGGCTATTGATATGGATCCAGCGCATGAAAATCGCCAACGTGCGGTCATTGCGCTAGGTCGCTTAGGTGATACAGATACCGTAGACCTATTACTGGATCTTGCGACCAATGAGGAACATGCTCTACAAGATGATGCTATAGAAGCGATTGGTTACCTCAAGCATACAGACCAAGCTGAAAAAGTACTTAACTTGTTAACCAAAATACTGAAGCATGGCGAGAATGAGTACGCATCACAAATTGATCGATCAATTAAAGCATTACGATGGTTTGATTCACCTAAATCTTGGTCAGCACTGGTTGCTTGTATTAAGAATAAAGAGATTTTTCCTCGATATCGTATTGAAGCATTGAGGCAAATGATATTTGCTCAAGATACACAACACTTGAGTGTGCTATTTGAACTGGTTGAGAATGAAGACAATGCACATGTTATTAGTGTAGCGATGGATGTGGCAGATCATATCTGGCCTGTTGTTGATAATCAGGTTCGTAACATTGATTATGCATTTCTTAAAAATCAGTCATGTTATTGGAATGAAAAATTATTAATTCGTGTGGCGCGCTATGGGGATGGACTGCAGCGTTTACTTCTATTGGCTAGTTGCAGTTCAAGAACTAAGCCGTTTTTAAGTCAAGGCTTTTTAGCTAATCCAATTAATGACGAGTCAGTATTATTGCAAGGTATTACCCATGAGCACCCTGATGTGAATGGGATGGCAGCGAGGCTGATAGGACGTTTGAGCGAGCCTTCGAGTACAGCGTTAGCTGCTGTTGAAGCAATGTGTCAGCGACAGTTAGTACACTTCCGACGTTCAGTACTGCCTCTGCAAGTTATAGAGGTTGATCAGAAAACATATGAGAGTAAACAATTACAGAACTGTTTACGAGATGGCATATGGTGTTTAATTAAACACCAAGCAGCAGATACAGTGCTTACTGTCGTTTACCAATTACCTGCTAAATATTTAGCGGTACAGTCACTAATTTCACAGGCTATACAGCTTCAACTACAACAGTCGGACATCTTAAGTGAACAGCTCGTTGAGTTGCTGAAATCACTCACAGATCATGTGCAAGGTAGCCTGCAGCAACAGGTATGTGCATTGTTGAGTAAAGTGCAAAATGCATCCACTTTATCTGATTCTACAATGAGCTCGTTTGATACGTTGGCAGAGCGCTGGTTAGGGCAACCTTCTTTAGAGTCTCTGCAAACACTGGAAGAAGACACACAACAACCATTGTTGGCATTGGCTGGTAAGCAGCAACACTCAATAGAATCTCTATTATCGTTAGTTAACAATGAGCAACTCATTACCCAGCAACGTGCCGATGCTCTCTTGGCATTAGGTTATTTACAAGCTGAAGCGGCTGAACAAGCACTGGAACAGCTCATTAAAGCCAAGTCATTGTCACCATCTTTGCAAAAAACGGCCTATCGTGCATTGCGTAGTAGTCAGCGAGCCCGTCAATGTAAAACAACCAAGCTGAACGTTGCTGATGTGTTAGGTGATGACGTCAGTGGTAAGTCACTGGAAATAGGAGAGCAGTATGAGTGACAAGGCACAACAGTCATTATCCCCACAAAATAATCAAAATGCTGAGGTGGACATGAATACGACTTCTGTTCACTTAACCTATCAGCAGGTTAGTGGGGTACATACCTCTGAGAGTCAGCAACAGTTGTCGCTGTTTAGTGCACTGGCTCGGCAGCCTGTTGAGCTTCATGCTCGGTTGACTCATTCGGCCGTCATGCGCAGTGGTTTATCCGCTCTATATCAGGTTGTATGCAGTGATTTACGTTATAAACCAAAAGATCGTGCTCAATATTTAGCTTTTAAGGAACTGCAGCGTACTAATCAACGTCGTCATATTTTATCTGCACAACAAGCTTACTTTAACTGGTTGGCTGAAAATGATCCGCTAGCTTATTGCGTGTTAGATCCTGTGGTCAGTGTCCATCCTGACTGCACGACCTTTGAAGTATTTAGTAAAGATGAAAGTTGTTATGCACAGTTAAGTCTTGCTCACAATCAGTTGGAATTATTGGCACCTGTGGGTTGTGGTACAACGAATGTCGATTTTTCAGATCACTTTTTTCAGGGGGTTCAACAGTTACGGCAGTATAAAACCACTGAAATCCATATAGGCCAGCAAGCGGTTGGCTTGAAAACAGCGCAGCAAGGGGAAGTGTTAGCAAAGCAAACGCACTTACCGGATAGTTGGTTACGAGGGTTATTGCAGATTCAATCAGCCATGCAATTGCCTGGCGATAGTTTTAAGCTGGCACCCATTGATCTCTATAATGTATTGCATTTTTTACGCTTAAATCGTGATGTAAAAGGTAAAAGACGTGGTATTAAAATTGAGCTGGTACCAAATCAATACCCGAAACTTGTCTTAGAGCCTTGGGAAAAAGTTATTGAGTCTTCTGCTGAACGTTGGACTGGTTCAGAGCCAAAGGTTGTACGGATTTGGGGACGTCGTCGGTTACAGCATTTGCAGGCATTTTTATCACATGCTGAATATATTTCTGTACATTTATTGGGTAGTGGTTTACCCAGTATTTGGCAGGCTCAAGGCGAAGGTGTTGGATTAACCTTGGTATTAAGTGGTTTTACTACTGCAAATTGGTCACAAGCTGCACGCTTCGATTTATTGTTACCAAGACATCAAAACATAAACACTGAGCAATTCGATGAATTGTTATCATGCTTACAAAAACAGCCAAGTAGTCTTGATGCGTTGAACACTGAATTAAACTTATCGTCATCTGACACTCTCGCGCTGACTCAATATGGCATACAGCATGGTTTAATTAGTTTTAACAGAGTTCAACAGTGTTTTTATTATCGGCCTTTATTGGATCAATTACCTGATAGTCAGCAGCTTCGTTATCGTGATGATGTGTTTGCTGAAGCAATAAATTTAATTAATAACAAGGCCGTTTCTGATGTTAAACAGCATTGGTTGCCAGGCGATACCATTGAGTTAACCGCTATATTGAATGCTTCAAGTAAGTCCCCCATCAGTACAATGATTCAGGTAACTGAAGAAGGCCATGTTAGTAAAGCAGAGTGCAGTTGCTTCACATTCGTCAAACAAGGCATGAGTCAGGGGCCATGCGCACATATTATTGCGCTGCGTATGACACACTTTCAACAACTACAGCAGCCTGAAAGCGATCCTATTTACGAACGTCATTATTTTACTCGTCGTGATGCTGAGAGTGAGCATGTTTATTTAGTGCAACGTCACCAGCAACGCGTAACACTTCGTTGGGGAAAAGCAGGCACTTCATTACGAATGCAGCAATGGGTTTTTAATACTCAGCAAGCAGCGCAGTCGGCCGTTAATGAGCAAAAGCAGCGCCTATTAGCGCGTGGCTTTATTGATGCAACAGCAAGGTAGTATGACCAATGACTGACTTTCAGCAACTTTGGCAGGATATACAGCACGCAGGCAGTATTGAAGCGTATGTAAACAAGCAGCTGCAGGAAAAAGGTTATTTGGTTAAGCGGCTGGATGCAAAACAATTGTCGGCTAAAGAGCTTGCTCGTTATAAACAGCAGCTCAAACAAGAGGCAGAAGCCAAGCGAAAATTAAACCAAGAGGCTTGGCAAGCTTATAAACAAAATAACATTGTCTATTTAGGTGATCAGGTTTATTGGAATGACAATGATGACTGGGATAAATATGATCGAGAAGATGCAGATAAAGCATTGGTGGGTTATCAATTGCCCGTTATTCGAACCCCTGCGCAACTGGCAGAACAATTAAAGTTATCTATCAGTGAGTTGCGCTGGTTTACCTATCACCGAAACGCTGCAGAGTATAGTCATTATCAAGCGTTTTCTATTCCTAAGCGAAGTGGAGGAGAGCGCAGCATTTGGGCGCCAAAGCCAAAATTAAAAGCTGCGCAACGCTGGATATTGTTGAATATCGTAGAACGTATGTTAATTCACGGTGCTGCTCATGGCTTTGTGGGTGGTCGTTCTATTTTGACCAATGCTCAACAGCATACACAAAGCGAGCTTGTGGTTAAGTTTGATCTTGCAGAATTTTTTCCTTCAGTTTCTTGGCGACGTGTGAAAGGAATATTCCGTAAAGCTGGTTATAAAGAGCAAGTAGCAACACTATTAGCTTTGTTATGTACAGAGGCTCCTCGTGAACGTATTGAGCATGAGAACAAAACTTATTTTATTGCGTTAGCTGATCGCTGTTTGCCTCAGGGTGCACCAACAAGTCCCTCATTAACCAATATATTATGTAAGACTATGGATCGTCGCTTAACCTCATTTGCTGAGAAAAATGGATGGCGTTATAGCCGTTATGCCGATGATTTAACATTTAGCTGGATAGGTTCTCAGAAGGAACCAAATATAAAACAACTAATGGGCATTGTGCACCAAGTTGTTAACGATGAAGGATTTAACATTAACAGTAAAAAAACGCGTATTTTGCGGCCAGGAAGTTGCCAACAAATAACAGGGTTAGTGGTTAATGAGCATGCTCACCCACGTGTGCCAAGGGCGACGAAGCGTCAGGTACGTGCAATGTTGCATAACCTTGCAAAAGGGAAATCACTCCATGAGGATGAAACATTGTCACACCTTCAAGGCAAAATTAACTTTATTCGTATGGTTGAACCGGAATTAGGCGCACGCTTTTTAGCGCAGTTTCAACAAATTGTTCAATCAGTCTAGTGATTGTTCAGAGCAGAAAAATAAACAGAAAATATTAAACTCCTTTTCCCTTTAGTTAGGGGAAAGGGCTAGTTTGTTAATTTATACCCTTCGTGTAGATATAAACCTCTATCGTTAAAATAATTATTCATCAATTTTTTCAATAACTTCACGACAATAGTAACAACGTTTAATTTGGTTTGATATTTTTCGACTGCAGTTAGGGCAGACTGTGCTATTAGAAAACTCAAACTGTTTGCCTAGTGGCACATCAAATATTTTGCAGAAAGCAAAGGCAAGCTGTCTAGATTCCTCTCCTTGAGTTCCTGAAAAATCAATCAAATCATCACCTGTAAGTACACCGAGCAGCCCTGTCATTTTGGCACCTTCTCCAGAAAATGAGCAGAGTTTATATTTTTCACCTTGTTTTGTTGAAACTGAAAGAGTGTATTTTTCAATAGTATCCGTTTTGGTAATACCTCCTTCATCAAGGGATAATCCCCAACCCGTTGCAAAATCACTAAAACTGTAATCAAGGTAATCAATTTCAGCAAATGCAATAATAATTTTTGATGTGAAGAAATAACAAAAACGATGAAAAATAATTACTTTCTTATTTTTTCTATCAATGATCACAGATTCTATTAATAAAAAAAGTGTAAGAAGTTGTAGTGCCTTCGAACTTTTTATTGTAATTAAGTCTTCATCTACCTCGATGGTTGGACTAAATGAAAAAAGTGATGAATTATAGCTAACTAAACTCATTATTTTCCTGTACTGAAGGACTGTATTGATGTTCGTGAACAGTAGGTAGTTTAGCACATTCTAATGGTTGTTTTTGTGACCAATTGAACGAGAAAGATAAAGGTAAGTGTTATAGCCACACATAAGGCATATATTGATGTTTGTTAATAATCAGTGGTGAAAACAGGCGTATACTCATTTTCTTTAAGCGTCACCGTGACCAGATCAATGGGGGAAAATGACGTGAACCTTCAAGCAGAAGTAAGAAAGATTGCTAATCATCCTCACTTAAGTCCTGCACAAAAGCAAATGCAGATAGCGCAACTAGCAGTTCAAAGCCTTGGCTATCCTGAAATTTCAGCAGAAGCACAGCAAGCATTAGCATCTGGTTTGATTTGTGATCTTCATGAAGGACATGCCCCTTACAAGCCTCGCTATGTGCTTCCAGATTATCAAAAAGCGCTGAGCAATGGTTGTGAATACCTCGAATTAGCCCCCCCAAAAGATCTTGATGAAGCCATTCAATTTTTGATGATCATGTATCATCATGTGCCATCAGTAACTGGATTTCCTGTCTATCTTGGTGATATTGATCAGCTACTACTGCCTTTTATTACAGAAGAAATGTCGGAGGACTATCTGTATAAAAAGCTGCGATTATTTTGGCAATATTTAGATCGGACGTTACCTGATGCATTTATGCACGCGAATATTGGTCCAGTAAACAACCGTGTGGCACAAGCAATATTGAAGGTTGATCGTAACTTACAACAAGCAACACCTAATTTAACCTTTAAATATGATGACCAAAATAGTAGTAGTGGTGAATTGTTGAAAGACGCCATTACCAGTATTATTCAATGTAATAAGCCTCATGTGGCAAATCACCAATTAATCAATAATGATTTCCCTGAAGGTTATGGAGTTGCAAGTTGCTATAATTCATTGCCTTTGGGAGGAGGAGCTTTTTCATTAGTGCGTTTGAATTTGGCAGAGAGTTTTAAGCTGGCACTAAAAAAAGTTCCCCTGGAAAAAAATATTGAAGAGCATTATATACAACACACTATTCCCCAATGTGCTGAACTGTTATTTGTAATATTGGAAGCAAGAATAAAGTATTTAGTCGAACAATCTGGTTTTTTTGAAAATCATTTTCTGGTGAAAGAAGGATTTATATCTGCGGATCGATTTACTGCGATGTTTGGTGTTTTTGGTTTAGCTGAACTTGTTAATAGTATAATGGAACTAACAGGTAAGGGGGGACGTTATGGCCATGATAAAGTCGCAAATAGTCTGGGTAAGCGTATTATAAGTGCATATGCAGATTTAATAAAAAACAAGCAAGTACATTACTGTAGAAACCAAAAAGTGCTTTTTCATGCCCAATCAGGTATTAGTTCAGATATCAATGTGACTGAAGGTACGCGGGTTACTACTGGAGAGGAGCCTGAAACACTTACTCATATTCTTGCTGTTTTACCAATGCATCAGTATTTTCCCGCAGGCATCAGTGATATTTTTAATATTGATGAAACCATTGAGCGGAATCCTGTTGCATTGTTAGAGCTATGTCAGGGTGCTATGCGTCAAGGGTTAAGAATGTTTACTGCTAATGTTGCTAATCGCGATTTAGTCAGAATTACAGGTTACATGGTAAGACGCTCTGATATTGAAAAGTATAAAAAGGAAGGTTCACGTTTGAACAGTACAGCATTAGGTAGCGAAGCTATAGATAATGCTAAAGTTATTCATCGGTGTGTTCAAGCACTGTAAAAATTCCGTACGAATAGTGTGTTAAAGAAAAGCTTGTTATGAATAGTATCACTGGACGGGTAAGTAAAATTATACCATTTAGTTGTGTAGATGGACCTGGTAGCCGTATGGTGATTTTTTTACAAGGCTGTAACTTTGATTGTATTAACTGCCATAATCCACATACTATTGGTCATTGTGATCACTGTGGTGAATGTATTGAAGTCTGTGAGCAGCATTGTTTACAACTAATGAATGATAAATTAGTTTATAACCCTACTGATTGTATCCAGTGTGAAAAATGTATTGATCGTTGTCCTCGGTCTGCTAATCCTACGACCAGATATTTTTCAGTAGACGAAATTATGCAGCAGATTTTAAAAGTAACACCCTTTATTTCGGGTATCACCTTTTCAGGTGGTGAATCTACGCTCCAATACCCATTTATTATTGACGTTGCGAAAGCAATAAAGAATGATCCTGCGACAAAACATTTATCAATTTACATCGATAGTAATGGAAGCTTACCTATTTCTAGGTGGGAGTTATTAGATGATTATTATGATAAAGCGATGATTGATTTAAAAGCAATTGATGATGAGTTACATAAAAAAATAACAGGTAGGTCAAATAACAGAGTATGTAAGACAATTAATTATTTAGCAGGTAAAGATAAGCTGTATGAGATTCGTTATTTATTGATTCCAGAGCTTAATGATAAAACAACAGATATCTATTCACTTGTAGACTTTTATGAATCATATGAACTTAATGTAAAGTTGAAAATCATGGGTTTTCAGCAGCATGGGGTACGCTTACCTTATAGAGAGAAACATAGAGCAGCCACAATCGAGGACCTGAATTATTTTTATGAAAAGCTATTGCGGTTTGGTTTGACTAATATTACGTTAGTCAAACCTTTACTCTAAAAATTAATAAAATGTCACTGACGATCTTTATAATTAGCAGTACGTTTTTGAAAATTAGCTTGCATGGCTTCTAATTGATTGGATTTACCTAATACCTTACTTTGTAATTCAGCTTCAAGTTTTAAGCGTTCTGCATGTTTAAGTTGAATGGCCTCATTAAGCATTTTTTTACTTTGTGAAATCGCATCGGGTGATTGTTGGCAAATATGCTGTGCTAAAGATAACCCTCTTGCCATCGCGTTTTCATCAACATAGGTTACCAAACCAAGTTCCTTAGCTTCTTCAGCTAATACTTTACGACCTGTCCACATCAGTTCTTTAATGACATCTAAGGATGCTATATAAGGTAACGTTGTCGTAATTGACATATCAGGAATGAGTCCCCACTTGATTTCCATAATAGATAATTTTGCGCAGGGGGAAGCTATTCTAATATCGGCACCCATAGCAATTTGAAAACCACCACCAAAGACTGGGCCGTGAAGTACAGCGATTACAGGAACAGGTAACTCAGTCCAGGCATAACCTACCTGTTGAGCCTTATTGGCTATTTTTTCATCTGAAAAGTTCATCAAATAAGGTATGTTTTGAGGTTGTTGGACAACTTCCGTAAAGTCCAATCCTGAGCAAAAACCTTTACCCTCACCATATAGCAGCACTGCGCGAATCGTTTTATCCGATGAAATTTCTTCTATTGTGGCTATGAGTTCATTGAACATAGCCATATTGATACCATTATACTTCTCAGGTCGATTAAGACCTACTTTAGCGAGTGGACCTTCTTTTTCATATTTTATACAGCCCATTGCTTGACTCCTTAGTACTATATTTAGAATTCCCCAAGTGAAAGGAAAACACTATTCTTCTGAATGTGAGAGTCTATACTTTATTACTGATTTTTCATAATCATAAGCACTGTCACGATTAACTTCCCCAAAAAGCTTAGTAAATGCTTCATCACTCCAGTCAAATGTGGTTTCTCCAGTTATAGCCCGATCAGCACTACCGAGAAATGTAAAGTGAATATGAGTGTATAATGCTAAAGCACGGTTATAAATATACTCGTCGGGTTGAGCATAATAGTTATTCACTTTAGGAATTAACAACTTAACCATTGTGTAGGGAAAATGTTCATAGCGTGACACAAATGCCAGATTCCAAACGCTGTAAAGATCAGCCCACTTTTTAGGTAATGGCATACTAATGAGAATGGATTTATGATTATCATTAAAACGACTGGGCAGTTCGCCTGGGTTATTTGCAGTTAAGACTAACCCTGCTATGGCGTTGTCAAGAAAGCCATTTTCAGTATCAACAGCTACAGCTTCGAGAATATTGAGTGGTAGTAATAGTTTAGTAAAATACTCTGGAACATAATTCTCTTTATGGAATGAAATGATTCTGCTAATTGGATACTCAACAGAAACAAGTTTTACTTTTGAAAAAAGTCCCATTTGACTATAAAAATCAGTTTTAGTGCGTGCTTTTGCCCAGACTGTTTTACAATCTTCAATGATTTTCCAATCATCATACATAGCTGTGGTTAGATTTTGTTGGACAAGCGCATAAGCAATAACATCCGCTAAATGCTGCTGGCGGTTATGGGAAGATTTATTGATGAGATCATTGAAAGTATAATTTTCTGCTTTTTCCAAAAAAGTTATAAGGTATTCATTTTTCTCCAGACTGTTTGCAGTTTCTTTAATAAGTTGTTTTGCATCTTGCTTACTTATATTTTTGGGTAGTAGCTGGTCTGAAATGGAACTGAGTTTCGGTGTAACCCATTGATTTTCAGTATCTAATAAACGTAATGTTTGATAGTGCTTTTGCATTTTTATATAAAGTGCATCATCCGCCATATTATTTACAGTCTCATTAAGAATATTAACTACTTTGCTAAGCAGGGGCGGTGATCCATAGGAATTAAATGAAATTAGAATAAATATAATAGAGATAAGGCTATATTTTATATTTTTGATATTCATCGTTTGAATTCCCCTCGTTTAAGGATAGAGCCTATAAAAATTATCTTTAAAGTAAATTATTGTGCATAGAGGGAAGGAAATATTGTGATGTATCAAAAGAGTTTGCTGAGTGAGAAAGGTATTATTAAGTTAAAATCAGGGTACCTCTTAAAAAATTGCATTTTAAGAGTTACCCTGGTTTTAATCTCAGCGAAATATTTTTAGGGAAGATCTCAAATGACGAAGCCTCCACCTTTTACTTATATAAGACTATTTACTTTCATCAATAATGATATCATCGAAAAAGTGAGTGACACATTTAATATAATCACCCTCTTTAAAAGCGCTAAATGATGTTTGATAGTTTACAAGTTTACATTTGTAGCTTTTTCCAGATGGTGTACTTTGATCCCAGCTCCAATCTTGTTCCCAGTAAATATTTAGAGCACCATTGCCTTTAGTATCAAAGCGCTTCATATTGGAACATCCTAATATTTCATCGCTAGGAATGGGCACTTCAAGATATCGACTAAATTGCTTGTAGTAGTTAATGCGATTAATGGATTGTCGATGTTCAGTGGCTGCACCACATTCAACACCACCATTAATAATTTGTGTTGTGGCGCCAAATCCTGGCACTGATCCTCCTGCTTTATCATGTTCGTTAGGTTGCCAGGAGCCATCAATAACATGAAACATGCTAGGTTTGGGAGGTTGTGGGTAAACATAGAAAAATACAGCGCTGGCCAGGTTTAGCCATGTTTCAGCTACTTTTTCTGGATTATCTAATAACGTGTGTGTGGTACCGAACATTGCTTCTGAAAAAGGGCCGTAATTGTAGTTATAACTAAGCTGTTTAGCACCTCGTCCAAAATAACTTTTGTACTCTCCACTGGGGAATTTCCCGCATGGCCAGGTTTTCCCTTGCCAGGTTTCGGGGCTACATTCAGCATTATAGCCTCCTTTCATATTTTCATCCCAACCCATTTCTCTCACATAATGCAATCCCTGACGCCATTCTGGCACATCCATATGAGGGTTATGTCCACCGGTTTCTTGAGTGAAATGGGCAAACATGGTAGCTAATGATTTACGACAAATAGCTTCTGCATTCTTTCCATCGTCGTAATTACCACAAAATGCGGGAAACTTTCCTATTGCTTTTAAAAAGTTTCTGTAGGTATATTCCTGAGCTCTTTTGGGGAAGAGATATTCCCAGTCTGCTTGAGAAATAATGGCTTCTACGCGTTTAACATTATCAGGGTTAGCTGAATTTCCAGCACTAATTTGTTCTACTATTGTATTATCAATGGTTGTAATACTTGCCTTAACTTTTTGCATAAGGTCAGTATTGGTTAGTTCTTGTTCTCTTTCTTTTATTTTGCTGAGTGGTATCACATGGCTGTTTTCTATTGGTGTATTTGGGTCAACAATTTCTGAATCTACAGTTGTTAATGAGTGGTTAGAATAACTCCTGTTTGTAGCAGCATTCATCCCTTTATGGATAGCATCAATAATATCACCATTATCTGCATCAATTTCCCAAGTAAACATACCTGCAAGATCGTTATTCAATACATATTGACCTTTAGCTTTAACTGAGCGTGGATTATCAAAAGTAACCAGTTCTCCTTTATTGGGATTCCATAAATAGGGAGCTTGTGCTGTTTCATCATAATAATATTTAAAGCCGTTAATACCTTGTCCATTGGTACCTCCCAGGTATTTATTGACTATATGTTTATAGTCAATGACCCCAGGCTGCCATGACCCCTGAATGGGTTTACCGTTTTCGCCATCCCAAGGATAATGGGTTTGTCCTCCTTGTATACCTGTCCATCCTCTACCATACATAGCTGCACCCAGCACAACTTTAGATGCAGGTAGGCCAGCCTTTATCATGTTTTGTACACCATCATGAGCATTAAACGCTGGTATTTTTTCATGAGAAGCAGCATAAAGTCCTGTATGGAGCCCTAGAACACTGTCCCATGCACCATAAAAGTCATAGGTCATTGCAAAAATATAATCAACATAATTGCTTACTTGAGCATAATCAATGTTGTTAATTTTACTTGGCCCAGCGCTGGTAGCGGCTGTTAATTGGTAATGTTTTCCTGTTTCTTGACTCAGTGAATCTAATGCTTCTCGTAGTTCTTGCATTAAGGTGGTAAAAGCTATTTTATCTTCTGGAGAACCAAGGTTTGGATTTGCTCCAGGAATGCCAGGAAACTCCCAATCGACATCAATTCCGTCAAAAAAAGGGTATGTTTTTAAAAACTTAATGGCTGATTGAATAAAGATAGATCTTTTTTGAGGATCTTTAGCGAGGTAGTAAAAGGGATCTGATAATGTCCAACCACCAATTGAAGGTAATATTGTTAAATGAGGGTTTTCTTTTTTTAGTTTTATAAGTTGGCCAAAATTTCCACGAATAGGATCGTCCCACTTATCTCCAGGGTAACTTTTTTCAAGTGCTGCAAAGCGATCATGAATCGTTACAGTATAATCAACTTGATCAGTACATTCTCGCTTAAGTGCACTATAGCCTTGAGGGTTTTCTTTTTTTAATGATTCATTAGGACCACAAACTGCAATAAAACCATAGAGCACATGGGTTAGTTTTTTAGCTGGAATGTCTTTAACGTGGAAGTTTCGGCCGTAAACCCCCCACTCAACAAAATAGGTACCAATAACTTTATTAGTGTTTATATAAGTGTGTTCAGTATTATTGGTTAATATTGTTGTATTTGAAAAACAAGAAGAACTTAAGCTTAAGGCTAGACTGGCTATAAATGTATTTATAAGCTTGTGTCTGATTATGTTGGAGTACATATATTCTCTCCTTGATACGTTTTTATAGGCAAAAAATACTGGCCACATAAACTGCGGTAAAGAATTTATTGTTTTAAAAATATTGAGTGATTTATTTATTGAGCTATTTGCTCATTATTTGGCTGTATTACCTCTAGAGTGACTAAATAATTCGCGAAGCGAATTAAGTTTGCAAAAAATAATTCACACAATAAGTAAGAACCATTAAATATTTATTGTCAATCATATAATATGACTTCTACGTTTCTAATATCAATTATTAGTGAAATGAGATGTATGAATATTAAATTCTATATAAGGTACTGATTCTAATTATGGTGAGTGTATTTTTTTTGCTGAAATAAACTGTGAGAGGTTAAGTTTTAAATACTAAATTAGCAAGTGTTAATTTCGTGTGCAATATATAAGTATGTTTTAATTAAGTATTAATTGATGAAGGATTTTCTTTTAAACTATCGATACCAAATAGGATTGACCTATATCATTAAGAGCAAACATGATGTAAGTTGAATGGATTAATATAAGCAGTTTTAGAGTTTATTTAGTAGTATAAGCTATCGAATTCGTATAAATGGTTTACATCAAATGGGTTTTTATAGATATTAAAAATTATACCATATTTATGAAGTGCTGGAGGTGATCATTTTTTATATTGTATCAATTTATCTCAATGGTTCTTACTTTAAGTAAAACATTTTCTTGTCATTATTTATCCATAACCTTAGTTTTTCATTGAAATTATAATTAAAATAAAGGTGAGCTGATGTATAAGTATCGTAGCTTTATGAATAAATTTTTATATATAGTTTTAGCATTTTTGTCAACAATGTTACATGCTGAGACAATTTCTGACTCAATGCTTAGTGTTACTCAACGTGAGGGTGGTCACTGGAACTTTATTGATCATTATGGGCGTGAGGTTTATTGGCGAGGCTTTAATGTTTCAGGATCAACTAAACATGTTGAAAAAGGTTTTAAGCCATTTCGTTCAGTAAGTGATGCAAAAAAAGCACTCAAGCAATTAAAAGATAAAACAGGCACGAATATAATTCGGTTTTTAATTGCTTGGGAAGGAGTTCATCCTGCAGTTGACCGTATAGATTATGGATACCTTGCTGATGTAGTGGCTCAAATTAAAGTAGCAATCGACAACGGTTTTTTTGTATTGGTTGATTATCATCAGGATTTATATGCACGCCACTTGTTTAATGAAGGCTCTTGGCATACAGGAAATGGAGCACCAGCATGGATTGTGCCCACGGATGAATACCCTACAGAGTATTGTGGAATAGTATGTGTTAGCTGGAGTCAACATAATTTAACCAATGAAGCGGTACGTTTGGCCTTTCGACGCTTCTGGGAGAACTCTGCAGTAAATACTGAAAAAGGTGAGCGATATGTTCAAGATGAATATTTATGGCAGCTAGAAAAAGTTCTGCAGTTTTTAAAAGAGAACTTGTCTACTGATGAGTTTGGGTACATTGTTGGGTTAGATCCTTTTAATGAACCAGTTGATGGTGGAATGAATGGTTTAACAGCGGAAGAGTGGGACAATTTACGCTTGTGGCCTTTTTACCAACGTGTGAGGTCTGTTATGGATGAGTCAGGTTGGCAAGCACGTTGGGTTTTTGCTGAGCCTTTGGTGTTTTGGAATACAAATGTTGGGTTTATAACGCCAGCAACAGGTGGACATCATTTGTGGCAGTCACCCGGTCAGGGTTTTGTTTTTAATAGTCACTTTTATGATGCTGCGCGAATGAGCTGGAATTTATCTAAAGTTAAAAATAAAACGTATGTAGACTCGTTTCAGGAGATAGTTGAAGAAGCTGATTTTTTAAAAATGCCACCGTTTGTTAGTGAGTTTGGTATGTGGCTACATGGAAAGGGCAGTAAAGATACCAATCGTATGCTACAAGGAATATATCAAGGGTTATCAACCCAGGTGACTGAAGAGGGTACTCGTCAGGTATTTTATAGTCCATTTATATCATCTACCCAATGGCATTGGGACTATTACTATGGAAACCACCATGAATTACAAAACTTTAATTCAAATAAATTAATGCAAACTAAAGATGCCTGGAATGATGAAGACTTCTCTGTAGTGGCGGATTGGGGTAAAACATACAATGTTGCTCAAAAACTCATTGAGCGAGCCTATCCAAGACGTATCCCAGGACAACTGCAGCATTTTTATTTTGCCGAAGGCGGTATTCCCAATACAAAAGGTAAAAAAGCTTATTGGGCCTCAATAAAACTGAATGATCAAGTATGGTTGGAAAATAAGCCGTTTGTATGGCTTACTTGGTATGGCAAGCCATTAAACGCCGGCTTAGAGTTATATTTACCTGGATGGTTTATGGGAAAACCATTAGTCCTGATTACAGAGGACTCTATTGAAAACTGGAATGGTGAATATAGTCAGTTAAGTGATATTTCTATAATGACAGAAGGACAAGGTGGACGTGTTTATCGTTATGCTCCCACTGAAGAACGTATGCAGTTTATATTAATAGCACCAGCAGAGACTATACCTACTGAACAAAGAAATTTATTACAGCT
The DNA here is from genome assembly GCF_018837975.1 of Zooshikella harenae. Classification (GTDB taxonomy): domain Bacteria; phylum Pseudomonadota; class Gammaproteobacteria; order Pseudomonadales; family Zooshikellaceae; genus Zooshikella; species Zooshikella harenae. Next base: position 154,647 of record NZ_JAGSOY010000001.1, on the reverse strand, counting down.
TCAGTTAAGAAATAGCATACATCAGCGGGTTAGCCCTGTAAGCTTTCAATGAACTGCCATATAAGCCAGCAGTATTTTTTTATTTTTTAAGCTAGATAAGAAGGACACTGCTAGTCATGCTAGGGTGTTCTTCAGTATTAACTGTACATTTTAGGGTATCATTAAAATAACTAACAATAAGCAAATTTTTACACAGTCTAATAAACCATGAAAGCTGTAAAACTAAAGCCTTTGGATATGGTTTGATTTTTATCAATAAAAAATACGTCATTAGAAGTACAATTGTTCGGTAAAAAATATTCTGCAACAAGTTCATTCGACATAAGGAGCGTCGTATGCAACCTATAATCAAAGGATTAACAGCAAGTTTATTTTGTACATTACTTTCTTTGTCCGTAGCACAAACAGCATCGGCTGATGACGAGCGTAATTCTACGGAGAGCATTCTACCAATAAAAGTGATTGCTAAAGGTCTACACTCGCTTCAATATGGAAAACGACTTGAAGCTGTGAGAAATTCTGCAAAACTACAAGAGCTTGCCAGCCTATTTCCATATGGAAATAATGCTTCTGATGAAGTTGATTTTAGTAAGTATGTTGTCATTGGGGCATTCATGGGCAGTAAGGCAACTGGTGGCTATAACATTGATGTTGTTAAAGCCGTTCAAAAAGAAACAAACAATAGAAAATATATTGAAGTATCTGTTAAATCAAAAGTTCCAGGTCCAAGCTGTATCGTGACTATGGCATTTACTCAACCGGCTAAACTTGTACTCATTCCTGCAGATCCACGTACCGATATAGTCTTTAAGGAAAACTACCAAGTTTATCATTGCCGTTAAGTTTTAAATTGTATCACCTAAATTTAAGTGACAACTTAATACTTAGGTGATCTTGTTAGTTTTTGGTTGGTGTTCAACTATGGATGTCCTCTTTTTTTGCTTTTTTCGCATCATGATTTGACCAAAATAGTGAGTAGGTATCGATTGACTGCTAAATTCACTTGAGTTCGCCGGTTAACCAGTAGCTGATTTGGTGGGGATGAGCCTTGATAAAGGTATCAATGGCTTTCTCATACGAGCGCTGTTGGGCGTCGTACATGGCGTGCTGTAGCTGATCAATGGGCAGGAACATTCGGCTTAGCATTAATGCTAATTTTGGGAATTGTTGATAGAAGCCACGGCGGGCAATGACATGGACCCGCTCATAACTGCCCAGCACTCCTTTTGGGTCTTGCAGGTAGCGCAGTTTATAAGCTCCGAACATCCAATGGGGACTCCAGCCTGTTACCACAATCCACTCATTACGTCGGATCGCACGTTCCAGCGCTGCAGTCATACCGGCACCGCTGGAAATCTGCAGCTCGTAGTCCTTTAGTCCGTAGACCTCGACGGCTTTCTTAGATAGCCGGGTAAGGCCAGCCCCAGGATCGATGCCAGTGATGCGTCCCTCTAGTTTTTCACGAATTGATTTCTTGTTGAGATCAGCAATGGAGTTTACTCGGCTTTGTGGTACATAGTCTGGCACCACCCACCCCAGCCGGGCATATCCGTAGAGAATACCAAGATCCACCACATTATTGCCGACTTTGTTCATATAGTCCTCATGGGTGATGGGCTGCCAGGACATCATCATAAAGTCAATGCTACCAGTGGCCAACCCCTGGTATTGTGGGGCGATATCGGTCTGGATTAATTTCACCTCATGTCCCATACGCTTCTCGATTAGACGAGCTGCCAGCTTGGTTACAAACTCAGCATCTGACCAGGCAGTCCAACCTATCTTTATCGGCTCGGCCACTGCCCCCAGACTTATCCCCAGGGTTAGCAATAGCCCGACAATCAGTTTTACGGTTGCGTTTCGCATTAGATTTACTCTCCTTAGCTAAATCAAATAGTGACACCGCTCGGCAATTTGCTACTTGGTGTTAGCTGCTCAGCGAGGTTGCCTATGAGTCTCTGGCTCTATTGATGCATTTCACTTGCGACGCCATCGTGGTGCAAAGCTTTGGGTCAGGCGATCTAGCAGAATCGCCAGGATTACGACTCCCAGTCCACCTTCGAATCCTAAGCCGACATTGAGACGTTGAATGCCTGTCAACACGGTATTGCCCAGCCCACCAGCGCCGATCATCGAGGCGATCACCACCATCGACAGTGAGAGCATGATGGTCTGATTGACCCCTGCCATGATCGATGGCATTGCCAGAGGAATCTGTACTTTGAACAGCAGTTGTACCTCGGTACAGCCGAAAGCGCGGCCCGCTTCAACATTTTCCCGGCTCACCTGGCGGATACCCAGGTTGGTCAGCCGCACCGCTGGTGGCATGGCAAACACCACCGTGGCAATAGTACCCGGCACTTTGCCGAGACCAAAAAAGATCGCCGCTGGAATCAGGTACACAAAGGGCGGCATGGTTTGCATCAAATCGAGCACCGGACGTATGATTACCTCGATACGGTCAGAACGGGCCATGGCGATACCAATGGGTACACCAATTAGCAGTGCAACCAAACTGGCGGCGATCACCAGTGCCAGGGTGGCGACAGACTCTTCCCATAGATTCATGCCCATCAACAGTACCATCGATATCACGGCAAACAGTGCAAACCGCCAGCCCACACGCCACCAAGATAGGCTGATGATAACCAAAGCCAACAGCCAGGGCGGGATAAACAACAAACTGTCCTCTAGAGAGTTAGCTACCCATCCCACCACAGCAGCGAAGCTATCAAGTGCTGGCTCAAGGTTGACCTGGATCCAATCCACCCCGCGTTCAACCCATTCACCGATAGGGATATCAAACTTACCTTCAAGAGCCATGTTATGCTCCATTTATTACTGGATATCGGGCGACGTGTGTCTGTTACACTCAGGTCACCTTCCGAACCAGTGTTTTCAACACATTATTCTGGGTTATTGAGCCGCAATAAATCTTCTGCTCATCAACCACTGGTAATGGCAGCGTGCTATCTGCTGCCTGTTTGATCAGCTTATGCAGCGGCATACCGGCCGGAATTGTGGAAATTGCGGTGACCAACGCATCACTCAGCGTAGCTTGCTGCGCTGCTTGCGACTGTTGCAGAGAATCTATGGTCACCATACCAAGAAAGTGCCCCATTTCATCAGTTACGACCGCACAGTGTGCAGCCTGCTTGAACAGTGCCTCTTGCGCCGCCTGTACAGTTAATTGAGGTGACGAAAATACCGGCACGGACTCACTGTCAACGATATCCTTGGCGCTATATACCTGGCTGACATCAACCCCGTAAAAAAACGAGCGCACGTATTCGTTGGCTGGATGATTGACGATCTCCTCAGGAGTACCAACCTGCACTACAGCTCCGGCCTCCATAATCGCGATGCGGTCGCCGATACGGATGGCTTCATCCAGATCATGAGAGATAAACACTACGGTACGTCGGGACTGCGCTTGCAACTGCAATAACTCATCCTGCATCTCGGTACGAATCAGCGGGTCCAGCGCAGAAAAAGCCTCATCCATCAGCATCACTGAGGGATTGACCGCCAGTGCCCGTGCTAGCCCCACCCGCTGCTGCATGCCACCAGACAGCTCATCTGGGTAGCTGCGCGCATTGGCCTTGAGGCCCACCTGATCGAGAGCCTGGTAGGCTCGTTCATGGCGAATCGACTTTTCGACCCCTGCCACCTCAAGGCCGAAGGCAACATTTTCCAGTGTGGTACGATGGGGCATCAGTGCGAAGGATTGAAATACCATGGTCATCTCTGCACGGCGCAATTCGATAAGCTGTCTACGAGACATATGGGTAACATCCACACCATCGACATACACTGTGCCTGCTGTCGGTTTAATCAGACGGTTGAGCATCCGCACCAGGGTGGATTTTCCGGAGCCGGATAGCCCCATAACGACAAAGATTTCGCCTTCTTTGATGGTGAAATTGGCCGCCTGAACACCTACCGTATTACCGCTTTGCTTGAAGATATCATCTTTACTCTTTCCCTCGGCTAACAGCGTCAGTGCCTGTTCGGGACTTGGCCCAAATATCTTATAAAGGTCTTTAACAACGATTTTCTCTGTCATGGAAATCCCTGACTGGTCTACCTCGTGGGCTGTGTATCAACGAGAAAAAGGAAGACCTTCAGAAAAGTGATAGGGCAAAACGTCCTCTGCTCGGAGTGTATGATCTAGTTGTTAACTCAATAAGCATACTGGAACCTTAGTTGGTCTTGGGAAGCGAGGCAAACCAACAATAGTTGATCATCGTGCAGCTCTGCTGAGTTACTATACTCAAGCTTTATTACAGCGTTGCTATTTGGCGGACCCTACATCATTCATATTTAAACCAAGTAATAAATAGTTGTTATGGGGTTGCAGATAGCCTTCATTTTTTCCATTTGACGCAGAAACTGAAGTTTTGAGTAAGCTAAGAACAAGAGTCAAGGTAACTTACCTCTTGTTCTTATTTTTTATTTAAAAAACCTCAAACACGATGCTTGCAGACTCAATATTAGAATACTTTAGCGTTAATCCATTTTTTAATTCATCTGATGTGAGCGTTTTAATGCCCATTGAAAATAATTCTTCATCTGAATTATTATTTTTTACTGCATATTCACTTTGGTGACTTTGTAGAAATAGTTCATGGCCAACTAAATCACCGGTGATAGTACTAATTGATACTTCCCCTGCAGCATTATTGCTGGTTACTACAAAAGTAGGTGATGCGTCACTATTGGCTTGGGCACTACTATTTGCACCATGGTTTTCCATTAAAAAGTAAGCATGATGACCGACTTTAACATCTTTTATTTGCACACCACCAATTTTGTCTTTATTTCTTACTGAAATTATTAATCTAAAAGAACGGTCACGATACCCAAAGGGTAGTAGGATTTCACCCGTTCCATGAATGATAGGACGATAAACTCTTTTGGCTGAAATAATGGCAGGGTAGTATTCACCTTTTTCAATTTTACCCAGTAAAACATCATCGTATGAAGTATCAAATAGCTTATCCTGTTCAGATAAACCTATTGGATTATAGGTTTTATCTGTGATGTTAAACAATTGAAAGCCTTTTGATGGTTTCCATCTAAGGTGATATGTATTTATTAAGACAAATGTCCTCTCTTCATTTTTATAGTAGTTAGACGTGTTAAATGATTTTATGCTAATTTAAAGCATTTTTTATCTGTGATTATAAAAATGTAATCTTGATTCACTAAGGTTATTAATCGCGTTAATTGGACCTAAATAAAATAAGAAAGAAACGGAATATTCATGAATAACAAACCGCTATCGCTAGCAGCTTTAACATTAGCAATGTACTCTACCTGGACATTTGCAGGAGTGAATGAAGAAATAAAAGTTTATATGGATCAGTTTCATCAAGATCCTGCGGGTATAATGGATCAACTCCCCCCTAAAACAGGGCATGCTAACACATTATTTTCTGATACAGCGATTAATAACAAAGATTATATTCAATATAAAGATCAAGCCCGCCAAAAAATTATGAGAGGAAACAGTGCTCGACTAGATATTCCAAGAGCACCGATAAATTATAGCAATGATAACCCTGCACGATTAGTAGACTTAGGTACTAATGTTATTAGTAACTTATATACACTTGATAACAAAGCGCCTAAACAACGTGCACTTGAAGTACAACCTTGGTCAGATACTTATTGGCCTCTTTTCTCTGGTGCTGCGGCTTGGCGTTATGCGGATAGTGACTTATGGCGCGCATCACCCGATAGTTGGAAAGATTATTGGGACTTCAGCTATGTGACTAAACCTGTTTCATCCTATTACGGTCAAGCACGGGATAATTTGTCTCCCGCTGAAAAATATGACCTGCTAATGGGCGATTCCAGTTACACTCTGACAACAAATGCTTGGAATAGTGGTAAAGGCTATTATGAGCGTAGCGGCAAAGTGGAACGGTGGATGGGGTTATGTCATGGTTGGGCTCCTGCAGCTTACATGCTACCTCGACCAATAAAAACGTTAAATGTTAAAGATGCTAATGGAGAAAATCTCACTTTTTACCCATCTGACATTAAAGCTTTAGCCACCTTACTATGGGCTAATGCCAGGTTTGATAACCGTTTTATTGGTAGCCGCTGTAATACAAAAAATCCTCAGCGGGATAGTAATGGTCGAATAATTAATAATGGGTGCTTTGACACTAATCCAGGGACTTGGCATATTTCACTGGTTAACCAAATAGGCATCTCTGGTCGTAGTTTAATTATGGATGCAACTTATGACTATCAGGTTTGGAACCAGCCTATTCAGTCTTATAAAGTCACTTATTTCAATCCACAGACCAACGCGACTTATACTTCTGCTCAAGCAGCTACTATTCCACTATCTAGCTATACCAAAGATAAATTTAGCAATTACCGTGGCAATCAATCTACCCATGTTGTTGGGGTAAGAATGGATGTGTCTTATGTAGTAGAAACCAACCCCTCTCATCGTCGTACTGATAGCCCTCAATATGATGGTATTACCAAAGTCAGTTATTACTATGACTTAGAATTAAATAACCAAGGTAAAATCTTAGGTGGTGAGTGGTATAGTAATCGCCATCCCGATTTCTTATGGACACCAACACCAAATGCCATGGCGCAGTCCTGGCAGAACGGTTCCGGTAAATGGAGTTCAGACCAATCCGTCCCAGCAAACTGGAAAAATAAAGCTAAGCAAGCTTCTCGTTATGGCCAGCCCCTAACGTCAGTAGTAAACGAATTATTTACCCGTGCCTCTGAGGATAGTAATACACCCAGTGACACCTGGCGGGAAATAGTATCTAGTGATGGATATTGTATGGATGTAGCAGATAGTGGCACGACTGATGGTAACTTAATTCTTGCCTGGGACTGTCATTCAGGCAATAACCAAAAATGGTGGCAAGACAGCTATGGTCGTTTACGCCCAGCTCATGCAACTAATATGTGTGCCACAGCAAAAATAAATGAAGGAGGAAAACTAGTAATTGAACGCTGCAATAATAGCCGTGCCCAGCGTTGGCAGTGGAATGGCAATTATTTACACAACTTAGCTAACTTCGATTTATCTTTAACCTACGATCCAACTAGTTGGCAGGTTATGATCACTCCTGATCATGATATGACTTGGTCTTGGCGGTAGTTTTTAATACCTGTTAGCCCCTATCTCAGAGAGGGCATTACAAAAAAGTATTAAAAGTTAAAGGTTGCTATTTCTTAATAGCAGCCTTTATTCTATTTAAATTACACCCAGCAGGAGACAAGGCAATTGGGTATAATAAAGTTTTGACGTACTTTTTCTGTGTCATAAATAGCAAATAGCTTTACCTAATCAATTTGTAACAACATAGATTGCCAGTCTTCTATAGTTAAAAAGTCGGAATCTAATTTGATCAACTCTGAATCGTTGTTAGTAAAAAAGACAAAGCTTTCGTTGTCACTCGTTGTAAAATAATAATATAAATATTTTGATGTTCGCCAAACAGATCCATTAAGGTATATACCTCTAAATAATTTAACAGCCTTATCATCACATAAGCTATTGTTTATGGAGTTTAAAACATCGTGAAAAAAAGTTTTATAATCACAGTTTCCAGTATATAAATCATTTTCTTTAGTAATTCCAATATAACTCTTATTGGTGTTGCTACCATACTTTATAATTAGTAAATTATTTATACCATATTCTGATATAACCATCTCTGGATTTGGCGGTAGATAGAAGTTATGACCTGAATAGGCAACTCTAAGTGTTTTGGGGGTTGAACAGCCTGTAATAATTATTAGGATAAGAGGGATTAACATTTTTTTCATATTAACCTCCGCTGCGTAAAACTAATATTACTTTTGTTTTATAGCGAGCGGCAGCGACATTTTTGCAAGTAATATATAGTCGAGTATCACCTGAAGCGATTCTTTTACCAATATTCACTAACTGCGAAACTGCATAACCAATACCTGCTACACTTCCGCTTGGACGTGGTACTAAATCCATCGAACTGGAACAAGCTTGAGCTTCTAAAAGAACTTCATACACTGTATTGACAACATTACCATTTATAGCACTTGAGGTAGCGGTGCCTTCACCCCAAAAGTAGTTAATCAACACGGCAATATACTCTTGATCACTGCTATTCATGCTTTGCCTCAATGACTGATCGTATATGCTGGATGCACTGAATATAGTATATATTAATTATTTTGTTATTCTGGTGTGAAATAATTTATAAATGATCAATCAATTAATGGTTTCAGATATTGTTACTTACAATTGAGCCGTTAATTAATTATAAACAGCTCAAATCAAGTTATGCCAAAAAGTGCCCTGGTGTGAGCATTGATACCTTGGCTAATTAATGCATCATCTTCTTGTTGAAGAATTAAGTTTCCCGTTACTGCATTAATTTTGATGGATTCTTTGCCTTGTCCAAACTCCGCTTTGTTCCCTAAGCCAATCGTTGTGGTATTAAATAAACCTAACCCATAGCCACTGACAACCGCTACCATAAGTCTATCTACTCCTAGATATTTATACGCATATATTCGTATAAATGATGAATAATTTACGTCTATGGATGCTTTAAGAAGCGATATATTTAAATAAAATACATAATTTGACGTCTTTAATAGTTATATCCAGAGAAAAGACAAAATCGTTTACTTTTAATTTGTAAAGTTTTGTAACTATCGGAGAGTTGAATAACGTTGTTCCGTGGCAGGAAGTTCGAAGGTAAGGAGGGGGAAGGACTTCAAGTAACAGAAGTGCTGAAGCAAATAGCTATTTCAGTTACTGAAGTCCTCAGATACTCAATACCAATTGGAGTACAATCGGTTTAGTGGATGATGTGTGTGATTTGGACAATGAGGTCTATGCGGCTCATCTATTGCTAAGTTTGCATGACAATGTGGACAGTAGCTGCCCTTGGGTTTAAGGCTTGAAATTCTACAATAAGGGCATTGTTCAGAACGACTAATCATGCCTGTACCACCACAGTGATGACAATAAATCTGTTTCATAACGGTTAATCATCACCCCAGTGTTTTTTTAAGTGTCGTAGGTTGTCTGCTTTGTCTCTTTCCCTTTTTGCTTGCTGTTTTAATTCATTTGAATGAGAGGTCTGAAAGGTTTCACTTTTTGCTGCCTCTTTTGCTTCTTTCTCTAACTTGGCTGCCGCATCTTCATGTTGTTTAATCAGGCGATTAGCTTTTTCCTTACTGTATCCAGTCATAATTTTATCCTCTTGACATAGCTTTATTGCATAAAACAATACAGCACTGAGAGGTTGATCCCTTCTCCGTGGATATAAGTATAGGTTGATTTCAATAGCCTGCTAAAAGGAATCTTATATGTAGATATACCTACAGTCTTCAATGTAAATTGTTAGCAACTAAATTTAAATCATATGAATAATATTTTTCATTTTATCGACATGACTTCCATGCCAATAAATTTGTTGACAATGAATGCACTGATTAAAAATAGTGAAACTGGAGTATACATCTTCAGGCACGTGACTTTTGACTTTTTCTTTTGAAACCGTTGTGATTTTACTGTTACAACGAATACATAGGCTAAAGGATTTAATGTCTTGTTTTAGATTATAAAGGGTTGCAACTTCTTTAAGCTGGAGTAATGGTTTTCGGTTACGTAACCAGCGGCCAAAATTAACATTACTACGCTTTAATAAACCTAAATCACGAGAAAGCATAATCCGTTGTTCTTTTTCTGCTATGGTAGCAAGCTTTTCATCGCCTAAGTCATGATTCCAATAAAGTGTATCAAAGCCCAGCATCCGTAAATAATTGCATAGTCGGCCTAGGTGGACATCTAAAACAAAGCGAGGTCGACTAATTGGTTTTATGGGTAGGTTTGTTTCTTGTTGCTGTTGGATAATATCTCGTACTGGGTAAAGTGTTATGTTGTCATCATTCTTGAGCTGATAACTAAACGGCTGTAGTTGCTTATTAACAAATAAAGCGCCAATTTCTGTATGGGGAATACCTATTGCTTCTATGGCATCTTTTACGGCAGGGAATCGGTCAAATGCGTAGTTTATTTTTGGGACGTGTACAAAATCAGTTAATTCGCCGTTCATTATGAAAGTACATTGATGCTCCTTTGGCGATGTATTGTATATTTTATTACTGATATATTTTGGCCAGATTTTATACAAAACAACTTTAGCATCTGCAAAACTAATTTCACCTAACTGACTAAGTTGATAAGCCAGATTAGAGAACTGCTGTGCTATATAGTCAGCATTTTCCTGTGGTTGGTAGTTAATGACTGAACTTTTCGTTTGTTTTTGGTAATGGTGTAGGGAGCTAAATCCATAGAGTTTACAGAGTATCTGGTAGGCATTTGATACTTTGATTGATTCAGGCCAGTAATTGATGAGTGTTTTAGTCTGTTTTTTTAGTGTATCAGGCGTGACAAATAATGGTTTGGTCATGGGGATGTCCTACATCACTAGTATAATAAGTTATCGATAATATTCGTGACTCCTGATATGCCCCACACTGCAGATAGTCACATACTAGATAACGTTACTAATCATGTAATGCTCCCATAAAATGACGAGCAAATAACCATAGAGCGATGGCTCTTTTCTTGTGGAGAGAAGGCGTATGGCTACACCACGGCCAATAATACCAATATTTTCTGATAAGGCAAGTCGTGTCAGGCTTAGCTTTGACTCTTGGGTGTGGCCTATCGTGAATAATAAAGTAGCTGAGTTGTCGTTATGGAGTGGTCGTTAAAATAAATCTATATTGCATTTTGTTATGTTTGGTATTTTTTAAAAGCGAATTATTGCCATCATTTTTGTTAATTAATTCTATCATTCATAATGCTGACTTGTTTAAGGCATAAGTAAGTAATATCGATGTAGCAGTAAGGATATAGCATGACTAATGATGAGCTTGAGCGTGCAGTAGTAGACTATATTCTGGAAAAAAATCTGATTCCACCGCAGAAGCTTATTCAGGCAAAGATAATCACAAGCTATTCTGATAATTTGATCTATGAAGTGCTTTATGACTTAAACTTGTTGTCTGTTGACCAGTTAAATAAAATATTGTCAGAAGTAACAGGTTTCCCTGTCATTGATCCTCTTTATGAAATAAATAAAATAAACATTCCAGAAGAAGTGTTGTCACTTTTGCCCAATGAGTTGGTGCTTCAGTATGTGATTTTTCCTTTCCGGCTTGAGGATAATACGCTTTTTGTAGCGATGTCTAACCCTACAGATAAAGAGCTAGTTGACCAGATTGAAAAGAAATCTGGATATCCCGTTAAACGCTTTGTTTGTTATTTTAAGACAATACTTCGTGCAGTCGTCAGGCACTATTCGTACATGGAGGGTAAAAATTTTAATGATGTTATTCAGGACGCAATTGACGAGGTAGAAGGGCGCAAGGATATCAAACCTGAAATTAGCATTTGGACTGAACCTTTAGGTAAAGCATTAAAGCGAGAGATAACACTTTTTACGAATAAAGCAGAGATGCCTGCAGAGGGTGAAGTGGGTGTCTCTATGTTAATTCAACAAATTATTGATTATGCGATTTATATAGGTGCTAGTGATATCCATTTTGAAGCATTTGAGGATGCAATTAAAGTACGTTTACGTAAAGATGGTATATTAGCAACTCAATGGTACTTACCAAAAATAATCCAAAATAGACTATTTAATCGTATAAAAGTAATGGGTAACCTTCGTTCAACAATGAGCACTTATGCACAGGATGGCAGTTTTACCTATCAGAATATTGTCGATGCAGGTGTTGATATACGATTATCTACCGTGCCAACGATTCATGGTGAGCGGATTGCCATGCGTATTTTGGATAAAAATCGTAGGGTGCTTGAGTTAAATGATTTAGGTATTCCTCCAAAAGAGTACCAGACGTTTTTAAAAGCATTGAAATCCAGTCAAGGATTAATTTTAAATGTAGGGCCAACGGGCAGTGGTAAAACAACAACCATATACGGTGCATTAGACTTTTTAAACAGGGATTTCTGCTCAATTATTACCATGGAATCGCCTATAGAGTATCAAATCAGTGGTGTCAGCCAAATTCATGTTGATGTAAATAAAAAGTATAATTTTGTTGAAGCTTTTTCTGATGTATTGCGACAAGACCCTGATGTTATTCTTTTGGGTGAAATATTAGACCGAGAATCTGCACAAGTTGCTGTTACAGCTGCTTCAACGGGACATTTGATTTTCTCAACATTACATGCCACTTGTTCCGCATTTGCCATACCCAGGCTACTGTCATTAGGTGTTGATGCTTCAGTACTTTCTGATGTACTGCGGGTTATAGTGGCACAACGGTTACTGCGTATACTGTGCCCTCAATGTAAGGTTATTGATGAGTTATCAGAAGGGCGACTGCAAATGCTTGGGTTAACCAGAGAAGATTTGGGGTCGAATAATTACTATCGAGCCAAGGGATGTGAGTATTGTAATCATCGAGGCTACTTGGGACGAGTAGGCTGCTTTGAAGTGTTAGAGGTAGATGATCGTATTCGAGAAATGATTCTAAATGGCAATACTGGTTTGGATGTTTACTATTATGCACATCAGCATGGTATGCGTAGTATGTTTCATGATGCACTCTTTAAAGCACAACAAGGCTATACATCGTTAGATGAAGTGATTTATCAAGCACCTACATTTAAACGCGTATAGTTTTTTCACTATAATTATAAGCATGCTACATGATAGCAATGAAAAACTGTTATAGGTATCTCTCATACACAGTATACTCAATGCACAACTGAGTGTTGCGCACAACACATTAAACATCATTTTTGGTGTTTATCATTGACTATATTCCCATTTTTGCCTTTCAAATAGAGTTATATGAATTAGTTATCATATATATCATATGAATATTTGGATAGAATTAACTCTATAAATAAATAGAAGTTATAGTTTTATTAATATAGCCTCAGTTGAGGGTAAGGTTCTCTTTTGTTTGGTTGTAAAATGAGAAATAAATAACGAATTAACAATCAAAACTAATTTTTGATAATAAGTATAAAAAATAATGTAGTTAGGTTGTCACAAACTCAAGGGCACCTCTAAAAAATAGTGCATTTCTAGAGGTGCCCATAACAAAAATATTTGAAGTTTAGGCTGAGGGTTGGGTATGAAGGGTTACAAGCAAACATTATACGGTGGTTTAATTATATGTATGATGTCCACAGTGTGTAATGCACAGCCAGGTAAAGTATATGACGACTCAGATGCTGTTATTATAACAGATTCGTACGATGATATTATGGGTAAGCCAACTAAAACATGGTGGCAGCCAAAACCTGGCTTAACCTGGTGGTGGCAGATTGAAAACAGCGACACAATGTCTACCGACATAGATTCTGATGTTGTGGACATTGACTTGTTTGATGCCAGTGAAGGTGGCCAAAATAGTAAGATTCATCAGTTTAAGAAACAAGGTAAAAAAGTTGTTTGTTATTTTAGTGTGGGTACTTATGAAAAGTGGCGAAGTGATGCTAAACGTTTTACCAAAGAAACATTGATTCCCAATGGCGACATGGATGATTGGCCAGATGAAACCTGGTTGAATATTGGTGATTCAAAAGCATTGGTGACAATAAAAAGTATAATAGAAGACAGAATCAAACTTGCAAAAGAAGCTGGTTGTGATGCTGTTGAGCCTGATAATGTTGATGGTTTCGAAAATACCAGTGAGACCAAGGGCTTTATCAAATATGAAGACCAATTGAAGTATAATAAATGGCTAGCGAGTACAGCACATAAATATCAGTTGGCTGTTGCATTGAAAAATGATATGCAGCAAGTGGGAGAACTTGTTGATTTCTTTGATTTTGCAGTTAATGAACAGTGTTTTGCGTATGATAATGAATGTGTACAATATGAATCAACTTTCTTGAAAAAGAATAAAGCGGTGTTTAGTCAGGAATATGGTGATGCTGATGGTTTAAGTAAAACGGAATACGAAAAAACAGCATGCCCTTACTTTAAAAGCCAGAATATTGCTTCCCTTTGGAAAAAAAACACCGGTCTCGATGGTAAACAAGTTGTAATCTGTAAGTAATATAAATAACATAAAAGCTTTCTCTGCCGTCATCATGACTCACTTCAATGATTGTGGGAAAGCTTGGTCATTCCTGTTTTTGATGCCACAAACCCCCTTTCTTAGACCGCTATTTATCTTAGTTAAGGATAAATATACCTAAAACGTAGGGTTTTTATACCCCTTGGGCACAAGGGTGCGGCCGTTAAAACTCCTGCATAAACTGGATTCCCACCATCCTTGGTGGTCAAGAGCGCTGACAACAAACCCTAAAAATGATGCGTGAAGGGTATAGTTGAAATATGAAAAAGTCATTGATCATTTATAGCAATTTGTTGACAATACTTTCCTATACCCGTTACAAATACAAAATGTTGTATATGCATAACAAAGAGCATATTCAATTCGATGGCAGCCAGGATGGCAATATAAAAATAACTTACTCATTGTAAAGAGTAGAATAAAAAGATAGGGAAAAACGCAGGCATGGTTAGCACAGACTCAGACGTATCATCCGTCTCTACGGCTGATGAAAACTATTTAAGCAAGCGTCAATTAAAGCAAGGGGCTGTAGGCTGGTTTTTACTGACCTTCTTAGGGGTTTCTTATGTTATCTCTGGCGACTTTTCTGGGTGGAACTTTGGCTTAGCACTGGGTGGTTTTGGTGGTTTACTGATAGCAACCATATTAATGGCAATTATGTATTTATTGCTGGTATTTTGCTTGGCTGAGATGTCATCTACGTTGCCTACAGCGGGTGGTGGTTATGGTTTTTCACGTTGTGCTTTAGGGCCTTGGGGAGGGTATATCACGGGCACAGCGATTATTTTGGAGTATGCTATTGCCCCCGCAGCAATAGCGGTATTTATTGGTGGATATATGAACTCTTTGGTCGGGATTGATGGGCCACTTATATATTTTCTATTTTATGCGGTATTTGTAGGGATACACTTATTAGGGGTAGGTGAAGCCTTCAAATTAATGTTTGTGATTACAGGAACTGCCGTTGTTGCCATAGCTGTATTAGTTGTAAGTCTTCTACCTCATTTTAATGTTCAGAATCTTTTTGATATACCTGTCAGTGAGGCCGCATTAGGTGCAAATCTCTTTTTACCCCATGGTTTTATGGGTATTTGGGAAGCAATACCCTTTGCCATTTGGTTTTTTTTAGCCGTTGAAGGTGTTCCATTAGCTGCTGAGGAAGCGCATACGCCCCATAAAGATATACCTAAAAGTATTATCTATGCGATGACTATTTTAATTATTATTGCTTTTTTTGTTTTGTTTTTAGTGCCTGGCGTTGCCGGTTCCGCCAACATGCAAAACCATACGGCACCATTAGTCGGAGCTATTCAGAGCGTTCATGGTGAATCATCAAGTGCAGCATTATTTGTTAATATTGCAGGTTTGGCAGGTTTAATAGCTAGTTTTTTCTCAATTACCTATGGTTACTCGAGACAAATATTTGCCCTCTCTCGTGCAGGTTATTTACCCAAAAGTTTGTCATTAACATCTCGTAGAAAAGTACCCGTTTTAGCGTTAATAATTCCAGGCGTATTTGGTTTCTTATTATCGTTGACGGGGGAAGGAGACTTGTTAATTACCATGGCGGTGTTTGGGGCAACATTATCTTATATTATGATGTGTATTTCTCATTTGTTATTACGGAAAAGACCATCAAGTAAAAAGTCAAAGTTTGTGACGCCTGGCGGTGCTGTAACTTCTTGGGTTGCTTTAATTTTGGCAATTGTCGCGTTTATGAGTACGTTTCTTGCAAATATTGTTGCTGCATGTTGGGCAGCAATATTTTTTGGAATTATGATTTTGTATTTTGCTTTGTATAGTCGCTTTCATTTAGTTGCATCAGCACCTGAGGAAGAGTTTGCTGTAGTGAGTAAGGCTGAGAAGCAGATCTACTCTTAAGGGTCCTCTGAAATGCATTTTTACAGTGATAGCTGTGTTAGCTTTGCACTATTTTCTTTCATAAAAAGTGACTATTTTAGAGTAATTCTCATGAAGAGGAAAATACGTGTGTATGATGACAAGGATGTAACATGGATAGTTTAAAAAATGCCAAACAAATGATAAATAATCACCCTGCATCACATATCAAAGTCGGTGTGTTTGATATTGATGGTATTATGTTAGGGAAATATTTAAGTAAAAAGAAATTTATAAGCGCATTAGAGAATGGCTTCAATTTTTGTGACGTCGTATTAGGTTGGGATAGCAAAGATCAACTTTATGATAATGTACAGCACACCGGTTGGCATACTGGATATCCAGATGCCGCATTACAGATACTTCCTGAAACAGTGCGTACCATTCCTTTTGAAAATAATCTACCTTTATTTTTATGTCAGTTTGTCGGTAAGTCAGCAGGGGTCTGCCCAAGACAAGTATTACAGCGAGTTTTACAGCAAGCAGGACAAATGGATATTGATGTTTATGCTGCGTTTGAATATGAGTTTTTTATGTTTGCAGAAAATGCTGACTCAGTAAGAGATAAAAAGTTTGCTGAATTGAGACCTTTTACGCCAGACCACTTTGGTTATTCAATTATTAGAAATTCTGTTCATGCCGAATTATATCATGAGTTATTGTCGTTAGCGGAAACAATGCAGTTTCCTATTGAAGGTATCCACACTGAAACGGGTCCAGGTGTCATTGAGGCTGCCTTAGCGTATTGCGAAGGTTTAAAAGCTGCAGACCAAGCAGCTTTATTTAAAACTTTTACAAAAGTGTTTGCCCAACGACGGGGGTTGATGGCTACATTTATGGCAAAGTGGTCTCCTGAGTTTCCTGGTCAAAGTGGACATTTACATGTATCACTGCGCTCTAAAAAAACAGGGAAACCATTGTTTTTTGACGCAAGTGAGACGCATCATATGAGCAAAATACAACAGTATTTTGTGGCGGGTTTGCAGCAGCTCATGCCTGAATTTACTGCAATGATGGCTCCAACAATAAACAGTTATCGCCGACTTATACCTGATTATTGGGCTCCAACTCATGCAACGTGGGGAGTCGAAAATCGAACAACAGCACTACGGGTAATTCCTGGTAATGAATATAGCCAGCGAGTGGAGCATCGTTTGCCTGGTGCTGATGCAAATCCTTATTTAGTGTTAGCGGCTGTGCTGGCTGCTGGATTGTGGGGCATTCAACAACAGATAGAACCGTCTACTGCTGTTAAAGGAAATGCCTATGCCCTCAAAGATGATTCACTTGTATTGCCTAATAACTTATGGGATGCCAGTCAGCGTCTTAAGGAATCAATGGTAGCAAAAACTTTTTTAGGCGAAGAGTTTGTATCGCACTTTGTGAATACCCGAGAGTGGGAAGTCAGACAGTTTAGGAAGCATATATCGAGTTGGGAGCTGGATCGGTATTTTGAAATCATCTAGACAGAACTTTTAATCTATACCCATAACGAAGGATATATACCACAGCAAGGAATGCACATTATGTCTACACAATTCCAAACCATAAGTCCTGTGGATAACTCTATTTATGTTGAAAGAGAATATGCGACAGGTGAGCAGATACAAACTGCCTTGGAAGAAGCACAAAAGGCTCACATCTATTGGAAAAATGTACCGCTTACACAGCGTGTGCAATTGTGTACACAAGCAATTGAATTATTAAAAACAAAACAAGACCAATTAGCCCGAGAAATTTGCTGGCAAATGGGGCGACCCATTGTACATGCGGGAGGGGAAATTAATGGTGTTATTGAACGTGCAGAGTATATGTTAAGCATTGCTGAGTCAGCATTAGCCCCTATTCAGGTTCCAGGTAATCATACCCGTATTCGTTATATCCAGAAGGAGCCATTGGGTGTGGTGTTATTAATTGCACCATGGAATTATCCTTATTTAACTGCAATTAATACATTAATTCCTGCGCTTGTTGCGGGTAATACTGTGATTATTAAGCATTCTACTCAAACCCCTTTATGTGCTGAACGACTGGTAGAAATTTTTCTGGAAGCTGGTTTTCCAGATAGTGTTTTTCAGTATTTACACTTAACTCATGCAGGTTGTGAACAAGTTATTGAACATCCAGCAATAAATTTTGTGGCTTTTACTGGTTCAGTCGCGGGAGGGCGTTCAATAGCAAGTAGTTCTGCTCAGTATTTTAAAGGGGTTGGGCTTGAGTTGGGAGGAAAAGATCCTGCTTATATCCGGGAAGATGCTGATCTAGCTACAGCCGTTGCTTCAGTTATGGATGGAGTTTTTTTTAATGCGGGACAATCATGCTGTGGTATTGAGCGTATTTATGTGCACAAAGCAGTCTACCATGACTTTGTTGAGGCAGCCTGCCAATGGGTTAAAGCATTAAACCTTGGTCGTCCTGATGAGTTAGCAACTACCCTAGGACCGATGATCAGTAAACAGGCCGCAACTGCTGTACGTTCACAAATAAAAGAAGCGGTAGCTTGTGGTGCAACCATGCTTATTGATGAGTTTAAATATGCCTTATCACAACCCGGTACGCCTTATTTAGCTCCGCAACTATTGGTTAATGTAAACCATTCAATGTCAATAATGAACGAAGAATCGTTTGGTCCAGTGGCAGGAATCATGTTTGTTGATAATGATGACGAGGCTGTTTACCTGATGAATGATTCAGACTATGGCTTAACTGCAGCCATTTATACACAGGACATTAATGTCGCTAAGTCGTTGGGTGAGCGTTTGGAAACCGGTACTGTATTTATGAATCGTTGCGATTATCTTGACCCTGCTTTAGCCTGGACAGGTGTTAAGGACTCTGGACGTGGTTGTACACTATCCCTTCTTGGCTATGATCAATTAACACAACCTAAGTCTTATAATCTACAACTCGCAGAGGCTTAAGGGTATGGCAACAGAGACCTCTATCAACACCTGGAACTATCCAACTACGATTATTGCAGGACCAGGCTCTCGGCAGCATCTTTTGTCTTGTATCGATCAATTGTGTATAGAAAATCCATTATGGGTTGTGGACGCTCAATTACGATCTATGGCTGAGATTCAGTCGCTAATAGAGCAGCTTAGTTCTATAAAACATATGTCTTCTGGCTTGAGTATCTTTGATCAGTTTTTAGGAAACCCAAGTGAAGTCCATGTAGCTGCTGGCATTAAGCAGTTTAGAGCAGGTCGGCGCGATGCTGTGATCGCTATTGGTGGTGGTAGTGCATTAGATATTGCAAAAGCCATTGCTTTAATGGCGCATCAAGAGAATCTTTCATTATGGCAGCTGGAAGATGTGGGTGATAACTGGACTTTAGCGGATGCTTCAAAAATACATCCCATTATCGCTATCCCAACAACAGCGGGTACAGGGTCAGAAGTAGGACGAGCTGCAGTTATTACTAATAATGAAGCTAAGAAAAAAGTCATCATTTTTCATCCAATGCTACTGCCCAAACGCGTAATACTTGATCCTGAATTATTAGTTCATTTACCTTCAAAAATAACAGCGGCTACGGGAATGGATGCCTTAGCACATAATTTAGAGGCACTATGTACTCCAGGCTATCACCCAATGGCTAAAGGTATTGCGTTAGAAGGAATCCGTTTAATTCATGAAAACTTATTCTTAAGCTATCAACAGCCGAATAATCTTGTCGCAAGAATGAATATGCTGTCTGCTTCAATGATGGGGGCAACAGCTTTTCAAGCTGGCTTGGGAGCAATGCATGCGCTCGCTCATCCTTTAGGTGCTTATTATAATATTCATCATGGACTGCTGAATGCTATATTGATGCCTTATGTTTTGCATACCAATGCAATTTGCTGTGAAACCCTATTCCAGCGTTTAACTGCATACCTTCAGTTAACGTCAAAGCAACCCAATCAGTCTGCTTCTACGGTACTTATTGATTGGGTTCTTCGTTTAAGAGAGTCACTTGAGATTCCTCATACACTTGGAGAGGTTGGCGTTGATGAGGATTGTTTACCCTTTGTGGGTAAAGCGGCGAATGTTGATCCATCTGCTGCGACAAACCCACAGTTATTATCTGTAGAGGATTATCAGTTATTATGCAGCAATGCACTTAAAGGAATTTTGTAAAAATAAAGGATAAGTAGAAATGAAACTGGGTATATTACAGTGTGATGATGTGAGACCTGAACTAGTCGGTAAGCATGGTAACTATCCCTCAATGATTCAACAGTTACTTTCAAACGTAGGGTCTCCCTGTGAGTTTTCTACTTATCAAGTTCATAATAATGAGTTTCCTGATCATGTCACTGCATGTGATGGATATATTACGACAGGTAGCCGCTTCAGTGCTTATGACGACCTTCCTTGGATACGTCTCTTAGAAGCATTTTTTTTGCAAATAGCTGAAACGAATATACCTATCGTGGGCATTTGTTTTGGTCATCAGGTAATGGCTCAGGCGTTTGGCGGTCAGGTGGCAAAAGCTGACAATGGGTGGGGCGTTGGTATTTATCAGAATGATATTTTATTAAAAATGAGCTGGATGAAGCCTGCACAAACGACCCTTAGCTTAGTGGCGAGTCACCAGGATCAGGTCATTCACTTACCCTCTGATGCAACTCATATTGGTGGGAGTACTTTTTGTGCTAACTATATGGCGCTATATAAAGAGAATATGTTGGGTATTCAAGGCCATCCTGAATTTTCAAAAGCTTATGGAAAAGACTTACTCACTTGTCGCATAGACGTGGTTCCTGAACAGGTAATGAAAAATGCATTAGCGAGTTTTAGTGATAAAGAGGACAGCCAAGTTTGTGCCCAATGGATAATGAGTTTCTTTAATGAATTCAAACGTCAAACTTACAGTAAACTGTATTAGGGATATGAGTCTACTTGTCCTTATTTTATGAGTGCTGTTATTTTCAAATTGATGTTTCTATTGTTCCTTACACACCCTTCAAAAAAGCATGGTTGAGTGGTGAGCAACTGCTTAGTCTTATGCTCACTGTTTTAGGCTGTAATACTGCCTTAATCTTTCAATAAATTACAATTTTTGTAAACACTCATTTCTTAATGGCCTTTTAGTAAAGTATGACAAAAGAGTGGTCTATGCTTAATAACAGATAACTCATAAGTAAATGCTATTTATATGCGGACAGTTAATTATTTATTGCTTGCTTTACTATGTCTCATTGGTTCGCTGCAGGCTGCACCGTACAATATTGGTGTAATACCGAAATCAACAGCGACAAAGTTTTGGGATGAGGTTCAAAAAGGAGCAAAAGCAGCAGGAGAAGAGCTTGATGCCAATATTGTTTGGTCTGGACCTCGTCAGGAGAACCAAAGCCAAGCGGGCTATATAAAACGAATGATCAAGAGTGAATTAATTAATGCTATCGTCATTGCGCCAAGTCATCATAGCAAATTACAACGGGTTTTGCTGGAGGTTGTTAACCGTAATATTAAGCTGGTTGTGATTGATTCAAATATAAATAACGTTAACTATGATTCTTTTATTGCGACTGATAACTATCTAGCGGGCACTAAAGCAGCAGATTTTATGGCAAAGTTTTTGGGTGAAAATGCCAACATTGCTGTGATACGGTTTCGCAAAGGAAACGCATCGACTGAAGCGCGAGAAAATGGGTTTATTAATACAATAAAAAATACTGCAAAAGTAAATATTGTTTTTGAAGATTATTTGGGTCCTAGTACAGGTTCAGTGTATCATGAGGTAATTAAATTATTAAATTTACGACATGATATTGATGGTTTTTTTACGCCAAGTGAAGCAACCACTGAGGGGTTATTGCGGGCTTTTTATAAAATGGATGCTAATAAAATTCCAGTCATAATTGGATTCGATTCAAATGACTTCTTAGAGGAAGGTCTCAGAAAAAACATGTTGAAAGGTTTGGTCGTCCAACAACCTTTCCAAATGGGGTACCTCGGTGTTAAAACAGCAATACGTTTACTAAACGGTGAAAAAGTAAAGAAGAATATTTTTTTGCCAATTAAAATTATCACTGCTAGCGATCTTATACAAAGAGAACAGAACCTTAATAGTCAATAAAGATGTTGGCGTTCAAAAAGGAAAATACTGATAGCGAAGGACGTAGGAAACAGAATGAATAGGTTAAATGCCAATACGCTAGTAACCCCAAAAAAGTACCTTATGTCCAGATTTGTGATATTAATATGTTTGATCTTTTTATTATCTGGATGTGGTAAACCAATCCCTGAAAATAAATTGGACTATGTTGGTCAGTGGCAAAGTGAAGAGATGCGACTTTTCATTGCTCGTGATGGAACTGTAGCCTATAAGCGGTGGAAAAATGGAGTAACGACATCAGTTAATGGTCCGATTACAGAATTTATAGAAGATGATTTTGAGGTTGGTTTGTTATTTTTAACGACCCGATTTGAGGTATCTACTCCACCAAAACAAGTGGATGGAATCTGGCAAATGGTGGTTGATGGCGTAGTATTAACAAAAGTTGGGGAATGAATTATTAGTCGAGGAATAAGGCTAGCCTTGTCAGTTTATTACGTTAACTGTATACTTTGTGGCCACCTCAGAATTAATATGAAAGGAGAATATATGAGTGTAACTAACGATAACCCATCATTTGCAGGCTAACATTAAGCAGAAATCCTTCCTAATAGGTTATACCTTCCTTTTTTAGCCTAATGAGCTAGCCTGCAACCAATAGTTTTTAAGTGTTACTCAGTGCATTTCGCAATGGGTATTTGGATATTTTTATTGGTTTACAAGGTTGTTTATGGGCAATTCATTGCGCATTCTTGATGATAAAACCGCATTAGTAGCAAGTGCAGAGTGTTGGATAGAAGGACGATCCGTTCAACAATTACAAACAACAGCAAAATTAGAGGGTATGCGTCGGGTTGTAGGTATGCCTGATTTACACCCAGGACGAGGTTATCCGATAGGTGCGGTTTGCTGGAGTACTGAACAGTCGTTGTATCCGGCTTTAGTGGGTAATGATATAGGTTGTGGTGTTGCTTTTTTTTGTACTGACGTATTGGTACATCGTTTGAAGCTGACTAAGTTAGAAAAACAGCTGAGTCAATTACCCTCATTGGTAGAAGATGAATATTATTCATTTCTGCAACAGTCGGGAATACCTGATTTACCTGAGAATAGATCATTAGGGACCGTTGGCGGCGGCAATCATTTTGCAGAGCTTCAGCAAGTGGTTGAGATTTATGAAAACGTAGAGTCTTTGGCAGTGGCTAAAGATCGACTTTATTGTCTAGTTCACTCAGGTTCCCGTGGTTTAGGGCAACAAATTTTGGCGAACCATATTCGCGAGTTTGGCCATAAGCCATTATCAAGTCAGCAGGCTCAGCAAGCTTATATTGAACAACATAATCAGGCTTTGACCTGGGCAAAACTAAATCGAGCGTTAATTGCTTTGCGTATTCAAAAGGCAATGAAGTGTCAAATGCATTGTTTATTGGATGTGGCACATAATTTAGTGAGTCCTGTGTGTATTAACGGTGAATCAGGTTGGTTACACCGTAAAGGAGCTGTTCCTGCCGACCAAGGCTCCGTGGTTATTCCGGGTTCAAGAGGAGACTATAGCTATTTAGTACAACCTCATGAGGACTGGAGAAGTTTAAATTCATTAGCACATGGTGCAGGGCGAAAATGGCAACGTAGTGAGTGTTATGGACGACTAAAAAAACGTTACACAGTAAGTGCATTGCAACAAACCAAAATTGGTGGTCGTGTTATTTGTGATAATCGTGAATTATTGTTTGAAGAAGCACCTGAGGCGTATAAAGATATTAACCATGTTATAGAAACGATGGAGCATTTTGGCTTATTAACAAAGATAGCTAAATTAAAACCTGTTATTACGTTTAAAAAGCCTTATGATTAATTGCTTGATATATGGTTTTATATTTTTTGTTTCTTGAATAAAGTAAAAGGAGATTGCTGATCTCCTTTTTACCCCAAAAAGATGGATTGATTTATTTAATATCAAATCGCCAAGGGGTTGACTCATTCCCTGCTTGATCAGCCGCTATGACACAAAGTACTTGTGGTAACTCTTCTCGCTTAAAGAAAAAGTTGGTCCAAAATGGAATACGGTAACCTTCAGGGTTTTCACAATCAATTGAATCTGGTTTCCCCTGTTTTACTTTAAATAAACTGACCTCTGGTGGTAAATAACCAAGCTGTACAAATACACTATCGTTTCCAGGAGAAATATGTAATGGTGGTTTCACTGTGGGCGGTGTGCTATCAAGCTTTTTATGGGCCATTGTCGCATGTTGTGGTGATTGCCAGCTTTCAGAGTATTCTGGACTATCACCACCTATAACGCATAAAAAGCGATAACCTTCTTGAATACCAAGCGTATCTTGAATAACTGGTTGAAGTGTTGTTGAGATAACACCACTATAGTCGTATAGATCTTGGCAGGCCGCATGAGATGAGGTTACTTTATACCGATAATAGTCGTGGCCTTTGACGGTAGCTTCCCAGCTTGGATAATGGGCTATGCCTTGGTCATCTAATTCTGGTTTGGCATCACCGTAACGATAATCTAATGTGACACTATTACCCTTATCGAGAGTACAAGAGGATGCATTTAGCTCAAAAACACCATTTACAAAACAGTTTTTAAACTGTGTAACTGGAAAGGCATAATTGCTGTCCTCTTGTTTTTCTACGCGACTCTCAGTGAGTTCACAGGGAGCACCATTAAAGCACACAGCATATTCGCTACTACCTGCTGTTGTTGTATTTAAAACGCCGACAACTTCATTTGTGTATCGATTGATTACGGGCGAGCCTGAACTTCCGCCTTTAATATCATGACATTTATTGCGTTGGGCTGAAAACCAATTCCAATGGGCTTCGATAACATCATGAGTTGATTCTTGAGTACAGGCTGCGATGCGCATATAGGACTGATCATAAGGTACGCCATCAGTTGGTGCACCAATGATAAGAATGTCGTTGTTTTCTGGTAAAACTTCTGTTGCAAGCTTCATAGGTGTAATACCTGCTTGCTTTAACTCTCCAACGGTAGCGGATAGTTCAATAATAGCTAAGTCATGGCCCCGCATGGTTGCCCATTTTATTGTTTTTGCAGGATAGGATTGTTGTTGTTCTTTTGTATCAATGAAATAGTTAAAAATGACAGAACCTGATGTTTCTTTATTAAGTTGAAACTCATTTTCATTCCAAACACCTGTACAGTGTCCGTTAGTTATGACATAGGCTGGTCCACTATCATTACCTGTATCGATAAATGTACCTGTGCAGGTCATGCCACCACTGACAGACACGCGGGCAATAGCACGCCAGTGATTATGTTCTCCCTGTTGGTTATTGAGTAGTGTTGAGTCGCTGAAATTAACAAGACCTTCACCCCAGTCATAGTGATTAATTGAGGCGATTGTTGTCGTAAGAGGAGATAATAGGGTTGTAGTGAATAAGCTGGAAAGAATGAAAAAACGTCCATTTTTTCTTAGTAACATGTTTTTACTCCAGTTAGTCATGAACTGTTGTACTATGTTACTAAACATGTGCTCAATAATAAGCACCAGTTGTCGTGCAGCTTGTGGAACTTATCGGTCGGGAGACAAAAGAGAATAGTCGTGTTGCATGTAAGCAGCCTTAAAGAAATTATTTATAGATATACCCTTCACAAATCATTTTTAGGCTTTGTTGTCAGCGTTCTTGAAGACCAAGGATGGTGGGAATGCAGTTTATGCAGGAGCATTTAACTGCCACCCCAGTCACTTATTAATATAAGCTCCTGGGGCTTCATCACTTGACGGCCGCGCCTAAAACCCTTCGCTATGGGTATTATTTCTCTAAGGCTGCTTTTTAGGAAGTGGACTTACTTTAGTTAACACTTAATTTATTTAGACTGAGCCATGACTGAATCTAAACCAAAGTTATATTTTTTTAGATTACTGTTATGCTTTTTGGAAAACTGTTTAAAGTCGATACTTTCCCAGTTTCCTTTTCCAAACCGTTTTAAGTACTCCTTAACAGCATCTTTCTTGATAACACTCATTTTTGAGCGAATGGATAGGCCTTCGTCAGCAAAATCGATACCATTAAAGTAGTCATAGAGCATCACTGCAACCCAGCCTCCTTCCATAAAATGACCGCCAACAGTGACTGACATGGTTCCTTGGCTTACTGCTTCCATGCCTTCTTTACTTAAATCCACTCCGCCAGTAAAAATATCCTGGCCAGGTGTTTTTCCTAGTTTCTTAATCGCATCGACAATACCAATTGACATAAGATCACTAGCAGCCCAAGCGACTGAAGCTTCTGGGTAACGTTCGTAAAGTTTTGTGAATTTTATAGTTGCAGTGTCTTTATCCCAGTTTGCAGGAACAACTTGTTTAAGTACGGCATCACCACGTTTCATGGCTTTCTTTAAGCCCTTGTTACGTTCAATCGCAGCACCATCAGCACTATGGCCTGAAATAGCGATTACATGAACTTTGCCATCTTTGCCTAATTTCCCTGCACTTTTTGCCATATCAACAAGTGTGTTTGCTAGGTTTGCTCCTGCACCTTGGTCATCGGGTAACATTTCTCCTAGCCAAAACTTATATTTTGCTCGAGGCATACCAACATCGTTTGCATGGTCACTGGATATACCTGAATTAAATAAGAAAACGGGCACTTTGGCTTCTTCGGCTGCTTTAATGAGTTGGTAGGCTGATTTTTGAAAGTTGGGGAATACGACGGCATCAACCTTTTCTTTAATAGCTTGCTGAAAAGCTGAAATCATATTGTCACGGCGTCCTTCTGCATAGAACACTTTGAGCTCCATACCTAAGTCTTTACAAGCTGCATGCATAAAGCTCTCAACAGGCCCCCAGAATGAATCTCCTGCGGAGCGAGTAGTAATAAGTGCAAGCGTTTTGGCATTAACCGCACAGGTGGTAATTAGTAGTAAGCAAATTAATGAAATACGTTGTATTGTTGCAACCATAACGGGCTCGCTCCTGACGCTGGATTGATAGTAAGGTTGGTTGATGTCATCGATCTTGCTATACATTTCAAAGAAGTCTTAGTGTAGCTTTTCTTCTTTTCAGTGAGGTTCAATCTGTATAGCGGTTTTACATTTGTATAGCAGTCATTTGTATTGATTGCGACTTATTGGGGGAATATATACTTTGCTATGGGTATATATTAGCCAATTATATAACATATTTTTTGAATATTAATGAAGAATATATTTAAATATTGCCGCTCAGCATGAATGTTGTTGATCTTTGAGAAGTTACAGCTAAAGCTAAATAGCTATGTTTGTACCTAAACCATCCTGAATTAAGGCTATATCTTCTCTTCATTGATGAATAACGCCTACAAACTTCTTTTATGAAGTTATATTAAATAATTATTATGTTAATTTGGATGACACAAAGTGCATTATGTACTACTGGATTTGGAGGATAAGTCCATGCCGTTGTTGTGGTCTCGAACGTTTTTATTCATAGTAAGTTATTTTTTATGGGGATGGATAGGGTTTGTTATAACGCTAAATACGTCTTATGCGGCAGAAACGACACAGGTTAATCCAAAGGTATCCGTTGAAGAAAAAATAGCGCCATTGAGTGATAAAGAAGTTCGATCATTACTGATCGAGAAAATGACGGCTGATGCTGAATCACGGAAAAGTCAGCATATGTTTAACACGTTTCGTGACCAAGCGGGTTTATTTAGACATCGTTTTAAAGCAATTAAAGCGGGTTTGAATCAGTGGCCTGAAATATCTGATCAACTTTATCAAAACATTTTGGCAGAGCAAGGTGGAGGTTTTGCTCAGTTTTTGATGTTTACTATTGGCATGTTGCTGTTTGGCGTATTAGTCGAGAAAGTGTTGGGTATTAAACTGAATCAGTTTAATCAGCGTATTTTAACTCAAGAATCACATGAATGGACGACCGTCCTGGGTTATTTTTTGCTGCGCGTTTGTTTTAATTTGATGAGTGTCGGCTTTTTTGCTGCGGGCTGTGCTTTATTTATATTTTGGATTGAGCTATTTGAGGGTACTGAAAATGCAATGCTTTCAGTCCTCTATGCAATTATAAACATCCGGATCGTTTATGTATTATCTAGAGCGATATTTGCGCCTCATAGCAAAGGTATTAGACCGCTTCCTTTGCAGTGTATGGATGCTGCAAGATTCCATCATTGGGTTATTTTATTCAGTGTCATATACTTTTCCATGGGGGAAATATTCACTCTTGCGTTAGCCCATGGTTTGCCGCAGGTGTTAAATGATTTTGCTGTCTCTACTCTGGTGGGTATTCTATTAGCAATGCTGGTTATTATTTTTGCCTGGCGAGAACGAAAACTTATTGCTGAGTTGTTTAAAGAAAAGCTAGCACAACCTAAGGAGAAGGAGCAAAAAGACTGCTCAACTGCAGTACAAATTGTTGCACAAGCATGGCCTTTTTTATTTACCTTTTGGATTATTGCACTTTGGGGGGTTTGGGCGATGAATTTAATCGCAGGCAATTATGAGCTTGCAAATAAAGTCAGTATCGCCTGGTGGATTACGCTGTTCTTTCCTTTAATTGACCGGATTTTTTACCGCTTGCTGCTTAAAATCATAACGATTAACTGGCTGCAAAGTAGAACATTCCCAGCGCGTTCCTACCGCTTTGTTCATGTCTTACAGTTAGGTTTCCGTATATTGCTTATTGGCTCTGCCATTATTGCGTTAGCAGAATCCTGGGGGTATGGTGCTTTAGCGATATTGAATACTGCAGTAGGTCAGCGAGTGATTTATGCTGCTGTGGATATCATGATTACGCTGTTAATGGCGTATATTGCTTGGGAAGTTATCCATTCACTGATAGAGCGTAAATTACCAGAGCCACCATCTGAAGATGAGGCTGGGAATTTGGAAGGTGAAGGTGGTGGAGCAGGGGCATCACGTGTTGAAACATTTCTACCGTTATTAAGAACTTTTTTACTGGCTGTTATTGTTGTCACTGTCATCATTACCATTTTACAGTCGCTTGGGGTGCAAATAGGACCATTAATTGCTGGAGCAGGCGTTGTTGGCATAGCAATTGGCTTTGGCGCCCAAAAACTTGTACAAGATATTATTTCTGGTGTGTTTTTTCTGTGGGATGATGCTTTTAGACGAGGTGAATATATCGAAGCTGCAGGCTTAAGAGGCACGGTTGAGCGTATATCTATACGATCAATGTGCTTGCGTCACCATTTAGGAGCTGTTCAAACGTTGCCTTATAGTGAGATTGCCACAGTCGTTAATCTAAGTCGTGATTGGGTAACAATGAAGTTAGAACTGCGCTTGCCCTATGATACTGATCTTGAAAAGGTCCGGAAAATTATCAAAAAAGTTGGACAGCAAATGGCTGAAGACCCTGAGTACGGTCAGCATTTTTTATTGCCACTCAAATCACAGGGTGTTACGCGAGTTGAAGAGTCAGCATTAATTGTTCGTATGAAGTTTACATGTAAGCCAGGTGAGCAATGGGTGATTCGACGTGAAGCTTATCGTAGAGTGAAGGAAGCCTTGGAAGAGAATGGTATTAAGTTTGCGCATCGTGAAGTACGTGTGCAATTTCCAGATGAAGGTGAAGATGGATCAGCAGCGACTGGTAATATGCCGTTGCCATCTCATATTGCTAAATCAGCGGCTGCTATAGCGGCTGTACTGGCTGCAGACGAAATCAAAAAGCAAAATAGAATTGACGATAATAAAGCGGATAGCTTTGACCAAGATGAAGGCGATATTTAAAGAAAAGTGCTTAAACTTAGGCATATCTCTTTATTCTGGTGATAAGCATGGCTCTGGGCTAACGGTTAACTGAGAGCAATCATCATATTATCCCTTGCTATGGATACATTGGCTGGCAACTGTGGTTTATGGGTGAGTAAGTAATTATCCATTTGATGACTAATATGTGTCAGCCAGCTCTGTTTGGGGCTGAGCTGCTCAATAATCTCAAGGGCCATAGTCAGATTATTATGACTTTTGGGGTGAGTATGCTCAGGGCTGTGTGTGCAATCCAAAATTATATAATCAGGAGCAAACTGTTTTAAAAATTTCATGGATTCATCAGGCAAGCCGACAGTGTCTGTTAAATAAGCAAGTTTCCCTTGTGGATGGGTAAAACAATAACCTTGAGTTGGTTTGGAGTGTTGGAGGGGGACTGTGGTAATGGTCATTCCACACAAAGTTTGTGGTGTAAAGGGGTTAATTATAGGATGGAAATCGATGAGTCCTGGGTTTTTGAAAAGGTCATCACACCCATGAGGATCATTGGGGCCATACACAGGGATTTTTTTTCCTGTTCCCCACCGGATTGAGAATAAACCTGCGACATGATCCATATGGTAGTGAGTGAGGAAAATAGCCGTAGGTGGATGAGCACGGCAGTGCATATCTAAATTAGGCAGCCCTGCATCAAGTAATAAACTATGACCTGCAACATCAAGCTGAGCACAACAAGGTGCTCGTCGATAGCCTTCATGCGCTATGGCAAGCGAACATGCTGCGCAGTTGCAACCAAATAGTGGTACTTTTCCGGCGTCTGCTGTTCCTAAAAAAGTTAATTTCATCAACTTATTAGGCTCCCCAATCCGAATAGTGAATGACTTTACTTAGCGTATTACATGCACTCATTATAGCTGGTTGGAAAGCCTTTAAGTGATTTGGTTTTATTGATAATAAAAAATATCAGCTAAAAAGGAGGTTCAAAAGGATCATTTTCGGGTAAGCAGTTTTTGTTATTTCCTAGTAGTAATGAGTGTCCCGTGATATTTTCTATAGCTTCAATATTATGGGGATGGTACAAAAGCTTAGTAATTGCAGAAGAATTAGTGTCTAACTTACTAAATTTTTTTGTAAACTCAAGGTAATAGTGCATTCTTAGCCATTGAATAAGTACGAAGTCTTTGAACAGTTTTTCGTTATTAATTTTATTGTAATAGCTCGGATGGTTTGTTTTGGCATGCCTTAAGTAAAGCTGTAAGTGATACATATAGGCTGTGGCACTATCTCTAGCATTACTTGCCCCATAGCCATCAACAAATTCGCCGACAATACCGACACCTGCTAACCCCATTAATCCTGCATTGAGTTCACTTAATACGCCCTGCATTAAATAATTACCCTGCACGCTATCACGTAAATAAATATCATCCCAGGATTTAGTTGCATTACCTTCAATTAATGGAAGGATTTCTTTACGAGGAAATCCCTTATGTATTGGTACTTTTGGCTGCCAGTATTGATTAACAAAGGCGGTAAGATTTTGCTCCCAGTCTGTTCTTTTTGAGTTCAGGTCATACATGTGAGTCTCTTCATGAATAGCAACCATAAGTGACTCAGCCATTTTTCTAAAGCTCGTTTTATCAATAAACTGTGAAAAATAAGGGTCATTTGCTTGTGCTCTAACTAGCATAGCCCCACTTGGCCAACGTCTATCGTAAGTTGATTTTAGGGTGGAGAGCCAGTTTGTACCATGAAATTGACTAATTAAATCAGATAAATCCGATTTTGGAGTTTGTGTTTCTTGGTAACAATAACCTGTTTTTACACTTAGGTGTTCCGTATTTGATGTTAGTTTTATGGTATGTATTAAATATTTAGGTCTAATTTGAACAATGTAGATGCCTTTCTTTACAATGTAAATACTACAGGTGCTATGGCCTTTGTTATCAATTTTTGTAAACTGACAGGTTAAGTGTTCATAATTAGGATCCTCGACAACATTGATTTCTAGGTTATCTTCAATACCTGTCATTGAAGTACTGAATGTTAACGTGGTTTCATTTTGAGGTATGAGTATAGTGTAATTTATAGCCGTGTTGTTTGTTAATGGTGAATAAGAATGTATCTGAGCATTTACAGTGATAGGAATTATTAAATTCGGTTTGGTAGTGAGAGCATGGGTGATCGATGAAAGAGAAAGATAGTATATCAGAATAGATAAACTAAAAACCTTATATATCATGATTTATTCCTCCCTGTGATTTTGATGTTACTTTTTTAGAATGTAGTTTTTGGTTGTTTTTGGTTAAAGTGTTTTTGATGCTTGGTTGGTATCTAAGGGAATTAATTTAACAAGGTTTTTTTGGTGTGATTTTAGGAGTAAAGGCTTTAATAAGAAGTAAGAATAGGATGGTTTTATGCTTTATCGCAAATAAACTTTTTTTAACAGTAACATGATGAAAAATAACTACATACTTAACAAGATGGTTAATGGTATTAAAGGAGATGCTTTGTTACTAATGGATACATTTAATTATTTTGCGAGTATGCATTAATATCCAGCCAAAGTCGTTTGTCATCTAGAGGTGTCTCTTTAGGGAGGATAGGATTATCTATTTCAAACACCTTCCGCTTTTTAAGTTTGGCTCTTTCAAGTAATGGTTGATGGTATTCAAGGAAAAGTTTATCGAAGCTTCCATCTTCAATGGCAATATTTAAACCTTTATTGAGTAGGTAAGCTAAATCTCTGTCTTTTTTATTTACGAAATAGTAAAAGGCTGTAGGATATTTGATAATGATTGAGGACTCAACCACAATACCTCGTTGGGCATGGTTTTTTGCTTCTGCCCAGATTTCTACAATTGAACGGGGAAAATAATCAAAGCGATGAAGGGAAAGCATACGAAACAATCCCTCATACGATGCAACGCCAAGAACTTTAAAGCCATTTTGTCTAAGAATTGCTGTGTCCGGCCAGTCGTGACCTTGTCCAGCAGTTAAAAGTTTGAGTTGAGCCAGAGATTCAACCGTTTGAAAAAAAATAACTCGGTCATCATTAACTAATGGTAAACGCCATCCAATAAGTCCTTTATAAATTGGAATTCTAATGGGTTGTAAATCAGTCTCTCGTTCGTTGGAAGTCATTGACCAAACAACATTAACCTGTTCGCCTGCGGCTAACATCTTTAAGGCCCTACCTTGTAGCATTACATTATTACTACTCGTTAGGTGAAAAGGTGCCCCTGACTTTTCCAGTCCAAGTGCTAGCAACTTGGATGGGTAAGCAGTTCGTTGGTCATCACTTGTTACAGGCCTTGGGTAGATAACATCAATTTTCTCTGATGCATTACAGGCGTAACTAAGTGCTCCCAATATTAAACTAACGCTGATTTTAAGTAACCTTGGCATGTTTTGACATCAAAACGAACATAATTATAACTGTATCTGCATTAGTATAGCGTATTAGCGGGTAGAAAGATTTTTTACACTTTTTTCAGGTTTCTCATTCGCTGCAGTTTGTGGAACTCAATTTTAACTTCAATATTTTATTAGTTGTTCTGTAACAGTTTTAGGTGTTTTCTAACCAGTTGGTCTGCTAAGCGTGTGGTTTGAGGTTGTCTATAACGGTTACTGCATTTGAGTACCCAGTCAATAGCATCCTGATGGTTGGTGAGATGACCTGGGGAGACAAAAACAGGTTTGATATTGTTTTGTGTACATACCACATTGCCAATCACTTGATTATCTGCCTGGATTGGAGAAGTATTGCCACGAACAAATAGAGGAGGTGTATATTCTCCCCAGTAATGTGTTTTAGCACATCCTATAGTGGGTATCTCCAGTAACACACCCAAATGGCTAGCTAACCCAAAGTGGCGAGGATGAGCAATGCCTTGGCCATCACAGATTATTAGGTCTGCAGCTTGGTTCAGTTTTGCTAATGTTGGAAGAATGGCGGGAATTTCCCGAAAGGAGAGTAATCCTGGTTGATAAGGGAAAGCACTTTGATGGTAAGTGACATGATATTCTATAAGTTCTAATGAGTCTGCATTAAGTAATACAACGCCAGCGACAACGAGTTGGTGATCTGTATCGTATGCGACATCAACTCCTGCTACAGTATTTATGGTTTTTTCAAGCGGTCTAAGTTTTACATAATTTGACCACTCATCTTGTAATTGTTGAGCCTGATCTACCGTTAAGTCCCAAGAATGGCTTTTGTGCATATTCATAGTCAGTTTTTATACCTATTGTGTTGTCTTATGCAGAATCATTAGTTTTTCGTATATAGAGTTCATTTCTACTAATACTTGAAAATAATTATTAGTTTTTGTTAACAACGAGCCCCTTCTATTATTACCAAGCTTCCTCTTATCAGCGTTCTCTAGGTAAGAATTTTACCAGAAAGATAATTAATGAACGTACTTAACTATATAGCTAGGTAATGATTTATAGATAATAAGGCTACTAATTGAATAAAAATTAGACTTTTTAAAAATCAAAGATGACGATAAGAAGATTCTGTAAGTATTTATCACAGTCTTGCTACCGAGTTTATAGTCATTAAAACCTTATTATTTTACTTAAAATAATGTGACTGAATTAAAGTTTTGGTTGTTTTTTGAACTATGTATTTTTGTTGAAAAAGTTATTTATATCCTACCTAGCTTTTTAGAAAGTGTATTGATGTTGCATGTATAATAAATTAATGTGGAAACTACTTAAAAATATGTCACTTTTTGCTAAGTTTATAGCGCATATATTTAGGTAATAATACCTATGACGTCTTTTTTGTGGAAGACATGTTTTTCTTTAATTGAGACATCTACGAAAACAATAGACTTAACTCAAGTCTGTTCAATATATAGACAAATAAAATATATAGACAAATAAAATAAATTATTTTTGCCTACATAATACTTAGGTGGCTTATATGAATAACGAAGAAGTAGTACAGAGTAGTTCTGTAGAGAATAACGTACAGAAGTCGACATGGACAAAAAATGATGTGAGTTGGGTATTAAGCCTGTTTGGGACAGCGGTTGGAGCAGGCGTTCTCTTTCTACCTATCAATGCAGGAATGGCAGGGTTTTGGCCATTAGTTATTATGACAATTTTAGTTGGTCCTATGACCTACTTGGCACACAGAGGGCTATGCCGGTTTGTACTATCATCTGGAAAGCCTGGAAGTGATATCACTCAGGTTGTGGAAGAACATTTTGGTCAAGGAGCAGGAAAACTAATAACCATTCTTTACTTTTGTGCTATTTATCCAATCTTATTAATCTATGGTGTTGGTATCACAAATACCGTCGACAGTTTTTTAGTGAATCAGCTTGAAGTTGCCTCTCCCGCGCGCTGGATTCTATCACTAGTGTTAATAATGGGTATGATGTCTGTCATGCTATTAGGTGAGAAGTTTATGCTGAAAGTGACTCAGCTTTTGGTGTACCCACTAATCACTATTTTAGCTGTATTATCTTTTTGGCTGATTCCTGAGTGGAATTTGAGTTCATTGTCAGATATGCCCAGCTTAAGCTCAATTGGTGTTACTTTGTGGCTTACAATACCAGTGCTTGTTTTTGCCTTTAACCACTCTCCAGCAATATCAAGTTTCGCTTTAGCTCAACACCGTGAATATGATAATAAAGCAATCCATAAGTCTGAACGTATTTTATTTGCTAATGCAGGCTTGTTATTGGGCTTTGTTATGTTATTCGTATTTTCATGTGTATTAAGTTTAAATCCTGCTGAGTTAGCAGAAGCTAAAGCACAAAATATTTCTATTTTATCTTACTTAGCCAATAAGCAAGACAGTCTGATTATTTCTTACATAGGGCCTGTTGTGGCATTTCTTGCTATTGTTAGTTCATTTTTTGGACATTATTTAGGTGCTAGAGAAGGATTAAATGGCATTATTTCTCAACAAGCTAAAAGTGCAGGTATTAACATTCCTCAAAAAACTGTAAATCTGATAACAATAGTATTTATTATTGTAACACTCTGGATTGTTGCCATTATAAATCCAAGTATTTTGGGAATGATTGAGTCTTTAGGTGGGCCAATCATAGCGGCTATATTATTCATTATGCCTATGATAGCCATACGTAAAGTTGCTGCTATGCAAAAATACCGTGGGGTATGGACTAATGTATTCGTCTCAATAATGGGTTGCATCGCAATTTCTGCAATTTTATATCAATTGGTGGCATAGCAGGTCCTTTAATGGCCTTGTGGAGTAGGCATCATGTTTAGTGTTCTTGACTTATTCAAAGTAGGGATTGGACCATCAAGTTCGCATACTGTTGGTCCCATGCTTGCCGCTTATCAATTTATAGGAAAGCTGGCAAAGCAGGGAAAGCTATCTCAGGTAACCTCTATCCGGGTTGAACTGTATGGCTCATTAGCTTTAACGGGCAAGGGGCATGGTACTGACCAGGCAGTTATTCTTGGTTTACTTGGTTACAAGCCTGATAGTGTTCCTACAGAAATAATCACTGAATTGCTGGCAAGCGTTGCCGATAACCAAAAACTTGATTTACCAGGGGGACCATCGGTCCCTTGGTTTTCTCGTAGTATTTCTTTTATTCCTGAGCCATTACCAAAACATGAAAATGGTATGCGCTTTATAGCCAAAACTGGGCAGAATCAGCAGATAAAAGAAATATATTATTCTATCGGTGGTGGGTATGTTGTCACGGATGAAGAGTACAGTAGGGATGCTACTCCCACAGAACAAGAGCTTCCATATAAATTCAGATCTGCAGAAGAGTTATTGCTTCAATGTGATAAACATGGGTTAAGTTTAAGTCGAGTTATTTACTTAAATGAACTCTCATTTTATGAAAAGTCAGCTGTTGCGGCTAAATTGAAAGTAATATGGAATGTAATGCAGCAAGCAATTGCTCGAGGAATAGAGACTGAAGGGTATCTTCCTGGCCCAATTAAAGTGCCTCGTCGGGCTGCAGCCTTACATCGTTATCTCTCTGCAAATAATGCGCTTTCTGTTGACCCGATGACAATTTTAGACTGGGTTAATATGTATGCATTGGCAGTGAGTGAAGAAAATGCTGCTGGTGGCAGGATTGTGACAGCACCAACAAATGGTGCAGCAGGAATAATACCTGCTGTTTTGGCTTACTATGATAAGTTTGTTCATCCTGTAGGAGATTTGGAATTGAACGCTTATTTCATGGCTGCAGGTGGTATTGGTCAGTTATATAAAATGAATGCATCAATATCTGGCGCAGAAGTTGGTTGCCAGGGAGAGGTGGGAGTAGCATGCTCTATGGCGGCTGCTGGGCTGACCGAAATTATGGGCGGTTCACCACAGCAAGTTGCTGTTGCTGGAGAGATAGGCATGGAGCATAACCTAGGATTAACCTGTGATCCTGTTGCTGGGCAAGTACAAGTACCTTGTATTGAGCGCAATGCTTTAGCTGCAGTGAAAGCAATTAATGCAAGTCGAATGGCATTGCGTCGCTCATCTTCTCCAAAAGTCTCTCTTGATAAAGTAATAGAAACTATGTATGAAACAGGAAAGGATATGCATAGTAAGTATCGAGAAACGTCTCAAGGAGGACTTGCTGTTAAAATTATTGCACGTTGTTAAACTAGTTTCCTTTGTTTATAACGACATTATTTGTTAACGGAGCTATCAGCGAGTACTTTATTAATAATGTATTCTTTTTGAGTAGGTATAAATGAAGTACTCGCTTTATTTGGTAATAAAAAATTTCACAGATAAATTATATACAGTGATTCATTAACGTTAGTATATCCTGTGCGAAGAGTATTTTTTGTGACGTATATGAAAAGTGATAATTTGCCTTCCTTGGCTGTTTGCTAGTAAAGATTATTTTCAAGATATGGACCCAATCGAAGTACAACTCGAATATGATATGAGTGCTGTATCACTACATTTCTGGTATTGAGTTGCTAGATTGATTTACAATTATATTTACAACCTTTTGTTTTATCATTTCGTTATAAAAAGTTTCATTAGATAACATCTCTCGTGTGATATAAGTTCTTGCGTAACGTTCTCCCAGATACATGAGTGCTAGGAATAGTAGAACAAGGAAACAGAGCGCTTTAAATGGTGTTAATAAAGCAATTAATCCACCAGCAAGTAGCCACTTAGTATTCTTTTTAGCTTTTTTCAGCTTTAAGAAGGCTTTGTGAATATTGGGATCAGTCTGATGTTGCAAGAGTATTTCTAATGCTTGCTCCATATCAAACTGAATACGAACATTGCCTTTGTGGTATGCTTGTATAAAGCTATCATGCGTTGGGGCTGTCATAGGAACCTCCTGAAGTCGCAGTAGATACCTTACGAAATAAGACATATTATGTCAATAGTTTAATTGCTGTATATTCGGCCAGCCTAAATATTAAGGTGATTATTTATTAGGTGTTGTTAATTTACTGATAATGCTGCTTTGCAACGGTTTGTTATTGTTAATAGCGAGAGGATCATAAGAACAGCTAATAGGCAATTGATTAAATAGGTTGGTGTGCTAAAGGAAAGTAAAATAGCTAGCAATCCAAATGAAAAAGCCCGGTCACTTTTACCCATTGGCCCATCATAAGCCCGATGATGACTTATAACCATCGCAAGGATACCTGTTGTTTCTGCAACAATTGCTAGTATTACGAAGATGATGACGAAAGGCGCATAGGTATTTTCAATAAGTGCAAAGGGAAGATATAAAGCTGTATCCGAAATAATATCGCTTAACTCATTAATTAATTGTCCAAGTTTTGTTTCCATGTTGTGTTGTCTAGCTAATAAACCGTCAATTGCATTAAGCGCCATTCTTATGAATAAGACAAAAGGAAGTAGTAATAATAGAGCTGTGTTTGCAGGGAATAATGCAACTAAACTCCCAAAAATAATTGACATAATTAATGCGGAAATAGTTACTTGGTTTGGCGTATATCCAGCTTGTGCAAGCTTATTAACGATAGGTTGTAATAGTTGTTGAAATTTAGGTTTTAAATCATAAATTGTTGGCATAGCATTTTTTTCTTAATAAAAGTTGGTTAGTCCAAAATAGTAACTATATTATTTTGGTGGCTTATTATAACATATACTTTTTTCATTTTTTCCACTTCTAGTAGTATATTATTAGTTGTTGTTTATAAACAAATATAAAAATTAAAGTATAGTTATACACTACAATAAGTAATAAATATTAATGCCACGATTAAGTAACCTAACTGTTAGGTTAAGATTTACGCTATTGGCTAATCTTATTTGGTAAACTTCTTGAGAGTAGAAGGGAATCAGATTATGGTATTGGCTTACAAGGTGCGCTCACGTTTATTATTGTTATGGGTTATGCTTTTAAGCCTAATGGGTCCAGGCATTACTGGTTGTGCCACATCGAATAATACCTTTAGTACTGATAAGCAACAATTAGCACAACAGTCTATATTGAGTGCGTTGTGGGTCTATAGTGCAGGTGAGTACCGTGCTTTATGTCATCAAGCGTTTAATATCGCAAAACTTCAGCTTGATAGGCGGTTGTCTTACCATCGGGGTATAGATAAGCCATTGGCTATTATTGTTGATATAGATGAAACAGTATTGTCAAATGTTCCCTACTTTAATCGTCTTATTGCTGAAGGAGAGGCATTTCCCAGTGGTTGGAAAGCATGGGTGGGGGAATCAACCGCACAAGCTGTGCCTGGAGCTTTAGCATTTTTGAAATACGCAAGGTTTCGAGGCGTTGAGGTCTTTTATATTAGTAATAGATCTATGAGGGATGGACTGACAGCAACAATTGATAACATGGTGAAAATGGAGTTCCCATTTGCTGATCAGCATCACTTATTGTTAAAGAAAGCTTCAGGGAATAAACAACCAAGAAGAGATAGAGTTGAACAAACTCATGAAGTTATTTTATTAATAGGCGATAATTTAAATGATTTTTCATTGATTTTTACTGATAAACCGACGATACAACGAAATGATGCTGTTGATATGATGGGTAGTGAGTTTGGTAAGCGTTTTATTATGTTGCCTAATCCTGTTTATGGGGACTGGGAGGGAGCATTATATAATTATCAGTGGAATACTTCGAATGCACAAAAATTGAAAATACGAGAGCAATATTTTAATCAATAATTTAATTACTACTCGCAGAGAGCACTTTGTTAATAAGTCGCTGCTGCCATAATGTAAAAAGGTGTTTATTTTCAGTACCCATTGGTGGTTCGTCTACTCCAAAAAGAACAGAAGTATTTTCGTACTCAAGTAGTTCTTCCACAAAGCCGAAGACCTCATCATCTTCGTAGTCAACTATCCACACACCACTCACTGACTCAAGTTGCGGAATGTTTAGATTATTTACATCGTAAAAATGAGGTTGGTAGCCATATTGAGTTAAAGAGCGAGCAACTTTTTGTCTTTTCTCTGTACACTGAATTAGTAATCTTACGTTGTATGTATTGCTGTGTGTCGCTTCAGGTAAGTATTGAGTAACTAAGTCAGTAATTTCTTTGGATCTGAAAGGAATATTAACACATGCACTGGCTCCTAGAATGGGGGCAAGTTCGCTTAAGTAGTTTTCTCCACGTTCGTTGATAATGATAATGGGTGTTTCTTTGTTGCTAAGATTATCTTTCAGCATTTTAAGCATGCTTAAGCAGGTAAGTCCTTTTATATCAGAGCAAATGAAAATAAGGGTAGGTTGGTAAGAGGCTAACATTTTAATTGCTGAAGTTGAGTCGGTTGCAACTAAAACATCAATAGGTAAGTGATTACTGAGTATCTCCAGTAACTTTGAAGCACATAAGCTATCCCCAATGATGAGAGATCGTTGGTCTGATTGTAAAGGATTGACTGGGGCTAGTGGTATGTTTACCTGTTGATTAGAAAGTGAGCTATTAATATTATCAATGGTTTTATTCATTGTACTGCCTTATCAAAGGTCTCTTATTGCTAAAATCAATCTAATCAATAGTAGCTAATACACGTATGTTTTTTTTGGTTACGCTTTGTAGGAAAGTGAAGCATTAGTTTTGATAGCTGCTTGCTTCTACTACAAAAATGTCACACGATATATTGTGGTCTAACAACTGATGACTATTAGACAATATAGGCCTACGACTTGAAACTAGTTCATTCTGATAGGTTGAATCAAATCAACAAAATAATTTTTAATTTGAACTGGTTCGATGTGTTGTTTAGGTGTGGGTCAACTATTGTCTTTGGGGTTGTTACTGTTAACTATCATCGGTAATCTTTTTAGCCAATATTGGATAATATTTATACACTCATTGAGGGGGAAGAATGAGTGTTGCTAAACGTCCTTGTTGATTAATTTATACTCAACAGCTGTAAAGATGCTGTATTGTACAAATATCCTTTCAAAGTAAGATATTCTATTTCTTCCAGTTTAAAATTACTTTTCCGCAGTTTCTGGAGTTCATAATTTCAAAACCAGACTGGAACTCATCTATGTGATAATGGTGAGTAATGACTGGAGAAATAGGCAAACCGCTTTGTAGTAGAGCCAGCATTTTATGCCAGGTTGTAAACATCTCTCTGCCATAAATCCCTTTTAGGTGAAGTCCTTTAAAAATAACATTGTCCCAATCAATAGAAACATGTTCTGGAAATATACCAAGTAAGGCTATTTTGCCGCCATGACTTATATTTTTTATAAGGGTTTGCAATGCGTAGGCATTGCCTGACATTTCTAGAGCAATATCATATTCATGCTCTACACTGTCTAGGGGGGTATGTAGTACATTTACAGTGTGGGTTGCACCCATTTTATCAGCTAATGCTAAGCGATATTCGTTCACATCTGAAACAATAATGTTTTTTGCACCAACATACTTGGCTATTTGAGTAGACATTAATCCTGTAGGGCCTGCTCCAGAGATAAATACGGATTCACCAATAAGGTCAAAGGAAAGGGCTGTATGTACTGAATTCCCTAAAGGATCAAAAATAGCGGCAATTTCATCAGGGATTTCTTTAGGTACTTTTATAATATTTTTGGCAGGAAGAGAAACATACTCCGCAAAAGCACCTGGACGGTTTACACCTAAGCCGACAGTATGTGCACATAGGTGTGACTTGCCGGTTCTGCAATTTTTACAATAATCGCAGGTGATATGGCCTTCTCCTGAAACACGCTC
Source organism: Zooshikella harenae (assembly GCF_018837975.1). Taxonomy (GTDB): domain Bacteria; phylum Pseudomonadota; class Gammaproteobacteria; order Pseudomonadales; family Zooshikellaceae; genus Zooshikella; species Zooshikella harenae. The sequence goes on along the minus strand of NZ_JAGSOY010000001.1, from coordinate 112,723 downwards.
ACCTACTTTAATATTTTTGACATCTTTCCCCACTTCAACAACATGACCTACAAATTCATGTCCAATATGCATTGGCACGGGAATTGTTTTTTGTGCCCATTTGTCCCAGTTATAGATATGTAAATCTGTGCCACAAATTGCAGTAACATCAACTTCCACAAGAACTTCATGTGGATCAATTGTTGGTACGGGCACATCTTCCATCCAAAGGCCGGGTTCAGGTTTTGATTTTACTAAAGCCTTCATGATACACCTGCTGCGAAAATACTTCCTTATCTATGCAAACAGAAACAGATAAAAAAATTGGTGATTACTTTAAATAGTTAAAAGTGGTTTGTATGTTAAGTATCATCAATCTTGTCCAAGAATGTGCTTAACTAAGTTAATACCATTAACTTTAACCGATTTATTTTACGGCTAAGTATGGCAGGTTAAATAATAGCTGTCCTGGGCGTATATTGACTCTCCCGTTCAAAATGATTCCTCTGATTACATGGTTTGTATTCCTTGTAACTATTTAGTTTGCGTTATTAAATTCTCAAGACCGCATACAAAATGACTATGCAAATACTCTTTAATTACTTTATGTACGACAAATTAAGTGTTAAAGAGCAGGGCAGGTTTCTTTTGATAGCTATCCACTCCTGGTTTATATGTCCTGCAAGTATGTGTTTATTATCTCTAAGATATAAGCTGTTACAGACATATACTCAGTAATGTAGAAGTAAGAGATATCAATATATTCAGGGAATGGGAACTGGCACTACAGCAGCATATCCGGCTCTGTATACAAAAATACCCATTGCAAGTTTCGGTACCCTGCACCTTTAAGATAAAGTGAGAAGTGCCAGGTTAACCTGAGTTTTGTTTTTGTTTCAATCGAGTTACCTGCATACTAGTACTTGGCACTTACTGCTCGATTATAATCAAAAGAATGATTTGTTTCGAGAGTATGAGAATTTGTAACCAATTATATGAATTTATTGTATAAGATTTGTGAATATCCAGTAAAATGAGTGTTGCCTAAGAATTACTCAGTGTATAGATATACACAACTAACAATGTATAATGTAACAGTTTTATTGAATTAATGCTACTATAGAATCACGCCAATAAGGAAGTTCAAACCATTACGGATAGTAGTTACTATATGAAGTGTATAAAATTTAAACTTTTACTGCCTATATTATTGATGCTGCTTGCCACCAAGGGAGCTGCATTCTCAGTAGAGCCCGATAAGGTTCTGCAGCTTCCGACACCAGACGAAACCTGTGAAGGTGTAAAATGGTGTGATTGGATTGCTGTTAAGAAAAACTGGCCACAGGCTAGAAGTAGTAAATCTTTGCTCAAGATTTCGAATGAGCTTTTTGAGGTGAGCATTCCACAGGGATTTAATTATCAGCATATTTACGGTGGACTTCCTTCTTACTCATTACTTTATGATGATTTTAGAATTGGTATTTCTGTAAAACAGACGCCAGAACCTATAGCAGGTAAACATGCGGACCTGATAAAATCGGCAAAAGAAAAACAAGGTAAAAATCAATTGGTTCCTGTTGATCTTTTTAAGATTGCTTATTTGAATACTAAAAAAATAAAAGAGCCTAAAAATTTATATCAAAAAACAATTTGGCGGTTGGCATTTTTGTATAAAGCGTCAGAGCAGCTTATCAGTGTTCCAGAGTATTATACTATTGATAATATTTCAGCTTATATGATGGAAGTTAAGCGTGGAAAAGTTAAGTATAGAGTAACAATTGTGACTACAATAAATGAGCAAAATAAATATCTAAAAATAATTGATGATGGTGCTCCAAAACAACTTGTTTTAGATATTCTTAGTAGTGTGAGATTAGTTTCAAATCAGCATCGATATGCATTTAAAAAGCATAAGTCCATTTTATTAAATGGCTTTTCCTGTTGTGATGTGTGACTATTTAGAACCAGAGTGTTTTCCTGGATTTTTTAGTTGTTGGTTTGAAAGTTTATAGTAAATAAACACTATTAAGATGTTTATCAATCCAGCAATTAAAAAAATATTAGACTGCCTATTTATAGGGCTGTATCTAATTATTTTTATCAGCCAAAACACCCAATAAACATAAGATGATGAGCAGTACAGGGAATAAAGTTTGGTTATTAAATGATGAAATTGCGGCATGTAAGTATGAAGGAAAAACGATAATCGCTAGGCCACTAAAGATTAAACAAAGAGTAATAAGTAGTAATGACCTTAAGAAACTATTTAATGATGATAAACGTTTACGTAAGTAGCGGGAAAGTTGACTACCAAACATCATCAATAGCACAGCAATAATGCTTAAGGATATCTCATCAAGATAAGATCGTGCCCACTGTGACATTGAAGTTACTGTACTAATGATTACATTCATATTAATTACATAAAGTTTTCTAATAGTGTATTAAGGTATAGCAGTCCTTTTGGAGTTGCCTGTAGTTGATTTGAAAATGGCATTAACAAAGATTGCTTTTGTGCAGAGTCTAATTGATTATAAATTGATTGCAATGGTTCGCCAGTTCTGTCTAAAAAATAGTGACTTGGTACACCATTATTAAGTCGTAGAGTATTCATTAAAAATTCTAATGGACGTTCTTCTGGTAGAACATCTCGATTACCTGCCAAGTAACTTTTACTAAGGTCCAGATAGTCTTTGGGCATCCTGGTTTTCCAGAAACGATATATTTTATTTTTGTCGGGTAAGGTTATTTTGCCATGTGCGCCAGCACCAATTCCCAAGTAGTCACCAAATTCCCAATAATTCATATTATGTGCAGATTTATGCTTTTCTTTTGCATAAGCTGAAATTTCATACTGTTGAAAACCTGCTTTATGAAGCAGGTTCTGACCAGCTTGCTGGATTGCAAATAGACTATCATCATCGGGTAGTTTTGGCGGTTTTGAAAAGAAAACTGTATTGGGTTCTATTGTCAGTTGATACCAGGAAATATGCATAGGTGATAATGAAATAGCCTGGTTTAAATCAAAGAGGGCGTCATCTATCGACTGTTGTGGCAAGCCAAACATAAGATCTATGTTGATATTGTCAAAACCTGCTTTTTTCGCCATGTCGATGGCTCGCAGCGCTTCCTGAGAATTATGAATTCTACCCAAGCGTTGTAATTGTTGGGACTGAAAACTTTGCACGCCAATTGATAAACGGTTAATACCTATTTGGTAATAGCTACTAAACTTCGCTTGCTCAAAGGTTCCTGGGTTTGCTTCAAGGGTGATTTCAATATCATCGGTAAAAGGAATTTTCTGCTGTATTTCTTTTAGCAAATAATTAAAACTTTTTGCTGAAAATAAACTGGGAGTTCCGCCTCCGATAAAAATACTTTGTAGTGGACGCCCTTGAGCTAAGTATAGATCAGCCGTTAAATCATCAATAAGCGCCTGACAATATTCCCTTTCGGGGAGGCTATCCTGAGCTGTATGTGAGTTAAAGTCACAATATGGGCACTTTTTTATACACCAGGGTATATGAATATATAAGCTTAGAGGCGGTAACTTTAATGACATAGTGAATTCACTACTTTTTTAATTCACGCAATAGATAGGCCATTGCTTTGGCTCGGTGGCTAAGTTCATTCTTAATGCCTGCTGGTAATTCGGCTGCAGAGCAGTGTTCACTAGGCACAAAAAATAAAGGATCATAGCCAAATCCATGTTCACCACGGGGTTCTTCTAAAATAAGACCTTCCCATGTTCCCTGACAAATCAAAGGGGTGGGGTCATTTGCATGTTTTAAGAAAACAAGAAGACATTGAAAGCGTGCTGTACGTTGCTGTGTTGAGACGGTAGCGAGTTCTCTGAGTAGTTTTTCAATATTCTCTGCATCTGAGGCTTGTTCACCTGCATAACGAGCAGAGTAAATACCTGGAGCACCATCCAATGCATCAACTTCCAAACCAGAATCATCAGCGATTGCTGGGAGACCAGTAATGCGAGAAGCATGGCGTGCTTTGATGATGGCATTTTCAACAAATGACAGACCTGTCTCTGCAACCTCGGAAACACCCATTTGTTTTTGAGGTAGCATTTTTATATTTAGACTGCCAAGTAAATGCTGTAGCTCATTTAGCTTACCTTTATTATTACTGGCTAATACAACTTGTTGGATATCTCCAGACATAGTTCAGACTAATCCTTATAAAACTTCTTGGTAAATTTAATAGAGATGGGAGATGAGTTTTCGCTAGCTGTCACAGAAATATTGAAGTGAAGAATTTCTTCGTTGGTGTAAGGAAATGTGGCTAAGTAATAAATAGCTTTTTGTTCTTTTACTTCATTAAATGCTAATGTGTTTTTTTGTTGTAATAGATTCACTGTTGAGCCAGAAACTTTGGCTGATACAGCTTCTGATCCAGTATTTGTTTTGTGTTGTACGGAAATATTGATAACACCAGATGCTCCACTTCTAGGTATATTGTAACGCTTTGCTATCTCAGGTTTAAGAAAGGTGCTAGGAAAAGCACTGTAGTGGACAGTATAGTCACCCTGTGTTTTGCTGTTACTTTCTTCAGCATAAGTGTTTGGTAACCAGAAAAGCATCAAAACGATCATAGTAAACACTTGCAACAGCTTGTTGCTTACAGAGAAATCCTGTGAATATAAATACGTTTTTGAAAAGTTAGGGTGCTTGAACATGACCAACCTCAGGGTGTTAAGACAAGAATGTTTGCAGTGTGTTGGTAGGGAAAACATATAATAATCTGTTGATTTTTAATTTCAGCCAGCATGAGCAGAGCTCTGTTGTTATTCCAATACACTGTTTTCATTAGAGTGATTGTTATTACTAGTATATTTAGATTTAATTCTACTTTATGACATAATAGCGAGTTACTTTTCAATATCGGTACTGTCCCCAAACAGCAGCTACCTATTTAATGGCGTTATAAGTAAGCGTTTTCAAAAAGAAAGTATAGCTAGCATTAGGCTTCTCTTCTGTCATCTAGTTGAATGTTATGTCTAACTTCTTGCTAGGCGGTAAATGGCGATTTCACCAAATACATTAGGTAAAATATGAAATAGCCAGTGGCCTTGGTGAGATTGGTCTACAACAGTCCTATTTAAAATTCGCAGACGCTTTGTTCGGCACAATTCCTCAAAGTCTTTGAAGGTACAGAAGTGGATATTGGGCGTGTCATACCAAGTATATGGCATAAACTTTGACACGGGCATTCTGCCTCGCTGAGCAAGGTAAAGTCGACAACGCCAGTGTCCAAAGTTAGGAAATGTAACAATACATTCATGGCCAACACGCATCATTTCATCAAGCACAAGATGTGGATAGTGAACTGCTTGCAGTGCTTGGGTCATTACAACAGTATCAAAACTATTATCAGTAAAATTTGATAAACCTTGGTCAAGGTTTTGCTGTATAACATTGACGCCTTTAGTCAGGCATTCGTTGATATAGATTTCATCTATTTCCAGGCCATATCCTTGTATGTCCTTGTGAGTCTGCAAGTGTTGAAGAAGAGTTCCATCACCACAGCCTAAGTCGAGTACTCGGCTGTTGGGTGTAATCCAGGGCTCAATAATGGCGAAGTCGTTACGCATATTATGCTACTTCCCTAATGATACGATTCATGTATGCGTAAAAAGCTTGTTTGTAACGGGCTATTGGTAATAAAAATGCGTCGTGGCCTTCTGGGGCATCGACCTCCAGATAGCTGACATCTTTTTTGGCATTTAGCAGGGCATCAACAATTTCTTTAGAGCGCTCAGGAGAGAACCGCCAATCTGTCGTGAACGAAATCAGTAAAAATTTACACTGTGTCTGCTCTAGTGCTGTCGTAAGGTCTCCATCAAATTCGGCTGCTGGGTCAAAATAGTCTAAGGCTTTAGTCATTAATAAATAGCTATTCGCATCAAAACCTTCTGAAAAGACTTCGCCTTGATAGCGCAGATAGCTTTCTACTTGAAAGTCTACTTCATAGTTAAAGTTGAGATGTCCACTGCGTAGATCGCGACCAAACTTGCTTCGCATGGCTGCATCTGAAAGGTAAGTGATATGGCCAACCATGCGCGCTAACATCAAGCCACTTTTGGGATACGTTGAGTTTTCAAGATAACGTCCACCATAAAAGTCTTCATCTTTCATAATGGCTTGGCGGGCAACTTCATTAAAGGCAATATTTTGTGCTGATAGTTTTGGTGCTGAAGCAATAATTAGTGCGTACCGGAGTCGTTCAGGGTAAGTCATACTCCACTGTAGTGCTTGCATTCCACCTAAGCTACCACCAATAACAGCAGCCCACTGTTCAATAGCAAAGTAGTTTGCTAGTGCTGCTTGAGTATTTACCCAGTCAGTGACGGTTACCACGGGAAAGTCAGGACCAAAAGGCTTACCTGTTTCAGGGTTAAAAGAGGTGGGTCCTGTGGAGCCATGGCAGCCTCCAATATTATTCAGAGAAACAACAAACAGCTCATTCGTATCAATAGGCTTGCCTGGGCCTATGTAATTATCCCACCAGCCAGGCTTTCGGTCTGACATGGAGTGGTAGCCTGCTGCATGGTGGTGCCCACTCAGTGCATGACAAATAAGTACAGCATTGGTTTTTTTGGTGTTGAGGTTTCCATAGGTTTCTACTTTAAGCTGATAGCCCTTTAATGTTCTACCACAAGCGAGTGTTAGTGGATCATCAAAAGTGATCGTTTCGGGCGTAACAAGGCCTACGGAATCGGCAGGAATTGATTCTGGCATATACTTCAAAAACCAATGATGAGTGTAACAAGCACATGCTATACCCTGCATGGAGGGTATACTTTCAGCTTGCGAGTGATATTCGCATATCACAGCATAACATCAACTGAAACAATACCATAGCGGTTGAAAGCCTATGACACAACAAGCAAGTTAATACTGTATCAGCTAAGCGCCAGATCAGTTAAAAGGCAGGAAGGTAGGCCATGAGCTTTGTTAAGGTTTGACTATTTGAACTATGGCCTGTGGAATTACTTTTTAGTGATGAATATTAAAACGGCAGATTGCCATTAAAGTCTGTATTACCCGTTGGTGATAAGTCACTGCCCATAAAAGTATCTGCAACAGCAAGTTGTTTTTCTCGGTCATTGATAAATAGGCCTAACTTCTCAGCACGCCATTGTTGGCCAGTATCAATCATAAGGTTTTTCAGCTGGACCATTTGTTGTTCAATAAGTTGCTTTTGCTCCAGGGTATGCTGAGTAAGGGGTAACAGAACATCTTCGTCCCAGTAAAGTACTTCTTTCTGTAGGGCATTAAGCACTTTTTTTGTGTTCAATAGCAGTGCATTGAAAAAGCGTTGAACAGTTAATCCATCTTTAGTGATGTAATCCTTTAACTGGAGGTTAATGCCTTCTGCACGACTTTGTAACGCCCTTAACTGACGAATAAAGCGGTTGAGGTCAAATTGAGGAGGCTTAAAGCTTTCTGTATTTGATACACTAGCTGTATTTTTATCATGATTCCCATGCTTTCTATAAAGTGAGGCTGCGAGCTTATTTGCCATGCCAACCTCCATTTGCAGAGAGCTTAAATCAAGGTAAATCATTCTAAAGAACTCTGAGATGCCTTGGGCAAGGCTTGCGCCAGGCTGCCAGTTATTGACTAAGTCTTGCTTTATTTTAAATAGGTATTGTTCAAACTGTTTTGTTTCTGCTGCTGCCTGGAGGAGCTCAGACTGTCTGGCTAGCATTCGTCGATTTGAGCGCAGTGTTAGTAAACGTTTGTGGAAGAGATCGTGTTCTTGCTTTGTTTGTTGGTTAAATGAATCAATAATGGCGTTATTATGGTCACTACTGATTTTTTGTTGTTGTTCGCGGAGCTCATTGTGACGCTCAACCATACTATTTCGGCTGTTATGCATCAGATCGAGTGTACCCCGTAAAACATTCTGGTTTAGTAAGCCTTCCTTATGTTGGCTAATCGCGTTGGAAATCTCTTCTTCCAAAGACTGAATTCGGCTTCGCTCTAGGAATCGAGCATTATTCTTGGTTTTACCCAAGATGGCGTGTTTGGCTGATACAGGAAGTATTTGTGTAGCTTCAAGTGACAATTTTTTAGCCACTGTACGACTACGGTGGTCAATGGTTAAATTGGTAAACCGCTCACCTTCAAGCTCATCCCACAATAAATCTATTTTATTCAGAACAGGAATGAGTGACTTATCCGTTTCGTCAAGAAATGTACGTATATGCTGGCGCCATAATGTTAAATCCCCCAGCCCAACACCGTTATCAGAACTAACAACAAAACAAATAGCTTGTGCAGTATTTAGTATATTCAGTGCTACTTCTGGCTCGTTACCATAGGCATCTAAGCTGGGCATATCAAAGATTCGAATGCCATGGTGCAGAAGGGGGTGATCAAAGTTAATGACGGCATAACGCCAACTGGGAACAAATACAGTGCCAGGTTTGGCTTCATTAGTTTCGAGTGCTCCGGGGGAAAAGCCTAATGCGATAGCTTCTTCCACTGAGACTTGCTTTGTACGTGATACTTCATTGAAGGCTTTTGTTAGCTCTTCAGTATTATTAGAGCGGAGTGGAATAGTCGTCCAGTGACTGAGCACCGCTTGATAGTATTCTATTGGTTGGTCACTTTTACGGGTTTCGATTGGAAGCAATCGAATTGCTGGCTGTAATGCTGGGTCAAAGGTTAGCTCTGTGGGGCACATGGTTGTGCGGCCTACCTCGCTGGGCAGCAATCGTTGTCCATACGTGGCGAAAAATAATGCATTGACCAGTTCTGTTTTACCTCTGGAGTTTTCACCCGTGAAAACCAACCCTATACGGTCTTCATTGAGAAGCCGAGTGGTTCGAGAAATACGTTGCTCTAACTCTTGGTTATCAAGTTTATTATTTTTTAACCAAGCATTATAACGGGCTAGCTGATTTTTGAGGTCAAGCTTCCATTGAATATAGTTTTCTATTTGGCATACTAGTTGGCCACGACTCATCGATGACTACCTTCTTATCCTGTTGCCGCTGCCTTACATCCAAGCAAAGAGATTCCCGCCATTTTCAGGCATGTCATATCAATTAAACGAAGCGGAAGCGAATTGGTCAATGTAAGTAGGGGGGTAATGTGACGAGCTGCGCAAAATTGTCAAATAATTGACGTCTAATCTTATTTTTTAAGTCACTTGTTGTGTTTTCTAATAAAAATATTCAATCAACATTGAAAGAAAAGGCATAGGTTTCTTTGAGTTGGCGTAAAAGTCATAGTGCAAGTGTCTTGTATATATGTTGAGTCCATCCTGTAAGCATGTTGTTTGTATCTGTAATAAAAAAGCGCTCTTAACAAGCGCTTATGGTAAAAAGAAATAACGTTAACTGTTTTGTGATTAATGAAGTGGCATTACAACACTGCGGATACTTAAAGAAAGCACTTCACTGTTGATACTTGCCAGGCTGACTAATAACCCTTGCTCAACAAAGAAAATGATAAAAATGATCACCATGACAGAAAAATCGAGCCCTCCTAATGGTGGAATTACTCTTCTCACTATACGTGTTACTGGCTCAGTCATTTGGTGGAGAATAATCAAGGCAGGATTGTAGCTTCCTGGTGCAACCCAGCTTGCTATCGCAATAATAATAAGTGCAAAAAAATAAAATTTAAGAATAGCGGCCAATAAACATAGAAACGCAGTAAATATTACTGCAAAAACACTTAAATCTGAGGGAAGAATTCCATCAAAAGCAGCAATGATATACAACAGAAGTATTTGAATAATAAAAGCCAGTGCCAAACTCGCCGTATCAATGCCTCCTACACTAGGAACAATGCGACGCAAAGGTATCAAAAGAGGATTAGTGGCTTTAACAATAAACTGCGAAATGGGGTTGTAAAAGTCTGCACGAACAAGCTGCAATATAAGGCGAAGCAGAACAGCTAAAATATAGAGTCCTACTACGGTCTGTAAGATGTAGTTTAGTGAACTGAGTATAGGCGAATGCATAGATTTATTAATCCTTGCTGATTTCTGGAGCGCATATTCTTGTTAGGTCAGCTTTTTACCATGTTGTGTCACCATTATTGTTGACTACTGACCTTTAGTGATTAATCAAATAAGGATGTTAGCCTTTATTTTCAATAGTAGTGTTACTTAGGGTCATTAAGTTCTTGGGCGCGTTGTTTTGCGGCAGTGGTTGCTTTATTGACCAGTTGTCGCAAATTATTTTGTTCAAACACACTTAACGCCTGAGCTGTGGTTCCTCCTGGTGAAGTCACATTTTGTCGTAAAGTGGCTATTTCCTGGTCACTTTCACTGGCTATTAAGGCTGCTCCTTTGGCTGTTTGCATAACCAATTGTTTTGCTATATCAGGAGAGAGCCCATGTTGAATAGCTGCATCAATGAGAGATTCCATGAAAAGAAAGAAATAAGCGGGGCCACTGCCTGAAATGGCGGTAATAGTATCAAGCGTATTTTCGTCATCTACCCAGCAAGTGATGCCCACAGCGTTAAATATTGACTCACAATAAGCTTTTTGTTCATCAGAGACATAGTCATTAGCATATAGTCCTGTTGCTCCACAGCCAATCATTGCTGGTGTATTAGGCATTGCTCTAATAATGGGGAGTTCAATGTTAAAGTGTTGTTGAATGGATGATGTTGTAATACCTGCGGCAATGGATAAAAACAATGTTTTATCTAAAGATGGCTGGTCACTTAATCCATTTAGCACACCTGACATTACTTGAGGCTTAACAGCCAAGATGACGATATCAGCATGTTTCACTGCTTCATTGTTATCACTACTGGTGTTGATACCCAAGTTTGAAGCAAGAGATGTTAAAGTTTCCACTTTAGTATCTGTAGCCCAGATTAAGTTAGGCGAATAACCTTGTGTTAATAACCCGTTTATGATGCTTTTAGCCATATTGCCTGCACCAATAAAAGCAAGCGTTGGTTTGTGCATGAGAACTCCTTTTTGGTTACTTGTTGCAGGCTGGTTATTTTCTGGCACCAAATAGGGCTGTACCAATTCGCACAATAGTGGCTCCCTCTTTTATGGCTACTTCCATATCATTACTCATCCCCATGGATAATGTATCTAGCTTTGCTTCAGGGAATGTGTGCTGAAGGTGCTTTAAGGCTTGGGCCAGTCGATGAAACTGTTGCTGTTGAACTATTGGGTCTGCGGAGGCTAAAGGAATTGCCATTAGTCCGCGCAAAGACAAATTAGACAGTTGTAGTATTTCAGCCGCTAAAGGCTCCAGTTGGTCGAGTAAAACCCCTGACTTAGATGGTTCTTCACTAATATTTACTTGAATACATATATTAAGCGGAACCATGCCCAGGCGGGCATTATTTAAGCGTTGTGCTATTTTTAAACGATCTACACTATGTACCCAAGAAAAATGTTGAGCAATTGTTTTGGTTTTATTGGACTGAATAGGTCCAATAAAATGCCAACTAATATCTAGGTGGGACAGTTTACTTATTTTGAGCAGGGCTTCCTGTAGATAATTTTCACCAAACAAGGTCTGGCCTGCTGCATAGGCTTCTTCTAATGACTCGAGAGGCTGGTTTTTACTTACAGCTAATAGTTGTACATCGTTTTCACTTCGCCCAGCTAGCTGCTGAGCAGTACTTATTCGTTGGCGTATGGCCTGTAGGTTATTAGCTATGTTTGACATGGTAAACCACGATTCAGACTGCTTGGTAAGAGGATAATAAACCATGTCATCTTAAATCAAAATATTCACAAAGGCTTTCACTTCAAAAAGAAGCCATACTTATCCTTGAAAAAAAGTGTGTTATGGCGAGGCTGGTCTTAAGCTGGATAGCTAGCTGTACAGGTAGATTAGGGCTTTTGGAAAGACAGAGCTAAGCTGTAAAAAAAGAAGTTATAAATGTTTGGGGAACTCAAATGGATATCACTGAGTTGTTGGCATTTAGTGCAAAACAGGGGGCATCAGACCTTCATATTTCTGCAGGATTGCCTCCTATGATTAGGATTGATGGCGATGTTCGTCGCATCAATCTTCCACCTATGGAGCATAAAACAGTTCATGGTTTGATTTACGATATCATGAACGATAAGCAACGGCGTGACTATGAAGAGTTTATGGAAACAGACTTTTCATTTGAGGTGCCAGGTGTAGCACGCTTTAGGGTTAATGCATTTAACCAAAACCGCGGTGCAGGTGCGGTATTTCGGACCATCCCTTCTAAAGTACTCACGATGGAAGAGCTGGGAATGGGGCAAACATTTAAAAATATTTGTGCCATTCCTCGGGGAATCGTACTGGTAACGGGGCCAACCGGTTCAGGTAAGAGTACAACACTTGCGGCTATGTTGGACTACATTAATGAGCATCGTTACGAGCATATTTTGACAATTGAGGACCCCATTGAGTTTGTTCATGAGTCAAAAAAATGCTTGGTTAACCAGCGGGAAGTTCACCGAGATACATTAGGCTTCGCCGAGGCCTTGCGTTCAGCGTTGCGGGAAGATCCCGATATTATTCTGGTAGGTGAGATGCGGGACTTGGAGACTATCCGCTTAGCCCTGACAGCAGCAGAAACGGGTCACTTAGTATTTGGGACTTTGCATACAACCTCAGCAGCAAAAACGATTGACCGGGTGGTTGACGTATTCCCTGCTCAAGAAAAATCTATGGTTCGTTCTATGTTATCCGAATCTTTGCAGGCGGTTATCTCTCAGACGTTGTTAAAGCGAGTTGGTGGTGGTCGTATTGCAGCCCATGAAATCATGATTGGTACACCAGCTATTCGAAACCTGATTCGTGAGGATAAGATAGCTCAGATGTACTCAGCGATTCAAACGGGTGCCAGTGTGGGGATGCAAACACTGGATCAGTGTCTTAAAGACTTGCTACAGCGTGGCCTGATTTCCAAAGAATCAGCCAAAGAAAAAGCCAAAATACCTGAGAACTTTTAAAGATATATTTGCTGTTGAGTTTTCAGCATTTTCATTGGAGTTGGTTTTATGGAAATTGAGAAGTTATTACGTGTAATGGTGGAAAAAGCGGCTTCTGACTTATTTATTACCGCAGGTGTGCCACCCAGTATTAAAGTTCATGGACGTATAGTGCCTGTAACCAAAACAGCAATGTCTCCTGAAAAAACCAGAGAAACTGTTTTGGGGGTAATGAATGAAAAGCAACAGCAAGAGTTTTTGGAAAACCATGAATGTAACTTTGCTATAAGTGCGCGAGGTATTGGTCGTTTTCGGGCAAGCGCCTTTTATCAGCGTAACCTTGTTGGCATGGTGCTGCGGCGTATTGAAACAAGTATTCCAAAAGTGGATGACTTAGGCCTTCCTGATGTGATTAAAGACTTAGCTATGGCTAAGCGTGGCTTAATTATTTTTGTGGGTGCAACAGGAACAGGTAAGTCAACCTCATTGGCTTCAATGATTGGCCACAGAAATGCCAATAGCTCTGGGCACATTATCAGTATTGAGGATCCTATCGAGTACATTCATCAACATCGTGGTTGTATTATTTCTCAGCGAGAAGTGGGCCTTGATACCGATAGTTTTGAAATAGCATTGAAAAACACATTACGTCAGGCTCCTGATGTCATTATGATTGGTGAGGTTCGAAGCCGAGAAACCATGGAGTACGCTGTTGCATTTGCTGAAACAGGACACTTGTGCCTTGCAACATTACACGCAAATAATGCTAACCAGGCGCTTGATCGGATTATCCACTTTTTCCCTGCTGATCGGCATGGGCAGATCTGGATGGACTTATCGTTAAACTTACGTGCAATTATTGCACAACAATTGGTGCCTACACCGGATGGAAAAGGACGACGTGCAGTTATTGAGGTATTACTCAATACACCATTAGCATCTGATATTATTCGTAAAGGTGCTGTGCATGAGTTAAAACCTTTAATGACTAAGTCAACTGAGTTGGGTATGCAGACATTTGACCAAGCGCTTTATAGTTTGTATGTGCATGGTGAAATAACGTATGAAGATGCACTGGCACACGCTGACTCACCCAATGACTTACGTTTAATGATTAAACTAGGTTCTGAAACAGACTCTGAGCACCTGAATAGTGTTGCTGGTGGCCTTAGTATTCAAGAAGAAGACACAGATAGACAGCGCCTGTTTTAGAGGTAAGAAAGGGATAGCTTGTTCAATAATTATCATTTGATGAATAAAAAAAGCCCATGATCTTGCAAGTGCTGGTTTAGATAGGATGCAGAGCCAGCCAGGTCTCAAGAATAAGCTGTGCAGCAAGACTGTCTATAGGCTTTGCCGCATAATCTCCCTTATGTCCTAGTTCTGCAGCATATTGCTTTGCTTCGAAACTACTTAGTCGCTCATCCATAGGAAACCAAGGCTTATTGAAGCGGCCGTGAAGTCGGTTACCAAACTTTCTTGCCCTTCGGCTCATTTCGCTCTCGGTACCATCCATATTGCAAGGAATACCTACCACAAAAGCATCAGGCTGCCATTCTTTGATGATATCAGCTATTACATCCCAGTTTGGAATACCATCACGTGCTTTGATAGGGGGTAAAACAGAGGCTGTTCCAACAAGGCGCTGACCTGTTGCCACACCTATTGATTGCGTCCCAAAGTCAAAAGCCAAAAGACTCTTTATGGTAGAGGGTATAGTCATTTTAATTTCTGGGGTATTCAACGTAGATCAGGCGTGGCCGGCAACAGGAGAAAGCATACTGCGATTAATACCTAATGCGGCAACAGCTGCATTCAAACGGTCACCAATGGGTGTTTTGAATAGAATATTTGGGTCAGCTTTACAAACCAGCCAAGAGTTATCGAGAATTTCCTGCTCAAGTTGACCTTTATCCCACCCAGAATAACCTAGTGCGATAAGTGCATTTTCAGGACCTTCATTTTGGGCGATAGCTAATAATATATCTTTTGACGTTGTTAGCTGAATACCAGGCGCGACTTGCAGGGTGGCATCCCAACTACTATCACTGGGGGGGTGAAGTACAAAGCCTCGTTCAAGTTCAACAGGACCGCCTGCACAGATGATATCACTGACATGAGCATTGCCATGAGAAGGGGTAATACCCACTTGGCGGAAGATCTCATCCAAGGTTAAGCCTGTTGGGCGATTAATTACAATACCCATTGCTCCCTGCTCGTTATGTTCACAAATATAAGTCACAGAGTCAGCAAAGTTTGGATCTTTTAAGTGCGGCATGGCAATTAAAAAGTGATCCTTGAAGCTTTGGGTAGGTGTAGTATTCATATTAAAAGTATTGGGGCTTCATTCTTTTAATACAAGCCCCAAGGAAAGAAAAACTAAAAACTTGAAAGGTAGTTACCCTTTTCAAACCGCCATGTGCGGATAATCTCAAGGATATCAATGTCGTTGAGGTCTCCTGTGAAAGGAGGGTATGGTGCTGCAGCTTTAACAATCTTTATTGCTGCAGAGTCAAGAATCTTATGACCTGATGATTTCATAACTTGAATGTTATGAAGGCTGCCATCTGCATTGATGGCTACCAGTAAGCGAAGGCTACCGTACAGTTTGCGTTCTCTGGCTTCTTGGGGATAGTTTAAGTTACCCACACGTTCAACCTTACGGCGCCAAGCATCTTTATAGTATGCACCTTTGTCCTGCATTGTAGAGGCTGCAGTTAAGCGATGGATGCGAGGACGCTTGGCATAGGTTTGAACTTGCTGGTCAAACTGAGCTTCAAGAGATGCAATTTCTGAACTTAAGTCTATGCGGCGGCGTGTTTTCTCTTGGCTGCTTTTCTTAAGTTTCTTTTTTTCTTCTTGCTGCTTGTGAATTTTTTGAGTACTACTTTGGGTGGTCGTGACTATATTGGATTTTTGCTGCTTTTGGGTAGGAGCTGCTTGAGGTTGTGGTTGGGGGACTACTTTCCTTACCTGATTATCACGAAATTGTGCTTTCCGATTTGTTGTGGGAAGTGCTTTCTCTTTTTGTGTTCCACTACCTTCTTGGTTTGCTTGAGCCAAAAAGTCTGCATCTTTGATTTTTTGACTACTTTTGTAATTTGCTAAAGTGATCTCTAGTGTCTGAGTAGGAGCAGGTTTATCAGGTGACTTGAAACCTACGCAATAAATTACCAGCGCATGAATTACTAACGCAATAAATAGATTAAATAGCAGGCGATCATTGGCAGATACTAGAGTTTTCGCTTGAACCATACCGTTACTCATCCAGCTTAGTTTACTTCCATTTGGTTTGAAGCGCCTTGCCCCATATTAACCTGCAGGAGGCTGATAAAAGGGGCAAGTTTGCCAACCCTGTATGAAAAAGTCTATGAAGTACTCCGCGCTTGGAGCTTTTTTTCTATGCAATTCATCAGTTCGTAAGCGATATCTAATTGAAATATAGCGTCAAGTTCTCGAATACAGGTAGGACTTGTGACATTTATTTCTGTCAAAAAGTCGCCAATAACATCAAGACCCACAAAAATAAGCCCTTTTTCCTGTAAAACAGGGCCAACTTGTTCAGCAATCCATAAGTCTCGTTCAGAGAGAGGCTGACCAACACCAGAGCCCCCTGCGGCCAGGTTGCCACGTAGCTCACCTTTGGCTGGTACCCGAGCAAGTGCGTAGGGTATCGGCTTGCCATCTATAAGGAGAATCCGCTTATCGCCTTCTTTTATAGCAGGAATATATTGTTGTGCCATGATCTGCCGCTGGCCATGTAGTGTTAGCGTTTCAATGATGACACTTAAGTTGGAGTCATTGGGTTGTACACGAAAAATAGAACTTCCTCCCATACCATCTAACGGCTTGTAAATAACATCACCATAAGTAGCTGCAAACTCTTTAAGTAAGTCTACTCGTCGTGAGATACACGTTGGAGGTGCACATTGGGGGAATTGAGTTGCAAAGAACTTTTCATTGCAATCCCTAAGACTTTGTGGGTTATTGACAACCAGGGTGCCTTGGTTATGGGCTTGCTCTAATAAATAAGTGGCATAAATATATTCATTATCAAAAGGTGGATCCTTACGCATTAAAATAACATCAAGGCTTGATAAAGGAATGCGTTGTGGTTCCTCCAAAGAAAACCAGTGGTTGGGGTCTTCAAACACGGTTAATGGGCTGGCAATGCCCATGCTTTGACCTTGGTTTTGGTAGATATCTTCAGGCTCCAGGTAGAATAGGGACCAGCCGCGTTTTTGTGCGGCAATTAACATTGCTAGTGAACTATCTTTTTTATAATTGATAGTTTTAATAGGGTCCATCACTATTCCGAGCCGTACTGTCATATACACACCCTAGTGTTGCCTTCAGTTTAAAGATATGTTTAAGGTGATGAAGTTTACCCTTATTGCCATTTGATAGCTAAACTATTTATAAGGTAAACAGTTGCTAGCTATATGCAAATATGCTTCAAGGAATAGAAGCTCCCTCATATACTTGTCAAGAGGCTACAATAAAGGAATGTTGAACACGTAACGTTTCTTATAGATTGCACTAGGAATGTGTGTTAAAACATTTGACGGCATGGAATTCTGTCTAACTTTTAGTGGTCAAACCACTGCTAATGAGACAAAAGTAATTTCCTTTGGGCTGAAGGCTTAAGATATGGAAGATGATTTTAAGAGTTTGAAGGTGATGGTGATTGACGATAGTAAGACTATTCGTCGCACAGCGGAAACTCTGCTCAAAAAAGTTGGGTGTACAGTCGTGACTGCGACTGATGGTTTTGATGCCCTGGCTAAAATTGCAGATACGCAGCCAAACATCATCTTTGTTGATATCATGATGCCACGCCTTGATGGTTATCAGACCTGTGCACTGATCAAAAATAACAGTGCATTTAAATCGACACCTGTGATTATGCTATCAAGCAAAGATGGTTTGTTTGATAAGGCAAAAGGCCGCATTGTTGGCTCTGACCAGTATCTCACTAAGCCTTTTAGCAAAGAAGAGCTACTTGGGGCAATTCGGGCGCATGTAAATACGAGTTCTAGCGCCTCTGCCAATGCGTAATTTGATTTAAGTAATTTTAAAGAGCCATTCCTTTATAGTGGAGTGGTCTTGGTAATGTTTGTAGCTGGGGGATTTATGGCTCGAGTATTAATTGTTGAAGACTCTCCTACTGAACGGTACAAGCTTAAAGAAATGCTAGAAAAGCACGGCCATGAAGTTTTGGAAGCTGATAACGGCGCTGATGGTGTTGCACTAGCACGAGATCAGAAGCCAGATGCCGTATTAATGGACATTGTTATGCCTGGATTAAATGGTTTTCAGGCTACACGACAGTTGACGAAAGATCCTGATACTAGTCATATACCTGTGATTATTGTTACGACAAAAGATCAGGAGACAGATCGTGTATGGGGTAAACGTCAGGGTGCAAAAGATTATCTTACGAAACCTGTCGAGGAATCTGTTTTGGTAAAAACACTCAATAATGTACTTTGAGGCTGGTTGTAAGAGTGGTTTAAATCATGTCAGAAGTGCAACATCCTTTTGAGCTTCTTCAATCGATTGCTAGACGTTGCCGTCAACATGCGGCGGGTCTTCCAGCCCAAACTGAAGTTAAAGCCCAGTGGAGTGGAATAGGTTTCCGTCTTGCTAACTTGAACTTTGTGGCCCCAATGGGTGAAGTGGCAGAAATCTTACCAGTTCCTAACTATACTCAATTGCCAGGAGTACAAAGTTGGGTAAAGGGAATCGCGAATGTTCGTGGACGATTGTTACCCATAATGGATTTACCAACTTTTCTCGGACATCAGCTGGCTTCTGCACGAAAAAGCCGGCGCATACTGGTTGTTGAACATGGTGAGCTGTTTAGCGGATTAGTGGTTGATGAGGTCATGGGGATGCAGCATTTCCCTGTGGATGGCTACTCAGATCAAATACCACGCAACACACCAGAAGCGCTTCAGTCTTTTGTGACGGGCTCTTATGAGAGAGAAGATGGTCGCTGGCTGATTTTTAGCCTGTATGCTCTGGCAGAGCACCCAAGCTTTTCAAAAGTTGCTGTATAGGAATTGAAGTAGTAGGAAGCAGCAGGGTGGCGTAACCACCATTATTTTGTTTAACACTGTGCCATAACAAGAAGCTGTAGGCCATGTGGGGGCCAAATACATATGAAGGGTATATCTGCGAAGAACCAAACCAGCCAAATAATCGCTGCATTGTTTGTGCTGTTAATTGTCTCATTAGTTGCGATGATCGCAAACTTCTTTTATGTAAATAACAAAGCCTCTGAAGACAAGGAATATATAGGTCACTCAGGGGAGTTGCGGGTACTTTCTCAGCAGATAGCGAAAAACTCTACAGAGGCTGCAGCAGGTAAGGGTGATGCATTTAAACTGCTGCGTAAAGCCCATGACGCTTTCAATTCTAGTTTCACTACATTGCAGAAGGGTTCTGATGAATTACCTGCAGTAGTGCAGCAGAATTCAGAAACTCTAAATCAGCAGATGAATTCCCTAGCGACGATATGGCAGCGAGTGAGTAAAAACGCTAATGACATCATGAATACAGAAGATACTGTACTCTCACTGCATGATGTGGCAGGCACCTTATCTGAAACAGTCCCACAGCTACAAATTGAATATGATGAGGTGGTAGAAATCCTTTTGGAAACTAATGCACCTGCAGCACAGGTTGCACTAGCACAAAAGCAATCTTGGTTGGCAGAACGTATTCTGGGTAGTGTAAACAAAGTTTTGGAAGGTACTGAAGACTCAGTTATGGCCGCTGATAGCTTCGGTCGAGATGCAAGCTTATTTGGTCGCGTTTTACGTGGAATGATCAATGGTGATAGCGAGCTGGGTATTACACGAGTAACTGACAGCGAGGCTATCGACCGGTTAAATGAAATTTCTGACTTGTTTGAGTTTGTTGATGGTAGTGTGGATGAAATTCTTGAGACTTCCCCTGAGCTGTTTCAGGTACGTGAAGCGTCAGACCAGATCTTCGCTGACTCACAATTACTGCTACAAGAAGCATCTAAGTTAGTAACGCTGTTTGAAGACTTAGAGGGTGAGCGGGTAATCAGTACACAAACTGGGGCATTATTTGGTTTGTTGGCTGTATTATCAATTGTCTTGATTGGTTTGGTTATGGTTCGTGATACCCGCCAACGCTTACAGGAACAAGCAGAACATAACGAGCAAAACCAGGCCGCTATATTACGTCTACTTGATGAACTTGCTGACCTGGCGGATGGTGACTTAACCGTATCGGCGACGGTAACAGAAGATTTCACGGGTGCGATTGCGGACTCTATCAACTTCTCTATCGACCAGCT
The DNA here is from genome assembly GCF_018837975.1 of Zooshikella harenae. Classification (GTDB taxonomy): domain Bacteria; phylum Pseudomonadota; class Gammaproteobacteria; order Pseudomonadales; family Zooshikellaceae; genus Zooshikella; species Zooshikella harenae. The sequence goes on along the minus strand of NZ_JAGSOY010000001.1, from coordinate 92,488 downwards.
GAGGCAGCTGGTATCAACCATTAACAATACTGCGGTACAAGTGGCTTCTGCAGCCCAAGAAACTCAGGCAACAGCAATGCATCTTGCTGAAGCGGCAGAACACCAGGCGCAGGAAATTGCAGGCGCGTCTGCAGCGGTTAATGAAATGGCTGTTTCGATTGACCAGGTATCTGCTAACGCCTCTGAGTCAGCTGCGGTAGCGGAGCGGTCGGTGGCTATTGCGAATAAAGGTAATGAGGTTGTACAAAATACCATTGCCGGGATGGATACGATTCGTGAACAGATTCAGGATACATCTAAGCGTATTAAGCGTCTGGGTGAATCATCTCAAGAAATCGGGGATATCGTATCGCTGATTAATGACATCGCCGACCAAACGAACATTCTGGCATTGAATGCGGCGATTCAGGCATCGATGGCTGGGGACGCAGGACGTGGTTTCGCGGTTGTTGCCGATGAGGTACAGCGCTTGGCGGAACGTGCATCTGCTGCAACCAAACAGATTGAAGCGTTGGTTAAAACCATTCAGACCGATACCAACGAAGCAGTAATCTCGATGGAGCAAACAACTTCAGAAGTGGTAAAAGGTGCTCGCTTGGCACAAGATGCGGGGGTGGCACTGGAAGAAATTGAGAAAGTATCGAAAAACCTTGCTGACTTGATTCAAAACATTTCTAACGCAGCACGTCAACAGGCCTCATCAGCAGGTCATATCTCTAATACGATGAACGTAATTCAAGAGATTACAGCACAAACCTCTGCGGGTACCAATGCGACTGCTAACTCTATCGGACACCTTGCTGAACTGGCTACTGAAATGCGGAAATCGGTAGCAGGTTTTAAACTGCCAGAAGGTTAATAACCCCTTTGGTATATGACATCGTTTAGTTTAATTCAAAGGTGGGTCGCCTGAAGTAAGTGAGCATGATAACTAAAGATTGGTCAATGCAGTCACTGCCTGACATGGACCAACAACAGTTTGAGCAGTGGCAGTCTCTTCTTGAAGATAGGACTGGCATGCGTATATCTGAGCAAAGAAAGTCGTTCTTACAAACCAGTGTTGGTATACGCATGCGTGAGTTGGGGTATTCAGATTATCAAACCTATTTTGAAGAGATCATGAATGGCCCTGCTGCAGCACAAGAGTGGACAACTCTTGTAGATCGTTTGACTGTTCAAGAAACCAGCTTCTTTCGGCACCGTCCATCCTTTGAAGTCGTTGAAGAATACTTAAGCCAACGTGTAAGCGAGTTCAACAAGCCTATTGAAATTTGGAGTGTTGGCTGCGCAACCGGTGAAGAGCCATATTCTCTGGCGATGCTCGCAAATGCAGTTCTCGGTAAACAAGGCAAATCTCAATATTTTGGTGTAACTGGAACGGATATTAGTGTGCCTGCTTTGGCTAAAGCCAGGCAGGGAATCTATAGTCAGCGTAAACTAGAAAATATAGATGCAGACATTCGTGATCAATACTTTAGAAGTATTGGGCAGCAAAAATTTGAGGTAAATCCAGAGCTTAAAGAGCGGGTTTGTTTTTCCCGTGTTAATGTTTTGGAGCTTAATAAGGCCCCAATGTACGGTATGGATATTATTTTTTGCCAAAACCTACTGATTTATTTCCGACGTTGGCGGCGCAAGATGATCGTGAATTGCCTAGTTGAGCGTTTAGTACCAGGGGGGTTATTGGTGCTAGGGCTAGGGGAAATTGTAGATTGGAAGCACTCAGATCTGCGGCGCGCATACACTGATCGTGCTTTAGCTTTTATCAAGCATAAGGCTGCGAATTGATGACAAGTGGAGTAGTTATGGGTGATCGCCACGACTATGTAGCCCTGGACTGGGTTAAAGGTGAAATAGAAGAAACGCTTAAACAAGCACGGCAAGCGCTAGAGGCTTATGCGGAAAACCCCCAGGATTCTACTAAGCTTCGCTTTTGCTTGAATTATATTCACCAGGTGCATGGTACTTTGCAAATGGTGGAGTTTTATGGAGCTGCGTTGCTTGCAGAAGAAATGGAGGCGCTTGCTAAAAGCTTACTGGATGAAACTGTCTCTAATAAGGGGGAAGCACACGAAGTACTCATGCAGGCAATGCTCCAGTTACCCATGTATCTGGATAGGGTCCAAAGTGGACGCCGTGACTTACCTGTTATTCTGCTACCTATTCTTAATGATATTCGTGCTGCTCGTGGTGAAAGTCTCCTTTCAGAAACATCATTATTTTCTCCTGATTTAAGCCAAAGAAACCCAAAGCTGAGTGATGCCGCTTTAGCCAAGTTAAAGGGGGAAAGCTTTAATACATTGGTGCGTAAGCTACGACAGATGTATCAGTTTGCCATGGTAGGTATTTTGCGCGACCAGCATATGGCAGAAAACCTAGGCTATATGGCAAAAGTTTTTAATCGGCTTGAGCAGCTCTTCATGAAAACCCCTTTGGGGCAATTATGGTGGATTGCATCAGGTGTAATTGATGGGCTCAATAATGGATCGATTCATAACAGCTCAACCATACGCGCATTACTAAGACAAATTGATATTGAGTTAAAACGGGTCACTGAAGAAGGTCCAGAGTCACTCAATCAGCCAGCACCTGATGATTTACTCAAGAATCTACTCTACTACGTTGCAAAAGCTGATAATGAAACACCACGTATTAGAGCACTTAAAGAAGCCTTTAACCTTGTTGATGCACTGCCCGATGAAGATACCCTGAATCAGGAAAGAGACTTGTTCTCAGGGCCAGATAAAGAAGCAATGGCTTCTGTGGTTACTGTCTTAACTGATGAGCTGACAAGTATCAAAGAGGCGCTGGATCTTTTTGTTCGTAGTGACCGTCGGGATATGACGCACTTTGAAGAGCAAGTGCCTGTACTTAAACGTATAGCAGATACAATAGCAGTTTTAGGGCTTGGAATCCCTCGTAAAGTGCTTATGGAGCAGCTTGATATCATGCAACAGATGGTTGCTGGTAGCAGAGAGATGGATGATGCTGCTCTCATGGATATTGCGGGTTCTTTGCTTTATGTCGAAGCAACCCTGACAGGGATTATTGATAGCTCTACTGGCAAGCAGCGGGTGACAGAGAGTGTTGTGCCTGTCTCTGAGATGAGTGAGGCACATGAAGCGGTTATTCGAGAAGCAAGGAATGGGTTAGAACAAGCCAAAGATGCGATTATCGAGTTTATTGCTTCACAGTGGAATCATCAGAACTTATTAAACGTACCTGAAGTTCTGGATGCTGTTCGTGGCGGCTTGGTCATGATTCCGTTAGAAAGGGCTGCAACATTAATTGCAGCCTGTCGACGTTATGTAAAAGAACAATTACTCGATAAGAAACAAGTACCTCAATGGCAAGCGCTGGATACTCTGGCTGATGCTATAACCAGCGTGGAATATTATTTAGAGCGGCTTTCTGAAGGTAATACCAGTCAGAATGAATTGATTCTTGATGTTGCGGAAGAAAGTCTTGTTCACTTAGGTTTTAGTAGTGATGACTTGCGTCAGTCCCCAGTAAGACCAGAAGCTGAAGTACTGGCAGAAGCTGAAGCCCGTCAAGCGGAAGAAGCTGCAGACACCTCAGGTGATGAAGAAGAAGGCCCAGTACTGAAGGAGTCTGAAGAACCTGAAGCGCTTGAAGAAGTACTACCTGTTGAAGAGCCTGAGGCTATAACTCTTGAAGAGGCTCAAGAAGAGCCAGAAGAAGCCATAGCACTGGAAGAAGTTGCTCAAGAGATGCCAGTTGAAGGTATTTTGGAAGCGCCTCCTGAAGAGCCTGTAACCGTTACAGCAGAACCTGAGCCTGTTGATGAAGAAGAAGAAAGCCTGATCGATGATGAGGTGATTGAAATCTTCATCGAAGAAGCAGGTGAGGTTTTAGAAACCATTAATGAATACTTACCTAAATGGCAGCATAACCTTGATGATGCTGATGCACGTGGTGAGGTTAGGCGAGCATTTCATACCTTAAAAGGTAGTGGTCGTTTGGTAGGAGCCACTGTGGTTGGTGAACTTGCCTGGGCTATTGAAAACATGCTAAATCGAGTGATCGATAATACCATCAGCATTAGTGATGATATTTTCGATCTGGCCAGGAGAGTTACTAATAGGCTGCCAGGACTGGTTAAAGACTTTGAAAACAAGCAGCAGAAACAAACACCTGATGTTGATGCATTTATTGCTGAAGCGGAGGCTTATGCTAAAGGGTTACCTTTTGAAAAGCCCGTAGCAGTTGAGGAGCCAGCAGAAGAGCCACTTATAACTGAAGAAGACTTCGCTGAAGAGCAGGCAACACTTGAGGCTGAGGAGTTAACACCAAGTGAAGCTATTTGGGAATCCTCAGTTCAAACATTAACGGAGGATGAGCAGGAGTTACCTGCTGAAGATGAGGAAACTAAAGCTGAGTCTGTTGAGGAAGTTGAAGCAATTCCACTGCCAGAAGAAGAGAAAGGTGGAGTAGCAGAAGAGCTTGAGCTGCTACAGATGGGATTGACTGAGGAAGATTTTCCAGAAACAGAAGAAGTGGAAGTATCATTACCCAGTGAGGCAGTACCTGAGTTTGATCCTGTCTTGCTTGATATTTTCCATGATGAAGCGGTTTCTCACTTTGAAACGCTTAAGCAGTTTGTCGCCCAGTATCATGAAGTCAAACAACCTATTGCTATTGATGAAGCATTGCAGCGAGCACTTCATACCCTAAAAGGTAGTGCTCATATGGCGGGTGTTGTTTGTATCGCTCAACTTGTTTCACCCCTGGAACAGTTGATTAAGGATTTACGAGCGAATTTGGCTAAAGCGGATCAAGAGGTTGTTCTTATCCTTCAAAGAGCGACTGATCTTGGTGAAGTTGCTTTAGCATCAATGAAAGCTAACCCTCTGTTGCAACTTGATGGGCTTGATCAGTTTTTGCACGATGTAGCGCAGATCCATAAGCGACTGTTTGCTGAAGAAGCATCTGAAGATGAGACTGTAGAACAAGATACCCAAGTTATCTCTATGTTTTTAGCTGAAGGCATGGAAGTACTGCTGGATGCCGGGGAGATTCTTGAGGAATGGAGTCGTAACCCAGTTGCAGGTGATGAGTTGAATATGCTCCTAGAGGAGCTGGAAACTCTGGCTAAAGGCGCAGAAATTGCTGAGTTAGACCCTGTTGCGGAGCTCTGTGAAGCACTGATTGATGCTTATAAAGCCGTGGTTGAAGGACGATGCCCATTAAGTGATGACTTTTTCAAAGCTGTTCGTGATGGCCATGAACAGCTAATAAGCATGATGGATAGCATAGCTGCAGTGCAAACAGTAGAGCCTGCTACTGAGTGTATTCAGCAGCTCCATCGATTAACAATGGAGCAGGAAGAAAGTATTGAGCTGGCTGAGCCTGCTGAAGTAGAAGAAATTGATCTGAATGCAGATCTAGAAGAGTCTTTAAGCCTTGATGAAGAAACGCTACCAATTATTGAAGTAGATACCGATATAGATATGGGGTTACCAGAAGGAGAGCTGGAAACCTTAAATATTGAGGCAGAAGAAGTTCCAGAAGAGCCAATTCAATTGGGTGAGCTAGGTGAAGAAGCATTAGAGTTAAGCACTCAAGAGCCTACACCTGTTGAACAAGCACCTGTACCTCCACCCGCTGTAGTGGTCACTGAAGAAGAAAAAGGCCCTTCGATAGACCCTGAACTTGTTGAGATCTTTCTGGAAGAAGCTGGCGATATTATGGAAAGCACAGCTAGCTCTTTGCAAAAGTGGATTGAAAATCCAGAAAGCACCATGGAAGTGAAAGAACTACAACGAGATCTGCATACGTTAAAAGGTGGTGCCAGAATGGCAGAGATCACCCCGATTGGTGATTTTAGCCATGAGTTGGAGTTTATCTATGAAGGTTTAAGTGATGGTCGTTTGAAGACAGAAACGCCACTCTTTGATCTGCTGCTGGCATGCCATGACTTACTAGCAGATATGCTTGATGAGCTTCAAACTCAAGGGCGCTGTCGAAATGTCGACTGGCTTATTGACTCATTAAAAACCTACCGAGCCAATCCTGATAGCGGTATTCCAAATATTCACAAACTGTTATCGCAGTCGAGTGAGCTTGAGGAAGCCAGCCCTCCAAAGCTAGAACAGGGCCAGGCTCCGTCAGGTACTGGTGAGCTGGCGGAGGTTAGTCCTCATGAGCCTGAAATTACTCAAGATCTAGATGATCTAGCGCTGGCGGATACTGATGTGCTGGATATATTCTTGGAAGAAGCTGTTGACTTAGTCGATGGTGTAGAGCGATCAACGGATGCTTGGCGGAAAGACCCTGCTAATGGCCAATATGCAGATGAGTTGTTACGTCTGCTTCATACACTGAAAGGGGGAGCCCGTCTCGCAGGGCTTTCTAAGTTGGGTGATTTTACTCATGAGTTTGAGATGTTTATTACCCAAGCTCAAAATCGCTTACCTGATTTGGAAGGTGCTTTTTTTGCTGATGTTTTCTCTCGGCAAGATCAGCTACAAACGCATGCTGATCATGTGAAAAAACATATGTCAGGTGAAGAGCCTGCACCTGTTGAAAAACCTTCCCCTGCAGCAGAGCCATCAGCAGAGATTTTACCCTTTACGCCAAAGCCCAAGGTGCCAGAAGTGGTATCACCAGGGGATACCATTCCTGCCAAAGTGAAACCAATTTCAGCGGCAAAGCGAGCGGGTGCTAAAGGTCGCCAGCCCCAAGAAATGGTAAAAGTACCTGCTGACTTATTGGAAAGCCTGGTTAACCTCGCAGGGGAAACCAGTATTTCGAGAGGTCGGGTTGAGCAGCAAATCTCCGATATTAGTTTTACGCTTGAGGAAATGCATACCACTATTGAGCGGGTACGTGAGCAGCTTCGCCGTCTTGATATTGAGACACAAACTCAAATTATCTCTAAGCACGAAGCAGAGGCTGCATCAATGGCCTTAGAGTTTGACCCATTAGAAATGGACCAATACTCCGAGCTGACCCAGCTATCTCGTTCACTCTTTGAGTCTGCCAGTGACTTGATGGACTTAAAGGAAGCACTTGTTGATAAAAACCGTGATGCTGAAACACTTCTACTGCAGCAGGCTCGCGTTAATACTGAGCTGCAAGAAGGGTTAATGCAGACACGCATGGTACCTTTTAACCGGTTAATGCCGCGGCTACGCCGAATTGTCAGGCAGATTTCCAGCGAGCTGGACAAGCAAGTTGAGTTTAATGTTGAGAACGCTGAAGGTGAAATGGACCGAACCGTTTTAGAGCGTATGGTTGCGCCTTTAGAACATATGCTACGTAATGCGGTTGACCATGGTATAGAGTCAGAAGAGCTGCGTAAGGCATCAGGTAAAGATGCTGTAGGGCAAGTCACATTAAGTTTATCTCGTGAAGGCGGTGATATTCTGCTGGAGATGAGTGATGACGGCAGTGGGGTTAACCTTGATGCAGTCAGAGCGAAAGCGATTGAACGCGGACTCATGGACCCAGAGGCGGACCTTTCCGATAATGAGATACTGCAGTTTATTTTGGAAGCAGGCTTTAGTACGGCTCGCGCTGTTACCCAGATTTCAGGTCGTGGTGTGGGTATGGATGTTGTGCATAGCGAGATAAAACAACTGGGTGGCTCAGTCACGATTCACTCAGCACCAGGTAAAGGAACAACATTTCGAGTTCGACTACCTTTCACGGTATCGGTTAACCGTGCATTGATGGTGTACATTGGTGAGGACTTATATGCTATTCCTTTAAACAGCATTGAAGGGGTCGTTCGGGTTAGTCCTTATGAGCTTGAAGCGTATTATGAAGATGATGCTCCAGACTTCGAATATGCTGGCCAGGATTACAAGCTGAAGTACCTGGGCGACTTGTTACATCGATCTGGCAAGCCTAATTTACAGGGTGCGTTGGCACCCTTACCCGTGATTTTGACACGTGGTGCTGAACACAGTGTTGCACTTCAAGTCGATAGCTTAGCGGGTAGCCGGGAGATAGTTGTAAAAAGTCTTGGCTTCCAGTTTGCGAGCTTACCTGGTGTATCTGGTGCTACTATTTTGGGTGATGGTCGCGTTGTAATCATCCTTGATGTGGTCGCACTGATACGTTCTGACTTCGCTCATCAAGGCTTGCTTCTTACTGCAGAAGTGGTTGAAGAGGTTGAAGTACCTGTTGCTAAAGTTGATCGTGCACCACTTGTTATGGTTGTTGATGACTCAGTAACGGTACGTAAAGTAACCTCTCGATTGTTAGAGCGTAATGGTTATGAGGTCTTACTGGCTAGGGATGGTGTTGAAGCCATTTCCTTGTTGCAAGATCGCAAGCCAGACGTCATGTTGCTGGATATTGAAATGCCAAGAATGGATGGCTTTGAGGTTGCCAGTACCGTACGAAATGACAGACGTTTAAAGAGCGTACCTATTATTATGATAACCTCGCGTACTGGCGAGAAACACCGGGAGCGTGCATTGGCCATTGGAGTCAATGAATACTTAGGTAAACCCTTCCAGGAAGGACCCTTACTGGAAACAATTGAGCGAATGGTAAAAACGGATGCCTAATGAAGGCAAAAGTGGATGGCGGGGAAAAATAGGTGTTGTTGCAGATTCATCGCTGCAACGGCATCTACTACAAGTGTTGATGCAAACCCATCACTATGATGTGTTAATCAATACCTCACCTGACCGTCTTGAGCCAAGCCACCATGAACTAAAGGTTGATGCGTGGTTCATTGATATAATTGGAGAGGATGGCTGGGCTGAACCACTTGATGACTTGCTGGATACAAGTGAAGTGCCCGTGTTATTTGGTGAAGGTGAGGCTCCTGCCAGAACTTCAGAGCTATACCCGCGCTGGGAAAGGCGAATACTGGCAAAGTTTGAGCAAGAAGTCATTCCCACATTGCAAGAGCAGGTTGAAGATAAGCAATCTGTTGAGCGGCCAACCATTCCTACGCTATCAGCCCCTGTAAAGCTTGATTTTAAGGCTCGGGAAAAGGTTATCGAGTTACCTGACTTGCCGAATAGGGATTTTGCATCAGAAGATCCACAACGAATATGGGTGTTAGGCGCATCGCTGGGTGGGCCGAGTGCTGTTAAAGCATTTTTAGACTGTCTGCCAAGTGATTTACCCATTGCCTTTGTTTATGCACAACATATCGATGTAAGCTTTGAAGAAGTATTAGTTAACTCTGTTGGCCGGCATAGCTGTTTAAAAGTGAAAAATGTCATTGAAGGGGATAGGCTCCGGAGTGGTGAAGTGCTTGTGGTACCTATAGAACAAGAAATTGTCTTCGATTTTGATCAGACGGTTCAGTTCACTGGAGAGACCTGGCCTGGTCCCTATAACCCCTCAATAGACCAGGTGATGCTCAATGTGTTGGCAGGTTTTCAGGAAAAATGTGGCGCCATAATTTTTAGCGGCATGGGCCAGGATGGTGCTGATGCAGCTGAGTTTTATGCTGAACGTAAACTACCGCTATGGACACAGTGTAAAGAAAGTTGTGCGAGTAGTACGATGCCTGATGCGATAGTGGCTAAGGGGCTTAGTGCTTTTAGTGGTACACCTCAACTGCTTGCTCAACAATTGGTTGAAACATTAGTAGCTGATATAAAAAAAAATCCTGGACTAACAGCCTAGAAATGATTTGATGCGAGAGAGTAAGAGATAACGCCCTATGGCAAAAGCACAGTTAACCCAAGATCGGGATGAAGTTCTTTCAAGCTTACTAATTCCCATCCAAGATAAAATGTTGCTACTACCAAACGTGAGTGTGGCTGAAATTATAGGCTTTCAGCAGCCTTCATCTTCAAGCGATACTCCAGAGTGGCATTTTGGGCAAATCAATTGGCGGGAACAGTCAATCCCTGTGATTTCATTTGAAGTCGCTAATGGTGAAGAGTATCGAGGCACCAGTCGAAACGCTAGGGTAGCGATTATTAACAGTATCAGTGGTAATCGAGAGTTACCTTTTTTTGCTATCGTAGTGCAAGGGATTCCTCATTCGGTTCGACTGACTGAGTCAGATGTTATTGCTCAGGATGAACCGAACCAAGGTGAGCTTGAAGCAATGCATGTGCTTGCCCATGGTGAGCCAGCGATCATTCCAAAACTTGATAGCTTAGAAACAATGATTTTGGCTTATGGTTTAGCTTAAGCTTGCTATATAGTCTTTCAAACCTAAAAAGCCTGCAGTTTGCAGGCTTTTTAGGTTTTTAGAGCTGCGTGCTGTTTACTGCCAATCACCCCAGCAATATTGGAGCACTGCGAGTGCGGCTACTGGTGTCGTTTCAGTTCTTAAGACACGGGGACCAAAAGTTGTTGAATAAAATTTGTACTGATTTGCCAGGCTGACTTCTTCTTCAGTTAGTCCACCTTCAGGTCCGATGAGTAGTGCAATATTGCTGGGTCGTTCATGGTTGCCCAGTGGCGTTGCGGCATGATGGTGTAGCACAAGGCGTAGAGCTTCTGTCCGCTGAGCAAGCCATTTATCAATAGGTAAGGGAGCATGGATTTCTGGCAAAACATTACGGCCACATTGCTCACAGGCGCTTATGGCGATTTGTCGCCAATGTAGTAGTTTTTTTTCTTGCCGTTCTTTGGGTAACTTGACTTCACAGCGTGTACTGAATAGTGGAGTAATTTGCGAAACCCCCATTTCCGTAGCTTTCTGGATAGCATAGTCCATACGCTCACCCCGAGATAAACACTGACCTATGTGAGTTGATAAAGGTGATTCACATTGCACTGAGTTTTTTTTCAGCACATTGACGGCAACTGTCTTCTTAGAGACTTCTGTGAGTTCTGCTAAATAACAGTCTCCAGTGCCATTAAATAAATATATTTGCTCTCCTGGTTTCATTCTTAGCACTTTACCCACATGATTGGCGGCTAAGGAGTCAAGTGTTAGAAATTCAGTAGGAGAAAGTGGTTGGGATGTATATATTCGAGGAATTCGCATGAGGTCAATCACTAAGCTATATTGCCAGAACGGCAACTATAGCATAGTGAGTGATCCTGATTAACGTCGATTTGAAAGGTCGAGGTTATTCCACACAGCTAGGCTGGGATCAGCTTGGTTAAGTGTATAAAAGTGAATACCTGGTGCTCCAGCATCCATGAGTCGCTCACAAAGTCGAGTGATAACATCTTCACCAAACTGGCGAATACTTGTTATATCATCTCCATAAGCCTCTAGTTGTTTTCTTATCCAGCGAGGTAATTCTGCACCACAAGCATCACTGAACCGAGCCAACTTGGTGTAGTTAGTGATTGGCATAATGCCAGGTGTAATTGGAATGGTTATTCCCATTTTTTCACAGCGCTCAACAAAATAAAAATAACTGTCAGCATTATAGAAATACTGAGTAATTGCTGCATTAGCGCCTGCATCAACTTTACGTTTAAAGTTCTCCAGATCTTTTTCTGCATTAGGCGCCTGAGGGTGAATTTCTGGGTAGGCAGCTACCTCTAAAATAAACTGTTGTTGGGTTGTTTCCCGAATAAAGCTGACAAGCTCATTCGCATAACGTAGTTCTCCAGACGCCAGCCCCATACCTGAAGGCATATCTCCCCTAAGGGCAACAATACGCTTAATTTGGTGTTCTTTATAATCACTTAATAACTCAGCGATTTCTTCTTTATTTGCACCAATACACGATAGGTGAGGTGCAGTATCTACTTGTGTTGCTTTAGTGATCGCTAGTACGGTTTCTTTGGTTCTATCACGAGTAGAGCCTGCAGCTCCATAGGTGACAGAAAAAAAATCAGGCTTATATTCTGCCAATCGCTTAGCCGTTGTTAATAGCTTTTCTTGGCCAGCGGGTGTTTTGGCAGGGAAAAATTCAAAACTAAAGCGTTTCGGATGCTGTTTTTGTGATTCCATAGTTGTGGCTATACGACAGTTTTACCATGTACTCCTGGCCAGATAAGGCGATTGGCCAGGAAGTGCTCTGGTATATAATTAATATTTATAGCTGTCGGGTTTATAAGGACCTTCTACAGCTACATTAATATATTCAGCTTGTTTGGGCGTAAGTTGGGTAATAACACCACCAAAACCTTCCACCATATAACGAGCCACTTCTTCATCCAGTTTTTTAGGAAGCACTCGTACATAAAGACTTTTGGTCTTTTCTGTGGGGGATAGGTCTGCAAACTTAGCTTGGAATAAATGAATTTGTGCTAAAACCTGATTAGCAAAGGAGCCATCCATAATGCGAGAGGGGTGACCCGTAGCATTACCCAGGTTTACAAGTCGTCCTTCGGAAAGCAGTAGAATGAAGTCTTTGGCATTATCACTGCGATAAATCTTATGTACCTGAGGTTTAACCTCTTCCCAACGCCAGTGCTGGCGCATGTAAGCTGTATCAATTTCAATATCAAAGTGACCTATGTTGCTGACAACGGCACCAGGCTTGAGAGCTGCAAGCATGAAACGATCACAAACATCAGCATTACCCGTTGTTGTTACAATTAAGTCAATGGTATTTAACAGGGATTGATTAATGCCATCAGCATTGCCAGTGTTTTTGCCGTTGATGTAGGGGGATACAACCTCGAAGCCATCCATGCAGGCTTGCATTGCACAGATTGGATCAATTTCGGTGACTTTAACAATCATGCCTTCTTGTCTAAGGGACGCGGCTGAACCTTTACCCACGTCTCCATAACCAATGACAAGTGCTTTTTTACCCGCTAATAAATGATCTGTTCCACGCTTAATGGCATCATTCAAACTATGGCGGCAGCCATATTTATTGTCATTTTTGGACTTGGTGATGGCATCGTTAACGTTAATGGCGGGTACTTTTAAGGTGCCTTGCTCAAGCATTTCAAGTAAACGATGTACGCCTGTGGTGGTTTCTTCAGAAATACCATGTACAGCATCTAATAATTCAGGGTATTTGTTGTGTAGTACTTCAGTGAGGTCGCCACCATCATCAAGAATCATGTTTCCACCCCAGGGCTTTCCATCCTTGAGAATGGTTTGCTCAATACACCACAGGTATTCTTCTTCCGTTTCACCCTTCCAGGCAAAAACCGGGACACCTTTATCCGCCATAGCGGCAGCAGCATGATCTTGTGTTGAGAAAATATTACATGACGACCAGCGTACTTCAGCACCAAGGTCAATTAGTGTGTCAATTAATACGGCAGTTTGGATAGTCATGTGGATACAGCCCAAGATCTTCGCACCTGCTAAGGGCTTTTGATTTTTGTATTGGGCGCGAATAGCCATAAGGGCTGGCATTTCTGTTTCTGCAATCGCTATTTCCTGGTGCCCCCAATTTGCCAGAGAAATATCAGCCACTTTGTAATCATTATGTGCCATAGGTTTTGTCCTGTGATTCGTCCTTTTATGATTTAACGTGCAATGTTTGTTGTATTAGCGCAGGTTAGTGTGTTGCAAAAATACAGTTACAGCAGTGTTTTATTAAAATGCTTATGACTAAATTAAAGCTTGGTGCTGTATATATTGTTGCAACACGGTCGTCCTTGATCAGTTCGCAATCAGCTTACGGCATCACGAAGAATTTGTGCTTTGTCTGTTTGTTCCCAAGAAAATTCAGGTTCTTCACGGCCGAAGTGTCCGTAGGCTGCCGTTTTCTGGTAAATAGGACGACATAAATTCAACATGTCGATTAAGCCTTGTGGCGTTAAGTCAAAATGCTCGCGTACCAGAGCCTCAATTTTCTCATCAGATGTTTTGCCTGTACCAAAGGTATTAATACTGATAGAGGTTGGATCAGAGACACCAATAGCGTAAGAAACCTGAATTTCACAGCGGTCAGCCAGGCCTGCAGCAACAATATTCTTGGCAACATAGCGACCAGCATAAGCAGCACTACGGTCTACTTTTGATGGATCTTTACCAGAGAATGCTCCTCCGCCATGACGTGCCATGCCGCCATAGGTATCAACGATGATCTTCCGACCAGTTAAACCACAGTCACCGACAGGCCCGCCAATAACAAACTTACCTGTTGGGTTGATAAAGTATTTTGTTTGTTTGCCTAGCCACTCAGCAGGTAAAACAGGTTTAATAATTTCTTCAAGTACCGCTTCACGAATATTCTCTTGGCTAATACCATCTTCGTGCTGGGTAGAAAGGACGACAGCATCAATACCAACAGGTTTACCATAGCTGTCATAGTGGAAGGTTACCTGGCTTTTGGCATCGGGACGCAACCAAGGCAAAATGCCACTTTTACGGACATGGGCTTGACGTTCTACTAACCTGTGAGCATAAGTAATCGGAGCTGGCATCAGCACATCTGTTTCATTAGATGCATAGCCGAACATCAGGCCTTGGTCTCCAGCACCTAGCTTTTTGCTATCGTTTTCATCTACACCTATTGCGATATCAGCAGACTGTTTACCGATCGCATTTAATACGGCACAAGAGGCACCATCAAAACCCATGTCTGAATGGTCATAACCAATTTTTAGTACAACGTCGCGAACGAGGTCTTCAATATCAACATAGGTTTCAGTGCGGACTTCGCCTGCTACCAACACCATGCCTGTTTTAACTAATGTTTCAACAGCTACACGTGCATTAGGATCGTCTTTTATAATGGCATCAAGAATGGCATCGGATATCTGGTCCGCTACTTTATCAGGATGTCCTTCTGAGACGGATTCTGACGTAAACAAAGAGTATTCAGCCATAACGGCATATCCTTTTCTAGAAATTAAGTGATACTTGATTCATTTGGCTTTGATTGTTTACGAAAGCAGCGTACCTGGATCTGGAAACCATTACGCAGCCCAAGGTACAGGCTTTCTCCTGTTTCCAACTGAGCATTTTGTGCCCACTCAGAAAAGTCTTCACTGGCAAACCCTAACCATAAGTCGCCACAATTATCCCTGACCCAGCTTTGGTCATGGCGACAAAGGTCACATACCACCAGATGCCCTTCTGGCTTTAGAAGTTTGCCAATGGTTATAAACAGTTCAGCGGGTGAGGGAACATGATGTAATACCATGTTCATCACTACGCAGTCTGCTTGTACTCCAAGCTCAAGTGCTTGCTGAGCTTCCCCATGAATAAATTCAATATTGGTAAGACAATTAGCCTGAGCAAATGCTTGAGCACGATCTAACATTTGTTGTGAGTTATCAACGGCATAAACCTGTGAAAACTGTGGGGCTAGCTCTGCGAGAAATACGCCTTCACCTGGACCTATCTCAATAGCTGTCTTTTTTGACTTGAAATGAAGGCCATGGACGGCATCGGCTGCAACCCGCGCATATTGCCCATATTCTGCAATCAGTACTTGTTGCTCATTAAACCGGTCTGCATGACGAGCAAAAAAAGCTTGTGAAGACTCAGCACGTTGAGCACGAATCATATCAACCCCTTGCTGGAATTTTTCTTCCAGTAGTAGCTGATCGAGATTATTGAATAAGCCTTGAATAACAGATCTAAGGGGATGCCTTTGAGGAATCACCGCTCGTCGGTAAAAAATCGAATTACCTTCACGATGGTGCGTAATTAATTCAGCTTGAACTAATACTTTTAGGTGATGACTGACACCAGATTGTCGACAATCCAAAACAGCCGATAACTCAAGAACCCCAAATGAGTTATTTTTCAACACCCGCAAAATAGCTATTCGTTGAGGGTCAGCACAGGCTTTGCAAAGCCTGACCAGCCGATCAATCGAAAGGGTGTGAGTATCATTGGGTAGTAGGTCTTGGGATTTCATGAGAGGCAGTCTAGCAACATTAAAATGTGATAACAATATCTATATCTAATCTCATTGATATAGATATTATTTATTAATTTGCAGCTTTCAATATTTGATGGTTGATAGGTGGTTTTAACGTGCAAGAAATTTGCTGTAAAGGCCAGAAAAAGCGAAAATGCCGTTCTTTGGTTGCTACTTGAACATCCTAGGAGTTTTCCATGCCGTCTAGTGAAGCCATGTCACCTCGGAAAGAATGTGCTAATGCAATTCGTGCACTTAGCATGGATGCAGTACAGAAGGCTAAAAGTGGTCATCCGGGTGCCCCCATGGGCATGGCAGATATCGCAGAAGTACTTTGGCGCGATTACCTGCAACATAATCCTGTGAATCCTAAGTGGAGTAATCGTGACCGTTTTGTATTATCTAATGGTCACGGCTCCATGCTGTTGTACTCTTTATTGCATTTGAGCGGTTATGAGTTGTCTATTGATGACTTGAAAAACTTCCGCCAATTACACTCTAAAACAGCAGGGCATCCAGAGTATGGTTATGCGCCTGGCGTTGAGACAACAACGGGTCCTTTGGGACAAGGTGTTGCCAATGCAGTAGGTTTTGCTGTTGCAGAAAAAGTATTAGCAGGCCAATTCAACCGCTCAAACTTTTCGATTGTTGACCACTATACTTATGCATTCTTAGGTGATGGCTGCCTCATGGAAGGTATCTCTCATGAAGTATGCTCGCTGGCTGGTACTCTGGGACTTGGTAAGCTGATTGCCTTTTATGATGATAATGGTATTTCCATTGATGGTGAGGTTGAAGGCTGGTTCACTGATAATACCGCCAAACGCTTTGAAGCTTATGGCTGGCAGGTTATTTCTGGTGTTGATGGACATGACCCTGAAGCTATTAAAGCGGCGATTGAGCAAGCACGTGCTAACACTGAACAACCTACTTTAATTTGTTGTAAAACCATTATTGGCTACGGCTCTCCTAATAAGTCTGGTAAAGAAGAATGTCATGGTGCGCCACTGGGAGATGATGAAATTGCTTTAACTCGTCAACAGCTGGGTTGGCAGCATGCGCCTTTTGAGGTACCTGAAAGCATTTATAGCGCATGGGATGCTAAAGAAGCAGGAGCTAGCCGTGAAAAACAGTGGAATGACTTATTTGCTGCTTATCAAAAAGAATACCCAGATTTAGCTGTTGAGTTTAGCCGTCGTATGAGTAATGAATTGCCAGCTGACTTTTCTGCTAAAGCTGATCAGTATATTCGTGACTGCCAATTGACTGGCGAGACTATTGCTAGTCGTAAAGCATCGCAAAATACACTCAATGCTTTTGGCCCATTACTGCCAGAATTTATGGGTGGTTCAGCTGACCTTGCGGGTTCTAACTTGACCCTATGGAAAGGCTGTGTGGGTGTAAGCAAAGACATGCCTGCAGGTAACTACCTGTTTTATGGGGTTCGTGAGTTCGGTATGTCTGCGATCATGAATGGCTTAGCACTGCATGGTGGTTTTGTACCTTATGGTGCGACATTCCTGGTATTCATGGAATATGCACGTAATGCAGTACGTATGGCTGCTTTGATGAAAACGCGCAGTATTTTTGTATACACTCATGACTCTATTGGCCTTGGTGAAGATGGTCCTACCCATCAACCAATTGAACAGCTGGCTAACTTAAGATCAACACCCAACCTGGCAATGTGGCGCCCATGTGATACCGTTGAAACGGCGGTAGCATGGAAATCTGCCATAGAACGTGCTGATGGCCCTTCAGCATTGATTTTCTCTCGTCAAAATCTTCCTCATCAAGAACGTACAGAAGCTCAGGTGGCTGATGTAGCTAAAGGTGGTTATGTTCTGCGTGATAGCGAAGGAACCCCTGATTTGATTTTAATTGCAACAGGTTCTGAAGTTGGCTTGGCGATGGATGCCGCTGATGCACTATCTAATAAAGGTCATAAGGTACGTGTTGTATCAATGCCATCTACTGATGTGTTTGATGAGCAGTCAGTTGAATACAAACAGTCAGTTCTGCCTTTAGAAATCACCGCAAGAATTGCCATTGAAGCAGCTCATGCTGACTTCTGGTATAAATATGTTGGCTTGGATGGTCGTATTGTTGGTATGACAACCTATGGTGAATCAGCACCTGCAGGTGAATTATTTGAGATGTTCGGCTTTACAGTCGATCATGTCGTTAATACCGCAGAAGATTTACTTTCTGATATTTAATACAGACAAGCAGAAATGGGCGGCGTTAGTCGCCCATTTTAGTTATGGGGCAGTTTTTCTAAAGCTCAATAACAAAGCATTTAGTAGAGGTTAATTCGTTACTTTGCTAAGCTTGACAGTGACTAATAAGTACTACTAAGTAGTCTAATGCAAACATTACGCGGCTATTAACAACAACATATAATAGGCGAGTCGCTCCTAAATAAAGTGTTTACCTGATTGGAGTTTATTTTCAGAAGTGAAACTTAGAGTGAGGTATCCAGTAACTTAATGGCCCACCGTATAGCAATTAATGGTTATGGTCGAATTGGGCAGTGCGTATTAAGGGCGCTATATGAAAATCGATATCGCCAGCACCTGCAAGTAGTAGCCATTAATGAGTTAGCTGACCCTGAAACAATTGCCTATCTTACCCGTTTTGATACTACGCATGGTTATTTCCCTGCTCAAGTCAGACAAGAAAATAATTCTTTGGTTGTTAATGGGGACCAAATTCAGCTACTTAATCATCCTGAGCCTAAAAATTTGCCTTGGGAGGCACTCGGGATTGATTTGGTTTTGGAATGTACGGGCACCTATTCGGATAGAGAGACTGCCGAAGTGCATCTGCAAAGTGGTGCTAAACGGCTACTGTTTTCACAACCAGCAGAACCTACAGTTGATGCCACGATTGTTTACGGTATCAACGAAGTACAATTAAAACCTTTCCACAGAATTGTTTCCAATGCGTCTTGCACCACCAATTGTATTGTTCCTGTACTAAAAACATTAGACGACCATTTTGGTATTGAGCATGGCTCCATCACGACAATCCATTCAGCTATGAATGATCAACCGGTTATTGATGCCTATCACCATACAGACTTACGTCTAACGCGAAGTGCTATGCAATCAATTATTCCGAGAGATACTGGATTGGCTAAGGGCATTGATCGACTGATGCCACATTTAGCTGGGTGCTTTGCTGCCTTATCAATGCGTGTGCCTACAATTAATGTGTCGGCAATGGATTTAACGGTACAGGTAAAACGTACAACAACCGTGGCGGAAATTAATGAAATGATCCGTCAAACGGCTCGAGGCCCATTAAGAGGGCTGATGAGATATGTTGAAGAGCCACTTGTTTCGTGTGATTTTAACCATGATTCACACTCATCTATAGTTGACTTGACCCAAACCAAAGTTATTCGTGGTCAGATGGTGAAAATGGTCACCTGGTTTGATAACGAGTGGGGATTTGCCAATCGTATGCTGGACGTCAGTTTACATTGGCTTAAGCAGATGGCTTGAAACAACATAAAAATTCTCTATTACACTACATCTTATGATGTTGTCGAGTGTTCCTGAGATATCACATAAACTAATAAATACAGTGAATAAGGAGCCTTCATAGACAATGTCGCAAATAACAGATGTGTGTCGAGTAATACGTTGCAACAAGAAGGTATATAGGAAACAGCATGACCATATCGAAAATGACTGATCTTGATCTGGCGGGCAAGCGAGTACTTATCCGTGAAGATCTAAACGTTCCCGTAAAAAATGGAAAGGTAGCCAGTGATGCTCGTATCATGGCTTCTTTGCCAACGGTTAAGCAAGCCATCGCTGCCGGTGCAAAAGTGATGCTGATGTCCCACTTGGGTCGTCCAACAGAAGGCGAATATGCTGAAGAGTTTTCTTTAGCGCCTGTTGCAGAATATATGAGTGAAAAACTAGGCCAACCAGTTCGCTTGGTTAAAGACTGGCTTGATGGCGTAGAATTAAGTGCTGGAGAAGTTGTACTGCTAGAAAATGTTCGCTTTAACAAAGGCGAGAAAAAGAATGATGAAGCGTTAGCTAAAAAAATGGCTGCGCTGTGTGATGTATACGTTATGGATGCGTTCGGTACAGCTCACCGTGCTCAAGCCTCTACCCATGGCGTTGGACAATATGCTCCAGTAGCGTGTGCAGGACCTTTGCTAGCAAATGAATTGGATGCTTTAGCAAAAGCACTGCTGAGTCCAGCTAAACCTGTTGCTGCTATTGTGGGTGGTTCTAAGGTATCCACTAAGCTGACAGTACTTGAGTCACTATCAAATGTAGTTGATCAATTGATTGTGGGTGGTGGTATCGCTAATACATTTTTAGCAGCTGCAGGCAAACCAGTAGGTAAGTCTCTCTGTGAGCATGACTTGATTTCTGAAGCTAAAAAGCTAATGGCAAAAACCAACATTCCATTGCCTGTTGATGTTGTCACCGCTAAAGAATTTTCTGAGTCCGCTGAAGCCACCATTAAGTCTGTGGATGATGTTGCCGATGACGATATGATTTTAGATATTGGTCCTGAAACTGCAAAACAGTTTGCTGCATTGCTGGCAGAAACTAAAACCATTATCTGGAATGGACCTGTAGGTGTTTTCGAGTTTGACCAGTTTGGCGAAGGTACAAAAGCACTTTCACTTGCCATTGCGAATAGTGATGCTTTTTCTTTAGCTGGTGGTGGCGATACGCTTGCAGCAATTGATAAATATGATATTGCTGAGAAAGTATCTTACATCTCTACAGGTGGTGGGGCTTTTTTAGAATTTGTAGAAGGCAAAAAACTGCCTGCTGTAGCAATGCTTGAAGAGCGTGCTCAAAAAAGTTAATTATTGATAGCATCTATAACCAAGTGCTTTGCGCTTGGTTGTTAGAATTTAAGGTAATGGTTTTTTCACTAAACTGAATCCATTACGCTGCCAACTTTTTAAAATAATTGGAGAAAACGCATCATGCCAGTGGTTAATTACCAACAGTATTGTCAAATGCTGGATAATGCCAAGAAAAATAAATTTGCTTATCCTGCTATTAATGTGTCTTCCAGTGAAACAGCTAATGCAGCATTGCTGGGTTTTAAAATGGCAAACTCTGATGGCATTATTCAAGTATCAACTGGTGGTGGAAAGTTCGCTTCAGGTCAGGCTGTAGGCTCAATGGCTAAAGGTGCCATTGCGTTGGCTGTTTATGTACATATTCTTGCTGAAGAATATGATATTAACATTGCACTGCATACAGACCACTGTCACCCAGAGTATGTTGATTCATTTTTAAAACCGCTGATTGAAGAAACGAAAAAGCGTCGCGCGGCAGGTTTACCAAATCTGTTTAACTCTCATATGTATGACGGTTCTGCATTGCCAATGGAGCAAAACATTGCAGAGTCTAAAAAAATCATGGCTGACTGTGTTGCTAACGAAATTATTCTGGAAATTGAAACAGGTGTTGTGGGTGGTGAAGAAGACGGCCACGACACTTCAGGTGTTTCGGCTGACAAGCTTTACACTACTCCAGAAGATATGGTTATGGCAGCGAAAGAAATTGGTTCAATGGGCCGTTTCTTGTTAGCAGCCACGTTTGGTAACGTACATGGTGTTTACAAGCCTGGTAACGTTAAACTGAAACCTACTATTTTGCGTGATGGACAGGATGCTGTAGCAAAAGCGCTAGGTGAAGATACTCGTTTAGACTTAGTATTTCATGGTGGTTCAGGCTCCGAATTACACGAAATTCATGAAACACTGGGGTACGGTGTTATTAAAATGAATATCGACACTGATACACAATATGCATTTACACGTCCTGTTGTAGATCATATGTTTAAAAACTATGACGGTGTATTGAAAGTTGAAGGTGAAGTAGGCAACAAGAAAGTTTACGATCCTCGCTCTTGGGGTAAAGCTGCAGAGCAAGGTATGGCTGAGCGTATTGCTCAAGCATGTCGTGACTTGCGTTCTGAAAATACTTCGCTGGGTAAAAATATCTAAACAATTTAGTTTAGCTATTCTAAAAGGGGCCTTATGGCCCCTTTTTCATTAGTGTGACACTATTTTTTAATACTGTACTAAATAGCTATTCATTTCTTTAATACGTTTTATTCACGTTTCTGTAAAAATATAACAGGTGTCATTCATTGAACTAGAGTATTAACTATATTTATGAATATAAGTGCTTGGACGAAAGAAAAGTGTAATGACATATATATTGGGTATTTCTGCTTATTATCATGATAGTGCTGCGGCCTTATTAAAAAATGGAAGGATTTTATATGCTTTACAAGAGGAGAGATTTAGTCGCGTAAAGCATGATGCAGGGTTTCCTGTGAATGCGATAA
Source organism: Zooshikella harenae (assembly GCF_018837975.1). GTDB lineage: Bacteria > Pseudomonadota > Gammaproteobacteria > Pseudomonadales > Zooshikellaceae > Zooshikella > Zooshikella harenae. Next base: position 70,445 of record NZ_JAGSOY010000001.1, on the reverse strand, counting down.
AGATGTGTTTATCATCAGCAGGTATTCTTTTGTCGGATATTGACTGTGTGGTTTTTTATGATAAGCCATTGTTGAAGTTCGAACGCTTGGTGGAAAGTTACTTGGCATATGCTCCAAAGGGGTGGCAGTCATTTAAAACCTCAATGCCTATCTGGCTTAAGGAAAAGCTTTATCTTAAAAAGGAAATTAAACAGCAGCTTCATAGCATTGCCGAAGAAAAGTTTAAAGGAAAATTACTCTTTTCTGAACATCATTTATCTCATGCCGCTTCAGCATTTTATCCTTCCCCATTTGAACGGTCAGTTATTCTTTGTCTCGATGGGGTTGGCGAGTGGGCTACGTCGAGTGCATGGTTAGGAGAAAAAGATAAAATTACACCTTTATGGCAAATAAATTTCCCTCACTCTGTTGGGTTACTTTATTCTGCGTTTACATATTTTACGGGCTTTAGGGTTAATAGTGGTGAGTATAAATTAATGGGGTTAGCTCCTTACGGGGAGGCAAAGTATAGTAAATTAATACGAGAAAAAATTATTGAGATAAAAAAAGATGGATCATATAAATTAAACATGGAGTACTTTGATTATGTTACTGGGCTTAGGATGACAAATGATTCATTTTCAAAGTTATTTAACGCTGAACCAAGAAAGTCGGATCAGCCTATTCGGCAGCTAGATCTTGATATTGCAGCATCAATACAGGAAGTGACTGAAGATGTTGTTTTAAAACTTGCCTATACCGTCAATAAAGAGGAGCCAACAAATTCCATTTGTTTGGCAGGTGGTGTGGCACTTAACTGTGTTGCTAATAGTGCTTTATTAAATAATGGACCCTTTTCTAACATTTGGGTTCAACCTGCTTCAGGAGATGCAGGAGGCTCTCTAGGTGCGGCATTAGCGTTGTGGCATTTACATTTTAAAAAAGAAAGAAGTATTAATGATAAAGATAGTATGAGGGGGGCATTTCTTGGAAATTCATACTCAGTAGCAGAGATAACGCAGTATCTGGATAGTGTTAATGCTGTTTATTCACTTAGATCTGAAGATGAGCTGTTTGTTGAAGTAGCAAGTGAAATTAATAATCAAAATGTTGTTGGCTGGTATCAAGGGCCAATGGAGTTTGGGCCAAGGGCTTTAGGTGGTAGGTCTATCATTGGAGATCCTCGTTCTCCTGATATGCAAATGAAAATGAATATGAAGATTAAATTTAGAGAGTCATTTAGACCATTTGCTCCTGCAGTATTGGAAGAATACACTGAAGATTATTTTGACTTCGCACAGATAAGCCCTTACATGTTATTTACTGCTCCAGTAAAAGAAAATCATCGGAGAAAAATTCCTGATCATGTAAAAGGGTTAGAGTTGTTAAATATTGAAAAGTCTGATGTGCCTGCTATAACTCATGCAGACTACTCAGCAAGATTGCAAACAGTCAATAAAGAAACTAACCCAAAATTTCATAAGCTTATTTATAGCTTTTACCAACTTACAGGTGTTCCGATGCTAATTAATACATCTTTTAATGTGCGAGGAGAGCCTCCAGTATGTTCTCCAAAGGATGCCTTTGAATGTTTTATGGCCACAGATATGGATATATTGGTTTTAGAGCACGTTGTTATTTATAAAAATAAACAGTCCAAAGAACTTTTAGCAAGAAATTGGAAAAAGAACTATGAACCAGATTAATAAGAAAGAGATCAATACTTTTTTTGTTCTCTTTGGTGGTGTGGTAATACTGATTTTTGGCTTTTTCTTTCCATGGCTTTTTGAATATAGTATTCCGGTATGGCCTTTTATTATTGCTATAATATCTTGTTTAGTGCTATTTGCGAGCTTTGGTATCAAAAAGAAGTTATTTAATGGGTGGATGAGGTTTGCTGGAGTTCTGGGTAAAATTAATACTTTCTTAATATTAGGGTTACTTTTTTTTATTGTAATAACACCTTTTGGGTTTGTTTTGAGAAAGTTGAATAAGCTAGAAATTATACCTGATCAAGGTGAGCCTAAAAATAGCTATATTGTACAGTCTGACCATATGAAAGTATTTGACTTTGAGAGGCCTTTCTAATGTGGGACTTAATGAAAGACCTATGGGGATTGATGAAAACCCGAAAAAAATACTGGTTAATGCCAATTATTACAGTATTTATATTATTGGGAGCCTTGATCGTTCTATCCCAAGGCTCAGCTATTGCTCCTTTTATTTATACATTATTTTGATTATGAACGAAAAGCTAAAAGAGTATACGGCCATTGGCTTAATAACTTTACTGTTACTAGCTATCGCTTTGCTTATATTGAGGTATTTGTCGCCAGGTCTGCTTGGTAAAGGAACTGACTTACAGTTAGTTCAAATAGATAAGAAAGTCCCACCTTTCTTTGACAATATTTTTAGGGAAGAGGACATTAAGTCTGTGGATTTTCTCATACAAGATCCCGTTTTCAAAGTGAGAGCTAAGCCGTTATTACCTGAGGTGAGTGGTGTTGGTCCTCATGATATTTTAGGGTTTAGAAACTTTGGGGTACCCAATCAAGCAGAAATAGTGATTGTAGGAGATAGTCAAACTTATGGTAATAATGCTCCTATTATATATAATTGGCCACATATCTTTAATAATTACTTAGCATCTAATCAAAAATATGTAACTCAATACGCAATGGCTACTGGTGGCTGGGGGGCAATTCAATACTTTGAGGCTGCGAGAAATGCTTCAGTTTTCCAGCCCATCATTCTTATTGTCGCTTTTTATACGGGTAATGATCCTTTAGAGTCCTTTAGTTTGGCGTATGGATCTGACCTTTGGGTACGGTATAGGCTTGATACCAACTTATCCTCTAGCGATGCTCCTATGGTTGAATTTCCGGAGCCTAAAAAGTATCAGTGGCCAGTTAATTTTTCTGATGGTGTTTCCACCATTTTTACTCCTAAATTGCGAGGTGAGAATAACCTACAATCACCTGTAGTTGATGTAGGTTACAAAATAATGCTACAAGTCGCTAAAGATATAAGAAGCATTTTAAGACCTTTAAATATTAAAGTGTTTTACACTATTATTCCTACAAAAGAATTAGTTTATAAAAATAAAATAAATGCAGAAGTTGGGCTAGACATTCCAGCCCATTATAAGAATCTAATCACAAATGAAGAAACAAGAATAAAATGGTTAAGTGGTGAGTTAAGTAAGCTTGGGGCTGGCAGTAAGTATGTGGATATTGTTGAGCCCTTACAGGTGGCAGCTTCACGTCGCGTTATGTTATATCCAAAAGATGGAAATGGTCATCCTGTGTTGTCAGGATACAGCGTGATTGCTCAGACTATAGCTGATACAGTGGCTAAGGCGTTACCAGAGTTTGTTCAAGGTTTTGCTTTAGCAAATAGTGAGTTGTATTCTGGTGTAATTTTTATCAATAAGAAAAACTACTGGATGGTTTTTGATCGAGCGCTAATTAGTAATATGGACACAAGTAATTTACCTACCTTGACTGCAAAAGAATTAAAGTGGTTGAAGCCAATGGGAAACTTTGCTCAGGTTAAACATATTTATATGAATAAATCCGAGTAAAAAGTATTTATGTGTATATTAAACTGTTTCAGTGGAACCGATTTTAGGCTTTTATATTTTACAGATATCCCATATCCTATTTCTTTGTTTATTAAATACGTATAATTAACTTTATGTATGTATTTGGGTTGGTTGATTATTAATCAGTTATCTCTAGCATTCCTCTTGTTTATGATCGTAGTGGAAGTGTTATTTGTAGAGATTGGATCAATAGTTATTGAGTAAAAGTTGTTATTGTAGGTAGTGATTGGACTACTCCTTACGTTATAAGCAGCTATAAGACTAATACCACAATACCCTGCACGGTGGTTTTGTTTTTTTGTGGCGTCAGTTCCTTCTATAATTATTGCGCATAATCGACATTTTTTGTTAAAATAATGTGACATAAAGATTTGATGAAGTTTGTTTGTCATAACAGGGGATTGTAGGCATTCTATTGTTACAGAGTTTTAGAGTGTAACCATTCTATTACGTAGAGCATAACGTTTTAATTATTATAATTACGTTACCTTTTTATATTAATTATTTTCTTAATTCTTAATAAACCCCGACTAGCGTTTTCATATTCATTAGTTCTAGTAGATTAGCCCCACGTTCAATAGAGATTCACGTTCTTAATGTTTGAAAATTGCTTCGCTTTGGAGTGATTGAAGTATTTAGGCATCACATGATGTGGCTTACCGCAAAGAGGATTGATAAAAGCTATTTAAACAATATGTGAGTAACCTCAAAATGTTGATGAGTTTCTTCAGTGAGTGATCAATGACTACCTTTATAGTGTAGTATGTACAAACATAGTGATCGTTTATAAGGTGTTATTTCATGAATAAACCACCATTAGTCATAGGCCTACATGCCAGTCCACCTGCATGGCTAAAGCGTTTGCTAATATTATTACCTTTTGTCCTAGTAATAGTTGTTTACTTATGGGCCTCAGATGCACGTTTGGCTGAAAACCCTGCAGATAAGATTCTGCCAAGTTTATCGCAAATGGGAGATGCTATTCAGCGGATGGCTTTTGCTCCTGACCGTCGAACTGGAGATTATTTGTTGTGGCAAGATACGCTCGCCAGTTTGACGAGAATTGTTATTGGAGTAGGTAGTGCGTTACTTGTTGCCATTTTATTAGGCTTGAATATTGGCTTGTTTGTTGGTTTTAGGTCTGTATTGTTAGCGTTTATTACAATGATTGCAATGGTTCCTCCATTGGCGATTTTACCCATTTTATTCATTGCATTTGGCGTTGATGAGTTTGGAAAAGTTGCACTTATTTTTATTGGTACGTTTCCAATAATGACTCGGGATATATATTTATCGGTGATCAAGGTTCCAAGTGAGCAGTTGGTAAAATCACTGACTATGGGGGCATCGTCAATGGCTTTAACCTATCGCATTATTTTACCGCAGGTATTGCCTAGGGCTATTGACTCGTTACGTTTGTGCCTTGGTGCTGCATGGCTCTTTTTAATTGCTTCAGAAGCGATAGCTGCAACAGAAGGGCTAGGGTATCGTATATTCCTTATGCGCCGATATTTAGCAATGGATGTCATTATCCCGTATGTTGCCTGGATTACTTTTCTGGGTTTTACCCTTGATTTCCTGTTAAGCCTGCTTAATCGGAAAATGTTTAGCTGGTACGCAGAGAGCAAAAAGTAAAGGTAAATCGTATGACTTCAACAGGATCTGGTGCAGCTTTCAAAAAGCTTGAAATAACAGATGTAGTTAAAAACTATGGCTCCAAGTGTGTGTTAGATGATATTGACCTGCACGTATCACACGGTGAGTTTTGTACATTAGTGGGACCAAGTGGTTGTGGAAAGTCCACATTGCTACGTCTGATACTTGGACAGGAACAGGCCAATCAGGGATCAATTTTGGTTGAAGGACAACCTGCTGGTTTTCCTGATCCATATCGAGGGATTGTCTTTCAGAGGTATTCACTTTTCCCTCATTTATCGGTTTTAGATAATGTTTTGTTAGGAAAACACCTTACTCATCAACGTTGGTGGATGCCATGGCGACGTCAGTCAGGGTGGAAAGAAGAAGCAATGAGTTTACTTGAAAGAGTACGCCTGACTGAGGCAGCAGAAAAATACCCTCATGAACTTTCAGGGGGAATGCAACAACGTGCAGCCATTGCCCAAGCACTCATTATGAAACATCCCGTATTGTTGATGGATGAGCCATTTGGTGCTTTAGACCCTGATACACGTGAAGATTTACAGATTTTTTTATTGGATATTTGGGAAAAAGAGCAGCTAACAATATTTTTTGTGACTCATGACTTGGAAGAAGCCTGCTTTTTAGGTTCACGACTATTAGTGTTGTCTCAGTATTATACTGATGATCGAGGTAATGATCCTGATGTGAACCGGGGTGGCAAGATAGTAGCCGATCACCCACTTAAAAATATTGCAGGCAGTACAGTGATTAAAGATCAAATGGAGTTTAGAGATCTTATTGAATCTGTACGGAGAGAAGGGTTCAATCCAGAAATAAGACAACACGTTGATACTTTTAACTTAAATCACCCTGACTCATTTAGAACGCTAAATGAGTATTAGATACGAAATAAGTGACATATTTTAAGCATACATACACTGTTATTGTTAGTAATTGTTTAGATTTGCTTTTTTGCGATTAAAAATTAAGAAATATGTAAAAATTTGTGCCTTTCACTGTCTTAAAAAAGTAAACAGCGTATGATTTCGCAGTTTTATTTCGCTAAGAAGTACCTTAAAACAGCTATAGTGTAGATCATATACTCAATGTGAAGGGTTGAATACCATGATTGAGAATGGGCCTGTCAGTACAAAGGCTGTAATAAATCAATTTGTATCCGCAAAAAATACTGCATATTAAAGATTGATAACAACAAGATTCAAAATGAAGGAGAGGCATATGCTGCGAGCATTAGTAGTGACCGCAAGCCTACTATTAAGCAGTTTAGCTGTAGCGGTTGAATACATAAATATTAAGCCTTTAAACCAAGTGGTGTCAGCCCAAGTAGGGCCTGTGGAAGGTGATGTATTGCAGGTGCCTTTTATTAGTTGGGGGGGAGACATTGCCGTTATTCATGCCAATGGTAATAACCTTTCTACTCAAGCAAATTCGATTGTTTCACAGCAGGGACTCAAATTAAAGTTAACCCGTGAAGATGATTTTGCAAAACAAGTTCAACATTATTTGAAGGGTGATTCACCTTTTCTCCGAGGCACTATTGGTATGTTGAACATGGCAATGGATGTTATTAGTAAAGACGCTAAGACAAAGCCCATTGTTATTTACAAATTAACCGATTCAGCTGGTGGGGATGCACTTGTCGTTAAATCCGGGATTAAAACGGTTAAAGATTTAAGAGGCAAAACAGTCGTATTACAAGCTTATGGTCCTCATGTTGATTATTTATCACGGATTCTTGCTGATGCAGGTTTAACGTTTAAGGATATTAATGTCCGTTGGGTCAAAGATCTAACAGGTACTGACAATAGTCCTATGGCTGCATTATATGAAAAAGATATTGATGCTGCATTTGTTATTATTCCTGATGCATTGGCACTGACCTCTGGTGGTAGTGTAGGAACAGGTGCAGAGGATTCAGTTAAAGGTGCAAAAATTTTATTATCTACAAAAACTGCAGATACAGTAATTGCAGATGTTTATGCAGTGCGTAGCGATTTTTTCAAACAACATCGTGATGTGGTAGAAAAATTTGCACGCAGCTTATTACTTGGACAAGAGTCTATGAGTAATGTTGTCCAGCAACGTACAGCGGATAGCAAAGCGTATGAACAAATGATGCGGGCAGCAGCGAAAGGGCTGCTGGATAGTGAGCAGGCACTTGCTGATGCTGAGGGCATGTATCAGGATGCTCGCCATGTGGGATATGATGGAAATGTTAAGTTTTTTAAAAACAATGCTTACCCTCGCCGCTTTGCAGTTATTGTTAAAGAAAGTCAACATGGATTACATCAAGTCGGTTTATTACAGCAACAACAAGAAGTTGCACAAGCAAGATGGGATTATGACAAGCTTAAAAAGGGATTATCACAAATAAATGTGGCTGAAGTGCCTAAGTTTGATGAAAGCAAGGTCGCTGCACTGGTTACTCAAAAACAGCAACAGGGAAGTCTTGATCAAGGAGAGTTATTTTCTTTTGAAGTATTCTTTAAGCCAAACCAAAAAACTTTTTCTGCTGAATTGTATGAAGATGCATTTAAAAAGGTAATGGATTTAGCCAGTACTTATGGTGGCGCTATTATCACCATAGAAGGGCACAGTGATCCGATGAATTATTTGCGAAAGCGAAAAGCTAATGCTTCGCGAATGGTATTAGGTCGGATAAAACAAGCTGCACGTAATTTAAGTTTGAGTCGGGCGCAAGAAGTGCGTGATAACATTATTGATTTTTCAAAAAATAAAGGTGTTTCACTAGATCCTTCCCAGTTTGCTGTTATCGGCCATGGTATTAGTGCTCCAAAAACAGGAGTGTGTGGCGCTGATCCTTGTGTACCAAAAACAGAAAAGCAATGGCGGTCAAATATGCGGGTGCAGTTTAGAATTTTGCAAGTAGAAGCAGAGTCATCCGTGTTTAGGCCATTATAGGCAATCTGAAAAGTAGTCAAGGTAAGGAATGGTCACATGGATAAACGCTTATTTATACTGCTTGTGTTGTCGTTTTGGCTAACGGCTTGTGAAGAGTCAGGAACAAACACAGCACAAAATAATTCAGCCGCAAGTAGTCCAGCAACAACTTCTGCTGCTCATGAGGGCGATAGTCAGTCTATCCAGTCAACGCGTGATGATGGACGTCCCTATAATATGCAGCCTTTACTCAACACTTGGCCAACGCTGCCAGAAAATAATCGAGTAGCTGAGGATTTATTACAAACAAATTATTATGTTGTGCTTGATGGTAGTGGCTCAATGGCGGGTGGGGAATGCGGTGGTGGAAAACTAAAAATATATGCAGCTATGGATGCTTTAGAAGTATTTGCCAGCCAGATCCCCGTCAGTGCTAATTTGGGATTATTAGTATTTGATAAAGCTGGGCTCTCTGAGCGGGTTGCATTATCTTCTAATAACAACGATCAGTTCGTGAAAGCCGTCAAGTCTGTCATTGTTGAAGGGGGTACGCCTTTACTATCAGCCATTCGTACGGGTTATCAAGCGCTGTCACAACAAGCAAAAGCACAGTTAGGGTACGGTGAATATCACTTAGTGATTGTTACTGATGGTGAAGCAAATCTTGGTGAAGAACCTGAGTCAATAGTTGAAAAAATTGGACGTGAATCTCCCATTATGATTCATACTATAGGGTTTTGTATTAATGAAGCTCACTCATTGAATCAACCCGGTATTATTGACTATAAAGCCGCAAATAATCCGCAAAGTTTACAGCGTAGTTTAGAGCAAGTGCTTGCTGAGTCAGAGGATTTTCCGCTTGATACGTTTGGTGAGTAGTTATGTCAAAGCACGTTAAAGCAACCATTTTTTTAATAATTTTAGGGCTGATTGTTATGGGAATAACCAGCCTGATAAAACCCTGGTTTTCGGAATGGGAGCAAAAGAAGACAAGTGATGCACGGGAAACTAAAGGTGAAATCAGTATTGCTGTTGATGACTGGGTGGGTTATTTTCCATTATGCTCACCTCATATTAAGTCACGACTGCGTCAGGAAGGTTATCGGTTAAACTGTATAAATGATAAGGCCGATTATGCCCAACGGATGAAAGGTCTCGCTAAAGGTAAGCTGGATTTTGCTGTGGCTACGGTTGATGCTTATGTACTTACTGGAAGTGATGCGAATTACCCTGGAACCATTATCAATGTGATTGATGAGTCAAAGGGGGGAGATGCGCTGGTTGCACGAGAAAATAAATTGGCATCATTGGATGAATTAAAAACGAAAACTAATGTAAGAATTGCATTTACACCTGACTCACCCAGTGATCATTTACTCAAGGCGCTTTCAGTTCACTTTGATATTCCCCATCTTCGCCAGAGGGATGATTGGGCAGTAACTGCGGAAGGTTCATCACAAGCTTTGGATCATTTGTTAGACAGTGATGTAGATGCTGCAGTGCTTTGGGAACCACATGTCAGTAAAGCATTAAAAGAAGATGGTATTATTCGAATACTTGGGAGTGACCAAACTGCGCAATTAATAGTGGATGTCCTTTTGGTAAATAGAGAATTATCAAAAGACCAACCTGAAAAAGTAAAATTATTTTTACAAGCCTACTATCAAACACAAAAGTATTATCGTGATAATCCTAAACAGTTACAAAAAGATTTGAAAAAAAGCCTACGGCTTGATGACGATGAAATTAGTACTGTGCTTGATGGGGTGCGCTGGATTTCATTGACTGATAATGCGCGTATTTGGTTTGGTACTCATGCTCAAGGTTATGCGAATGAAGCATTAATCAATACCATTGAAGGCACAATTGATATCTTGCGGGAGTATGGAGATGTTACCCAGAATCCTTTACCAGATGAAGACCCTTATCGGATTACCAACAGCCAGTTTGTAGCCAGCTTATTCGATCAGTTTTCACAGCAAGGGCAACTGGAACATGCACCTCAAAATATGGCAACCCCGACATTTACAGCATTAACGGATAAGCAGTGGGATCGTTTGGTGGGAGTGGGTACCTTAAAAGTGCGTCCTGTCGTATTTTCGTCGGGTACAGATCAACTCACCTTGGAAGGGAAAGAGCAACTTGATCGTGCTGCAGAAAACTTAAAGCACTATCCTCGTTTTCGTATTGAGGTTCGTGGTCATACATCTACGAGAGGCGACAAAGAGGCTAATTTAAGGCTCTCTCAAGAACGTGCTGATGCCGTTCGTCGTTATTTATTAATTACTCATGCCATTGATGAACATCGTATACGTGCAAAAGGGTTTGGAGGAACAAAACCACTTGCTAAGCGTCCAGGTGAGTCTTCTAGAGCCTATTATTATAGGTTACCTCGTGTTGAACTTGTATTAGTGGGTGAGAATTTTTAACGCAATTTCATGCAGAATGAACTATAAAGATCACACAAAAAAATTATAGGCATTATGAAAGCGATGATTGCTGAAGTATATAACAGTAGGTATATCTCATGTTGGTAGGTAAAAAAGTAGACCTATCTAAAAAGGCAATTAGTAAAGCGGTTTTAAAGCGTTCTTTACAAAGTCCATTTTTATTATACCCCACCGTTGTGGGGGTACTCTCCACTGCAGCAATGTTATTTTTTGACTTTTCAACCATTGCATTAGTGGGTGCAATTACGGGCTTTGCGGGTGCATCCTTAGGGTGGATATATGAATATTTTATCCAAGAGAACAATCATATTATTGCTTTTTTAGGGCAAATCCATGAATCCATGGTTGTTAAACGCAATGAAATGCTCAAAAAACTGGAGAGTGAACTGAGTAGCGTTGACTCAAAAGAGGGGATTAGACAATTAGAATTATTTAAAAAGAAATTTGATAATTTTCAGGATATCTTACAGAAAAAGTTTACTTCAACCGAGTTGACGTTTAGTCGATACTTGGCGATTGCTGAACAGGTATTTTTGGCTGGATTGGATAACTTAGAAGGCGTGGCACTTGGCTTGAAAAGTGTAAGTGCAATGGATACTGAAAGCTTACGTAAAAAGATCGTTAAGTTAAATGAAGACGGCTCAGCAAATTCTGAATTGGAAAGAAAAACGTTGCAAAGTCGTCTGGATATGTATGAAAGTCAGTTGCAACGAATGCATGATTTGTTAGTGACGAATGAACAAGCGTTAACTCAAATTGATAATGTCTCGACCCAGCTTGCAAATATTAAGACAACGAGTGGGAGAGCCAAAGTCGATATGGATATAGCAATGCAAGAGTTACAACAAGTAGCAGAGCGCGCAACAGATTATAATTTGCAGCAATAGTTGGAGCATATAGTTATGGTACAAGTGTCAACTGAGCAATCGTTGAATACCTTTGATGTGGATACCGTTCGTAAAGAATTAATGACTGGAGATGAAGCGGAAAAAACAGATGTATCCAGTGAGTTAATGATACAAGCGGCATCTGTTGTTGATAATTTACTTAGCGTGAGCCCTGCAGATTTAAATCAGAAAAATCAAGCAATAGCTGCAGTTGAGCAGGTTGGCGGAAAGCTTCAACGTGAAGCTGCTACGCGTTCTGATATGTTAAAGCAACCCATTCATAGTTTAGCGCAAGCGGGTGAAGATGGCGGGCCTGTTGCTGATTCATTGTTGCAGCTACGTAATACAGTAGAATCACTTGATCCAAATAAGTTTGAATTTTCATCCAGTTTTATTCGTCGACTGTTATGTAAACTGCCTTTTGTGGGGTCTCCTTTAGCGCGCTATTTTGCAATGTATCAAAGCTCGGGACGTGTTATTGATGACATTGTTGAAAGCTTGGAAAAAGGCCGTGAACAACTGAAGCGAGATAATATTACGCTGCAAAAAGATCAGACAGCTATGCATGATCTCACGGTACGTTTGAAAAAAGCTATTTCGTTAGCGCAAGCAATAGCAGATAAGCTGAATGAAAAGCTGGAAACAGAAATCCCAACAGATGATCCAAAACATAACTTTATTAAAGAAGAAATTTTGTTTCCGTTGACTCAGCGTATTATGGACTTGCAACAGCAGCTTGCTGTTAATCAACAAGGTATTCTCACCATTGAAGTGATTATTCGAAATAATAAAGAATTAATTCGTGGTGTTAACCGTGCTGTAAGCGTTACGGTACAGGCATTGCAGGTTGCTGTGACATTAGCGCTTGCATTGGAAAATCAGCGTATAGTGCTTAAGAAGGTTGCAGCTGTTAATGAAACTACCAACAACCTTATAGCAGGTACTGCCGCACGTTTACGTCAGCAGGGAGCTGAAATTCATAAGCAAGCAGCATCCACGCAATTAAATATGGAAACATTGAAAAAAGCATTTGATGATGTGAATGCTGCAATTGAAGACTTATCTACTTTCCGTCAAGAAGCACTTCCAAAAATGGCAAAAACAGTATTGGAGATGGATCAATTAAATGAAAGAGCAGGTAAAGCTATTGCAAAACTCCAAAAAGGTAAAGCTGTTGAGCAAGAATTTGGTCTAGAAATAGTTGATGTCGAAAATGGTCGCTAAAAGATTTTATGAAAAAATTAAGGAGCAAAAATGATTAAATTTTGTAAAAAGGCTATTCTCTTTGGCGCAGCATCGCTATTAAGTACATTAATACAGGCTGCAGATACGTTTAATGTTGCCTGGTCTCACTACACTGGCTGGGAGCCTTGGGCATTTGCAGAAGAAAAAGGTATTTTAAAAAAATGGGCTGATAAATATGACATTGAAATTAAACTGACCCTGGTAAATGACTATATAGAGTCAATCAATCTCTATACCGGAGGTAAGTTTGATGCTTGCTCGATGACAAATATGGATGCCTTAACTATACCTGCCGTAGGTGGAATTGATTCAACAGCTATTATCATTGGCGATTACTCGAATGGTAATGATGGTATTGTGCTTAAAAATGGCAAATCAGTGAAAGATCTCAAAGATCGTAAAGTAACTTTGGTTGAGCTTTCTGTTTCCCACTATCTTTTAGCAAGAGCACTTGACATGAATGGCATGTCAGAGCGGGATGTTAAGGTAGTGAATACTTCAGATTCTGATATAGCTTCACTTTTTATAGCCAATGAAAATGCAGCGACTGTCACTTGGAATCCACCTTTGCAGCAAGTAAGAAATAGTAAAGGTGCAAACCTGGTGTTTGACTCTTCAAAAATCCCAGGTGAAATTTTAGATCTAATGATCGTTAAAACCGGCGCTGATGAGCGATTAAAGAAAGCATTAACGGGTGCCTGGTATGAAACAATGGCGATTATGTCTAAGCGTGATAAAGAAGGGAAAGAAGCTATACAGTTTATGGCGAGTAATTCCGGTGCTACAGAAGCAGAGTTTAATGCGCAGTTAAAGACAACTCGCATGTTTTATACAGCAAAAGAAGCTTCAGAGCTAGCGAACAGTGGTGATGTGAAGAAGACCATGGAGCACGTTAGACAGTTTTCATTTGATAAAGGTTTATTTGGCGCAAATGCTTCTTCTCCAGACTTTGTCGGAATAGAATTTTCTAATGGTGAAGTGTTAGGTAATAAGAAGAATGTTAAGCTTCGCTTTATAGATAAATATATGAAAATGGCTGCTGATAATAAATTGTAATAAAAAAGAGATGTACCGGATAAAACCGGTATATTTCTGATTTCTATATACACGACTAGCTAAAAGCAATATATACTTATGTAATATAAGTGTTGCAATAATAACGCTAAAAAATAACTAAGATATGATGTATATATCCATAACGAAGGGTTTTTATACCCCTAGGGCACAAGGGTGTGGCCGTCAAGTGATGAAGCCTCAGGAGCTTATATTAATAAGTGAACTGGGGTGAAGAACGCTGACAACAAACCCTAAAAATGATTCGTGAAGGGTATACCTTTAAGTAGAGGTACATCACTGAGTGTATAAGTGGAATACGTGGTTATACCAGTAAGTAGGTTTAAACATGTTAAGTCAAGTTGAAATCGTTATGCTCCAGTATGATGCTTACAGGCATATCATCTGTCTTGGCTGTTGTTTAAGGCCCAGTTGAGTTTTCTCACTGGGCTTTTTTATTTGGAGTGCTTATTTGTGAAATAAAAGGTAGCGTTATGGATACGGCCCATAAAATACTGAAACTCGATAAATCAGGAAAACCTGTGCGATGGCTTACAACTGAAGAAGCCGTTATCTTACATGTTAAGCAGCAAATTTTATGGAGCATAGGTGAAAAAACATTTGTAATGAGAGGAGGGATATCTCGCACTGGACAGCGTTCAATCATTTACCTACCAAGTATTATGGCTGTTGATGGTAAAGTGCAGGATAAAAGTAACGCACCTCCTCTCAAAAATATATATCTATTCAGGCGTGATTACTTCATTTGTATGTACTGTGGTAAACAATTTGGCTACAGTGATTTATCAAGAGATCATGTCAAACCAAAATGTTTAGGTGGAAAAGATCATTGGACAAATGTTGTTACTGCTTGTAAGCGGTGTAACATGCGTAAGGGCAATAAAACGCCTGAAGAAGCTGATATGGAATTATTAGCTGTGCCTTTTCAACCTAATATTTATGAGTTTTTATATTTAGCAAATCACCACGTATTAGTGGATCAAATGGAGTTTTTGAGAAATAGATTTAGTAATAGGCCTCATTGGGAAATGTTTGTGCACTGATTAGAAATGTACTTTATTTTTTTTAATTCTATGGCTATTTTACAAATAGCTTTTCTACTTGTCAGTTAAAATGACTTTCTAACCACTAGGCTTTATTCTGGTAATTCAATATCGCTTGGCGTTTGCATAGCCTCTTTTTGCAAGGCTGCATTGAGAAGTTGTTCAACCAGTAATTTGTATTGTATATGGTCAATAATACTGGGAAATACTCCTTTAAATACGGTGTGTTGTAAAGGTGACAAATCAAGTTTAGCAATATAAACTGGGTAGGGTAGAGACATTTCTCGGTGGTTTAAAATTTCTTGTGCGACCTTAATGAATGTCACTTTTCCTAGGTGATATTGATCATACTCTTTATGACCACAGCTTATTTTTAATGAAATCTTTTTTGTATGATCAAGTATGACTTTCACTTGTATATCAAACTCATTGTAAGTATTTTCATAAAAGCCTTTTATGGTGATAGGTGTAATCTTGGGTTGGTCATTATTTAAGCTCTCAATCTCCCAGAACTGTACTTTTTGTATGGGTGTTCCTGGCTTTAGATCAGCATC
Source organism: Zooshikella harenae (assembly GCF_018837975.1). Lineage (GTDB taxonomy): Bacteria > Pseudomonadota > Gammaproteobacteria > Pseudomonadales > Zooshikellaceae > Zooshikella > Zooshikella harenae. The sequence continues at coordinate 55,046 of NZ_JAGSOY010000001.1, read as the reverse complement.
CCTTTGCTCTAGCCAGTGACTAATAAAGCGTTGTAGTTTATTGAGAAATAAGTGGTGATTAATGTACGGCACATGAAAATAATAAAACTCACCCATTTCATCACTGCAATAAATGAAAGCGCGTTGATTATCTGTCTGGAAAAAAAACTGAAGAACCCCTTTTTGTGTTTTTTGCTGTATATAAGGTTCAATAGCTAAAAAGCCTTTAGGAAGCTTACTTTGTTCTTGTGAACAAAGGGTAAAACGATCAATTTGGGTTGAGCTTAAATTTAAAAAAGCGTGGATCTGCGTTTGATGTTGAGCCGGTTTCACACCGTACTACTCCTGGTTACAAAAGATTGTTGCTATCAATATTTTTCCAACGAGAGGTTGTACTAACAGTATAGTGCTATATTGCATTCAGATAAAATTATGATGACACTTTGATGGTAGCGCTATTGAGCAAGCAACAAGAATACCCTTCAAAGTGAGTATTCTTGTTGCTTTTCTATTATTTAAAGTTAAGGCGCTATTCCATAATGCTAATTGTTAGAGAGGGGAGCTAAACGTTTAGTGAGGCTTTTTTCGGCACGTTGTGTAGCCTCTATTACCTGTGAGGGTGCTGTTCCGCCAAAATGATTACGTGCACTGACAGAACCCTCTAGTGTCAAGACATCGTAAACGTCATTGGTTATCACTGTCGAAAATTGTTGTAGTTCTTCTAGGGATAACTCTGAAAGATCTTGTTGCTTTTTGAGTGCATAAGCGACAGATTGACCGACAATTTCATGTGCATCACGGAAGGCAACACCCTTTTTGACTAAGTAATCGGCTAAATCTGTTGCAGTTGCAAAGCCTTTGCGGGCAGCTTCGTACATAATGTCATTGTTAGCACGTATCGCTGGAATCATATCACCATAGGCTCTCAAACAACCAAGCAGAGTATCCACTGTATCAAAAAGAGGTTCTTTGTCCTCTTGGTTATCTTTGTTATAGGCGAGTGGTTGCGCTTTCATTAATGTTAATAATGCATTGAGGTGCCCATAAACACGGCCTGTTTTACCCCGAATAAGTTCAGGCACATCAGGGTTTTTCTTTTGTGGCATGATTGAAGAACCAGTACAAAAACGATCAGGCAAATCAATAAAATTAAACTGTGCTGATGTCCAGATAATCAGTTCTTCTGACATACGAGATAAATGCATCATGATGATACTGGCGGCAGCCGTAAACTCAATTGCAAAATCACGGTCACTTACTGAGTCTAGTGAGTTGCCAGTGGGTTGATCGAAATTGAGTGCTTGTGCTGTATAATGCCGATCGATTGGATATGTTGTTCCTGCAAGCGCAGCAGCACCTAAAGGACATTGGTTCATCCGACGCTGACAGTCTTCAAGTCGTGAATAGTCACGTTCTAACATTTCATACCATGCCATTAAGTGGTGGCCAAAGGTAACTGGTTGGGCGGTTTGTAAATGGGTAAAACCTGGCATGATGGTATTTGCTTCTTGTGCTGCTAACTCAACAAGTGCTTGCTGAACTCGTGTAATAGCGAACAAAATGTCATTAATTTGGTCCCGCAAGTACAGTCGTATATCTGTAGCAACCTGATCGTTTCTTGAGCGTCCGGTATGAAGTTTTTTTCCTGCAATACCAATTTTATCAGTAAGACGTGCCTCAATATTCATATGAATATCTTCAAGTGCAATTGACCATTCAATTTTACCTGAGGCTATCTCATCTGCTATTTCTTGTAAGCCAGAAATAATTGCGTCACTCTCTGTCTCCGTCAAGATGCCTACTTTCGTTAGCATTTTTGCATGAGCAATCGAGCCATTAATGTCTTGTCGGTAGAGGCGATGATCAAAATGAATAGAGGCCGTAAATGCGGCAACGAAGGCGTCAGTTGCTTCACTGAACCGTCCGCCCCACTGCTGATTAGTTGAAGACTGATGGGTTTGTGTTTTATTTGAGTTACTCATTAAGTTGGCCTTTATATCTGCGTTTGTTCTGATCGCACTCCACCGTAGAGGAATGATAATAACGTATATTTCTAATCTGCCAAAACCTTGGAGCTTTTAAAAGTACGCTTTTTATTTGTGGCTTTGTTAGGTGATCATCAGGTCACTAAGGTATTCTGTCTTTATAGGGTGACAATGATATCACCTTGAAAAATTAGTTATTTTTTAGAGTTATTCTATAACACGATTAAAATATCCATGTAGAAACTCTTTTGAGATGCATTATGTACTCTAAGTGGAATATCTTTCGCTGTTAAACAACAGAGTATCTAAGCTATTAACTGGAATATTCGTTCTAAAGAATACCCATTTATAGCCAACACTCATCCACTAAGTAAGTTATTTTTTTATGGCGCATAAAACTGATTTAGAACAAGCGGGTACATTGAAAGATGACTTTTTTTTGCCAGACTTGTGCACTACAAAAGCTGTATTTTTATTGGTCCTTTTGGCAGAACTCATTGTATTTGTTTGGGTGCTTGCACTTCCACAGGAAGCTACATTTGATTGGAATCGGTTGGCGTTGGCATCTTTTTTTGTTCAGTGGATTGTGTTGGTGAGTGCGGCACTGCTTTGTTGGCTTCGTGCTTGGTTAGCTAGAAAACCATTATGGCTTACACTGGCGTGCTGCTATAGCATTGTGGTTTTCGTTACTGTAACGTTTGCCTTAGCAGCAGAATGGGCATTATATTTACCAAGGGGGTTTCAACCTTTTTGGCAAGGCATTGATTTTACAAAGCTGGGTAAGCATGTACTGCTGGCAGTGATATTAGCCAGTTTATTTTTGCGTTATTTTTACGTTCACCAACAACTATACTATCAACAACAAGCAGAGTTGCAGGCTCGATTACAAGCGCTTCAGTCGCGTATTCATCCACATTTTTTGTTTAATAGTCTCAATAGTATTGCTAGCCTGATAGTAATAAACCCTGATAAAGCTGAACAAGCTGTTGAGGACTTGGCGGGGTTGCTTCGAGCTACACTTGATGATGTAACCTTGGAAGTCACATTACAGCGGGAAGTTGAAATTTGTCAGCAGTATGTTCGAATTGAACAGCACCGGTTTGGGGAGCGTTTAACTGTGAAATGGCATATGAATGGTGTGCCAATGGATTTACCAATTCCTTTGTTAACCATCCAGCCTATTTTAGAGAACGCGATACTGCATGGAATTCAACCAATCCCAGATGGAGGTGTGATAGAGGTCACGTTAGAATATTTAAATGGTCTACTTCTCTTGCGTGTTGTTAACCCGTTAGCTATGTATTATCAACAACAGCCGGGAAAAGGTAATCGTTTAGCGATGGCTAATATTCAAGCCCGTTTACAAGCCCTGTATGGGTATCGAGCCCTGCTGTCTGCTAGCAAGTCCGACAATATGTTTGTGACGGAGTTAAAATATCCATGCCAGCCAGGAGTTGAGGCTGGTCGGGGAGAGTGAGCAGTAATGATCAAAGTGTTGATTGCTGATGATGAGCCTTTAGCCAGGGACCGTTTGCGCCGTATGACAGAGGGCATTGAGGGGTATTGTGTCCTCGAAGATGAAGCGCGAACAGGGGCTGAGGCAATTGCAATTGCTCATCAGCGCAAACCTGATGTTGTTCTGTTAGATATTCGTATGCCAATGATGGATGGGTTGGAAGCTGCTATGGCGTTGTGTCAAATGGACTGCCCTCCAGCCATTATTTTTTGCACTGCATACGATCAGTATGCTTTAGAAGCGTTTCATGTACAGGCTGTGGGCTATTTATTAAAGCCTGTTAAGCAAGATGCCCTTTGCAAAGCACTTCAAAATGCACAACGTACCAACCGCTCCCAATTAGCAGCTTTAAATGAACGACTTTCAGAAAATGAGCTACAAAAAAGAACACATATCAGTGCACGAACTTATAAAGGCATTGAACTCATTCCATTGAATGATGTGCGTTTTTTTCAGGCGGATAATAAATATGTGACCGTAAACCATATCAAAGGTGAGGTACTAATTGATGAAACACTAAAAGAATTAGAAAATGAGTTTTCTGATGTATTTGTTCGAATTCATCGAAATGCTTTAGTTGCTCGTCGTGCAATTGAAAGTATGACGCGTAATGATCAAGGTTCTTATGAAATTCATTTACGTGATGTTATGAAGCCGTTACAGGTTAGCCGTCGGCATGTTGCAGAAATGCGTCGATTGCTAAAGTCTTTATAACACTTCCTTAATATTTGTTTGTGTTTATTGAACAGCTCAGAATTACCTGGGCTGTTTGTTATGGCTCAAATTGTTACACTAACGGTGTGAATAGCTCTTAACCGGAAGTGTTGACGTGAAAACCATTCGAATTGCCACCCGTAAAAGCGCACTTGCCCTTTGGCAAGCAAATCATGTTAAACAACAACTTGAAAATGTTTATCCAGAAGTAAACGTTGAGCTTGTCGCAATGATGAGTCAAGGGGATAAACTGCTTGATGCGCCTTTAGCCAAAATAGGGGGTAAAGGGTTATTTGTTAAAGAGTTAGAAAAAGCACTACTTTCTGGAGAAGCGGATATTGCAGTTCACTCCATGAAAGATGTTCCAATGGAGTTTCCTGAAGGACTGTGCTTGCCGGTCATTGGTCAGCGAGAAGATCCCCGTGATGCGTTTGTCAGTCACTGTGCGAGCAGCTTAAACGAGTTGCCACAAGGGGCTGTTGTAGGAACATCCAGCCTGCGCCGACAATGTCAGCTTTTAATGCACCGGCCCGATTTAAAAGTTAATTTTTTGCGTGGTAATGTGAATACGCGTTTGGGTAAGCTGGACGCTGGCGAATATGACGCAATTATCCTTGCAGCCGCAGGATTGAAAAGGTTGGAGCTGGAAGCGCGCATAACGGATTATTTATCTCCAAATAATATGATTCCTGCTGCAGGTCAAGGTGCTTTAGGCATTGAGTGTCGTGAAGCTGATACCGAACTGAAAAATGCACTAAGTGTCTTACATGATTCTGAGACGGCCGCATGTGTTACTGCAGAACGTGCTGTCGTGACATTTTTGAAAGGTGGCTGTCAGGTTCCAATTGGTGCTTACGCAACCCTACACCATGACAAGCTTAGTTTGACAGCGATTGTTGCAGAGCCTGATGCTAGTAAAGTGCATATGAGTGAGATTGAAGGCGATATCAGCCAAGCTAAACTGCTAGGTGAAACTGTCGCAAAAGATTTAATAAAGCAAGGAGCGGGTGATATTTTGCAGAAATTATTGGAGAATTGGACTAATCCACTGGATAAAAAATAAGCCTTCAATCTGGAAGATAGCACATAACTGATAAAATTATGACTACGCCAGTATTTTTAGTGACTCGTCCCGAACCTCAAGCCAGTCAACTGGTCCATAGCATGGAGTTGGCTGGACTTTGTGCGCTTGCTTTACCCATGATTGCTATTCAGCCATTACCAGAGTCTGCTCAGCTACGAGCAACTTGGCAGAATTTAGCTCAGTTCGATAAAGTAATTGTAACCAGTACTGCTGCAGCACAAATTGGTTTGTATCAAGCTGAGCAGTATTGGCCACAGTGGCCTGTTGGTTTAGCGTGGTTTGCCATTGGTCAAGCAACGGCAGCTGTTATGCGACAGTTGTCAATTGATAGTGCTTTATCAGACCAAGGCGTTGATAGCGAAGCATTGTTAGCTTTGCCTGTATTACAAGACGTACAACAGCAACGAGTTCTGCTTATTAAGGGAAAAGGAGGACGTTCACTGATTCAACAAACGCTTGAGTCGAGAGGGGCTGATGTGACAACGTGTTGTGTGTATGAGCGTGTTGAGCCCTTATATCATGTTCAAGATGTTGAACGACTCATTAAAGACCAAGGCGTCACAACCATAATTGCCACAAGTGGAGAAATCGCCAGTAACTTATTAGAGTATATTGACGGGACGATGGCTGCCAATTTGCAACTCATTGTACCAAGTGAGCGTGTGGCATTACTCCAGCAAAAACAGCAATGGGCTGATATTTTTGTGGCAGAGGGGGCAAGTGACCAAGCTATTTTGAAATGCATACAACGACATATTCTTTAAATCCAAATTTGACCTTTTTGGAATGTGTATTTCTCTCTAGCTGCCCAGTTCAGCCAGTAATAGTATGTAAGAGTCATGCGAATAAAAAAAGCAAGCGTATAGTTTGCGATAGGCTTGGTCAGCCTTTCACAGCGAGTGTAGTTTTCCTGAGTTAAAATATGTCCACATCGAGTTGTGAAAGATTAATGTACAATTGAATCTGTTGAACCTGTTCAGCAGTTTTTTTGAATGTAAAGTTTGGTAATTTGCTCATGACAACGAAGAAAGATGGAAATAACACGCCGAATGAGGCATCGAGTTCAGGTGCAAAAGGAAAGCATGATGCCAATGAACAGGCGGATACAGTAGACCCAAAAAAGGTCGATCAGCCACAGCAAGGGGAGCAAACTACAAGTCAACAGACGCCCCAGTCAACTGTATCTACTAATCAGCAAACATCTGCACAAAGTACGCCTCCTGAGCAGCCAGTCACAGCAGGGCAATTGCCTAAAAAACGTAATTTAGTCAGTTTTATTGCACTTACAACCAGTGTCATCACATTGGGTTTGGTGGGTGCGATAGCTTACATTGATTATGATGTGGGTTATTACCTTAAGCATGAAGGGACAAAGTTCAACCCTGAGTTAGCGGCATCAACAGCGGTTGATCAATTAGATAAGAAAGTGGGTGGAGATATACAGCAAATTAAAAATGTGAGCCGTCAATCGCAACAACAATTACAACAACTGGTGAACAAGCAACAGCAACAAACGCAATCGGTGCGTAATCAGGCAAATGATTTATCAGAAAGTTTGAGCAACCTGCGCCAACAGTTTAATCAAATGCAAGGCACAAGTCGTGATGATTGGCAGTTAGCTGAAGTGGAGTATATGTTACGACTAGCGAATCAGAGGCTTCTGACTGAAAAAGATGCTAACGGTGTAGAAGCTATTCTGGCGAGTGCAGATAAGATATTAGCGGGTTTGGATAATTACTCACTTTATCCTGTTCGTGAAGCGCTTGCCAAGGATTTAGTGGCGGTTCGTGCGATTCCCAGTATTGATCTTGAAGGACTCTATTTACAGTTGTCAGCATTAGAAGGGGCCATTACTAGGTTACCGCTGATACCACCCGCAGGTTATGAGCCAGAAGCACCGGCTCAAGTTGCAGCTATCAATGAAGAAAGTGGAGAGAAAGGCATATTAGAACACGCCAAAAGCCGTATTGAAGGCTTATGGAATGGATTTACACAGTATTTTCGTTTTTCCACAGACCGCGATAAGCCAGTAGAGTTACTTTTAACCCCTAACGAAGAGCTTTATTTACGCCATAATTTACGGTTAATGCTGGAACAGGCACAGCTTGCTTTGTTACAGGGACAGCAGGAAATCTATTTGAATAGTTTAAGTAAAGCTGAGCTGTGGATAAAAACTTACTTCTCACTTTCAAATCGTGATGCAGAGTCTATGTTGGGGCAGTTAGATGAACTGCAAGACGTTAAGCTTACACAAAAAATGCCTGATATTTCTGGTTCTTTGAAGGCTATAAAAGCTTATATTGATAATTTACACCGTTACCATGAAGGTAAATTACCTAAAAACAAATCAGATAGTGACACTTCTGCTGAGGCCAGCAATAGCAACGCCTTAATGTCTGAAGTACAACGGACACTAAATTAAGGGCGGGGTAAAATGAAAATATTCTTTTATTTTTTATTGTTATTACTGTCTATAGCTGCAGTTATTACTGGTATGAACCAGGATCAAGGCTATGTTCGCATAGCTTGGGATGGAATGGTCTTTGAAAGTACTGTCTGGATGTTCTTTGTCTTTATTGGCATTACCTTTCTTGGTTACAAAGTGCTGCGTTGGCTTATAGCGCTGCTATTAAACACAACGGGCTGGGTTGTGCCAATCACTTCATCAAGCCGTCAACAACGTGCCAAGCGACAGTCAGTCAGAGGATTAAACTGTCTTATAAATGGGCAGTGGGATAATGCTCAACGATTGCTATCAAAGTCTGCAGAACAAGGTGAAGCCCCTTTAATTAATTATCTGGCTGCAGCGCGAGCAGCATTTGAAGCGGGTGATAGTGACAGTGTCAGTGAATATTTAAGAAAGGCAGATAAAAGTGTATCTGGTGCTAAAGTCGGGGTAGGAATAGCCCAAGCACAACTCCAGTTATCAGCAGGACAATTTGAGCAAGCTTTGGCAACTTTACAAGAGTTGCGCCGTAAAGTCCCCAGGCATCAATATGTATTGAAACTCTTGAAACAGGTATGTATTCGTCTCAATGACTGGGATCAACTTGCAGAACTGTTACCCATATTAGAACGCCGAAAAGTGATTTCAGATGATGAGCTGAAAGACTTACAGCAACGAACTTGGAAAGCATTGCTTGAGCGAGCATGTCAGCGCAATAAAGCTGAGGATAAGGAGGAAGATAGAGCATCTGCCATTCAAGCAGTTTGGGATAGTTTTCCACGCCAAGCAAAGCATGAAGTGTCTGTTGTTGAAGTCTATGTACGTTGTTTATTAAAACTGAATGCTCATGTTGTTGCTGAAAAAGTGGTGCGTGAGACACTTAACCGTAAGTATGATGATCGACTCATTAAGCTTTATGGGTTAACAGCTGGAAAAGATGTGAAAAAACAGTTGGCTTTGTGCGATCAGTTATTGGCAAGTTATTCTGATAACCCAGAAATAATGTTAGCACTGGGTCGCTTATGTTTACGTAGTGAAATGTGGGGAAAAGCAAGAAATTACTTTGAGTCAACATTAAAAATACGTAAGACACCTGAAGTGTATAATGAATTAGGACGCTTGTTAGCACATTTGGGGGATCATCAGCAAAGTACTGAGTACTTTAGAGAAGGATTAGCCTTAGTAGCGCGTTCAGATGTCACTAAGTATCCTATCCCTATTGCTAAGCAGCCGGCTGCTTAATGGGTAGTTAATTTTTAAGCGCTGCAATAAAAAAGAGCGGTTCTCCGCTCTTTTTTGCTTTAGAAGTAATGATAATTCTAACGCCAGCTTTTGTCCCAAGGTGCAAGGGCAACTGCAATCTGGTCCACTGACATAATAGTCAATATACGTAGGTTATAATTATCATTGTACATATCTACCATATAGTTCTTTTGTACGCGTCTTTTCTCGGTGGCAATTCGGTTTGTGCCTTTCCATATATCATACTGTACATCTAGCCGTTCACCTGATGTTGGTTGCCACTCGTAACTAATGAAGACAATAGTTTTATAGTTTGCTGGGTAATCATATACAACATGGCTTAAGGAAAATTGTACTTTGGACTCGTTGTTTGAAACGATATAAGTTTCAATGGTTTCACCACTAGGGACGACTAAACGCGGTGTTTTAGCTAATGCCATGCCTTGGGGTAGTAAAATATGCCGTAATGACATATCGAGTGGTAAATAAGATGTACAGTTTACCAGTGTTAAAATGGGCGACGCTTTTACCATTGTGTCAGCACAGGTTGCGCAAGTTTTAGAAGTATAATCAATATCCGTATTCATCAGTATGCTCTTTTTTTGCCAAGGTATTTTGGAGGAGAGAATAGAAATTAAATGAAGTAAAATAGCAAAAAAAGAGGGAATTTTTTCAGCAGTTTTAAATAGCGATGACCTGTAGTAAGCAGGGATTTATTGAGAAGGGAGTGTAAAGTTAAGTGTCGTTTCATTTCCTGAATGATCTGCAAAAGTAATATGAATAGAGTTGCCCTTACGGTCATAATTTGAAATCGTGAATTTTGAGGTTATATCATTACTAATATTATTTATAAAAAAAAGTCTCATTTCGTTTAAAGTTTGAGGTGTGAGACCCGTCGCTAAATAGGCTTCAATGATAGTAAGTTTTACGGGAGATAAGGTTGCCTTCATGTTTGTTTGTGCAGCATAACTAAGGTGTTGTAACGTAGTTTCTAACTGCTCAATTTTCTTTAAATTTGCCATACGGTTTCTTGTTTGTGAAACGTATTTTTTCATCCTGTGTATGATAGCGGTTACTTCATCAATGTTTCGTTGCTGAATGAGATACTGCCCGTACGCATAAGGCGTATCGATATACAGTTCATCAAAGATCACCTGTCTTTGTTTTATTGTTGCAACTTCTAAAGCCTGTTGCAGTAAATGTATTGCACGTTGGAACTCTTTATTTGTTTTCGCGTTCAGTGCACTTTGGTATAGATCGAAGGCTTTATCTTCAGCAGTCGTGCTATTACTGGATAACGTTGTTGATTCCGAGGTATTTTGACTGTGGGTTTTGCTCGATGGGGGGCTTTTCGTTTTAGCTGCATGAGTTGTTTTAAATCCAAATGCTGATTTAGCTTGTCCTTCTATGCCGTTTGTTTCATAGCCAGCCTTTTCTGAAGCTTCTCCTTGAATTATGCCCAAGGTCGCAAGTGCATCATTAATGGGAATGAGGTAATTAATACCCATTGATGTTCCTGCTTTGCTTATGAGTCCTGAAACACTAATTGCTATGAGTTCACCCTGCTTATTGTAAACGGGTCCACCTGAATTACCAGGATGAATAACAGTATCGGTTTGATAGTAGCTCAGGCCTTTTCGCTCTCGTTGTGCGGAAATAATACCACTGGTTACTGTATATTTCAGTGACTCCGAAAGGGGAGAGCCAACTACATAAATTGTATCTCCCACTTCGGGTAATGCTTGGCTAATAACCGTTGAGTTTATGTTAGGAGGTGTTGTTGTTTGTAGTAATGCAACATCTCGCTTCACATCTTTTCTTAATAATTGTGCTATATACTCTTCGTTATTTAAAAAAACTAAAAACTGTTCTCCTTCTGAAATGACATGGGCATTGGTCAATATATGCCCTTGTGAACTGATAAGAACACCACTGCCATGACCTGAAACATTACGTATCGTAGCCGCTGTTTTTTTAATAACTGCACTGCGCTGCTTAAAGGTGAATTCTTCTTCTGGATAAATTAAAGGAATTTTAATGAGTTCAAATTTATTGGGGGTATCCAATAATTTAATATTGATTGCAACAGCGTCTGCCACTTGCTCATTTGCTAGAAAATTATCAAAGGCAACTTGGGCTGCAGAAAGAATAGCCTGAGATGTATTCTGATTTGTATTTCCATATGAGGAGGCATAGCTCGCACCATCTGTCTCTATAGAGACAAGCTTTTTCCTATATAAAGAATCAAAAACTGACCACTCAATATGCACAAAAGCATCACTTGTTACGGTGCCTTCATTATAGTCATCACAGGTGTCCACAATAATTTTTTTTAGTTTACTTGCTAATAGAAAGCGTGTTTCGAAATTATCTGTGACTCTATAATTATTCTTGATAAGGGCATCCTTAATCATTTTTTGTAGAGATTCATCGGCTAAATAACTGTTACCTGCTTTCCAGACGAAATGCCCTATTCTTTTATCACACTGGTACCCTGCCCATTGAGTACCAACAGAAATTTCACCATATTGTGCATCAGGTAGTTCTACTTTGAGTGGCGCTACAGCCAAGGGGGAAGCTGGGATATTTTTATTATAAGCTTTTGGATAAAATACTTTGACAGAGGGTAATCTTGAGAGTGTTTTATTCGATCTAACTGTTTCAAACCCTTGGTCAGCACTTGATGCTTCGGGATGAGAGTCAGAAAAATGGATATTGCCTTGCTCATCAACCCATTTATAAACACCTGCATTCGTCGAGCAGGTGATAATGTAGGTGAAAGTTATGATACAAGTGCACCGCGCATAATGCCTGAGCTGTGAGTAAATTTTTCTTAAGTCATACATTGTCGATGGTATTGTAGGGATAGCAACGGGTATTGACGTAATATACCTACAGTGAAGAAGTTACAGTGGGTATACGTTCAACTAACATCTATAACTGCAATATTTATTAACTTACATAAATATTTATTTGGTACAAAAAACTAGCTTTTATGTATGTTAAGCACACCTTGATCGTAATGTTGGCTGTTATTGCTAATAATGGTTTTAGATAATATGCTGAGCCAATATTTAAAGCGAATAAAAAAAATCAACTTATCTCTCCAGGTTTGCCAACACTCATGATATTCCTAGAGCTTAGTTCAAAGTTAAGAAACGAATAATAATCCAGAAGATACTACTTTCAACAAGTTGAGTTAATTGTTTGGCACTGAATTACATCAGTTTTTGAAAAAAATCATTGGGAAGAGGTTATCTATACCCTTAGGGCACAAGGGGGCAGCCGTCAAGAATGAGTCCCCAATTACAACCAAGTAGAGCTCTTTGGATAAACGGTGGTTAAAAACTTTTCTCTAAGTTATCTGTCAATAATGCCATGTTACAGGCATACCTAGTGTATGGAGGGGGGAGAGTCTTATTAAGTTTAAGCTAATAAACTGCTGGGGCTTGAAATACTAGCGGCTAACGGTTGTTGACATAATATGTCGGACGTGTCAGTATGTATTTTCAAGAGACTCTCTTCATCTAATAAGTAGAGCTTAACATGAATGCTATCCTTTTCAGCTAACGTTGTTGTGTGTAAATATTTTTAATTCATTTCTAGTTTTAGAGTAGGAGATCAAGAATGGCATGGACTTTAAACGATATTGAAAAGCTGCTTGCTGAAGATCCTCGTTGGAGTGTTACTCAGGAAGGTGATGTCATAAAAGTTAAAAATGAAGAAGAAATTGAAGCTTTTTTGACAGTAAGTGGAGAGCAAATATTAGTTGAATCACTTTTGTTTCCTGTCGCACAAGTTAATAACTGTGACGAATTAAATAAAACGATTCTTGAGACACATAAACTGTTCCCATTGACAACTATTTCACTTGAAACCATTAATGGTGAACAGTATTACTCAGCATTTGGGGCTTTATCAGCAAATTCCAAAGCAGATAGCATTGTGTTGGAGCTTGATATGTTGTTTACCAATGTTGAAGGTATGTTAGAAAGTTACGAGCATTTCTTGAAATAGTAACTTTATCTAAGAATTTTTTTAATTGAGGTTGTCGTCATGAGTGTTTGGAAAAAGTTATTTACTGCAATTAAAGGTGGTGCAAATGAGGCGGCTGAGGCAGTTGCTGACAGCCAAGCATTGCGCATTCTTGACCAGGAAATGAGAGAAGCAAAGGAACAGTTGCGTAGGTCGGAAGCGTCACTAACCACTATACTGGCTAAACAAAAGTTAGCTGATCAGAAGACAAAAGATCTAAAAGCTTCAATTGCAGAACATGAAAATTATGCTATGCAAGCCATGGAGAAAGGCGATGAAGCCTTGGCGGTTGAAATTGCTGAAAAAATTGCTGAGTTTGAGGGCGCTTTGACGACTGAGCAAGGCATGCTTGACCAGTTAAATAGTTCGGTCAGATCACTGAAAGCATCAATAAAAGATGCTAAATTAAAACTACGACAGATGCAGACCCAAGTTGATAATATTAAAGCGACAGCTTCGTTACATAAAGCGCAAGAAGCGGTTTCTTCTCGTCACCTGGGCGCTAACTCAAAGATGAAAACGGCTGCTGAGTCACTACAACGGATTCAAGAAAAGCAGAAACAACGCGCGGCAGAAATTGAGGCGGCTAATGATCTTGCTTCTGAGGAAGAAGGGCGAGGTTTACAAGAAAAGCTTAAAGCTGCAGGTATTGTGGAAAATCAAAGTGCACAAAGTGTCTTAGAGCGCTTGAAAGCAAAAAAACAGTAATCAATGGTTATTATACAACGATTAAGAAGCTTTTTTGTAAATCATGTAATTCAAATGAGCGTACGAGGGTTATTTTTAACCCTCTTTGCTTATATGTTGATCAGCTGGATCGGGCTTAATTTTTTCCAAGAAAAAGCGATTACTGAAATACCTGTATTTTTTTACTGGTTATTGGTTACCGCGTCTACTGTCGGGTATGGTGATTTTTCACCTACTACCTCAGGAGGTCAGTTATTTACGGCAGCTTTTGTCATACCCTGTGGGCTAAGTATGTTTGCCATGACCGTTGGAAAAGTTGCAGCATTAGCACTAGATCAGTGGCAAAAAAGCATAAATGGACTGAGAGCGTTGAGTATGAAAAATCACATCCTTGTCCTTGGGTGGCGAGGGCAACGGACAATTCATTTATTAGAGCTGTTATTGCGAGAGACACAGCAAAACTTACATAGAAAAGTCGTGTTATGTGTAGACAAAGCAATAGAAAACCCACTTCCTGATAGAGTTCAATTCGTTCAAGTTGAAAGCTTCAGTAGCAGTAAAGAGCTACAAAGAGCTTGTGTTGCAGATGCTGACATTATTATTCTTGATACTGAGGCGGATGATACAACACTAACGACAGCTTTGTACTGTGCAAAAGTAAATACCACAGCTAATTTAATTGCTTATTTTCAAGAAGAACAGTTAAGCGAACTGCTTAAACTGCATTGCCCTAGGGCTGAATGTATGCCTTCTATAGCGACGGAATTAATGGTCAAATCTGCGATGGATCCTGGTTCAAGCCAGCTTCACCACCAATTACTAAGCGTAGCACATGGTATGACCCAGTATTCCGTAACCTACCCAGAAGGATGCACTTCTATTGCATTCAGTAAAATATTTCATGTTTTTAAAGAAAAGCATAAAGCAACAGCTATTGGTCTTGAACAAGATGGTCAGCTTATGGTTAATCCTGCCCTAGATCATCAAGTATTACCAGGTAATCGAGTTTACTATATTGCAGAAAAAAGAGTTTTACAGATTAACTGGGAGACGTTAAGTCATGTTTGATTTCTTTAAGAAAAAGAAAAAAGAGGAGTCTGCTGAGGTTAAAGCACCTGAAATAATGGGCTTATATATTAATGGATCTTTCCAGTTAAATGATCTCAAGTTACGGTTGATTGAAGATAAGCTGACATTTGCTAATGCACATCGGAATCAATTAATTCAAGCTATTGGCGAAGTAAAACTGGATGAAAGTACGACATTATTACGATTCTATACGGATGATGATGGCTTTTTGCAAGTTGTGTGTAAAGGCGGTTTAACAGAAAATCATATTGATGATGTGAAATTGTTTTTTTTCCATAATACACAAGGTATTTCTTCTCAAAGTCAATGGGATAAGGTGCTTGATGAGCATGTTAGTCAACCTACCTATTTATTAGAGAACCACACATTTACTCGTGTATGGGAAGAAATGGGGGAGTCATCTCCGCCGGTGGCGATGACAGAAAAGACGTATATGCAAGATGGTTCAACCTCAATTACTGACCAGTTTATCATGCTTTATGAGCGAGAGGTTGACGATAATTTATTTGAATTTTTGTTAGTTTCTGGTGAAGAAAAAATTATTGATAATCAATATGGTCGTTGTTTAGTAGAATCAGTAGGCATTAATATCACATCATCAGATATTGAAATTATTGGTTAAGGGGAACCAAGCATGGACATGATTATTACCTCAATCCAAGGGCTGGGGGGCTTTGCGCTTTACTTTATCAGCTCGGTTGTTGTGTTATTAGCATTTAAATTTATTTATACGATGATTACGCCTTACGATGAGTGGGCATTGGTTAAGAGTAATAATTCAGCAGCAGCGATTGCCTTAACAGGAACACTCATTGGGTATGCGATTGCTTTGGGTAGTGCAGCAAAAAACTCGGTAAATTATGTTGATTTTATCGTATGGGCTGTCGTTGCGCTAATTACACAAGTGCTAGCTTATTTAATTGTGCGTGTGCTTATGCCGTTAATTGCTTCTCGTATTGAAAAGGCTGAAGTATCTGCAGGTATTGTGCTTGGGGGCGTATCTATCGCAATAGGCATTCTTAATGCTGCCTGCATGACTTACTAAAGAGGAGGCAGGAAGCATGAAACGCACTCGTTTTATAAATTTAGAGGTGATGCGCAAAGTTAAGACTTTTGGCAGCATTGGGCTTGGTACGAGTTTGTTAGTAGGTTGCTCAGATCAACCTAACGCAGTGGTTTATCGAACCTTAGATGAATGTAAGACAGCAAATCCAAATTATGAGTCTCAATGTGAATTTGCGTATCAACGTGCATTAAAATCGTTGTATAAAACAGCTCCCCAATATACAAGCTTAGCTGATTGTGAGTATGAGTTTGGCTACGGACAGTGTATTCAACATCCGAAAAGTGATAATTGGATTCCGTTAATGGCAGGCTTTGCCCTGGCGAAAGCATTAAATAATGATAGGGATTTAGACTTTCATTATAGTCGTCCTTTAATCACATCATATTCGCCATATTCGGATATTCGGGACCATTGGATGACGACGGATGGACGTACTTATGGTAGCCGATATAACAAAAGCGTTTATGTTGCAAAAGACTCCTTTAAAAAGGAACCCCCTAAAGTAACACGCACGATTAGTCGTGGTGGTTTTGGCTCTAAAGCTAAAGCAACGTCTTCCTGGAGTTCGCGTTCATCATCGAGTGGAGGTTGGGGCGGTTAGTCTCCAGCCAACCCATAACGTGAAGTAACACAAGCTTAATGGTTGTATTTATATGTTACGGATTCCGATAGCAGAACGTGCCGATTGGCGAAAAAGAGCAGATGAGTTTGGCTTTAAATTTCATACTATGTATGGTGAGCCTTATTGGGATGAAACAGCCTATTATCAATTCACACTACAACAAATTGAGCAAGATATAGAAGATCCGACTGCAGAAATTCATGAAATGTGTCTTGATGTGGTGGATAAAGTTATACGCTCAGAAGCGTTAATGCAGCGATTCTGTATTCCAGAAACTCACTGGGATTTTATTGCTTCATCCTGGCAACGAAAAGACGCTTGTCTGTATTCAAGATTGGATTTTGCCTACAACGGAAAAGGTGAAGCTAAGTTATATGAAAATAATGCAGATACACCCACCAGTTTATATGAAACGGGATTTTGGCAGTGGCTGTGGTTAGAAGAGTGTGTAAATTCTGGTAAGTTATCTCGCCAGGCTGATCAGTTTAATTCTTTACAAGAAAAACTAATTAACCGATTTGTTGAACTTGCAAAGGAGCGTGTGGGATCACCCTTGTTTTTTTCATGTAGTAAGGATACTGATGAAGATCGAGGAACAGTACAGTATTTACAAGACTGTGCAGAACAGGCTGGCATTGATACCTATTTTGTCTATATGGAAGATATTGGTCTTTCAGAGGAAGGTGATTTCACCGATCTTGAAGATCATGCTGTGCGCTGGATGTTTAAACTCTACCCGTGGGAGTTCATGTTAAGGGAAGAATATGCGCCACATTTACTTGATAATAAAACAGCTTGGTTAGAGCCACCCTGGAAGTCTATTCTATCGAATAAAGCATTATTACCAATGCTTTGGCGTTTATTCCCCAATCACCCCAATTTATTACCTAGCTATTTTGAAGGTGATAAGAATATAGATTTGCAACATTATGTGGTTAAACCCATTTTTTCACGGGAAGGCAGTAATATCGAAGTTTACCAAGATGGTAAACAAACAGCTATTGTAGATGGACCTTATGGGGAAGAGGGAAAAATTATTCAAGGATATTATCCATTACCAAAGTTTGGTGACAATTACACGCTTATTGGTTCATGGCTTATTAATGATGAACCTGCAGGTATTTCTGTCCGAGAAGACAGTTCTTTGGTGACACAGGATTTATCCCGTTATTTACCTCATATTATCTTGGGTTAAATACAGCATTCTTTATTTATTAGTTTAAGTGTGCAGTATCAAAAAAATATCAACAATAAAGAGTATATAGAGTGAGAGTTAGTTTACAGCAGGCTTTCCAATAAATCTAAGACAGGGTAAATTATAGAAAAAATCTACGACTTTTATACGATCTTGTAGAAAATATCTGTATAGTCCACCTGCCGTGCTGACAACCAAATTATATTCTTCTCCTTGTCGTAACTCATTGACGAGCTTTGATTGTCCTTTATCATTAATAAACTCAAAAAAGTGTGAGTTCACGCTAATAGGTTTAATATTTTGGTTAACGCCTAGTGGAAATGAAATAAATGCTTCTGTAGCTATAAGCCCTTTTTCTTGGATAATCGCTTGAGGGAATTTTTGCGCTAAACTTTTTAATGCATAGACACTGTTACCTTCTCCCCAACAGCTTATTAAGGAAAGCTCTGGCCAAATGCGGCTGTATTGGTTGGCTGAAAGCTTAGCTAACTCTTCACTACGTTTTGGTACTGGTTGAATTCGAAACTCTTTAATATCTATTTTTTCATTGAGTGAAATAGACCCTGTAGCAAGATCATGAAGTAAGGATTGCCAGTAACCTTCTAATTGTTCTAATAGTTGAGAAAAATAATATGGATGCCAAACTGAGATGAAACGGAGATCATTGCATGCTATTAGATAAAGTAATGTCAAATAATTAAATGAATCAACAGAGCTGAGTTTAATAAGTGAATTGGGTACAGCAATAACAGAGTTTATGAGTTCGTGGATTTTGTTGGTTAGGTAAGTGCTTTCTTCGGCGTAACCAATTTTCACGGCTGACTTTTGATTATATTCTATTAAATTAGGTGCAATAGACCAATAAGATGAACCTGACATAATGGTTGGCTTTAATTTGAAAACATTATTGATCCAAGGCGCAACCCCTTGGCTAAATTCCTTTTGGAGCTCATGGGTGTAGGGAATTAGTTTTATATCTCCAGTTGCACCACTGGTTGGCATTAAGCAAAGTACATTATCTGAGGTTAGGATATTTGCTTTTCCTTCAATGATGTTCTGTATCCAAGGCCTAAACTCATTGTAGTCCCTAATAGGAACACACTTTTGATAATCGCTAAAGGTTTTTATGTGTTTAAAATTATGTTGCTGGCCAAATTCGGTATATGCATTGCTTTTGAGGTAGTGGAATAATTTGGCAAGTTGAACTCGTTCAGGATGAAGTGCTGCTTTTCTGAATGCATAAGAGTTAGGAATATTGCCAAGGTACCATAGTGCATTAATAGCCGTTTTGAACATAGAGTTAAATATTTATGAGTTGAAGATTTAATCATTAATCAAAAATAATAACATTGAACCCCTGTTTCTTATAATTGAATGTAGAATGTTTCCTCATAATTTTTTTTTGCTGAGGTATTTATAAGTAAAGCACAGAGTAAACATATTACCCACTATACTCCTTGTAGCTGGAGCATGTTGTTATGCTTTAGCTTCTTGAAAATGTGCAATACTTATATGTATATTTTTTGGACAATAAGTTTTTTATTGATATTAGTTATAACGAATGCCAATAATTTGAACTGGTTAGCGGTTTTATCCCACTGATCTACTATAATTGTCGTATAGTTTATCAGGTGGTTCGAAGTGCTAATCACTGTTTTTGTAGCACTTATTTCACTACTAATTTGGATTAGCTGATGATTGAGAGAGATCAGCTAGCCAGTTGATGAATCGTTGTTAAAGTATTTTAGCTTTAAACCTCCTCCTGTAATTATTTACTTCCCTAAACCTAGCGTTGATGTTTGGCTATCTGTAACAGATAGCCTTTTTTTTATTTTGCTAGCCAATTATCTCTCTTGAACAGCTGAATAGAATACACTTGCCAAGTAACACCAAGACAGCAAACACTGCATGTTAAATAAAAGTAATAACATTAAGGTAAGTGGATAATAAGTAGTGGTACGCCGTGATCCCGTATTAGGCAGTGAGTCAGATCAGATCACAGCAACTAGGTCTGATAATCATTGTGATATCCATACGCAAAAGTGGTTGAGAATTGGCCGTATAGGTAGATTACGATTCGCAACCTATTTTTTGCTTATCATTGCACCAGTGCTGATGGCGGTGGATGTGGCGAGTATTGCTAAAGAAACGCAGTACAGCAAACTGGTCGAGATTTATTTATACCTTGTTTGGCCTTACCTTGTGGGTTATGTGGTTGTTTTTCTCTTGCCTATTGCCTTGATGCGGTTTCATGATCTTAATCGTTCGGGGTGGTGGGTTTGGACGTTACTTATACCAGGTTATAACCTTTATATTTTATATCTTCTTCTGGCTAGGTCTGGTTCTTGTGAAATTAATCAATTTGGGCCTTTGCCCAAGCCGAACTCTCCGCGAACCTACATCATATTTGGCATGTTTATGGCCTTGCCATTATTCTTCATTTATAAAATAAGTCGGACACTTGTTTACTATGGCTTATTAGTGAGCATGTTATAAAGTAACGGTTTGAGTTAAGACTATATCCTTCGAGAACTACTTCTAAACTCCCTATGCTTTTAGGCTGTTGCAACTTCCTATAACTTAACAAGCTAACCCCTAAAATTGTTTGTTGAGGATTCATTAATATGAGTTATAAAAATCAAAGCGAGTTTTACTTGGCAATATGGGAATGAGTCAGCATACTTTATAAGTAGGCAAGAACAGCAAGACCAGATTAGTTTGTGCAGGAGTAGGGCAAAGTGGTTAATAAAATGCCTAAAAGCTGTCAACAAGTAGTAGTGTCCGTGTTGCTATTAGTGGCTAGCTGCTTGGTTCAGGCAGAAATGTATCAATGGCGTGATGAACAAGGGCGAGTTCATTATAGTGATAAGCCGCCTGCTAGTGCTGAGCAACAGGTAGATAAAGTTGATATCAGGGTTAAAAATAATGACTTTGACTACATGGATGAAAGCAGGATGGAAGCATTGCGTCGACAAGAGCAGAATAAAAGTGTACGTGATGAGCTTGTTGGTGAAGAAAAGGGCAAACAGGAAAAACAGGAAAAACAAAAACTCAATCTGTGTCAAAAACTAAGAAGTAGATTGAAGACATTAGAAGGGCCTGTTCAGCTACTGGATAAAGAAGGTAATCCTGTAAATATATCGGAAAAAGAGCGAGAAGCGAAAGCTAAACAGTTGAGAGAGCAAGTACAGCAATATTGTGCTCAATAATTTAGGTTGGCTTTTAAATTATCAGTCATTTATTTAGAGTTCTTTTAGCAATTAATCGGTGATGATTTCTTTAATAGGTGTGCCTGTTGAGTATCAGGCACACTTATTTAAACCTAACAAGGCTAAGTCTATTCGTGGCGTTCTTCGATAAGGTTGTTTACTACATCAGGATCTGCAAGTGTAGTAGTATCGCCCAGTGAGTCGAGTTCATTACAGGCAATTTTTCGTAAAATCCGCCGCATAATTTTTCCTGAGCGTGTTTTGGGTAATGCAGGTGCCCAGTGCAAAACGTCTGGTTTGGCAATAGGGCCAATTTCCTTGGCGACAAAACTCCGTAACTCTGCATCCAGCTGTGGGCTTGGCTCAATATCATGCATTGGGCTGATAAATGCGTAAATTCCTTGTCCTTTAATATCATGTGGATAGCCCACCACTGCCGCTTCAGCAACGGCATCGTGTAACACGAGTGCACTTTCAACTTCTGCTGTACCCATACGATGACCTGAAACATTGAGTACATCATCAACGCGCCCTGTTATCCAGTAATCTCCATCTTCATCACGTTTTGCTCCATCCCCTGTAAAGTAGTAGCCAGGATACGAGGAAAAGTAAGTGTCTAGCATGCGTTGGTGGTTGCCATAGACTGTTCTGATTTGGCTGGGCCAGCTACCTGTAATCACTAAATTACCTGAAGCTGCACCTTCCTGAAGCTTACCATTGTTATCCACAAGTGCAGGTTTTACGCCAAAAAAAGGCTTAGTAGCAGAACCTGGCTTGAGTGTATTTGCTCCGGGGAATGGCGAGATCAGAATAGCGCCTGTTTCAGTTTGCCACCAAGTATCAACAATAGGGCAACGTCCATCACCAACGACATGGTAGTACCACTCCCAGGCTTCAGGGTTTATGGGTTCTCCAACAGTACCAAGCAGTCTAAGCGACTCACGAGATGAGGGGGTTACATACTCATGTCCCTGAGCCATGAGGGCACGGATGGCTGTTGGTGCTGTGTAAAAAATATTAACGTTGTGTTTGTCGACGATTTCCCAGCAGCGGGCTGGAGTAGGGTAGGTTGGTACACCTTCAAACATTAAGGTGGTTGCACCATTAGCGAGTGGTCCATAAATAATATAAGAATGACCTGTAACCCAACCGATATCAGCGGTACACCAGTAAATTTCACCAGGCTGATAGTCAAAGATATATTTGAAACTCATGGTTGCTTGGAGCAGGTAACCACCTGTTGTATGAAGCACCCCTTTCGGCTTGCCTGTAGAACCTGACGTATAAAGAATAAATAGTGGATCTTCAGCATCCATCGTCTCTGGAGGGCAACTGGAGGCTACTTTTGCAGCAAGTTCGTGATACCACACATCTCGATTCGCTTTCCAGGCGATGTTCCCACCATTGCGTTTGATAACAATCACTGAATGAACATCAGGGCAGCTTTCTAAGGCTGCATCTGTATTTTGTTTCAGTGGTATGAATTTACCACCACGAACGCCTTCGTCAGCAGTAATGACGACAGAGCAATCGGCATCTAAAATACGTTCTTTCAAGGACTCTGGAGAAAAACCACCAAATACCACTGAGTGAATAGCGCCTATGCGGGCGCAGGCTAACATGGCATAGGCTGCTTCTGGGATCATGGGCATATAAATACAAACCCGATCCCCTTTTTTAACACCACGTTCTTTTAATACATTAGCCATACGGCATACGTTGTCATACAACATCTGATAGGTAATGTTCAGTGACTGGCCGGGTTCATCGGCTTCCCAAATAATCGCAGTTTGATTGGCTTTGGTGGGTAAGTGACGGTCAATACAGTTGTAGGTGATATTGAGTTTGCCACCAACAAACCAGGACACGTTGCCTTGAGCAAAGTCCCCTTCAAATACCTTTTCCCAAGGTGAAAACCAGTGGAGGTGAACTTTTGCTTGCTCGCCCCAGAATGCATCTGGATTGTTGATTGATTCCTGGTACAGCTCTTGGTAGTTCTGCTCATTAATATATGCGGATTTAAAGGATTCCTTTATCGCATGATTTTTTATTTTAAACATGTCGTATCCTTGTTGTTAACCCCTTGGCGAGGGTTTACATCGCTCGTTGTATTTCTTATGTATTATTTTTATTAAGAAAAGTTCTGTTAATACTATTTTAGTTTATTGTGTGTTCAATTATTTAATCTTTGTTGTGTAAATATAGTGTGGTTCTCTGCTGAGATTACCTAAATAACTTAATAAAATTGCTTTGTAATAGAATGATTTAACACTATAGGTATACCCATCATTGTGTATATTTTTTTGGGGTAGCGATAAAATACCTATGAGTAGAAAGCGTTAACAGAGCCTGAGTGTTCCATGTTAGCGAGAGAAAACTGAAATGCAAAGAAAAACGGCAGGAATTAACCTGCCGTTCTCAAAAAGAATACTGACTATTTTAAATCATCAATCAGTCATTTTTTTCCCGAAACATATTGATTAGTGCATTGGTTGAACTGTCAAATTCAGGGGCTTCAGCACCAGCCAATAGTGTAGGGTAGATGGTGTCACCAAGTTGTTTACCTAACTCGACACCCCATTGGTCGAAAGAGTTGATTTGCCATATGTGTCCTTGCACAAAGACTTTGTGCTCATAAAGTGCAACGAGTGCACCCATGACTTCAGGTGTTACTTTGGGTAGTACTAGCATGTTGCTTGGACGGTTACCTGGGTGAACTTTGTGTGATGCAATTTGATCCGCTTCAGTCTCGCTTTTCCCTGCAGCCAAAAGTTCTGCTTTAGCTTCATCCAGACTTTTTCCTGTCATTAGTGCACGGCTTTGGCTTAGTGCATTTGCGTAAAGCCAACGATGATGCTCACCCATTGGGTTGTGAGTTTCAACAGGTGCAACGAAATCCACTGGAATTAAAGCAGTGCCTTGGTGAAGTAACTGGTGGTAAGCGTGTTGTCCATTGGTACCCACATCACCCCAAATGACAGGACCTGTGGTATAAGTAACGGTTTCACCTGCTTTATTGACAGATTTACCATTACTTTCCATATCTAGCTGTTGTAAATGATTTGGTAACTCACCGAGGTACTTGTCATAGGGTAGTACAGCATGAGAGGCTGCTCCCATATAGTTATGATACCAAACACCCAATAAGCCCATGAGTACTGGCATATTTTCAGCTAATGGTGCGGTACGAAAGTGCTCATCCATTGCATAAGCACCTTCCAATAACGCAAGGAAGTTGTCAAAGCCAAGGGTTAGCGCAATAGGCATACCAATAGCTGACCATAAAGAGTAGCGGCCACCGACCCAGTCCCACATCGGGTAAATATTTTCTTCACAAATACCAAAAGCAACGGCTTTTTCAACATTACTGGAAACCGCAAGAAAATGTTTTTGAACATCTTCTTGTTTAGCACCTTGATCAATTAACCATTGGCGACAGGTTTCGGCGTTTAATTTAGTTTCCAAGGTGGAAAACGATTTTGATGCGATGATGAACAGTGACGTTTCTGGATCTACTTGTTTGAGAACTTCAGCTGCGTCACTGGGGTCAACGTTGGCAATGTAGTGGTGCTTAATGCCTTCTTTAATGTAGGGGGTCAGTCCTTCAATAACCATTTTCGGGCCAAGGAAAGAACCACCAATACCTATATTGATAATGTGTTTAATAGGCTTGCCTGTGTAGCCTAACCATTCGCCACTATGCACTTTTTCAGTCAAAGCCTGCATACGGCGTAAGGTGTCTTTAATGGCTGGCATTACATCTTGACCATCAACCTTGATTTCACGGTCACCACGATTACGCAGTGCCGTGTGTAGTGCTGGCCGATGCTCTGTGTTATTCACTTTTTCGCCGTTAAATAGCGCTTGAATACCATCGCTGAGCTTAGCATCGTTGGCAAGATTGATGAGGGCTTTGAAGGTATCCTCTGTAATCAGGTTTTTTGAGTAGTCGAGAAACAGCGATGCGGCTTGTAATGAATATCGATTAAAGCGATCCGGGTCTTCTGCAAATAACTGTTTGAGGGTGGTTTGTTGGAGCAACTCACGTTGTTTTAACAGGTCCTCATTATGAGCAAAAGCATCAAGAGGTGTTGGCCCTTGCAGCGTACGATTGTTCATCATTGACACAGTTTCTCTTTGGTTATGTTAATCAGGATTAATGCACGAGTGTGCAGAAAAAAGCCCCTACAAAACCATAAAAATAGCTGGGAAAGCGTAGAAGGCAAGGTGATTATAGGCAACAGAAGGGGGGTGGGCCTAGTAACACTAAGTAACAAAACCCACCAAGTTGATTTCAGGCAATTTGTACAGGGATGGCGTTCGCACTATGGCTGACAGCGTTGTCTTCTAACAGGTAAATTAAGGCAGGTTTAAACTCTGTTAGTTCGCTCTCGTCGTATTGCGCATAGGCACAAATAATTACACGATCACCCACCTGAGCTTTATGTGCTGCGGCTCCGTTTACTGAAATAATGCCGGAGCCATCTTCACCACGAATAGCGTAGGTTGTAAAACGCTCACCATTTTCAATATTGTAAATCTGAATTTGCTCATACTCTCGTATACCTGCCATATCTAGTAATTTACCATCAATGGCACATGAGCCTTCATACTCGAGTACTGCGTGAGTCACACGCGCTTGATGCAGCTTGGCCTTAAGCATCGTTGTTTGCATTGTTTAGTTTTCCACTAGTTCAGATTAATCACAATATTGTCAATTAAGCGAGCTTTACCTAAATAAGCAGCAGCCAAGACAACGAGTTCTTTATCTTTGGAGGAGGCGGGTAATAAAGAATGCTGATTGCAGATATCTATGTAGTCGGGTTTAAAGCCAGCCCGAGCCAGGTTGGCAGTTGCATCTTTAAGGATGATATCAAAAGGGATGCCGGTTTTTATCGCTTCTTTTACATCACATAAAGTGGCATATAGTTTGGGGGCTATGGCTAATTCTTCTTGGGTTAGATAACCATTACGAGAGCTTAAGGCAAGCCCATGCTCATCGCGCGCAATATCGGCGCCAACAATTTTAATGGGAATGTAGAGGTCATCCACCATTTTTCGAATAACGGCTAGCTGCTGAAAGTCTTTAATACCAAATACAGCAATATCAGGCTGAACAATATTTAACAGCTTACACACAATAGTCGCTACCCCAGTAAAATGGCCTGGTCGGCTTTTGCCACAGTGCATATTGGACAAACTGTCTACAGCAACAGTGGTATGGTGATCCATACCCTCTGGGTAAATTTCTTCAGTACTGGGTGCAAACAGTAGATCTACTTTCTCATTTTTTAATTGGGCCTGATCTTCTGCCAGCGTGCGGGGGTAGGACTCTAAGTCTTCACTGGCACCAAACTGCAGAGGATTCACATAAATACTGACAATCACCGCATCAGCTTGCTCTTGTGCTTTATGAACCAGGGATAAGTGGCCAGCATGCAAATTACCCATCGTGGGTACAAAAGCAATGCTCTTCCCCTCAGCCTTAGCTGCTTGCACAAAATCTCGAATGGCTTGAATGGAGTGGACTGTTTTCATTCTTGAAACCCATGTTCTTCTGCAGGATAGGTTCCGCTTTTCACTGCCAGGGCGAAAGCTTTAATTGCTGCAGGAATAGAATCAGCTTCTGCTAAAAAGTTTTTAACAAAGCGTGCAGGCTTTCCGGGAGAAATACCGAGCATGTCGTGTAGTACTAATACTTGTCCATCAGTATCAGGTCCTGCGCCAATACCAATGACGGGAACATTGACTCGTTCAGTGATTTGTTTGGCTAATGGAGAGGGTACACACTCCAGAACGAATAAAGCTGCACCCGCTTCTGCTAGTTGCTCTGCATCGGCTAATAATTGAGCTGCAGCACCGCCTCGACCTTGCACTTTATAACCGCCAAAAACATTAACCGATTGAGGGGTTAAACCCATATGAATACAGCAGGGAATACCATTGCGATTAAGTTGTTGAACGGTATCTTTGAGCCATGCTCCACCTTCGAGCTTCACAATATTGGCTCCTACAGCCATGAGTTTAGCCGCATTTAGAAGAGTCATTTCTGGATTGGCAAACGACATAAAGGGCATATCGGCAATAATCAGAGCTCCCTGATTACCCCGGCTTACACACTCAGTGTGGTATACCATCGCCTCCAGGGTGACAGGTAATGTACTATCATGGCCTTGTAATACCATACCCAATGAGTCGCCTACTAATATAGCTTCAATGCCCGCATTACTGACGACATGGGAAAATGTGGCATCGTACGAGGTGAGTACAGAAAACTTCTCACGGCTGGCTTTCATTTTATTTAATGTGGTAAGAGTGATTTTGGCCATGCTTAACTCTCATGTGTAACTGTGCTTATTAGGCTGATTATACGCCAAATGTTACAGATTCCGAGTGGCTGGTAACAGTTGATCCAATAAACACACTGACTAACAGCAATACACCCGTGAAAAAGCAATCCTTTACATTGGTAATAGGGTTACTGTTCCTGGGCTGTCTTCATTAATGTTATAAGATTGGTTGGTAACAGAGTAATGCCAGTTTTATCTATGTTTGTGGCTAGTTGTCGGACAGTTGTTCCCGAAGGTAACACTAAGTCTTTGGCTATATCCGCTAATGGAAGTAAGACAAAGCTCCGATTGTTCATCTCAGCATGAGGCACTACAAGCCGTTCGTGGTTAATCACCTGATTACCATAAAGCAGAATATCTAAGTCAAGAGTACGTGGTCCCCAACGTACTAGCCTCTTTCTACCTTGTTGCTGTTCAATTGATTGCAATGCATCGAGCAGAGCTAGTGGTGGATGAGTGGTATTTATTTGAGCAACAGCATTTAGGTAATTTTGTTGTCCTTCTGGACCTAATGGCGGGGTAGAGTAAAGCCCTGATACCGCTTCAATCGTGGTGTCAGGTAACTGGTGTAGGCCTTGAAGTCCGGCAATAATATGGGTTAAAGGCTCATCAAGGTTACTGCCTAGTGCAATATAGCTACTAATCATGAACTAGGTTTTGAAAGGTGTGAAGGACGGCGACGATGAGTGGTGCGACGACGTTTTCTAGGCTGAGGATTGAGTTTTTTCAGCATTTGTCGGCGTTGTTGCTCATTACCCTGTTGATATTGAGACCACCATTGTCCTAAGTTATCCAGCTGTTCACCCGCTTGTTCACGAATGAGTAAAAAGTCATATCCAGCACGAAAGCGGGGATGGTTCAAAGTTGCCTCTGTTCGCTTGCCGTGGCGAACAGTCAGGCGATGCTGTATTTCCCAAATCTCTCTCATCGGGATCGCAAACCGCTTAGGAATAGCAGTATGTGCTGACTGACTGTCGATTACATGCAGACCGGCTTGAATCATTGCTGGAATCGGTGGAACACCTTGATGGCGAATATCATGGGCATAGTGAACCATAGGTACCCATAATAAAGCTGCAAACAAGAATGCAGGGTGCACGGTTTTATTCTGGCGAATACGCTGGTCAGTGTTTTTTAGAGCCAAGGTAATGAAGCGCAAACCAAACCCGTCATCCTGATCAATCAGTGCATCCGTCATTGGGAAGAGCTGTTTAAATAACCCATACTTACGAAGCATGTGAAAGGTTTGTTCTGCTGCGCCGCCAAGGAAAAGCTTTAATACTTCATCAAATAAGCGAGCAGAAGGTATATCACTGAGCAAGCTTGCCAGCTCAGGGATCGGGGCTGCTGTTGATCGCTCAATGGTAAAGTCTAGTTTGGCCGCAAAGCGAATGGCCCGTAGCATGCGCACAGGGTCTTCCTGGTAGCGGGTTGTAGGGTCACCAATCAGGCGAACTGTGCGAGCCTGGATATCTTTGACACCATTAGCATAGTCATGGATGGCAAAGCCTCGTGTTGTGTAATACAAGGCATTCATGGTGAAGTCGCGACGCATGGCGTCATCTTCAATGGTGCCGTAGACGTTATCTCGTAGTATACGTCCAGTTTCTGCTTGCAGAGCATGCTTAGAAGAGGTTTGATCAAGCTCGTTATTAGTGCTGTGATGGGCACGGAATGTCGCTACTTCAATAATCTCCCGCCCAAACTGCACGTGCACTAGCTTAAAGCGCCGACCGATCAGCCGGGAGTTACGGAATAAGCGTCGAGCTTCTTCAGGTGTTGCGCTGGTGACTACATCAAAGTCTTTTGGCTGCTTACCAAGTAATAAGTCGCGTATACAGCCACCGACTAGGTAGGCTTCATAGCCACCATCTTGTAGACGATAAATCACCTTCAGTGCATTATGACTGATCTGCTTACGAGAGACAGAGTGATTTTCGCGAGTAAACTTGGTAAAAGTAGGCTTCTGTTGAGGGGCTGTTTTGCCAGTTTTACCAGGTATTTTACTTAACAGGGCATTCAGCCAGCCAAACCGTTCATTGAGCTTCATGAAAGTCAGAAAACATCCACAGTGTCGCTAAAAATAACCTAAGGTTCAAAAAAAGAGCGGCTATGATAACACTGTTCATGATGGATGCCAGTTTTCTTTAAGTGAAGTGTTTACTCTTAATAGTAAGCGCTGGCGCCAGGAATGCTAAATACAGAAGGATATCACTCATAAGCTAAGTGATTTACTAAGTTTTAAGCAATAAAAAAAGGGCATATGCCCTTTTTGAGGAAAGCTAAAGCTGTTGTTATTGTTTTCATTATTATTTTTATAGGTAACAGGAATTACATCCCTTACTGTTATTTTGACCTCATCCTGGAACCAAGCGGGGTTCCCTGCATAGTGCAAACGGATTCTTTTGGAGACGGAGTGGTGAGGATTTCGTACCACTTAAAAAGACCGCTCGCCAAAACAATCAATTTGCGGACTCCTGTTATTATTATTGTTACTGAGTCCAAATTATTATTCTTATTGTTAGTAAGTATTGTTTTTATTGTTTTTATACTGAATATATTGCAGGCAGTGTGCCAGTTTTTTATTTTTCAATAAAAACAATGGGTTATAAAAAACAGCTAAAAAACGAGCGCTCTTATAGGTATAAATACTTATTAAGTGTTACCTTTCTACGTACTTGTACGCTTGTATGTGTTACTTATCAGCTGCAACGGTAACAAATGAGCGTTTTTTCATGCATCAATTTGGAATATGCTATTGCTTAACAGAATAAAAGTGAGTGCTTGGTCTCATTTTACTGGTTATTTGATATGGAATGTTTGCCCCGAAAATATTGGGGCAGGAGACCAATCGATGTGTATTAGTTCAGGCTGTTTTTTTTGCGTGGAATTCCCAGACGTTGGCGCCGCTCCCACAAACATTTTCGGCTGATACCAAGTTTTTGAGCAAGTTCTGTTTCAGTCATTTGATCCTGATGCTCTAAAACAAAGTGCTGAAAGTAGTCTTCCAATGAGAGTTCTTCATGCTGTTCTACTCTGGTTATATCTGGTGAGAAGTCAGTAGCTGGTTTGATAATATCAATACTTAGAAGGTCAGGGCTGATTATGTCGCTATCACATAAAATCACTGCTCGTTCTATAGCGTTTTCAAGCTCCCTTACATTGCCTGGCCAGTCGTACTCATTAATCGCTTGATAGGTCTCAGGAGCGAAGTAATGTCTCTTACGACCAAGTTTAGCGCACTGTCTTTCAAGAAAACGTTCGGCAATATCTGTGACATCACTGCCGCGCTCACGTAAGGGAGGCAAGCGAATTTCAATAACATTTAGCCGGTAGTATAGGTCTTCTCGAAACTCACCTTTTTGCGCAAGACTTTTTAAATTTCTGTGTGTTGCTGCGATCAGCCGGACACTGACCCGTTGTGAATTAACAGAACCGACTCGTCTAATTTCACCTTCCTGTAGAACCCGAAGTAGGCGTGCTTGAGCTTCTAGGGGGAGTTCACCAATTTCATCCAGAAATAAGGTGCCGCCATCAGCCGCTTCTACTAAGCCATGGCGTGCTGCAGTGGCTCCTGTAAAAGCCCCTTTTTCATGACCAAATAATTCAGACTCAATCAGTGTTTCAGGGATAGCTGCACAGTTTACAGATATCATTGGTGCATGCTGCCGTTTACTTTGGTCATGAATGGCTTTGGCCACTAGTTCTTTTCCTGTGCCAGACTCTCCTAAAATAAGTACTGTGGAATCTGTTGGGGAGACTTTTTGTATGCGCCGTGAAAGCTCCTGCATGGCAGGGCACTTGCCAATAATATGGCTTTGACTGGTTTGTTGATTGTCTTTCCCCGTTGATACCGTTTCACCCACGCTATGAGTGCCATGTTGAGTAGGTGCTTTGGGGTTTGACTCGATGATACCTGTAACTGTCGTAATCATTTCATCGTGATCAAAAGGCTTGGCAATATAATCAATGGCACCCTTTTTCATGGCTTCCACTGCTGATCGCAAACTGGCATAACTGGTCATTACCAACACAGGGGTATCACCTGCGTGGGCAATCAGATTTGTTCCTTGGCCACCTGGTAGCCGCTGGTCAGTAATCACAAGGTCGAAGCTATCCAGGTTGAATGTTTCGAGTGCATGTTGTACCGACTCAGCTTCTTCAACCGCATATTTGTGCCGCTCTAATAACCGCTTTAGTGCTGCACGGATAACCTTTTCATCTTCGACAATCAAAATTTGCTTCATAGCCACAGCCTGTTGTCTCTAATAAAGGTTAAGTCGCTAGGGATACATATTTTCCAAAAGTTAAGTAGTCAGGTTCTAACGCTCCATGTCAATAGGCAGCCAGACACTGACCTGAGTACCTAAGGGGGAAGTCTGCTGTAATGGACTCTTTATGGTTATTCTACCAGAATGTTCTCGGACAATGTTGAATACCATAGCAAGTCCCAATCCTGTGCCTTCTCCTGGGTCTTTGGTCGTGAAGAAAGGCTCAAAAACATGGCGTTGATTGGCCTCAGAAATACCACCCCCTTGATCAATTACACTGATGATGGCGTATTTCTTTAGCTGTGTAGATAAGCCTTGTTGGTAAATACTACTAGTGATGGTGATTTTTCCCTGATCAGGAGATGCATCCCGAGCATTGTTAAGTAAGTTAATGAATACTTGTAGTAGTCGCTGGGCAATGCCTTTAATCACAATGGATCGATCACACGCATTCGTAAAATGAACAACTTTGTCCTGTTGTTTTAATGAGATAAGTTTTATTGCCTCATCAATGGTTGTGGATAAGTTAACTTGTTCAACATTAGGAATGAGCTTGGGGGTTGAACCTGAATGTGCAAAGTTGACCAGAGATTGCACAATATTACTGATGCGTTTGGTTTGGGTGACAATCTGGCCTGCCATTTCTGTTGTTACTGGGTCTGTTGATTCAGCTTCAAGCTCTTGAGCTAAACAAGCAATCGCTGTGACGGGGTTACCTATTTCATGAGCTACGCCCGCAGCTAGCTGACCAATAGATGCTAGTCGTTGACTGTGCAGTAGCTTTTCAGCCATGAGCTGAGCCTCTGTTTGGTCTTCTAATAGGATGACAAAACCTCCAATATTGACTTGTTGGAGAGAGGTATTTTGGTCAGGCGCTTCCTGATGAGAGTTTGCGGTCATTGAGTTTTGGCTGGAAAAGCTTGTTATTGAAGGAATTGCTGCTTTATGTGCGTTTATCCAGCGAGGTTCGTTATTGATGACAAGCTGCTGTTTGTGTAAATGGTTGTTGGTATCTTGAATAGTACGATGTAGTAGTGATTGCCAAGGTTCACTGACATCTTCGAGATAGGAGCCAATAATCTGGTGGGTTTTAATACCTGTGAGTTGGCTCATGGCCTCATTCCACATCAACACTTCATTATCCTTACCTAACGTACAAATCGCTAAAGGCAATGATTCCAAAGTTTGTCGGTGATAACGGCGTAAGCCATCAAGTTCAGCAGCTAAGCCTGTTAGTTGGGAACGATAACGCTCTAAGCGGCTCTCAATAAACTGAATGTCCTCTGATACATAGCCTTCGCTGTTGTGCTTAAAAGGCAGGAAAGTATCAACAATATCTTTTGCAACAGCGGGTCCCATTAATCCTGATAGATTTGCTTCTAACCGATCCCGTAACCGACGTAATGCATAAGGCCTTCTTTCATCATAGGAATAGCTAAGGTCACCAAGCGCTCGGTCAACCTCCTGTTGAGCCATGTGAGAACCCAGAGGTTTGCTGAGAGCAGCTTGAAAATCCTGAGGTGTACATACAACAAGTTCTTTACGGGCTGGTCGATGTATATTATCAACAGCACAGGCATTTGCGGCACTGAGTTCAGCATCAGGCATGTGGGTAATCAGCGATACTACTATGAATACCAAGGTATTAATTAGAAGTGAGCCAATTGCCGCAATATGCCAAGGCTCAGTATTTGAGCCCAGTCCCCAGTAATTCAATAAGGAATTTATTAGGCTGGGTTGTGGAAGGTCAGTTAGGAGTGGTGCCAGTAAAGTAATGACCCAGACAATAAAACCAATGATTAAACCACAGATAAAGCCTTTATGATTACCTTGAGGCCAATACAGTACGCTGAGTACGCCAGGTAAAAACTGAAGTGCACCAACAAAAGCAACAATTCCTAAGTTTGATAAGTCTTGCTCTGCTCCTAAAAGGCGGTAAAAACCATACCCTGCAAGAATAATGAGGACTATGAGAATACGCCTGACATTGAGCAGCCACTGATAAAGATTTTGGTTGCCCTGAGGCTGTACTGTTGGCAGTACAATATGGTTAAGAACCATTGCGGATAATGCTAGTGTGGTCACAATGATAAGCGCACTTGCTGCAGATAATCCGCCAATATAGCCAAGTAATGACAGCCATGGAGCCTGACTTGCTAAGCCGATACCTATAGTAAAGTATTCAGGGTGTGTTGGGTTGTTGAGTTTGAGTCCTGCCCACAGTATGGGAGGAATCGAGATACTTAAGAGTAACAAAAGAAGTGGTAGACCCCAGCTAGCGACTGATAACGCATTCCGACTTTGATTCTCAGTAAAACACATATGAAACATATGTGGCATCACAATAGCTGAAGCAAAAAAGACCAGTAGTAGAGTGCGCCATGGCCCTTCATCTAATGGTGTTTGCAACGCTGCAAGTGCACTTGTATGGTCATTTAGCCAGCCTTGCATGTCAGTAGGCCCTGAAAACACGACAAATAAAGCATAACCACCAATAATCAAAATGGCGATGAGCTTAATGAGTGTTTCAAAGGCAATCGCTACGACTAAACCAGCATGTTTTTTGCCACAGGCAATATGTCGAGCCCCAAATAAAATCGCAAAAGTGATAATAATTAGGCAAAAGCCCAGTGCGAGTTTTTCCGGCATAGCATGTCGGGTGAGGATTTGTGCTGTATCAGTAACGGCTTGTATTTGTAGCGCTAAAAGCGGTAGCACGGTAAGTAACATAAAAAGTGTGGTTAGTGTGCCTGCCCAGCTGCTACGAAAACGAAAAGTAAAAAGGTCAGCTAAAGACGTAAGCTGATAAGTTTGTGTAATTCTGAGGATGGGGATTAACAGGACAGGTGCTAATAGAAAAGCACCGCATATACCCAAGTAATAAGCTAAAAATAAAAAACCATATTGATGAGCTAAACCAATCGTGCCATAAAAAGCCCATGCACTGGCATAAACGCCTAATGACAAAACATAGGTAACAGGGTGGTTGGCAATTTTGGCTGGGAGATAACCTCGTTCAGTTGCAAATGCCGTTAAAAATAACAGCAGCAGATAGCTGATACTGATAATAACCAGATGACTTAGCTCAAATGTCATCAGCACCTCGTTGCCGGTGTAGAATATAACCGACAATAATGAGGCCTATCCACAACAGATAGGGTCTATACCAAAGCGTAGGCATTTCAATCCACCACTCCATGATGGCTGGGGAAAACAAGTAAATCCCTACTACCAATAAGAGAACAAGGCGATATATATACATAAGTGTCGTATATAGATAATTAGTCTTTCGATAGTACTGCAAGAAGTGTTTGTCTTGCAAAGCTGCAACTGATTCTAATGACTCAGAAGAAATTTTATTGAACTGAGAATAGTATTTTTATACGACTATTGTGGGCAAGCAGGCTTCTGGAATGGTCAAAGTTTGTGGAATTGCACTCGCATTCCAGTGGGTTGTGGCCCATTGTAAAATTTCAGACACTGTTGCATCACTAAGCTCTGGGAGAGGATGTTGGTTAAGCGCATGTAGTGCTCGTAATAACAAGGGTTGGGGTTGCTTCAGTGGAAGTGGATCGGCTAGGTTTTGTTTAGACAGCTTTTTTCCATCATTGGCGATGATCGCTGGAATGTGGGCATAATTTGGATGTGAAAACGCTAAGACAGATTGAAGGTAGTATTGTCGTGGCGTTGAGTCCAATAAGTCTGATCCGCGAATAATGTGGGTTATTTCTTGTAGAAAATCATCAACAACAACAGCTAACTGATAAGCAAATAGGCCATCTTTACGTTTAATAATGAAGTCACCACCAGCTTCTTCTAAGTTAAAAGATTGCTTACCTTGGATACCATCAACAAACTCAATGGCGGTGGGGTGGGTTTTGAGTCTGATAGCAAATGGGGTAGTTGGTGTTTTACGCTGACTTCGACAGGTACCTGGATATTGGCCATTATAAGCACTTAGTTCTTTGCGAGAGCAGGTACAGGGGTAGGCTTGCTGCTGTGTACAAAGTTGATCAATGTGCTCCTGATAAATGGTTTGGCGTGATGACTGATAAATAATGGAATGGTCCCAGTGCAAACCGTAACATTCCAGCGCTTTGAGAATACATTCAGTTGCACCAGCTTGTTCTCGGGGTGGGTCTATATCTTCGATACGCACCAACCATTCACCTTGGTTGGCTTTAGCATCCAAATAGCTGGCAAGGGCACTGACCAGAGAGCCAAAGTGCAGAGGTCCTGTTGGAGATGGGGCAAAGCGCCCTCGATAACGTACCTTACTCATGGTCGTTACCATAATAAAAAATGAGGTTTTATTGAAGTGGTTGCCTGGATAAGAGCGCTAGCTCTTTTGGCTTATCATAGCCCTTCTATTAATAACGGGTGAAGTTATTGTAAATTAGTCTCAATCAGCATCTGTAGCAAATCCTCAGCGTAGGATGCTGATAGCCTCTATGAATATAACGCCCTGTAAAAGTTAAGTGACAGCTGCTATTAGCCGCCGACTTGTCTTTCTTTTATTTCTGCCAGGGTTTTGCAGTCAATACACAATGTTGCAGTTGGACGAGCTTCTAAACGGCGAATACCAATCTCAACACCACAGGTATCACAAAAGCCGTAGTCGTCTTCATCTATACGTGTAAGTGTCTGCTCGATTTTTTTTATCAGTTTGCGCTCACGGTCCCGTGCGCGAAGCTCTAAGCTAAACTCTTCTTCCTGGCTTGCACGGTCGGCAGGGTCAGGAAAGTTAGCCGCTTCGTCTTTCATGTGAGTAACCGTACGGTCCACTTCTTCCATGAGCTCCTGTTTCCAGTTACGAAGGATGTCTGAAAAGTGAGCACGCTGCTGCTCATTCATGTATTCCTCACCTTCTTTTAATTCGTAAGGTGTGAATGTTTTCATTAAATAACTGGATTCAGTTTTGTTTTGTGCTGACATTTTTACAGCCTCACAAAAGTGAACATTTTCCTTAAGGCGCGCTTAAATACTTTAATAGCGCAGTAAAATCGTGAAAATGCTGAAAAAATGACCAGCTTAAATTTCACGAAGCGGTGAAATTACCAGATACCATTAAAAGACGCTACTGGTATTTCAATATTTTTTTGTCGTCAAACAAAAAACATCATGTATAGTTAATCGCATTTTGCTATAGCTGCAATATTTTTTGTTCATAACAAACGCTATAGACTGTTCAATTAGGTTGTAATTCAGTTTGTGGGTAATTAATTTTGAAGTTTGAGCAGCCATTAAAAAACGGTGTACTAATTAAACGCTATAAACGTTTTTTAGCAGATATTAGTCAACCATGTGGAAAAAAGTTAACACTTCACTGCCCAAATACGGGTTCTATGTTGAACTGTGCCAAGCCTGAAAGTCAGGTTTGGTTTTCCTGGTCTGATAATCCAAAGCGCAAATATCCGGGTACTTGGGAGCTTGTTGAAGTTCAAGCTGAGCCAGGTGAAAGTGGCCAAAGTAAAGGACTCGCCTGTATTAATACTGGACGGGCGAATACTGTTGTCTATGAAGGGATTCAGGCGGGTGTTATTGAGCCTCTTAGTGGTTATGAAACAATTCGCAAAGAAGTTAAATATGGTTCTGAAAAAAGCCGCATTGATTTACTGCTTGAGTCAGTTGGTAAGCCTTCATGCTATGTAGAAGTTAAGAGTGTTACCTTGGCGGTAGGCCATGGGTGGGGGCTCTTTCCTGACGCAGTGTCTGCAAGAGGAACAAAGCACCTTCGTGAGCTGTCAGCTATGTGTGCAGAAGGGCATAGAGCTGTATTGGTTTTTTGTGTGCAAAATACCTTGATTGAGCAAGTGGCTCCTGCTGACCATATAGACAGTGCTTATGGCAAAGCGCTTCGTGAGGCTGTTGCAGCTGGCGTTGAGGTATATGCTTATGGCGTTAACATAACCCTATCTTCACTTGTTTTAGATCGACAGCTTCCTGTTTATTTAAGTTATGATCCGGAATTGAAAGCCTTATTCGATAAGGCTTAATAAAACTTAAGTAGGTGAACAGGGCAGTGTTACACAAAGTTGCTGGTTGGCTAAGTGACAAGCTAACTTGGTTAGGCGTTGCCCTGCACAAGGACCCGCAATACAGAGACCTGTTTCTATTAAAAATAGAGCACCATGAGTAGCGCATTGAATGAGCCGTGCATCAGTATCCAAAAACTGATCAGGTTGCCACTCCAGGCGAATGCCCAAGTGAGGGCACCGGTTTAGGTAGGCATGAAACTGCCCTGCATGGTTCACAACAAAGATAGTGTGCTTGCCAACGGTAAAGCCCTTGCTGGAATTTGTGGGAATCTCATCTATTGTGCACAGCGTAATGGTTTCTTCGTTCATAAAAAAACGGTTTGTTTGAGAGCATCTTTCACTATTGTGACGCTGCTGATTTAGGTTAGCAATGTAATTGCTCGGATTTTATGTATGCATAGAAAATGCGTAATTATTCGAAAGGCTTATGTGCCAAATTAAAAGAAAAATGTTTTATGAGATTGTGTCATAACAAAAGATGGTGGTGGATTTCATTTTTGCTTGTGATGTTAGTAACCGTTTTTTGGTCGCTTAGCATTGGAGTGGTTGAAACGCCATGGAGCAGTATTTTGATGCCTGGTTCAGAGAAGAGCCGGGGGCAGCTACCTGCCCATATTAATACCATTATCTTTGAGATTCGCTTACCAAGAGTTCTGCTTGCACTTGTGGTTGGAGCTATTTTGGCCAATAGTGGTGCCCTATTGCAGGGATTACTACGGAATCCATTGGCTGATCCAGGGGTTTTGGGTATTTCTAGTGGCTCCGCTGTGGGTGCAGCTTTGGCGATGTTAATTCTCAATCAGCTTTTTCCTTCAGTGGCGATAACGCTGGGTAGCCTCCTTGTGCCTTGTTTTGCTTTTTTAGGTGGCACGTTGGCTACTTGGGTGGTATATCGACTGGGAGTAACAATTTGGGGTATTTCAGTACCCACTATGCTGTTGGCGGGGGTTGCTATTTCTTCCATGGCTATGGCTGCTCTAGCCGCTATAAACTATTTGGCTGATGACTTAACGCTTCGTTCCTTTATGTACTGGCAACTGGGGCAGTTGAGTGGTGCACAGTGGTGGGCAGTTTCAACATGCTTAGCCGTTTTGGTTTTACAGGTCTTGCTTATTCCATGGCTAGGCCAGGGGTTGAATGCTTTATTGCTAGGAGAGCAGGAAGCAGGTTATTTAGGCGTTCCTGTTGAGAAGTTAAAGCGGACGGTGATTTGTGTTGCTTCGTTAGGCGTTGGTGTTGCTGTAGCCGCAGTGGGCATTGTGGCATTTGTTGGATTAGTGGTACCGCATATTGTGCGTCAGTGTGCTGGCCCTAACCATCAGACGTTACTGCCAGCTGTGACACTGGGTGGTGCTTGGTTGTTGTTGATCGCGGATACTTTATCGCGTTGGTTACTTGCCCCTTTAGAGTTACCAATTGGAATTGTAACAGCGCTGATAGGTGCCCCCGTTTTTATTTGGCTTTTAATTCAACAACGGCAACGCATGGTTAGTTAATAAATGTTGCAAGCAACAAATGTTTCAGTTCACAGGTTTAATAAAACCTTACTACACCCTGTCAGTGTGACCTTTAATCCTGGTGAACTTGTTGTATTACTTGGGCCTAATGGAGCGGGTAAGTCAACGCTATTACATTGTCTTGCAGGAGGAGTACCTGATAGCGCAGGAGACCTTTACTGGCAACAACAACCTTACACACAGTTATCTCGTCAGTTTAAATCTCAGCATATTGCGCTTTTAGGGCAGCAGCATCAGTTGCAGTTTGCATTTACCGTTGAAGAAGTGGTCGCTTTAGGTCGCTTGCCATGGAATACATCTTCTACAGAAAGCTTTCAATGGGTTAAATTAGCCTTGCAGTGTTTTGATATTATCCATCTACAAAATCGTAACTACCTTTCACTTTCTGGTGGGGAGCAGCAGCGGGTTCAGCTGGCAAGAGTTTGGGTACAGTTGCAGGCAGAAAAAACTGATACAAGATGCTTATTACTAGATGAACCACTCGCTGCACTGGACCCTAAACATCAGTTGCAGCTTATGAATGAAGCAAGACAGTTTGCTCATGCGGGTCATGTAGTGGTAATGGTACTGCATGATATGAATATGGCCATGCGTTTTGCCGATAAGGTTTTATTGCTAAATGAAGGTAAAGCTGTTGCCTGGGGAAAGCCTGCGGATGTCCTCATACCTGAACAAATCGCAAATGTTTTCTCGCTTGATGTGACAATCATGTCTCATCCAGACAGAGATTTTTCATTTGTCGTGATCAACTAAACACCACTTGTATAAAGACTGCTCAACTAATGTGAAAAGTTGATTATCATTTACCAGAGTTGTGAACCACTTAATGATGACTCAATTCTTTCACTGTATCGCAACCCTATAATAACTCGTTATGCTATCAGGCCCGTTTTTGATGGTTGAGGATGGTCGACAGTTGTTTTGTTTTACCTAGATAAAAGTTGGGTGATAACTCGCAGTAACTAACGTGCTTTAAAAAAGAAAGTAATAGGATGGATGGGATGCAACGTGCTCCGTTTGAAATAAATGGTGTAAAAGTGGAGGCAGGCAAGCGTGCAACTGTAGACTTGGCTGTGGCCCAGCTGTATACCCATACCCCTCTTAATATACCAGTACAAATTGTTCATGGTCGGCAAGATGGTCCTGTGCTTTTAGTATGTGCAGCTATTCACGGAGATGAGCTGAACGGCGTCGAAATTATTCGTCGTTTACTAAAGCTAAAAGTGATGTCTCAATTAAAGGGAACACTTGTGGCAGTACCAATTGTTAATGTATTTGGTTTTATTCAGCGCTCACGTTATTTACCAGACCGACGTGATTTAAATCGATGCTTTCCTGGCATTAAAAAAGGATCTCTGGGTGCTCGAATCGCTAATCTTTTTTGTGAAAGTGTTGTGCGTAAATGTACTCATGTTGTTGATTTACACACAGGTGCTGTCCACCGGTCTAATTTACCTCAAGTATGGGGAGCCATGAACAGTAGTGGCTCTAATGAAATGGCTCGCGCATTTGGTACACCTGTGGTATTAGATGCCACGCTACCTGATGGATCATTAAGGTCTTTTGCTGAGAGTATTAATATACCTGTCATTACTTATGAAGCGGGTGAAGCTTTACGTTTTAATGAGCTGTCTATTTATGCGGGTATTCGAGGCATTATTAATGTAATGCGTATGTTGGGTATGTTACGGTCTCATAAGTCGAAGAAAAAATCGAATAGAAGTCCCGTCATAGCTAACCAGTCTCAGTGGGTGCGAGCAGAAACAGATGGTGTATTTCGCCCCCTTGTTGAACTTGGTGCCAGTGTTAAAAAACATCAACCACTTGCAACCATTAGTGCTCCCTTTGGAGACGCAGAGCTTACTGTACTAGCTCCTGCTTCAGGTATTGTGATTGCAAGGACCAATATACCGCTCGTTAACGAAGGAGAAGCATTATTCCATGTGGCGCTTTATGAGAAAGTTTCAGAAATTGCACG
Source organism: Zooshikella harenae (assembly GCF_018837975.1). Taxonomy (GTDB): domain Bacteria; phylum Pseudomonadota; class Gammaproteobacteria; order Pseudomonadales; family Zooshikellaceae; genus Zooshikella; species Zooshikella harenae. Next base: position 14,023 of record NZ_JAGSOY010000001.1, on the reverse strand, counting down.
TCATGTGGAAGTCTTCCAGTCTGAGTTATTTGATGATGAACTAATTTTTGCTGATGATATGGAAGAAGAGTCTTATTAACACAGTTTGAAAGCGCGAAGCGTTAAAGGTTCGGCCATATTTATTACGGTAAACTTGCAGTATTTTTAAGGCAAAAAAAAGCTGCCTGGGTTAGAGGCAGCTTAAACCGTGATTAGCCTGATGAGGAGATAATCTGTTTAGCTGTTTACCGCCAAGTAAAGCCGTTTACAGATTACCGTTGCCATGTGACAACGGTTTAAATGATAATAATTCTCATTATCAGAGTCAAGCAATTAATTCTTATGTAGTACACTTTTTTTGAGGTCGTGAAAAATAAGGACTTTTTGGCCTATTAAAAATGAAAAGATGTCGTTAGCTCAGTTTTCTGGCTGGTGTTGCCCATTACTTTCTGCCTCTTTAATTAGTTTGGCTTTAAGGTCAGGGGCTAGTTGATTCCAGTGTGCATCAAGCAGTGCACCTTCCAGTGCGTAAAGCAATACTTTAGAGACTTTGAAGCCTCGAGTTTTGATTTTTCGATAAGCTTCAACTGAGCCTATCTGTTCTAGGGTTTCTTTATCTCTAATACCTACAGCATTAAGCCACTGTACAGATGTTTTACCCAGGTTTTTCAATTCGATTAAGTCGGTAGCCATTGTCATTATCCTTGCCCGAATGAATAACCAGCAAATGAAGAAGCGTATAGTTATTGTTATGAATAAGGCGATCAGGGAGCACTCTTGTTCTAATAATAGCCAATAATTCAAAACTGTTTGTTAATTACACTAAATTCTTATTTCATTTTGGTAAAATAACCTTCAAGAATATGCCCTGATGATAGGGTGTTTCTATATAACCACATGAGTTTAAAACATTTTTATTACTTCATAGACTAAATCACTAGTCAGGATGTTTTGTTGATTGTTTGATGCATTGGTGATTTTATGACTAGCCGTATGTGAATTAAACTTAATAATTTCAACGGTTATTGGTGTTGTAAGGCATTTTTAATGTCTGTTTGGTGGCATTTTGAGCCACTGCTTAAGGAACCAATAACGGGTAGAAGTTCTCGAATCAGCTAAGAACATTATGGAGTAAGTGACTGAGTCCGTATAATCCAGCCCATGAGCAAATCAGACCCTAACAGTAAAAATTCCCAACCTCAAAAGCCCATAAAAAAATTCCGTCTTTTCCGTACACTGATCAAGCTTTGTTTGCTGGTTATGTTAGTGATAGGCGTTGTTGGTGGGGTATACCTTTATCGTCTTGATGCTGTTGTCACAGCAAAGTTTGAAGGCAAAAAGTGGGATATTCCAGCCAAAGTATATGCTCGCCCTTTAGAGCTTTATGAAGGATTACAACTGTCGCCAGATACATTTGCCCTTCAGCTTAAGCAGCTAGGTTATCAACGCAAAGACACTGTTGATAGCCCTGGTGAAGTGATGAGAAAGGGCACAACATATACGCTGTATACGCGTGGTTTTCAGTTTGAAGATGGTGCGGAGCCTGCTCAGCTGGTTACAGTGAACTTTAACCAGCATAGTGTAAAGGCGCTTAAAAATACTGAAGGAAAGCCAGTTGCTTTGCTAAGACTGGAGCCTTTACTCATTGGTGGAATTTATCCAGATAGTAATGAAGACCGGATTATTACCCGGCTGGAAGAGCTTCCGGATATGTTAATTCCTACACTGCTTGCTGTAGAAGATCGTAAATTTTATCAACATTATGGTGTTTCATTTAAAGCTATTGCTCGTGCTGCATGGATTAACTTCCGCTCAGGATCAACGGTACAAGGTGGAAGTACTTTAACGCAGCAGTTGGTTAAAAACTTCTATCTAAGTAGTGAGCGATCGTTAAAGCGTAAGCTATCAGAAGCCGCTATGGCTTTTTTGCTGGAAATGCATTACAGCAAGGACGATATCTTAGAAACCTACCTTAATGAAGTCTATCTAGGACAAGAGGGTAAACGTGCAATTCATGGTTTTGGGTTGGCCAGCCAATTTTATTTTGGTAAGCCAATTAGTGAGCTGGAATTACATCAAGTAGCGCTATTAGTCGGTATTGTAAAAGGTCCTTCAGAATACGACCCAAGACGTCATCCTGAAAAAGTACTCAAGCGTCGTAATCTTGTTTTAAAGGTTATGGCTAAACTAGGTCATATCACACAAGAGCAAGCCAAAAAAGCCATTGAAAAGCCCTTGGATATTGTAAAGTCCAATAAGTCTTACTTAGCTAATGCGTATGCTTACCTTGATCTTGTGAAAAGACAACTTCGTGAAGAATACAACGATGAAGACTTAACCTCAGAAGGACTGAGCATTTTTACTAATTTGGATCCTGTTATCCAAATGAAAGCACAAACAAGTGTTAGTCAAACTATTGGTAGACTAAAAAAAGCTTATCCTAAACATAAAGACTTACAAGGGGCTATGGTAGTTACTGCTCCTAATAGTGGAGATGTGCTTGCAATTGTTGGTGCAGTTAAACCTGGTTATGCAGGTTTTAATCGTGCACTGGATGCTGAACGTTCCATAGGCTCTTTAGTCAAACCTGCAGTCTATTTGACAGCGTTAAGTTTTCCTGAGCAGTTCAACTTAGCCACTTTAATTGATGATGACACTATAACAATTAGGTCTGATACAGGCGATGTGTGGGAGCCTAAAAACTATGACCGTAAAAGTCATGGCTGGGTGCCTTTACACCGAGCTTTAGCGAAAAGTTATAACTTAAGTACAGTGCGAGTTGGTATGGAAGTTGGCTTAACAGAAGTCATTCATACCTTGCAACAGCTTGGGGTAGGTGAAGAGCTTAAGCCTTTTCCGGCAATGTTATTAGGCGCCATTAATTTAACCCCCATACAAGTTGCTCAAGTTTATCAAACGGTTGCAGCAGGTGGTTTCCAAACCCCAATGCGAACAATTCGTGCAGTATTAACCGCGAATGGCATTACACTGCAACGTTATGAATTAGCGTTGGAACAGAAAGTCGATGAGCGTTTTGTCCACCTTGTTCAATATGCTATGCAAGAAGTAATGCGTGAGGGCACTGGGCGAGGAGCTTATAGTGTATTGCCAAGAAACTTAAGGCTAGCAGGTAAAACGGGTACAACTAATGACAGGCGTGATAGCTGGTTTGCTGGGTATGGTGAGAATTTATTAAGTGTTGTTTGGATAGGGAAAGATGATAATAAGTCAACACCATTAACAGGTAGTTCTGGAGCGCTAAAAGTGTGGGCTGATTTTATGAAGAAGGCAAATGTACGTTCTTTGCAGCCTATTACTCCTGAGGGTGTAAACTACTTATGGGTTGATGAGGCAACAGGGTTAAGAAGTGAAGAACGTTGCCCTGGTGCTCGGTACCTGCCTTTTGTGTCAGGGTTTGAGCCACTTCAGGAGGCGGGCTGCTATCGTGCTAATGATGGCTATGATAGACGCAACGGTTATCCTCAGCGCCGTCGTTCAAATAAAGTTATTGATTGGTTTAAGTCTATTTTTAGATAAGGGGAAGACAAATGCAGTCAATTCATGGACAGCATTCAAAGCTAATGATTGTGTTGGGCATATTGGTAGCTTTAGCTGGCTGTCGATCAAACCCTTACCTGGTGCCTGCTGATCGTGATCCTGGAACAGGTATGGTGCCAGGACAAGGTGGTTATCAGCAGGCTCCAGTTGAGTCACGTTATCCAACAGATCAGCATGGACGTTACCCACAACAGCAACCACAGCAACAGTATCCTCAACAGGGTTATCCTGATGATCGTTATAATCAGGCACCACCTTCTCAAGAGTATCCACAGTCTCGAGGGGATACCAATGGTGGTTATACTGTTGAGCAAAATGCCAACTCACAGCAGCCTTATGATCAGTATGATCGTCGTGCCAGTGTTTCTCAGGTAGAACGTGACCGCTATGCTTATGTGTCTCGTCCTGAGTCAACAACATCAAGTAATTCTGCAGTTCGCAAGTTAATTAATACGGCGAAGCGTCAACGTGCTGAAGGCAATTTAGGTGGCGCAGCCGCAACACTTGAGCGAGCACTTCGGGTATCTCCTCAAGATCCAAATGTTTACTATGAGCTAGCTTCTGTTAGACTCATGCAGCACAATTACCGTCAGGCAGAGCAATTAGCCCGTAGAGGCTTAACTTTGACCCGGGATGCAGGTATGAAAGCGCGTTTTCGAGATTTAATTCGAGAATCGCAGACTATTGCTACTCAGGGGTAAAGCAAGCACACATAATTTGCTCTGTCACATCGTTATACATAAGGTAGTGCCAGAGCAAATTATGAAAACCACAAACTTACGACACCTGCTCCAAGCTATTCAAGATGAAATGGAGGCACTCCAACTCTGGGAAGTGGAGCCTCCTTCTGCAGAAGCACTTGCTAGTGACCAGCCTTTTTGTATTGATACTTTGGAATTTACCCAGTGGCTACAGTGGGTTTTCATACCAAAAATAGAATCGCTTTTAGATCGCAATGCAGCTTTACCCAAGTCCAGTGATATCCATGTCTTAGCGGAAGAGTATTTTAAGTCGATGATGGTCGATTCAACTCAGCTGCTAGTCTTAATCAAAAAAGTCGATCAACTCATTATTCAGTGATAGCGCTATGATCATTAAGCAAAGGAGCTTGCTATTGCTGGGTTTTATCTGTTCTACATTGACTGGTTGTTTATTCCCAACATCAAGCAAGCCTATTTCTACAGTGGGGAAAAATCAGCAATGGCTTTCAAAGCTAACGATTCGAAATTATGTTGATCATTGTGTAGTCATGGCGCCAAGGCAGGTTGTACACCGTAGAGAAGGTAGTTTTCTCGAAGGGGTGTTGTATTCAATGGAGCCACTCAAGCAGTGTGGATGTGATTCTTTTTTATTGGATTATCGGTTACAAGAAGTTGTGAGTAGCCAAAATAAGGGGCTACAAAAAACTATGAATTGGGAAGTATCCCGGTTAGTTGCACCATTACCTGGGAAATCGAAGCACTTTAGTGTTGCGCTTAAAACTGACCCGGCTATTTATTATCGAGGTAAACTTGTTGTAACCCTGAAATGTCCTCCAGGGTACTGAGTTCTAGTGGTTTTGGTAGTCTTCTGCTTTAGCTTTTAAAGAGTGTCTTGCAAGATGAGTGTCAAAGGTTGTTACAAGCAAAACTCCTTAATCGCATTATCAGCCTGTTTAATTTGCTTCTGACGCTCTTCTTCACTCAACATTTTTACTGAGCCATCTTCCATTTTCATTTTGACTCGGCTTTTTAATGTTAGCTGGACTTTATTTTGTCTTGCTTCTTCACACTGTTTTTTACGCTCCTGTTTAGCCGCAGCTAAATCTTTTTGGAAGCGCTCTTCTTCTTCCTCTTCCTTTGTTTGATAGGCTTGTTCTGCCTTTGTTTCTTCTAGCTGTTTGGTAGCCTTTTCTTGGTTGGAAGGTTTTTGAGCATGGGTATTAACTGATTCCGCACTGGATCCTTCTGGAGGGCGTGTACCATAGTGGGTTACACCCTGGTCATCTACCCACTTATAAAAGGTATCTGCATGGGATGGCTGAATTTGCAAGCAAAAAACAAGGCAAGCAATGCTGGCTAACAAAAATGGTCTCATACGGGGGCCTATTGTTATCACTGAAGTACGCAGCTGTACAGACAGATTAAAGTATAGTGTATAGAAAATTATTGCTAAATAGTGAAGCAAGATCTAACTGAATTTGTGTTAAACCATTGCCACTCACCTAAAAGCCAAGATGTTTTATGGGCTTGGTTACTATCATAATGAAACACACATAGCTCTTTTCCTCTATTGACATATTATTGCTGGACAATAACATGTATGTGTTGATGGCTATGTTATCAATTTTCTGTCAGGCCCAGAGTCGTAACCCGATATCTGGCTGATTCCCTAGACCACGTTACCTCGGGTCGGGAAAACAGGTACGTACCCGTGTATTTGTTTTAACTGAATAGCTCTGCTAATTATATGTCACTTCATTTAAATGATAGTGTCTGGTAATCCATTGGATAATTAGCATTCATGAGTTATAGCGAGGTTGCGTGAGTTCCTGAGCAAGCGATACCCGTTTATCCTAACCAAGCCCAGCCTCGCTCAACTATATCTGGCAGTATAGAATGCAAGTGTAGTATTTGTTGGAAAATATCACGTTTGGAAAGGGGTATTTCGTGGAGCTATTATCTGGTGCAGAAATGGTTATCCGCGCATTAGCGGATGAGGGAGTGGAGTATATTTATGGCTATCCTGGAGGAGCCTTACTCCATGTGTATGATGCTTTATTCCAGCAAAATAAAGTCACTCATATTTTAGTTCGCCATGAGCAGGCTGCGACGCATATGGCTGATGGCTATGCGCGTGCTTCAGGAAAGGCTGGAGTGGTATTAGTGACATCCGGGCCTGGAGCGACAAATACCATTACCGGTATTGCCACGGCTTATATGGATTCTGTACCTATGGTTATAATTTCTGGGCAGGTACCTTCAGATTTTATTGGTACAGATATGTTTCAGGAAACGGACATGGTGGGTATTTCTCGTCCAATCGTTAAACATAGTTTTCTAGTGAAACAGGCCCAAGACATTCCAGCCACAATTAAAAAAGCATTTCATATTGCTCAATCTGGGCGGCCAGGGCCTGTTGTGGTGGATATCCCAAAAGATATTACCAATCCCAGTGATAAGTACGAGTATATTTATCCTAAAAAAGTCAAACTTCGTTCTTATACACCACCACTTAAAGGTCACTCAGGACAAATTCGCAAAGCACTAAATATGCTGCTTGAAGCTAAGCGGCCAATTATTTATAGCGGTGGTGGCGTAATCCTTGGCAAAGCAGCGAATGAACTTACTCAATTAGCTAAACAGCTTCGTTTACCTGTGACCAATACGTTAATGGGGCTGGGTGGTTTTCCGGGCACAGACAACCAATTTTTAGGCATGTTAGGAATGCATGGCAGCTATTCAGCAAACCTGGCTATGCACCATAGTGACCTGATTTTAGCTGTCGGTGTTCGCTTTGATGACAGGGTGACTAATGGTATTTCTAAATTTTGCCCAACAGCAAAAATAATTCATATCGATATTGATCCGGCAAGTATCTCTAAAAATGTTCGTGCAGATATACCCATTGTGGGACCTGTACAACCTGTCTTAAGCGAGATGCTCTCACTGTTGAAAGAGGGTAAAAGCGCTCTAAATGAAGAGGCAATTAATGCCTGGTGGAAGCAAATCGAAGAATGGCGTTCGTCTCGTGGCACATTTCCTTATGATAAAGGTGATGGTTCAGTCATTAAGTCACAAATGGTTATTGAAACTTTGTGTGAGGTGACTAAAGGCAAAGCTTATGTAACATCTGACGTTGGTCAGCATCAGATGTTTACCGCACAGTACTATAAATTTGATAAGCCCAATCATTGGATTAATTCTGGTGGGCTTGGCACGATGGGGTTCGGTTTACCTTCCGCAATGGGGGTGAAGTTAAGCTTCCCTGATGAGATGGTGGTCTGTGTAACAGGAGAGGGGAGTATTCAAATGAATATTCAGGAGCTGTCTACCTGTATGCAGTATGACTTGCCCATCAAGATTATTAACTTGAATAATCAGGCGCTGGGTATGGTGCGTCAATGGCAGGATATGCAGTACAACAGCCGTTACTCTCACTCTTATATGGATTCACTACCTGACTTTGTGAAGTTGGCAGAAGCTTATGGTCATGTAGGCATCCGGGTCGAAAAACCTGAAGAGCTTAAGCCTGCTATGGAAAAAGCGCTGTCGATAAAAGATCGCTTGGTCTTTTTAGATATTCGGGTTGACCCTAACGAGCATGTATACCCTATGCAAATTAAAGATGGCTCTATGAGAGATATGTGGTTAAGTAAGACGGAGCGAACCTAATGCGGCATATTATTTCAGTATTAATGGAAAACGAACCAGGTGCATTATCTCGGGTCGTAGGGTTATTTGCTCAGCGTAACTACAATATTGAAAGCCTTAATGTTGCTCCAACTGAAGACGCAACATTATCTCGGCTAACACTCACGACAATTGGCGCTGATCATAAAATTGAGCAAATCACCAAACAACTCAATAAATTAATTGATGTTGTGAAGGTAGTTGATCTGACTGAAGGTGCCCACATTGAGCGTGAACTGATGTTCGTTAAAGTGAAAGCTACAGGTGGACAACGAGCAGAGGTGAAACGTACGACAGATATTTTCCGTGGGCAAATTGTTGATGTCACAGCGAATACTTATGTTGTACAACTCGCGGGTGATAGCGCTAAGTTGGATGCCTTTATTCAGGCTATTGGCTCGTCCACTGTTCTTGAAGTAGTGCGTACGGGTGTTTCTGGTATAGCAAGAGGAGAAAAAGTGCTCAGTTTGTAGTGCTTTTGTGTTATTACCAGGCAAAATACAGAAATAAAAAAGGCAGTGTTAATCACTGCCTTTTTTATGGGTATTAATTTTTAAAAGTTCAGAATGATAAAAAAGAGCGCATAAATGCGCTCAGGGTCAGTCAGACTTTTAGGGATTTTTTTATAGGCGCTAAATTAACGCCTATTGGTAAGCTGATTACATCAGTGAAATGTTTATCAGATAATCTTCTTCATATCCTTCATGTAGCTGCGTAACTCACGGCCAGTTACTTCAACGGGATGGTTGCGAATGGCATCATTTACTTCAACAAGTTTTGCATTATCTACAGAGAAACTTGCTTGAGCTGTACCTTTGCCGATGATCGTTGCATCAACCTTTTTCATAAAGTCTTGCAGTAAAGGTACGCAAGCGTTCGCAAACAAGTAGCAACCATATTCAGCCGTATCAGAAATGACTACATTCATTTCGTACAGCTTGCGACGTGCAATTGTATTAGCAATAAGTGGTGTTTCATGCAGTGACTCATAATAAGCAGACTCGGCAATAATGCCTGACTGAGTCATAACTTCAAAAGCCAGTTCAACACCTGCTTTAACCATTGCTACCATCAGCAAGCCATGGTCAAAGTACTCTTGTTCAGGGATGTCTGCATCTGTTGAGGTGGACTTTTCAAATGCCGTTTCAGCCGTTTCAGCTCTCCAGCGAAGCAGGTCTGCGTCATCATTTGCCCAGTCGGCCATCATGGTAGAAGAGAAATGTCCACTAATGATGTCGTCAATATGTTTCTGGAACAGTGGACGCATGATGCTTTTAAGTTCTTCAGAAAGCTCGAAAGTACGAATTTTATCTGGGTTGCTTAAGCGATCCATCATGTTGGTGATACCACCAATTTTCAGCGCTTCAGTTGTGACTTCCCAACCGTACTGAATAAGCTTGGATGCATAACTTGGCTCAACACCTTCGACGATCATTTTTTCATAGCATAGTATTGAACCTGTTTGCAGCATGCCGCAAAGAATAGTTTGCTCACCCAGTAGATCTGATTTCACCTCTGCAATAAAAGAAGACTCCAGGACGCCAGCACGGTGACTTCCTAAGCCAGCTGCATAGGCTTTGGCTAACTCAAGACCTTCACCTTGTGGATCATTTTCCCGGTGGACAGCGATCAGTGTTGGAACACCAAAACCACGCTTGTATTCTTCGCGAACCTCTGTGCCAGGACACTTAGGTGCAACCATGATAACTGTTAGGTCTTGACGAATTTGCATGCCTTCTTCAACGATATTAAAACCGTGAGAGTATGAAAGGGTTGCACCTTTCTTCATTAGGGGCATCACTTGCTCAACAACACTAGAGTGCTGTTTGTCTGGCGTTAAGTTACATACAAGGTCTGCTTGAGGAATCAATGTCTCATAAGAGCCTACAGTAAAGCTATTATCTGTAGCATTCTTCCAGGATTGGCGTTTTTCTGTGATCGCTGATTCTCTAAGCGCAAAAGAAACATCTAAGCCGCTATCACGTAAGTTCAGTCCTTGGTTAAGGCCTTGGGAGCCACAGCCAACAATAACAATTTTTTTACCTTGGAGTTTTTGGGTTTCATCCGCAAACTCGCTGCGATCCATAAAACGGCATTTACCTAACTCTTCTAATTGAATGCGCAGAGGCAGGCTATTGAAGTAATTCATGAGTGGGCTCCTGGCAATAAAAAGTAGTGGCGATAATTTTTGTAAAAAGCAGTCTTGTCGAGGCAAGTGACTGGCCTTGCCTCGACAAGGACATAAAGCACCACAGTTAAATTGCACTAATTATAGTTTTGCTGTGCAGTAACCTGTGGTAGACACTCCTTAGTTATTAATTCGGTTTTGTTGCGTCAAAACTGAACGACTAAGTTATTTTAGGATTGATATGGCTACAGCCTTGGGCTAAAAGCTGTATGTAGCCTAGCGTAAAACAAATATTGCGTAAAATGATATATTTGAAATACTACATGTCATATTTTGCAATATTGTGAGATACCTGTGTTATGGATCATCATGCCTTGAGGTTATTTTTACACTTAGCTGATACGCTTCACTTTGCGCGAACGAGTCAAGCTTGCCATGTCAGTCCCTCGACATTAAGTCGTGCCATTAGGCGATTGGAAGATGAAGTTGGGGAAGTGTTATTTGAGCGTGATAATCGATCGGTTGTGCTTACCGTTGCAGGTAGGGAGTTTCAAACTTATGCACAACGAGTCCTTCAGCTATGGCAGGAAATGCAAAGTCGAGTCCATGAGCAAACCATGCTTCTACAGGGTGAGGTTAATTTATTTTGCTCGGTAACGGCCAGTTATAGTTTCCTTTCAGAGTTGTTGATGCGCTTTCGTCAACGCTATCCAAGTATTGAGATTAAGTTAAGAACGGGGGATGCGGCGTTAGCGCTACAAAAAGTACAGGACGGTGAAGAAGACTTAGCTATTGCTGCTAAACCAGATCATCTTTCTAGCAATTTATACTTTAAAACCATTGCTCATACACCCTTACAGTTTATTGCCCCCCAGCAACCAGGGCTGGTTAGAGATTTAACAATACAACAGTCCGAGATAGACTGGCGAAAAGTACCAATGATTTTTGCTGAGCAAGGGCTGTCTCGAAAAAGGCTACAATACTGGTTTCGCATAAAAGGAATAAAACCCAATATTTATGCGCAAGTGGGTGGGCATGAAGCCATTGTAAGTATGGTGAACTTAGGGTTAGGAGTGGGGGTGGTGCCTGAATTGGTTGTGGTGAATAGCCCAGCTTCAGCTAAGATTCGTACTTTGACTGTTGATCCGCCTTTGGAGCCGTTTGCTATTGGTGTCTGCGTGCAGACTAAACGGCTGCAGGACCCCTTGGTTAAAGCATTTTGGGATGTGGCATGTTTATCTACAGAATAAGCTAATCGGTTAAAACGGCACTTGTTGTGATGAGTACCGATACATTTGAGTGGGGTTTGCTATAATCCCTGATTCATTTTCTGGCAGAAGATATTGACCTATGAACGAGGAAAAGCACTCTGTTACTAGTAATGATGAGCATGAAGAACAGATTGGAGAAACCATTTTACCCATTGATGAGCATGTAGAAGAGGTAGCGGAAAACGGTCGTAAGGTTAGACGTCGTGGGGTCTACTTATTACCCAATTTATTTACAACGGCAGCCTTGTTTTGTGGTTTCTATAGTGCTGTTGCTGCCACGCAATTTAAGTTTGAGCATGCAGCAATAGCTATTTTTGTGGCGATGATTCTTGATGGTTTGGACGGACGTGTTGCACGGCTGACGAACACACAAAGTGCATTTGGCGCTGAATACGATAGTTTATCTGACATGATTGCCTTTGGCTTTGCGCCAGCAATTTTGTGTTATAGCTGGACCTTGCATAGTCTTGGAAAGGCCGGATGGATGGTCGCATTTATTTATGTAGCGTGTACTGCACTTAGGTTGGCAAGATTTAATACGCAAATAAGTTCGGCTGACAAGCGTTACTTTACAGGTCTGCCATGTCCTTCGGCTGCGGCTGTAGTAACAGGAATGACCTGGGTATGTACTGATTTTGGCTTTTATCCAGCAGAACCAGGAATCAGTATATTGGCAGCACTGATAACCGCAGGTGTGGGTATCTTGATGGTTAGCAATGTGCGCTATCACAGCTTTAAAGATCTGGACATCAAAGGGCGTGTGCCTTTTGTGATGATTTTTGCTTTAGTGCTGATATTTGCTGTTGTATCAATTGATCCACCGAGAACACTGCTTTCAGTATTTATGCTTTACGCAACTTCAGGTCCTGCACTAGCACTTTGGCGGCTATGGAAAAGGTCGAAAACGACTTCATGAAATATAATTAGCCTTAACCCGTTCTTAAAAAGGAGCAGCATTGCTCCTTTTTTTAGGTTAAAGCTTATGATTATCAAGAAGCCATCCCCTGTACGTAGTTATGAAATAACCTCTGAGCGAGCTTATGTAAACCGCCGACAGTTCATGCAGCGTAGTGGTCAGTTCATTTTAGGTGCTTCTGCCGTGTTGGCTGGATGTGGCGAAGCTGATGAGCCTTCACAAGCAGTTGAAGCAACGCCGGTAGCTCTATTGGACAAAATTCACTTGGCAGGAAAGCAATATCCTGCTCCAGATTGGTTACAACAGCACGTATCAAAAGCCAAACCCTCTCACTTTCGAGCTAGCGATCCATTAACGCCTTATCAGGATGTTACTTCCTACAACAACTTTTATGAGTTTGGTACTGGTAAAAAAGATCCTGCTCGACTCGCAAAGGACTTTATTACTGATCCCTGGTCTGTGACAGTGGAAGGTGAGGCCGAAAAAACGGGCAGGTATTTATTAGAAGATATTTTAAAAGTTCATGCCATTGAAGAGCGTATTTATCGATTTCGTTGTGTAGAAGCCTGGTCAATGGTAGTGCCTTGGCTTGGTTTTTCGTTGGCTGATTTATTGCGTAGATTTCAGCCTACCTCAAAAGCAAAATATGTACTGTTTGAAACATTGTATGATCCAGAGCAGATGCTTGGTCAAAGAAGCCAATTTAGTTTAATTGACTGGCCATATGTTGAGGGGCTGCGTATTGATGAGGCTATGCATCCTCTGGCTATGATGGTGGTTGGGCTTTATGGTAAAACGCTGCCACCGCAAAATGGTGCTCCACTTCGTTTAATGTTGCCTTGGAAGTATGGCTTTAAAAGTATTAAGTCTATCGTCAAAATTACCTTCACCGATATGCAGCCGAAGACAACATGGCAGAGTCTGGCTCCCAATGAATATGGTTTTTATGCCAATGTTAATCCAGCTGTAGATCACCCACGTTGGAGCCAAAAGCGAGAACGACGCTTACCGTCGTCCCTTTTTGCACCAAATTATATCGATACTATGCCTTTTAATGGATATGCCGATGAGGTGGCGTCTCTCTATAAAGGAATGGATTTAAGGAAATACTTTTAAATTGAGTGGGTTTTAAAATCTGGGAGAGTCATGTGGGTTTAACCATTAAGCTTGATAAAATAGCCGTATTTAGTTTGGCACTTTTCCCCGCGGGGTATTTAATCTGGCTGATCATTGGACAACAGTTAGGACCCGATCCAGCTAAAGAGGTTGTGCTTTTTTTAGCAACATGGGCATTAAACTTTCTGTGGGTTACTCTGGCACTGTCGCCCATCAAGCTAATACTCAAAAAGTCCTTTGTTATTCGTTATCGCCGTATGCTGGGGTTATTTAGTCTTTTTTATGCGGTTTTGCATGTATTGGCTTATTTAGCTTTTATGCTGGCGTGGCAATGGAATGATTTACTACAAGATCTGGTTAAGCGTCCTTATATTGTTGTTGGCTTTATAGCGCTGCTTGGGTTAATTACTTTGGGTGTGACTTCCCCAAAAGCAATGGTTCGACGATTAGGTAAATCTTGGAAAAAACTACACAACATTATCTATGTTATAGCAGTATTGGTTATGGTCCATTTTTTTTGGCTTTCCAGAACTGATGTTGGGGAGCCTGTCATGTATTCAGTGATTTTGGCGGGATTACTATTTATTCGTTGGTTCTACTGGGGTAACAATTGGTTATACCGGCTCTTTTTTTCATCCCCCTCAAAAGCTAAATAAAAAGTCTC